>NZ_JRPR02000001.1 GCF_000763135.2 Helicobacter jaachi | reverse complement strand
CCCCCCGAAAGACGGCATACCAAAACACAAAAAAGAGCAAAATGAGGCGTAAAAAGCCTCATTCCCTCGCATCACACAAAGCCAAACAAAATAAAACTTGAAATCCCTCCAATACCTTTATCGCCTCCATAAAGCTACTCCCTGTGGTAATAATATCATCTATAAGCACGATTGTAGGATTATGTATCTTTCTTATAAGTCTAAAATCTTTAGGATTATTTTGACGAAATGCAAGTTTTGTGCCGGCATATTTCACATTATTATGTGCTTTCAACGCGCCAAAGTATGCCCTCAATCCACCCCTACTATTGCGCGCAAAAATGCTAGCAATCACGCCCACATGCGAATACGCACCATAAGGATAATCATCTAATCCCACAAGGCTTAGGGGGAAATGCGCAAATGCACTCACATCAACTTGCGTAAAAAAATGTCTCGCCGCTTTAAACGAAAGTAGTTTAAGAATGCGCGAGCCTACAAGGTGATATTTACTCTGCATAAGGAATGCCACATCTTCATAGCGGTAAAAACTATATACTTTTATAGAATCTAGCAAGATTCTATAACGAGGCGTGAGCGGGAGGGCAGAGAGGCAGCGCGCGCATAGAATCTGATAGCTCCACTTCTCACACATAAGACATTTCATCAATACGCCCTTTTATCATCGCGCAAATCTCCTCCCTACTAGCAGCGGCATCAAGGATAAGATGTGGCACATTAAGATATTTGCTAGATTCTATCAATCGCTCTTGGATATTTAGCATATACGCAATGCCTCTACTCTCGATACTATCGTGCGTTTTAAGCTTGAGCCTTTGTGTTAGGGCTAGCTCACTTAACTTTAAAATCACCACCAAATGTGGATACATTCCGCGTAGCACAAATTCATTAAGCCATATAAGCTTATCCATACTCACATTTTTTGCATAGGCTATGCCAGAAATCACGCTCCTATCGCTAATAATGAGTTTATCCGCATTAGGCGCTAGCACTTCTTTATAATGCTGCGCCCTATCAGCCAAAAAGAGCATAAGTTCAGCATATTCATCAAGTATAAAGCCCCGCTTTTTGGGTGCATACAGCACAAGCTCGCGGATACTTTCCCCTATCAGGCTTCCACCCGGCTCTTTGGTAAAAATTGCCCGCGGGTAATGCGCGCGCAGTAGCTCAATTTGCGTGCTTTTCCCGCAGGTATCAATGCCCTCAATTGCTACATACATAATTCCCCCTTTTTTAGCCTATTACGCGCATATTTTTGCTTAAGCCATAAATTACTCATTTGGTAGAATCTTTGCCTTATAAAGCCCTAAAATTAAGTCCGCCACATGAGGCGGCACTAAATGAGCAAAGCGCCCATTATGCTCAATAATAGAGCGCACCACAGATGAGCTAATAAAGGCATTTTGCAATGTGGGCATAAAATAAATCGTTTCTAGCTCGCTATTGAGCGAGGCATTGGCATATCCCATCTGTAATTCATACTCAAAATCACTCACCGCGCGCAAACCGCGTATAATCACCCGCGCGCTATGCTCTTTAGCAAAATCTGCAAGCAAATTGCTAAAGCCTTGAATACGCACATTTGGCAAATCCTGCGTGCTTTGTTTTAGAATCTCCACGCGCTCCTGCAGCGCAAACATCGGCTTTTTAGAGCGCGAATGCGCCACCGCTACTATGACATTATCAAAAATCTCAATTGAGCGCTTAATAATATCTAAATGTCCATTTGTTACAGGGTCAAAAGTCCCCGGATAAATTGCTAATCTCCTCATCTATAAGCCTTACTCACACTTCCAGCGCGTATAAAGCGCGTTTTTTATGTTTAAAGCATCGAGCCATTTGCCCGCAAAAAATAACTCCATAGATTCTAAATCTTTTATCTTAGCATAATACCCCACACAAGGAGGCGCTACAATCACGCCAAGCGCACTAAGCTTGCTCATCTGCTCAAGTGAAATGGGGCTAAAGGGCATTTCTCGCGGAGCAAGCAGCAAAGTGCGCTTTTCTTTAAGCATAACTAACGCACAGCGCGAAATTAAATCATCACATAAGCCACTAGCGATTTTTGCTAGCAGATTCATACTTGTAGGCACAATCGCCATAGCATCAATGCCAAAGCTCCCCGAAGCTAGTGGGCTATCTATCTCATCTTCATTATAAATGCGAAAGTCCTTCTTGCGCCGTAATTTATCAAGACATACTTCTATATCCTCGCTAAGCTCACTGCTAGCGACATTTTGCGCACCCTCGCTAATAATCACAAATAATTCTATAGAATCTGGCACAGATTCTATAAGCCTTAAACCCAACTGCACTCCGCTCGCTCCGCCAATGCCAATGGCTAGCTTTTTTATCTCTGCCATAATTTACCCCTTATGTGTTTAAACTACTTTTGCGCGCCTACATCTGCTTTTATTTTATGCTTCTCCGCTTTTTGCCCTTTTGCTCTCCATACCATTTCCACTCCTTATATCATTTCTGCCTTGCCCGCATCGATAATTTTCACGCGCAATATTTTCCCACTGCTAGGATTTTGCGCGTTAATAATATCATTTTGCGCTCCGCTCTGCCTTGCTACTAGCACCACTTCCATACTCACGCCACCTTCAAAGTTTGATACACGGATTCTATCGCCCTTTTTAACCACCACTCTAGGCTTAATCTTATCTTTTGTAATCGCCATATCAGCGCGGATATAGCTCTTTGCCCCACTTTTATTAAGCTCACTTTCACTCATGTAATCCGCGCCCACACGCTCAAACTTAATACGCTCTACACGCGTATTTTGCGCGCTAATAGTGTCATTTGTAGCGATATTTTGTGTGCTTTTTAAAACCTTTAATGTGCCATTAATCTCATACATAAATGTGAGCTTTTTGACCTGTGGGCTGTTATTTGAGCGATATTTCATCGCAAATGTGCCGCTATTTTTTTTTAGCCCACTTGATAGCTCATAATCTATAAGCGTATAATCTGTAGGCATAGTCCCTAGCGGGCGTATGGAGAGTGTGCTAATCTCTAGCTTATCGCCATAATGCTGCACATACATTTTTTTCACAAAATCAACCATATCCCCATCCATCGTGCTGATAAACCTAAACTCTACCATTTCGCTTTCACATGGCGCCATTTCATAGCCAAGCTGTAAGAATATGGATTTAATATCTATGCATTTTTCAAACACACTAAATCTATCTAAAGGAATGGTAGTTACTAAAAAATTTTTTTCAATGGAGGGAAACATATCTCTTGAATACACCTTATCATGCGTAACATTATAAGTTTTTTGTAAAACAAGCTTATTTGGTGTGATATGAATATCATCAGCATATATATTCACACACAAGCTCAAAATGCCCGCCATACACGCTAAAAACATATATCTCATCATCTATCCTTTAAGATTCTATCTTTTTTACAAATGGAGCTAAAATTACTCGCTCTAAGCCTGCAAAGTTAATCTTAAGCCTACTTTGCGCGCCTTTGCCATCAATAGATTCTATAACGCCTATGCCAAAAAGTTTATGTTCTACCTGCATACCTTTGGTAAATGCCTCCTCGTTCTGCGCAGTATTTGTATCGCTCTGCTTAGATTCTATACCTCCTAATAATCCACTCTCTCGCAAAAAGCGCGATGGCTTTAATATCTCTCTTTTGCCTCTATAGAATCTACTTGTAGCAAAGCATAAAGTGAGGTTATCTTTTGCGCGTGTGAAAGCCACATAGCCCAGCCTGCGCTCCTCTTCTATCTCATCATCGCCCTTCTGCAGAGGGAAAAACCCCTCCTCAAAACCTACAATATACACATACTTAAATTCTAATCCCTTAGCCGAATGCACACTCATACAGCTCACAGCCTCGCCCACAACCTCATCAGTAGGGCTAGATAAGGCTAAGTCATTTAAAAAATCATTCAAAGTATTATTGGGATTTGAGATAATATAATCTCGAAATAAACCATAAAATTCTTGTATATTTGCCTCCCTATCGACTTCATCAAGCTTACTAAATTCAAACACAATGTGGCTTTGCATATCCTCAATCATATCGGCTAAATCGCTATACGCCGCCCATCGCGCTAGATTCTCACTAAGCTCATAAAGAGCCTTATATGCCTTTTCTCCAATGGCTTCCCTGCACGCCTGTGGATATTGCTCAATGCACGCAAGGCAGGAGATACCCTTTTTTATAGCAAGCTGCTCTAGCTTTTCTTGACCAACTTTGCCAATGCCACGCTTAGGGCGATTAATAATGCGCAAAAAAGAAAAGTCATCATCTCTATTAACAATTAAACGCAAATAGCTTAGTAAATCTTTAATTTCCGCGCGCTCATAAAATCGCACCGCACCCACTAGCCTGTATGGAATCTTAGCCCGATTAAAGCCCTCTTCAATGCTGCGAGAGAGTGCATTAATGCGAAATAAAATAGCAATATCGCTTGGGGAGATGCCAGATTCTAAAAGTGCGCTAATATCTTTTGCTAGAAAGCTTGCCTCATCATTTTCGGTTACATTTTCAATAAGGCGCACCGCACTACCTGCGCCTTTTATGCTTTTTAGCTCCTTGCCCAAACGCTCATTATTATGCGCAATGAGTGCATTTGCCGCATTTAGAATCTGCTCACTTGAGCGATAATTTTGCTCTAATTTAATCACTTTCACAGATGGAAATTCATTAGGAAATTTTAAAATATTGCGCACATCAGCACCGCGCCAGCCGTAAATACTTTGGTCATCATCGCCCACTACGCAAAGATTATTATGGGTTAAACATAATGATTTTAAAATCTTATATTGCAATTCATTAGTATCTTGATACTCATCAACCATAATATACTCATATCGCTTGCTCCACGCGCGTGCAATATCCTCATTATTTTGCAAAATCTCATAAGTAAGATAGAGTAAATCATCAAAATCAAGCAAATTTTTCTCACGCAAATACTGCTCATACTCGCCATAAACTTTATTCATCACCTTATATTCCTCGCTATGGGCGTAGGCTCTAGCTTGCAAGGGAGAGAGAAAAGCATTTTTCATACTTGAGATATAGCTATCAAATTGCGCAGGTGGGAGGGTTTTTGAGAGATTTTTTAAAATAGCGCGCTTATCTGCAGAATCTACCACGACAAAGTTTGCCGCCCTATTAAGTGCATTGATATGAAAGCGTAAAAATAATAAGCCAAATTTATGAAAGGTGCAAAGCAGCGGCGGGGCTTCCTGCACAGAATCTAAAAGCATAAGCGCCCGCTCTCTCATCTCCTGTGCGGCTTTGTTAGTAAAAGTAAGTGTGAGCGTGGAGCTAGGGGGAATGCCCACTTCATTAATGAGATAAGCAAGCCTAGTAGTGAGCGTCTTTGTTTTTCCACTGCCTGCACCTGCTAGAATAAGCATTGCTCCATCAATGTGCGTAGCTGCCTTAGCTTGAGCGGGATTTAATGCAGCAATGGCTTTGTGCAGTTTAGATTCTGACATTTTAGGGCTGTATGTCCTTTAAACTTTCCTCTACCACAGAAAAGTCAGGCTTTTGAGAAAGATAGGGCTTTACCTCCTCATCGCTTAATCTTTTCCAAATCTTTGTCTCACCCATCGCGCCAAATTTATCAATACTCCCGCGCAGTTCGAGCATATCGCCTTTTAGCGTAATCTTTGCATAATACACCTTGCCCGCATCAAAGTTATACACCTTGCCATCTTTAAACACATCGCTATTGCCATCGCGCACAAGATTATAGACAAACACGCTGCCTTTATCATAGCGATTTCTTAGGGCTTTATTTTCATTATTTACATCTTTTTTAGGCGGCGAGCCATCGACATTAGCAAAGCCATAGGCATAATATTTGTCGCCTTTTTTAAAAAACTCAACAATAGATTGCTGCCCTTTCTCACCCTTGTGCGTCATATAATACCCCTCTAACTGCGCGCTAAAAGCAATACTTGCGCATAAAGTGAGCATAAACACTAATTTAGACATACCTTAACTCCTTAAAAATAGCAAAAATTGCAAATGTGGCACGAAATTCGCTTTATGCTTTTACATTACATCTTGCAATTGCGCCTTAAATAAAATTTGTAAGTATAACAAAAATATACTAGAATAGCGCATTTTCACACGCAAGAGTTGCACACACCACAAAAAGGGGTAAAAATATATATGAGATTTTGTGCCATACTAAGCTGGCTTGCCTTGTGTGCTTCGTTTATTTATGGAGCGCAAAAAGTGCTTGTAGAGGATTTCCCCACAGATAAAGAGCCTAATGAAGTGCTGCAAGATGTCGCCAAAACGCGCCAAGAGCTGCTCTATGATGTTGCTGGCGTTAAAATTCCTAAGCAAAAGGATTATAGAGAGGGATTTTATACCCTTGCAAGTATTGGCATTGCCACTACGCCTTCACTTGGCACAAGCAGCGTTATGGGTATAGAATTTGGCTATGATTTTATCTTTGATAGACGCCATTCTTTGCGCGTTTTTGGCTTTTTTGACCGCACAAATTACGGCGCATTTGCAGATTTTGAATTTAATCTAAGTAAGCCAAACACGATGCAAATCTATCGTGGCGGGATTTCTGCAGAATATAGAATCTACGCCTCCAAACACATCGGCTTCCGCGTTCGCCTTGCTTCTTTTGGCTCATATAATTTCTCCCGCACAGATTCTGCACTCTCTCCCACACTTACGCAAGAGCGCAAAAAGTGGCTTTTCCCAACTTTTGCCTTTGGACCTATTTTTGTCTATGGGAAGCAGCATGAGCTATTTATCGGCTATGATTTGCTTGATTATGAAAAAGAACGCGGTATGAGTGTGAATTACCTCAAATATTCTTACAGATTCTAAAGGAGGGTGTATGCTTGATGTGAAAAAATGCTATATGGACGCTAATGCTTTGCTCAAAGGGCATTTTTTGCTTAGCAGCGGCAATCATTCTGACCATTATTTGCAATCTGCGCGCGTGCTAGAAAATCCCAAAGTCGCGCAGCAATTAGCCAAAGAGCTAGCCAAACAGATAAAAAAAGCAAATCTTAACATACAATGTGTCTGCTCTCCCGCACTTGGAGGGATTTTAGCAGGTTATGAGCTTGCTAGGGCTTTAGATGTGAGATTTATTTTTACAGAGCGAGTTGAAGGGCAAATGCAGCTAAGGCGCGGCTTTGAGGTATCAAAAGGTGAGCGGGTGCTTATATGTGAGGATATTATTACCACAGGCGGTTCGGCTTTAGAATCTGCGCAATGCGTGGAGTTTGCTGGAGCAAATGTAGTGGCGTATGCAGGGCTAGCTAATCGTGGATTCTGTAAGCGTGTAGGCTCAACGCTAGAGCGCAAAAAAGAGGCTCGCTTGCCGGAGCATATTCCGCTTTTTGCGCTTGCAGATTTTGTGTTTAATATGTATGAGCCGCATAATTGCCCACTATGCAAGCAAGGCGCACAAAAAGCTATTAAGCCCGGCAGCCGTGGTAACTAAGGTGCGGTAACTAAGGCAATGTCAGAATCTAAGCGCTGGCGCAAAGTCAAATCACAGCACATAAAGCCTAAAGATACGCAAAAGCCTCAAAGTGCGTGGATAAATCTATATGATTTTAGCCTAAAAAAGCAGCTCATACTCATGCATGCAAGTGCGCGGATAAAGGCATTTATCACAGATATGTTTATGATTAATATGCCCCTTTTATACCTTACTACCTATGTCTTTTTAGACGGCAAGGAGGATTTTACGCATAATCAAATGGCTATCCTCTCCTGCGGGCTAGCCTATGGGATTATCACTTCGCTTTTTTTTGCCCTCACACACCAAACGCCGGGTTTTCGCTATATGCAATTAAGGCTAGTGAGATTTCCCACCCAAAAACCGCATACTCCGCACCACACCGCGCCTGCTACACAAGAGCTAGATTCTATAAAAATAGGCTTCTTTCGGGCATTTGCGCGCTATGTGCTGTGGGTATTTGGCACAAGCTTTCTATTTGGCATACTCATAGGCTTTTTACGCCGCGATGGGCGATGTTTGCATGATATTGTGTGCAAGACACAAGTGATAAGTATCTAATTTTGCTACAATGCGCTTTTTACAATCATAATTTTTAAGGATTTAGCATTGTTAGGCTATATCACAAAGCGATTTTTACTCATTATTCCTACACTTATTGGGGTTATAAGTATTAATTTTTTACTTATGCAGCTTGCCCCGGGCGGACCTGTGGAGCGCACCATAGCCAAAATGGAGCATCTAGGCGCATCAGGTGAGGCTTCTACTGGGCAAAATACACTCTACAAAGGCTCTATAGGCTTAGATGAAAACCTCATAGCAGAGATTAAAAAACTCTATGGATTTGATAAATCTTTAAGCGAGCGCTACATACAAATGCTGTGGAATTTTATCCGCTTTGATTTTGGTGAGAGCTTCTATCAGCAAACTAGTGTGTTATCAATCATCGCTTCAAAGCTTCCTGTATCCATTTCACTTGGAGTATTTAGCACTTTGCTTATTTATCTTATTAGCATTCCCTTAGGCATTGCAAAGGCTACGCGCAATGGCTCGCGCTTTGATGTGCTAAGCAGTGTTATTATCGTCGTGCTAAATGCCGTGCCTGCGTTTATGTTTGCAGTGGTGCTTGTGGTGCTATTTTGCGGTGGGAGCTATTTTGATATTTTCCCACTGCGCGGGCTTGTGAGCGAAAACTTTGCCACTCTTAGCACTTGGGGACAGATTAAAGACTACTTATGGCATTTGTTTTTGCCTGTATTATGCATTTCTATAGGTGGATTTGCCACTTTAACTATGCTTAGCAAAAACTGCTTTTTAGATGAGATACATAAAAGCTATGTGATATGTGCTAGGGCAAAAGGCGGGAGTGAGCGCCATATTCTCTATGGGCATATATTTCGTAATGCTATGCTGCTTATCATAAGCGGCTTTCCTGCGATTTTTATCGCAGCATTTTTTAGCGGGAGCTTGCTTATTGAGATTATTTTTAGCCTCGATGGATTAGGGCTTTTAGGCTATGAAAGTGTAGTAAATCGCGACTATCCTGTTGTGTTTGGCACGCTTTATATTTTTACTTTTCTAGCCCTTGTGATAAATATCATAAGCGATATACTCTACTGCATTATCGACCCGCGTATCCACTTTGGGGGTAAAAATGCCTAGCGCAACGCTAAAAAAAGCTACAAAAACGCAATTTGCCACGCGCTGGCGTATTTTTAAGCAAAATAAGCGCGCCTTTTACTCACTCATATGCTTTTGCATTTTGCTCACTCTAAGCCTTTTGGCAAATTTCATTGCCAACGATAAGCCGCTTTTCATTTATAAAGATTCTAAAATGTATTTTCCTGTGTTTGTTGATTACCCGGAGACAACCTTTGGCGGAGATTTTGAGACCTTTAGCGATTATAATGATAGCTATGTGAAAAATACATTACTCAAAGACGCCTTTGTGCTGTATGCGCCAATCCCTTATAGCTATGATACTATCATTATGGATTTGCCCGCTCAAGCCCCCACTGCGCCAGATTCTAAACACTGGTTAGGCACTGATGATAAAGCAAGAGATGTGAGTGCTAGACTGCTGTATGGATATAGAATCTCGCTAGCTTTTGGGCTTATTTTAAGTGTGTGCAGTGTGGTCATTGGCGTATGTATGGGGGCATTGCAAGGATATTATGGAGGAAGTGTGGATTTAATAGGGCAGCGGCTTATTGAGATTTTTAATGCTGTGCCTATTTTATTTGTGATTATTATCATTTCAAGCGTATTTGAGCCAAGTTTTTCATGGATTTTGTGCGTGGTGCTAGCCTTTTCGTGGATTATACTTGTTAATCTTGTGCGCGCAGAATTTCTAAAAGCGCGCAATCTTGAGTATGTGCTAGCAGCAAAGGCTATGAATGTGAGTGATGTGAAAATTATGTTTAAACACATCTTGCCAAATGCGCTTAATGCCACTATCACTTTTACGCCTTTCATAATGGCAGGCAGCATTGTAACGCTAAGTAGCCTTGACTTTTTAGGCTTTGGTATGCCTGTGGGGAGCGCTAGCCTTGGTGAATTGCTCGCACAAGGGAAAAATAATCTCTCCTCCCCGCATTTAGGCATAAGCGCCTTTATCGCGCTATGCGTGCTTTTGTCCGTTCTAGTCTTTATTGGAGAGGGCTTAAGAGACGCATTTGACCCGCATGTAACATTAGCAACAGATTCTATCACTACAGAATCTACCCCCGCGCAAAGCCTATCCCATGCTTAATATCCACCAACTTAGCGCACATTTTGCTAACTCTAATCGTTTTTATTTAAATGATATTTCTTTGCATATTGCTAAGCAAGAAAAGCTAGCACTTGTTGGTGAATCTGGCTCGGGCAAAAGTATGCTAGCACAGCTCATCTTGCGCCTGCAGCCAAATGTCAATGTGCAAAGTGGCTCTATTACCTTTAATGGGCGCAATTTGTTGCATTTTAATAATGAGCAAATGCGCTCTTTACGCGGTAAGGACATTGCCTATATCCCACAAGAGCCGCTCTCAAGCCTTAATCCCCTCCAAAAAGTGGGCAAGCAAATTTTAGAGAGCTTTTTTATCCACGCGCCTAGCCTCTATCCGCACTTAAGCCACAAAGCCTTAAAGCACAAGGCGCAAGAGCGATTATTAGAGCTTTTAGATTCTGTAGAGCTAGAGGCGAGATATGCTCAATGCTACCCCTTTGAGCTAAGTGGGGGACAAAAGCAGCGCGTAGCATTAGCAATGAGCATTATTAATAATCCCGCCTTGCTTATTTGTGATGAGCCAACAACCGCGCTTGATGTGCTAATACAAAGGCAGATTATGCAGCTATTAGCGCGCCTTAGTGCGCAAAGTGCGATTTTATTTATTAGCCATGATTTAGGCATAGTCAAAGATTTTTGCGATAATGTCGTGGTGCTAAAAGCAGGACAAGTGATAGAATCTAGCTCCACCAAAGCTATTTTTAATGCCCCAAAGCAACCATACACACGCTTTTTGATAGAATCTTTACAGCTTCCACGCAAAAGCACATCTTTTAACGCTAAAGGCACGCCGCTTTTATGCACCAAACACTTAAGTGTAGGCGTTATGCAAAGGCGCGTGTTTAGAGCGAATTTTAAAGAGCTAGTGAGTAGTGTAGATTTAACTTTGTATAAAGGGCAGATTCTGGGCATTGCGGGAGCTTCAGGCAGTGGGAAATCAAGTCTAGCGCTTGGATTATTGCAACTACTTAGCACTAAAGGAGAGATTTTGCTTGAGGGTAAAAATGTTAGCTCAAAGGCTTTGCGGCAAAATATTGGCATCGTATTTCAAGACCCCTTTTCATCGCTATCCCCGCGCCTACGCGTGGGCGATATCATTATGGAGGGCTTAGATTCTATACCGCAGGCTAAAAAAGATGCCTTAAAGGCTTTAGAATCTGTGGGCTTAGATTCTAATCTCGCACAATGCTATCCCTTTGAGCTAAGTGGGGGACAAAAGCAGCGCGTGAGCATAGCTAGAGCCATTGTAAGAAAGCCTAAAATCCTTATCCTTGATGAGCCAACTAGCGCGCTAGATAAAAGCTCGCAAAAGCTTATCTTAGAGCTATTATTAAAACTGCAAGCAGAATTAGAGCTAGGATATATTTTTATCACGCATGATTTGGAGATTTTAGCCACACTTAGCGATGAAGTGATGATTTTGCACAATGGGCAGGTGGTGGAGTGCGCTCATGCGCAGCAAATTTTTAGCCACCCTCAAAGTCAATATGCTAAAAGCTTAATTGGCGCATTTTTTAATAAGCATTTATAGAATCTAGGCAATTTCAAAGGTCGGCACAAAGTGGCGCACGCTACACAAAGCACAAATATAAAGGGTAAAATAAAAGGGGTGTAAAATGATAGAATCTAGCTTTACTTTGCTTAAGGCACTTAAAAATATGGATTTAATGCAGCATAAACCGGGCTGGTGGTGGGAAAATAGCGGAAGCTTTGAGGTGATATTAGGCAGTATTCTTACCCAAAATACGCAATGGAGCAATGTAGAAAAAATGCTAGATTCTATGCGTAAGGCTCATATTTTAAGCGGAGATTGCGAGCGGGATTTGCACACTTTTGCCCATATAGATTCTATAATTTTGCAATCGCACATTAATGGCTTACAAAGGCAAAAATCAAGCTATATCATAGGCATTTCAAAGGCGATTTTAGGGGATTTTGACACTTTTAGTAATTTCAAACAAAATGTAGATTTTGAATGGCTTTTTGCACAAAAGGGCATAGGACGAGAAAGCGCGTATAGTATCCTAAACTATGCGTGCGGGCGTGAAGTTATGGTAGTAGATAAATACACTTATAAGCTTTTGTGTATGCTAGGCAGGGAGATTGAGGACTATGAGGAGTTGCGCGGCTTTTGCGAGCAGGGCATATATGATAATCTTAAAGCTGTGTATGAGCTTTACCCCAAAGATATGAGCGTAGCGCAGATTTTTGCGCGCTTTCATGGCAAAATTGTGGAATTTGGCAAACGCAAAAGTGATGTGAAAAGTTTAATTTCTCATTTTTAAGTGTATTTATAGACAAAAAGGATAGAATCTTAAGCGTTTTTCAACAACATTGTAAGGAGGATTGTGATGAAAGAAGTGCGATGCGAAGATATAAAATCTGCAGTTGCTAAGCTTGCTATACAGGCGTGCTGTATTCAAACACCCGACATTAAGCGCGCTTTTAGTGCGGCAAAAATTACGGAGAAATCTCCGCTAGGGCAAAATATCCTTGATACACTTATTGAAAATGGTAAGATTGCGCAAAGTAATATGATGCCTATCTGCCAAGATACGGGTATGACGGTGGTTTTTGTCGAAATTGGGCAAGATGTGCATATTACAGGCGGCTACCTTGAAGATGCCATTAATGAGGGAATTAAAGAGGGTTATACAACAGGCTATTTGCGTAAATCTGTCGTGGCTGAACCACTCTATGAGCGCAAAAATACCACAAATAATTCTCCAGCTGTAATTCATACGCGCATTGTGCCCGGCGATAAACTTCACCTTAAAGTTTGCCCAAAAGGCTTTGGGAGCGAGAATAAAAGTATATTAAAAATGCTTGTGCCAGCCGATGGCATTGATGGCGTAAAAAAGGTCTTTACTGAGGCTGTAAAACTTGCTGGTCCTAATGCTTGCCCGCCTATGGTTATAGGTGTAGGCATTGGTGGCACTATGGAAAAAGCAGCCCTACTTGCCAAAAAAGCTGCTGTAAGGGAGATAGATTCTAAAAATCCTGATGAGCGTTACGCAAAGCTTGAGGACGAATTGCTAGAAATTGCTAATAAAACAGGCGTGGGACCGCAAGGCTTAGGCGGCACGACTACGGCGTTTGCAGTTAATGTGGAGTGGTATCCTACGCATATTGCAGGGCTTCCAGTGGCGGTAAATATTAACTGCCACGCGGCTAGACACGCGGATATTGAACTTTAAGGAGGGAAGTATGAGTGAGGCAAAAAAAATTACCGCGCCCATTAGCGCGGAAGTGGCAAAAAGTCTTAAAGCGGGGGAGAGCGTGCTTATTAGCGGGACTATTTTAGCCGCGCGCGATGCGGCGCATAAGGCATTGACAGAGGCTCTTGCACGAGGTGAAAAGCTGCCTGTAAATTTAGAGGGGGAGACAATTTACTATCTAGGACCAACCCCAGCAAAGCCCGGACACGCCATTGGTTCAGCGGGTCCAACAACCAGCGGCAGAATGGACAAATACACGCCCACTATCATTGAGCAGGGCATTCATGGTATGATTGGCAAGGGCTATCGCAGCAAAGAGGTGATAGATTCTATGGTAGCTCATGGCGTGGTGTATATGGTGGCTGTGGGGGGAGCGGCGGCTTTGATTTCAGAATGTATCACAAAATACGAAGTGCTAGCCTATCCAGAGCTAGGACCTGAAGCAGTAGCGCGCCTAACGATTGAAAATTTCCCCGCCATTGTGGCAATTGACGCGCAAGGCAATAATTACTACGAAGTAGGGCAAGCTCCCTATAGGCAAATCTAACTGCATGACTTCTCTATGGCGATATTGTAAAATATAGCCATAGAAATTTTAAACTTCTGGTAAAATACCCCAATCAATGCTTTTTAAGGATTAGAATGTCAATATTAACTAATGGCGTGGTTGTCTCTGTGCTTGTGATGTGTCTCTTGTGCTTGTTGCGACTAAATGTGCTATTATCAATTATCATTGCAGCCCTGCTTGCTGGGCTACTCTCGCCACTATCGCCACAAATTATAGAATCTAGCATTATAGAATCTACTTTGCAAAAGCTAACTCTAAGTGCCCAAATGCTAATCAAAGGCATGGCTGGAAACCTTGATATTGCCCTTAGCTACATACTTTTAGGAGCGATTGCCGCGGCGATTTCACGCACGCATTTAATGACTTTTTTGCTTTCATTTCTTGCAAAAAGTATTAGCAATAAAAAGTTTATTTTTATCCTTAGCATTGCGTTAATCTCGTGCTTTTCACAGAATCTAATTCCTATTCACATCGCATTTATTCCTATTCTCATTCCGCCGCTTTTAAGCCTTATGAATCGCCTAAAAATTGATAGACGCGCTGTGGCGTGTGCGCTAACCTTTGGACTGCAAGCACCTTATGTGACCTTTGGCATAGGCTTTGGGCTAATCTTTCATAGCACGATACGCAATCAAATGGAGGCAAATGGAGTGCCTGTAACCTTAAGCCAAATCGCCTCTGTGATGTGGATAGGCGGTGCGGCTATGCTTTTTGGGCTGCTATTTGCGGTATTTGTGCTGTATCGCGCCCCGCGTGAGTATCGCCAAAGCAAAACAAGTGAGATTGAAAACGCAAAAATGGGGCATAGGGAATACGCCTCACTTTTTGGCATTATAATGCTTTTTGTCGCACAGATTGCTACTGGCTCTCTAGTGCTTGGGGCGTTTATAGGGCTTATGTGTATGATTATTTTTGGCGGCATTAAGTGGAGGCAAATAGATTCTATAATGGAGGGCGGGCTTAAAATGATGGCGTTTATTGCCTTTGTGATGCTTGTGGCGGCAGGATTTGGCGAGATTTTGCGGCAAAGTGGCGAGGTAAATGCGCTCATTAATAGTGTGGCAGGGATTTTTAGCGATATAGATTCTATTGAATCTAGCTTTTATCATCGCTTGATAGGTGCGATACTAATGCTTGTGATAGGGCTACTTATCACTATGGGCATAGGCACTAGCTTTGGCACTATTCCTATTATTGCCTCAATTTATGTGCCTTTTGGCGTGACACTTGGCTTTAGCATAGAGGCAATTATTTTGCTAATAGGCATTGCTGGCGCGCTAGGTGATGCTGGAAGCCCTGCAAGTGATAGCACACTAGGACCGACCTCAGGGCTAAACGCAGACTTACAGCACAATCACATCTATGACACCTGTATCCCCACCTTTATCGCTTACAATATCCCGCTACTAATCGCTGGCACAATCGGCGCCATGCTGCTTTGAAGCGTGTGGTAGTTTAGATTCTAAGCAAGTGAGTAGCAATGATTTGGGCGCTTTTAGATTCTAAAGATTTGTTTATAGAATCTAGTTTTGTGATTTTAGATTCTATAAAGTCGATTATGGAGATGATTTTATTTTGCTTTTCTAGTGGTGGTAGGGGAATTTTTACATTTTTTAAATCTTGCGTTGAAATAGATTCAAAAGCCATTCCTTGCCGTCCTATAAATAAATCTTTATTATTATGAATGCAAATAAATAGAAATTTATAGGATTGATTGTCTTTAGGTCTAATAGCCGCCAATCCACGCCCTATACAAATTTTTCATAAGGGTTTAAATTTATATCACCCACAGGTGCGCGAACACTCATTAAAATATCATTTTTTACGCTTTCTTTTATGATTTGAGAATCTCATAAATACCTTGATAAAACAATAAGCCCTCTTTTCTATCGTTATAGAATCTAGATTCTATAAACGCTCGTGGGGTTGCCATTTCTCCCGCAGCATTTGCCAAATAATAAGCACCACGCTTACATCAATGAGCACATCGGCAAGATTAAAAATAGCAAAGTCAAACCAATAGTGCCAATACACATAATCAACCACGCCGCCGTGGATAAAGCGGTCAAAAATATTTGATGACCCAGCCCCCATTAAAATCCCAAACGCTACATAGTGCTTAGTAAATAAATCACTCATTAACAGCCCAACGAGCAAGCAGAGCAAAAATACTATTTGAATATATTTTAAATACTCCTCCAAAAAGCTAAACATCGAAAACGCCACGCCTGTATTATACACAAGCGCCCTCCCACCTATGCTTAGCGCCTCACTATCCCACGCAAAACCCTTTAGCATAAGGATTTTTACTAATTGGTCAAGCACAAAGCTTAACAAAAAAAATATAAGAAATAAGCGGATTTGCCTTGCACTAATCTTGCGTATGTGGCCTAAGAAATGCATTTGTATAGAATCTCACAGGCTTAATTGCTTTTGAAAAAAATCAACAAGTGTTTTCATTTGCTCATCTACGAGCTTTTTATCCCTGCCCTCTATGAGGATTCTTAATTTGTTTTCCGTGCCTGAATAGCGCACAAGGTGGCGATTATTTGATGATGTAATAGAATCTAGCTGCTCTTGCAAGCCGCCAATCTTATCAAGGGGCTTTTTGTGCGTTACTTTAAGATTAACAAGCTCGCTAGGGTAAAGCTCAAAGGGGTTAAGCGTATCTTTGGAGCTTTTATCACTTTGCAGCAATAATGCCAAAACTTGCAGCGCACTCACCAAGCCATCGCCTGTTTTGGCATAATCGCTAAAAATAATGTGCCCACTGCTCTCTCCACCAAAGTTTAAGCCATGCTCTTGCATTTTATCCCATACATATTTATCACCTACATTGCAGCGATACAAGCCCATTTTATGAGATTTTAAAAACTCTTCTAAAGCAAGATTGCTCATTAAAGTCGCCACAATGGCATCTTTTTTAAGCGCACCAATCTTTTTTTGATACAAAGCAAGCGCGCCAATGAGTTTATCGCCATTGATGATATTCCCCTCATTATCCACCACAACGAGCCTATCAGCATCGCCATCAAGGGCAAACCCCACATCAGCGCGATATGTGCGCACCTGCTGCATTAAGCCTTCTGGGTGCATAGCGCCGCATTGCTTATTGATGTTAAAACCATTTGGCTCATCATTAATAGCAATCACATCTGCACCAAGTTCCCTAAGCACGATAGGAGCGACACGATATGCCGCTCCATTTGCGCAATCGCACACAATTCTTAATCCATGCAGAGTAAGATGTTTGGGGAAAGAATTTTTAATATGCACAATGTAGCGCCCCACGACATCATCTATGCGCTTTGAGCTACCTATTTCCTTGCCACTCTTAAGCGCACCTTGAATAGCGCTTGCATTGTGATAATAAGATTCTATACTCTCCTCCTCCTCTGGTGCGAGTTTGAAGCCGGAGTGATTAAAAAATTTTATACCATTATCGTCGTAAGGATTGTGGCTTGCACTTATCATAACACCCGCATCGCAGCGCATATCCTCTGTCAAAAACGCCACTGCAGGCGTGGGCATAGGACCAATTTGTATCACATCATAGCCCACTGAAGTGAGGCTTGAAACAAGGGCATTTTCTATCATGTAGCCGCTGCGGCGAGTGTCTTTGCCGACTAAGATTTTATTTGTCAAAGAATGCTGACGAAAATGTATCCCCGCACTCGCTCCCAAAGTAATCACACTAAGAGGCGTAATCACCTCCCCTGCACGCCCCCTCACACCATCTGTGCCAAAAATCTTCGCGCGCGCTTTTGCTTTCATTTATACTCCTTATGGCTTTTAAACTGCATTTAATTAAACTTTTGGCAGAATTTTGCCTTAATTTTTTTTAAAAAGGACTGATGAACAATGGCAAATCACAAATCCGCAGAAAAACGCATACGCCAAACCAAAGTAAAAACCGAGCGAAATCGCTATTACAAAACGCGTATTAAAAATATTGTGCGCGATATTCGTGAGGCTGTGGCAAATAAAGATGTGGCAAAGGCTCAAGAGGCACTAAAAATTGCCAACAAAGAGCTACACAAATATGTAAGCAAAGGGATTTTGAAAAAAAATACTGCCGCACGCAAGGTGTCGCGCCTCAATGCAAGCGTGAAAAAAATCGCCCAATCCGCTTAAAATTCCCAAATTAATTTATTTTCTCCAAGATTTTGTAAGAGGATTTTGAATGCTTATTGATAAACTTAAGCCTATCGTGGCGCGTTATGATGAGATTTCAAACCTCCTTACTTCAGAATCTGTCCTCGCAGATATTAAGCAGCTCACCCAACTTAGCAAAGAACAAAGCGATATAGAATCTATCGTGCAAAGCGCGAAGGCTTATTTTTCTGTGCTTGAGCATATTGCGCAAAATAAGGCTTTACTAGAGGATAAAGAATTAGGCGAGCTTGCCAAAGAGGAGCTAAAAGAGCTAGATTCTAAAAAAGCCGCGCTTGAAGAGGAGATTAAACTCCTCCTAGTGCCAAAAGACCCCAATGATAGCAAGAATATTTATCTTGAAATCCGCGCAGGCACGGGCGGAGATGAAGCGGGGATTTTCGTGGGGGATTTGTTTAAGGCGTATTGTCGCTATGCGGATTTGCAAAAGTGGAAAGTTGAGATTATGAGCTCAAGTGAAAATAGCGTGGGCGGCTATAAAGAGATTATCGCGCTTATTAAAGGGCATGGCGCATATTCTAAGCTTAAATATGAGGGTGGCACACATCGCGTGCAGCGCGTGCCAGAGACAGAATCTCAAGGGCGCATTCACACTTCTGCTATCACAGTGGCTATAATGCCTGAAGTTGATGATGTGCAGATAGATATTAATCCTAATGATTTAAAAGTAGATGTGTTTCGCAGTGGTGGTCATGGCGGGCAGAGCGTGAATACTACAGATTCTGCGGTGCGTATAACGCACATTCCCACGGGCATTAGCGTATCTATGCAAGATGAAAAATCACAGCATAAAAATAAAGATAAGGCGCTAAAAATTCTTAAAGCCAGGCTTTATGAAGCCGAGCTTGAAGCGCAAAATGCCCAGAATAAGCAAGCCCGCAAAACGCAAGTGGGGAGCGGCGATAGGAGCGAGCGAATCCGCACTTATAATTATCCGCAAAATCGCCTCACAGACCATCGCATAGGCTTAACGCTTTATAGCCTTGAAGAGATAATGCTAGGTGGGTTGCTTGATGAGTTTATAAATCCACTCATCGCAAGCGCGCAAAGTCAAGCCATAGGCGGCATAGAATGAATGCAGATTCTATAAATACAGAATCTACAAACTCTCCAAATGTATCGCCCATTCAAGCAGATTCTATAAAACCTGCTAAGAGAGTGTATTTTTGCGATGGTGCTGTGGAGGGGAATATTATTAAAATCCTGCAAAAGCACTATGAGCTTGTTTTTACAAAGCACAATCCTGATTATATTTTTTATTCTGTTATGGGCAGCGAGCATATCAATTATGATGGGATTAGAATCTTTGCCACAGGCGAGAATGTGCGTGCAGATTTTAATTATTGCGATTATGCAATTGGTTTTGATTATATGGAGTTTGAGGATAGATATCTGCGCTACCCGCTATATTTGCACGAAGCGTGTATGCAGGAAGTTTCAACCAAACATAAGTGCATTAATATAGAATCTGTAAAAGACAAAACGCGCTTTTGCACTTTTGTGGTGAGTAATGGCAAAGCAGATGAGTGGCGCGCGCAATTTTTTGAATTTTTAAATCAATATAAACGCGTGGATAGCGGTGGTGGATATAAAAACAATATGGGCAAGCGCGTGAAAGATAAACTTGCCTTTCTTAAAGAGGGCAAATTTAATATTGCTTTTGAAAATTCAAGCACGCATGGCTATGTTACGGAAAAACTTATGCACGCTTTTGCAGCGCAAAGTATTCCTATTTATTGGGGTGATGAAACAATTAGCAAGCCTTTAAATTCTAACGGGGGGGGGGGTGAACACAAACGCGTTTATTAATATGCATCTCTATGGAAGTTTTGAGGAGGTGCTAGAGCGAATTATGTATCTTGATAATAATGATGAGGCGTATTTGGCAATGCTAGAGCAGAAAGTATTTCTTAATGATAATCATCTAGAGATTTATAATAAAAGACTTGAAGATTTTTTGCTTCATATTTTTAACCAGCCACTTGAAAAGGCTTATCGCAGAGGGTTTGGGCAATGGCGCTGCAATCTTGAAAAACGCTATAAAAAACTTCAAAAATTGCGCAGATTTGGCAATAACATCGCAGATATTATCCAAAAGCCTTTACGATTTTTGAAAAAGAGGCTCAAGTAATAACCTACCGGCCATCGACTACAAAGATTTTTGTAGTTTTTACCAAAATGCGCACAAGTATATAAAATATCGCCGAAATACCAAAAAGCCAAGTGAGTATATCATCAGGTTTTGGGAACTTCCAGCCATGAAGCCAGCATACAAGAGCCACCGCCACATAATGAAACACAAACAGCGAGGCAGCAAGCCCAAAAAATGAATGATACTCGCGCTTAATCATAGAGCGCAAAGAAAAAGGTATATTGTTTGGCACATAGCCTTTGAGTTTAGGAAAAAATGGCGGCGTATGCATCGTCCAATCAATATATGCTTGCCCAAATTTTGCTCGCAAGAAACTCTCTTCAGCAAAAATAATTCGCTCATAATAAAGCCAAAAACTCAAAGCAAAAATCACTATAAAAAGCCAGTTTCCAAGCAAAATAATAGGAGAGAGCATCATCAAGAAATTGCCCAAATATAAAGGATTGCGGCATAGTGAATATAATCCTGTGTGATTAAGCACGCTTGCCTTTTGCTCCTTTGTATTACGCCCAGAAGTATCGCGCGGTGCAAAGCCTGCTACACAGATTCTCACCCCCCCCCCCCCCCCATTAGCCCTACAATGATAGCTGCGATGATTAAAGGAGTATTGTAGCCTGTTTTATCATCATAAAGAAAAGTCTGCGATGTGAGGACAACTAGCACAAAAACAGGCACCATGCACAAAGGCAAATAACTACGATAGCGAAATAAAAAATCACCCTGCTTTTTAAATTCTTCTTGAAGTGCCATATATCTCCCTCACTATGCTTAAATTTATAGAATCTGCTATTGACAATTGATGCATTCAGCACTTCTATCCATGATTTGCTCCTCTACCTCTGGGCTTTGAGAGCGCAAATAATAAGTGCTTTTTAGCCCTAATTTCCATGCGAGCGTGTAGATTTCATGCAGCATTTTACCGCTTGCTTTATCGATGCGCACAAAAATATTTGTGCTTTGCCCCTGGTCTATCCACTTTTGCCGAACGGCTGCTGCTTTAATAATAAGCGTCTGGTCAATATCATATGCTGATACATAGTAATTCCAAGTATCTAGGCTCAAATGCGGCACAACTACCGGAATAAGCCCGCTTAGATTCTCTTCATACCACTTTTTGCGATATATAGGCTCAATAGTTTGTGTCGTGCCAACCAAAATGCTGATAGAGCTTGTAGGAGCAATTGCCATAAGGTAGCCATTACGCATACCATGTGTTTTAACCCTTGCCCGTAAAGACTCCCAATCGCACTGCTGCGAGAATAATCCTCCCCTATCGACAAGCTTAAGCGCCTCTTTATTCGCCACATCAATGGGAAAAATGCCTTTGCTCCAGCTGCTTCCTTCAAATTGAGGATATTTACCCTTCTCCTCCGCAAGATGTGAGCTTGAGGAAATGGCATGAAAGCTAATAAGTTCTAACACTTCATCGATTTTTGCCAAATGTGCTTCACTCCCCCACTCTATGCCCGCACGCGCAAGCATCTCCGCTTCACCCATGACACCAAGCCCGATAGCACGATTTTGCGCATTTGTAACCTTTACCTTACGATTAGGATAGAAATTTAAATCAATCACATTGTCAAGCATTCTAATAGCAATAGGTAGCACGCGCTCGATATCCTCTTTAGTGTGGATTTTGCTCAAATTCACACTTGCAAGATTGCACACCGCAGTATCGCCGCCTTGAGCCACGCGCGTTGTGATAAAGACCTTTTTGCCATTTATAGAATCTATGCTTGTAATTTTATTTGCTTTTTTAGTAACGCCACTATCAAGCTTCACTAGCTCTTTTTCCTCATAAATAGTCTTTGAGCCATCGACAAACTCCACTTCCACCACATAGTGATTTGGGTTTGTATTTTGAAAAATCTCTGTGCAGAGGTTAGAGCTTCTAATAATGCCTGCATGCTTGTTTGGGTTTGCCCTATTGGCACTATCCTTAAAGCATAAAAAAGGCAAGCCAGATTCAAAGTAATTAGTCAAAATCTTTTTCCACAAATCTTTTGCCAAAACGCGCGATTTTAATACAGAATCTGAACGCTCATACTCGATGTATTTTGCCTCAAAAGCCTCTCCGTAAAGTTCAGTCAATTCAGGGCATTGATAGGGGTCAAAAAGCGTCCAAAACTCATTTGCCTCCACACGCTTCATAAACAAATCACAAATCCACACCGCTGGAAATAAATCATGCGCGCGCCTGCGCTCCTCGCCACTATTTTTACGCAAGTCAATAAAATCTTGGATATCATTATGCCATATCTCCAAATAAGTAGCAATCGCCCCTTTACGCGTGCCTAGCTGGTCTACTGCAATAGCCACATCATTAGCAATTTTTAAAAATGGCACAACGCCGCCCGCAGCATTTTTATGCCCATCAATGTAGCTTCCAAGCCCTCGAACACGGCTAAAATCCCAGCCTATACCGCCTCCATACTTGCTAAGTAGCGCCATTTCCTTATACGCATCAAAAATACCCTCTATATTATCAGGCGTGCTGCCCACAAAGCAAGAACTTAGTTGATGTCGCGTAGTGCGTGCATTTGCAAGCGTAGGCGTAGCGCAAATCACCTCAAATAAAGAAATCATATTATAAAATTTAATCGCCCAAGCATTGCAATCGCTTTCATTCTGCGCTAAAAACATCGCAATAGCCATAAACATATGCTGCGGTAGCTCTATAGGACGATTATCAGAATCTTTAAGCAAATAGCGGTCATAGAGCGTTTTAATCCCCAAATAATTAAACTGCAAATCGCGTTCAGGCTTGATGTGAGAATCTAAAAGAGCTAAATCATACTTTTCTTTAACACCACAAACTAGCTTACCCTCTTTCTCGCCGCGCACAAAGTATTCTTCAAGACTCTTATATCCCGTCCAACCTGTCACTTTATGATATAAATCATATAAAAACAAACGCGCTGCCACAAAGCTCCAATTAGGCGTATTTACATCAATCTTATTTGCGGCAGTTTTAATGAGGGTTTGCTGGATTTCCTCTGTGGTAATCCTATCCTTAAATAAAATCTTTGCATCTACTTCTAATTCACTTTGACTTACACCATCTAAGCCCTCTACCGCAGCAGATGTGTGCTTTTGTATCTTTGAAATATCAAGGGGCTCAAGGCGTCCATCTCTTTTGGTAACTGTGATAACATCTAACATAGCGCCCCCTTATTTGTATTCCACTAATTCATCAATACCTATCCTAAAACGTGGCTGCTGCGCTTTTGCACGATAGCCAAAGCACACAATAAGGCTCACTTGCTCTTTAAAAGTATCAAGCCCATAGAGTTGCTCTACCTTTCTTTTATCAAAGCCCTCAATAAAGCAAGTATCAATCTTAAGATAACTCGCATAGCCCACCATATATGTCGCCATAATATAAGCCTGCAGTGCGCTCCAATAAGCAATCTTATCATCTACAAACCCACGCGCCTTAAGATATCCACCATAGCGATTACAAAATACCTCATAAGTTGCCAAATCCATTTTTCGCCTGCGCGTGTTGTTTTTCACATATTCACTTGGAGGTATCAAATCACTTTGCAAACTCTTAAACACTACCACTTCGCTCGCAGTTGTGATTTGTGGCTGCTCCCAACACAAAGGATATAGCTCCTGCTTTGCCTTATCGCTGCGCACGACTATAAGCCTTGTAGGCTCCATTCCAAAAGAACTAGGGGCAAGCCTCCCTACTTCCAGTATTTCATCAAAAATCTCTCGCGGGATTTTCTTGCTTTTATCAAAAAGTTTGCAAGCGTGCCGAAAATAAATTGATTCTAGGAATGGATTCATATATTCTCCTTAAATTAATCTTAAGCCATTAGCTTAATAAAAAGGTGCGCCCACCCCTTTATAAACCAACCTAGATTCTATAAAATCTCACTCTCCTTAAACTCCTCAAATTTGCTATTTATCAATGACAACGAGTTAAATCCTACTTCCCCTTCGCCCTTTTCCTCATATTTGGCTCTAGAATCTTTTTGCGGATTCTAATGTTTAGTGGCGTGATTTCAAGGATTTCATCATCTTCTATCCACTCTAACGCGCGCTCTAGCGTCATCTCACGCGGCGGCACAAGCTTTATGGCATCATCACTGCCGCTTGCTCGCATATTCGTTAAATGCTTTGACTTAATAGGATTGACATCAAGGTCATTATCGCGGCTATGCTCGCCGATTATCATTCCCACATACACTTTAGTTTGCGGCGCGATAAATAGCACGCCTCTCTCTTGAATATTAAACAGCGAAAACCCAGTCGCCTCGCCACTCTCCATACTCACAAGCGCGCCATTTTTACGCGTCTCCACACTCCCGCTATATGCCCTAAACTCCAAAAAGCTATGATTCATCACGCCTTCGCCCTTCGTATCGGTCAAAAACTCGCTACGATAGCCAATTAGCCCCCTTGCAGGGATTTCAAACTCAAGTCGCGTATAGCCATCGCCCATAGGATTCATCGCTTTCATCTCAGCCTTTTTGCGTCCTAGCTTTTCGATTATCGTGCCACTAAAATCTTGCGGCGTATCAATCACTAAATGTTCAAACGGCTCGCATTTCACGCCATCTATCTCTTTTATTATCACTTCCGGACGCGAAATGCTAAACTCATACCCCTCACGTCGCAGATTCTCCGCTAAAATCGTAATCTGCAGCTCGCCGCGCCCACTTACCTTAAACTTGCCCTCGCCTAGCTCCTCGCACTTCATAGCGATATTTGTTTGCATTTCCTTTAATAGCCTATCTTTTAGCTTATTTGCCGTGACATGCTTGCCCTCTAGCCCAGCTAATGGGCTATCATTCACGGCGAAATTCACACTCATCGTTGGCTCCTCTAAGTGCATTGGGTCAAGCGGCATAGGATTATTAATATCCACGATAGAATCTCCCACATCAACGGCATTAAACCCCGCTATCGCCACGATGTCGCCAGCCTGTGCAGATTCTATCTCAGTGCGCGCAAGTCCCAAAAAGCCAATAAGCTTAGTGATTTTCCCGCTCTCTTTCTCGCCGTCACTCTTAGCCAAAAGCACATTCTCGCCCTTTTTCACGCGCCCATTAAACACACGCGCAATGCCGATTTTCCCCACATAGTTGTCATAATCAAGCGTGAAAACCTGCATTTGCAAGGGCTTATCACTACTGCCGCTAGGCTCTGGCACATGCGTAATTATGGCTTGAAAAAGTGGCTCTAAATTCTTTCGCTCATCTTCTAGCTCAGCAATAGCGTAGCCATCGCGCGCTGCGGCATATATCACAGGGAAGTCAAGCTGTGCGTCACTTGCCCCCATCGCTACGAATAAATCAAATACTTCATCGACCACTTTATCAGGCGTGGCAGCGGGTTTATCGATTTTATTTACCACTACAATTGGCTTTAGCCCTAGATTTAACGCCTTTTTTACGACAAATTTAGTTTGAGGCATCACGCCCTCTTGCGCATCGACTAGCAGCAGCACGCCATCTACCATTTTTAGCACGCGCTCGACCTCACCGCCAAAGTCAGCGTGCCCGGGCGTATCGATGATGTTGATTTTCGTGCCTTTGTAGTTTATGGCGGTATTTTTGCTTAAAATCGTGATGCCGCGCTCACGCTCTAGGTCGTTGCTATCCATTACGCGCTCACTTACCTGCTCTCGCTCGCTAAATGTGCCAGACTGCGTTAGCAGCCCATCTACAAGCGTAGTCTTACCATGGTCGACATGCGCAATCACTGCGATATTTCGTATGCTTTGCATTTGTGGATTCTCTGCTTTCGTTTTAGAAGTTTAAAACTTGGCATTGTAGTTAAAAAAAGTGAATTCTGCCTTAATTAAAAGCTAGCTAGATTCTATAAAAACTACAGAATCTAGCCCATATACGCTACTTCACCCTTTTGGCATAAATTGAATGCGCTAAGTTGCTTAGCATAAATTCCTCATTAAGCTCGATTTGCTCTAGCTTTAAGGGCTTATTATCTCTGCTTACCTGCACAAAGCCGCGATATGAAAGCAAAGCAGGATTAAGCGCGCCTAGATTCTCAACTAAATGCGCACAAAGCGCCTCATACTGCTTAAGCTTATACCCATAAAGCTGCACAAGCGATGTTTTTGCATAATCACACTGCGTATCCCTCTCTTGCAAAATACTGCCAAACGCGCTACGCATAAGCTGCCCTAAAGCCTCAATCTGCTCCTTTTTGCCCATATACTGCCGCTCAAAATTATATAAATTAAAATACTCTTTTACCTGTGCTAAAGCCTCGACTTTACGCACTATATGCTGCTGTAGCGTTTCATTAAAGCTATTTATCATCTCATCAATAACGCGCAGCCACTCAAATTTATCCGGCAGCAGTAATTCCATTGCCGCAGATGGCGTGGGAGCGCGCTTATCGGCTACAAAATCGCTAATAAATGTATCCACCTCATGCCCAACAGCCGAAATAATAGGCGTGCGCGCATGATAGATAGCATCTGCTACGCACTCTTCATTAAACGCCCACATATCCTCTATGCTGCCACCACCGCGCCCTAAAATAATCACATCAAAACCCTCTGGCGAGCCAAAAAAGCTATCTGCCAAAGCCACATTTTTTGTAATAGAATCCTTTGCATACTCGCCCTGCACGATAGTATTAAAAAGCGTGATATGCACTAGCTCCCAACGCTTTTTAGCAATTTTTAGCATATCCTCTTTTGCCGCGCCTGTGGCAGAAGTGATGAGCGCTATACGCTTAGGAAAGCGTGGCAATGGCTTTTTAGCACTAGATTCAAAATATCCTTTAGCCTGCAGCTTATTTTTTAGCGCCTCATAGGCTTGAGCTAGCTCGCCAATACCCGCTAGCGTAATGCTTTTGCACAAAATTTGATATTCTCCCTTAGGCGCATACACGCTTATTGAGCCAATGACCACCACACTTTGCCCAACCTCCAATTGCATTTTTAAAGCGCGCGCATTTCCTTTAAACATCACCGCACGCACGCTTGATTGCTCATCTTTAAGGCTAAGATAAACATGCCCACTAGTATGCACTTTAAGGCTGCTAATCTCGCCCTGCACGCATAAATCAATAAAAGTCTGCTCCATAATGCCCTTAATCTGTGCATTTAGCTCACTTACACTTATTGCTTTCATACTCACTCCATAGAATCTGCTAATTTTATAGAATCTGCTGCTATATTTGGGCTAGATTCTATCACACATATTTTAAAAACTTTTTTGCTACATTTTTGCTACAATGGCGCGCTTAAAAATAAATAAACTTTTTTAAACTCACCAAAAATATAAAGGCAAAATATGATTAATCGTGAAATTTTCCTCTGCTCTATTTGCAATGTAAGCTCTGGCGATTGCCCTGAAGACTGCAAATACTGCACGCAGAGTGCGCATTATGGCGCCCAAATTCAAAGATATAAATTTAAAAGTATTGATAAAATTCTAAAAGAAGCTAGGACTTTACGCGAATATGGCGCGCTGGGCTTTTGCTTAGTCACTGCTGGGCGAAGTTTAGAATCTGATAAGTGCGAATACATCGCCAAAGCCGCGCAGGCAATTAAAGAGGCGAATTTAAATTTACATATTATCGCGTGTTGCGGGAGTGCGGATTTAGATTCTCTAAAATATCTTAAAAAAAATGGCGTAGATAGCTACAATCATAATTTAGAGACATCAAAAGCATTTTTTTCACACATTTGCACGACACACACTTGGATAGAGCGATTTGAAACTTGTGAAAATACGCTAAAAGCAGAGCTTGGGCTATGCTCTGGAGGGATTTTTGGCTTAGGAGAGAGCTGGGGAGATAGGATTGAGCTTTTAAAACATTTGCAGATTCTATCCCCACATAGCTCGCCTATAAATTTCTACATCGCTAATGAAGCCCTCCCCCTGCCTATGCAAACGCTCTCACAAGAAGAAGCCTTAGAATGCGTGCAGCTGGCTAGAGAGTTTCTCCCAAACACGCGGCTAATGATTGCAGGCGGGCGCGAAGCAGTCTTTGGCAATTATCAAAAGCCGCTTTTTGAAGCGGGCATTAATGCTGTGGTGCTAGGCGATTATCTAACAACTGATGGCAAAGCGCCCAAAGATGATGTAGCCATGATAGAATCTTATGGCTACATCGCTGCTACAAATTGCCATTAAAGGATTAATATGCAAGAACAAGAGAGATTTATCCGCACAGCTTGGCTCAAAGGGCGCGAGGTGTGCCTCCTCATATCAGGGAAGCTTAAAAGCGTGTGGGACTTTGTAGCCGATAGAGAGCTAAGCTTTTATGCTGCGTCTTTAAGCTTTTATACGATTTTTGCTATCGTGCCACTTTTGCTCATTATTTTTTCTATTTTTGTTAATCTCCCCACTTTTCAATCACAAATTGAGCAATTCCGCGATTTAATCCTTACAAATATCATGCCCACGCACACAGATGTGATTTCTCAATACCTTGACACTTTTATGAAAAATAGCTCTTCACTAGGAATGATGGGGCTAGGATACACGCTTGTAGCCTCTATTTTATTCTTTCGTAACTACGAATACATCGCGGCTAAAATGTTTAACTCTACACCGCGCAAGTTTTTTGACTCGCTTGTGATGTATTGGACGATGATTACGCTTTTCCCTGTGGCGCTGGCATTTTCTATCTATTTTAGCGGCGAAGTGCAAAAAACGCTCAAAGGCACAGCAGATTTAAGCATCTTATTTGATTTATTGCCTTATTTGCTCACTTGGGCGATGTTTTTCTTACTTTTTAAGCTTTCAGCCAACAAACCCCTAAAGCTCCTCTCTCTTGTCGTTGCAAGCCTGCTCACCGCTGGCGTGTGGCTGCTCACAAAATGGGGTTTTGTGTATTATGTGTTTTACAACCAAACTTATAAGAGCGTCTATGGACCTATCTCTATTTTTTTATTTATGATGCTATGGATTTATGTATCGTGGTTTGTGCTGCTGTATGGAATGCGCTTTTGCGAGGGCTTTGCTACGAATTTTGGCAAAACGCTAGAAGAAAAATATGGCATTAGCACCACAGAAGTATAAAGCCTTTGTAATAGCGTGCAGCGCGTAGATTCTCATCTTACTAAAACGCCACCTCAATGCTCTGCTTTTGGCGAAAATAGCGCGCGCGCGTATAGCCCACACTTCTAGCCAACTCACACAACTCTTTATATTTAAAGCCAATATGCGCCACATCATGCGCGTCTGAACCAAAAGTGATAGGAATGCCCAACTCATAAGCCTTGCGTAAAATATCTATACTTGGATATGCCTCATTTACAGGCTTGCGCCACCCAGCGGGATTAAGCTCGATAGCCAAGTGATTATCAGCAATAGATTCTAAAGCGCGCTTTAAATGCGTTGATTGCATATCCATAAGCTTTGCGCCAAAAATTTTTAATAAATCCAAATGCCCTACAATTTGAAAATGCCCACTTTGAGCCATTTGCGCAATGGCGTGCAGATATTCACTCCAACACTGCTCCATATCGCGCGCCTTGTATTCGCCGATAAACGCAGGATTATCAAACCCCCAATTATCCAAAAAATGCACCGAGCCGATAAGATAATCAAAAGGATAATTAAGCACTGCAGATTCTATAAGATATGTTTTATCAAGGATATAATCCACCTCCAGCGCGCACAAAATCTCTATTTGCCCGCTAAATTGCGCCTGTAAATCCTGCACATCTTGGCAATACATAGGCATTTGCGCCAAACTCATACGATATTGCTCATCAAATGCCATAGGCGCATGGCAGGAAAACCCAAATACATCAATGCCACAGCACAACGCCTGCTCAATGTAGGCGCGCATAGTGCCTGTGGCGTGGTTACAGAGCGTGGTGTGATTATGTAGGTCAATATGCATATGCACCCCTTTGCTCGATTTTATAGAATCTAACCTTTAAAAACTAAGTTGATAGATGCTTAAAGCAGCTATAACTTTATACTTTAGGCGTTTGAGGGCAATTTACTTGCCAGCAAACAAGACCGCGCGGCTTTTGTGCTAGCAAAAGCAACAGCGCGGAATTTATAGAATCTAACCTTTAAATCTTACTTTTAATAAACTGCTCCATTTCGCTCACAATAGCTTCAATGCTGCGCTCGCCATTAATTTTATGCAAGACATTAAGCGAAGTATAAAAAGATTCTATCTCTTTTAGCGGCGTAAGATACACGCTCATACGATTATTAAACACCTCGACATTATCATCAGCCCCCCTTGCGCGCCCTAGCACACGCTCTCGCGCCACTGCCTCGCTCACCTCCACTTCTATTACGCTCACTAAGCGCACTTGAGTTTGGCTCTTTAGCTTTTCATCTAAAGCCTGCATTTGCTCCACACTGCGCGGATAGCCATCGATTATAATAATATCTTTTGGCGCATTGGCAATGGCATTGACAATCGTGCCAACCACAATATCAAGCGGCACGAGGTTGCCTTTACTAATAAAGCCATTAATGATTTTCCCCTGCTCGCTCCCGCTTGCCACCTCTGCGCGCAGTAAATCGCCTGTAGAGTAATGCACGATAGAATCTGCATTTGCCTTTGCAATAAGCTGCGCATCTGTAGTCTTACCAGAGCCGGGCGCACCGATAATAAGAAATAGTTTTTTCATCTTTGCCTCCTTGTGAAAATGGGTTTTTATAGAATCTAAAAGCACCGCACCAGATTCTATCTCCAATACAAAATTATATAATATTTTACAAAATGTTATCAAAACCTTTTAAGCATATTTAAAAGCGTATATTAAAGTAATAATTGCCTATAAAAGTTACACAAATAAGGATATTTTAATTTTTTAAGTAAGCTAAATGTTATCTTTTAGCAAAAATAAAGCAAAAACTTAAGATAATCCAAGCTTAACTTTAACTTTAAGGAGCTTTTATGATGCTAAAACACAAAGTGATGGCACTAGGTGGGGGATTGCTTTTACTTTCCTCTTTGGCAAATGCTGCGACAATTGAGGAGAGGCTCAAAGCCTTAGAATCTGATGTGAATGAAATTAATGACCGCGTCGATGCTAACGAAGTTGCCGCGACATTAAATAAAGTAAAGTTCGGTATGGAGTTTAACACTTCTGTGAATAACATCACGCACAGAGAGAAAACAGGTGGCGCAAATCTTAAGGAAAACTACAACAACCGCTGGATGATGGGGCTTTACCTCAATATGAATGCTGATATTAATAAATACACTAAATTCACAGGGCGATTGTCTATGACAAAGGCATTTGGGGATTTAGAATCTGGCTATCCACTTGTTGGAACTCTTGGCACGCTTGATGCTGGTCGTGGTGTAGCTGGTGGAAGTGCCGTATATGTAGAGCGCGCATATGTAGATATTTATATGGGTAAATGGGCAGCTTTGACTATTGGGCGACTTCCCGGCACAGATGGTCCGGGCTCAAATCTCCGCAATAGTTCTGCTCGTATGAGCACCTACCCTGCACTAGCGGTAAATGCACTAGGTGATGGCGCGGTATTTACACTTAAGCCCTACACTGATGCGGCTTTACGTGTAGGATATTCTAAAGTATATCAACCGCTCACTTTAAATAGCACAAGCGCTGGCGGAAATATCTGGGGTAATAAAGAGGCTTCAGACGCTAATTTGGTATTTGGTGCATTTGAAACGCCTTTCTTGCCTAAAAGCTTTGGGACAAATCTTTTTATGCTAACCTACATTAACCTCATGAACTACGCTACACCTCGTGTTCAAACTGCTACAGCCACCTTTCCAGCAAAAAATGTGGGCGATATGCAATATGTAAATGTGCATATAGAAAATGATAGATTGCTCGGTAGTGGCTTACATTGGTTTGCCTCATACAGCTACTACAAAGGCAGCAATGGAGAGCCTATCATGTTACCTTTTGCCAACGAGAATGGCTATGCTGTGCATGCGGGATTACGCTATGACTTAGGTTCTTATTTTAAGATAGGTTATGAATTCTTTAAGGGTAGCAAATATTGGTATGCGTTTTCGCGTGTAAGTCTTAATGACCCATTCAACTTCCGCAGCACTCGTGGGACAGTAAATGATGTGTATGCGATTTGGCAGCTAGACTTAAATCAGTTTTTCCGCCTAAGCTATACTCTCCAGCAACTAGATTATAACACTCCAACTGCACCTATTGCAACACCAAGTGTTGATGAAACTAACCAAAATATCGCTCTAGCCTATATTTTGAGATTCTAAAAAGGAGCATATAAATGAAAAAACTTATCCTTACAGCCCTCATCATAGGGCTTCCTAGCCTTATGCTAGCAGATTGCGCATCTTTAATGAAAAAGTATGACGCTCCAGACCCTGCTTCTAAAACAATGGCACAAATTAATCGCTGGCTTAAAAAAGTCGATAATGCCGCTGATGCTAAAGAGCTTGAAGGCTGCATGATTGCACAAGCTGCGGATAATCCAAACAAAGCACAAGTTGCAGGTAAATAAATCTCTGCCCATATTTAAATATGGGCAAATCCTTGCAAATCTTTATCTTTAAGGAGATAGAATGTCAGATTTTGGCTCGATTATACAACGATTTAGAAATCTTAAGCTTTCCACGCGGCTTAATGTAAGCTTTAACATACTTTCCGCGCTTATTATTATTACTGCATTGCTATTTTTTGTATTTAAATATTCATTTTCTAGCTTTGTTTCCACAGAGGAAAGCTCTATCCAAGTGGTGCAAAGTAATTCTAAGAATCTAGAATCTCTCTCAAACAAAGCCACAGAGCAGATTAATATTATGCAAAGCCATGTTAAAGATACAGAAGAGTCAATGAAAGATATTGAAGGCTTAATCGAGCAGTTTGAATTCATCGGCGCGCTTAATGCTAAACTCATTAAGCTAGTCATTAATCCAGAGGATAATGCAAATAAAAATCTTATTATCCAAATGACAAAAAGTTGGAATGAAAGCTTTATCCGCAATGATAGCGATTTGCAAGGATTTTATCCCAAAATTGCCCAAGTGCTAAATAGCGGCGATAGCAAGACCATTGCTTTACGCTTACAGGGGTATTTTGAGGAGATTTATGGTATTTTAATCGATAGAATCTCTGAAACTTCAAATGTGACAAATAAAAAGCTAGCCACCTCTACGAGCAATCTTGAGGGTATTGCCACAGGTATGAATGAAAGCTCTCATTCCCTTGTTAGCATGCTAAAAAATCTTGACTCACTTGCTGATATTCGCAATAGAGCCATTTGGCAGTCAAATCTCATTATGGGAATCCTCGTTCTTATTATGGCAATTACCATTGGCACGATGTTTGTTGTCTTTAGTATCCTGCGCAATTTCACGCGAGATTCTCAAAGTGTGGTTACTTATTTGCAAGAAGTCTCAAAAGGTGGAGAGAAGCTCACCGCCGGTGGCACGCTCAAACTTGAGCGCGGCAAAGATGATGAGCTACTTATCATTAGCGTGTTTATTAACTCTTTCATCGATAAGATGAAGCAGACTATTGAGATTGCTGGCGAAACGAGTGCTGAGATTGTCAAACTCAATGAATACATTGTGAATCTAAAAGATAATGTGTCCCATATCGGTGATAAAACTCAAGAAAACGCTCAGCATGGCAATAATATTGTCGCGGGCTTAGATAAAAATATAGAATCTGCTAGCACAGCCCAAGAGACAATCAATCAAAGCAAAGACTATCTTGACAGCACTAGCGGGCATATCACGCAACTTCTGCACGATATAGACCAAAGTATTGCTAGCCAAAATGAGCTAAACACGCGCCTAAATGATTTGAGCCAAAGTGTAATGTCTATCCAAAACGCGCTAGAGCTTATCTATAATGTTTCAGAGCAAACTAACCTACTAGCGCTCAACGCCGCTATTGAAGCCGCACGCGCGGGTGAGCATGGGCGAGGCTTTGCTGTGGTGGCAGATGAAGTGAGAAAGCTTGCGGAAAATACGCAAACTAGCTTAGGTGAGATTGAGACGACCATTAAAGGCGTAACAGAAAATCTCCATAGCATATCCCAAACCATTCAAAGTAACTCCGCTGTATTTGCCACATTGGCACAAAATGGGCAAACTTCAAAAGAAAGTTTAGGCAATATCCAAAATAATATTAATGAAGTGGTGGTTAATATTAACGCCCAAAGCAAAGATAGCATTACACTTGCTAGGCAAACAAAGGCGATTATAGATTCTATGAATATTATAAATTCGCTGCTTGGAGAATCTACGCAAGTCATTAGCACTGTGCTAGAGCGCTCACTCAAACTTAAAGAAAATGATGCCATTTTAAGCAAAGTTATACGCGGATTCTAAAATGCACCAACGCCTTTTTGCCAAATGGCGATGTGTGCTATTGCTTGCATTTTGCCCATTGCTAGCCTTTGGAGATTTGACACAAGAGCCAACGCTTACAAATCTTGCTCCTTTGGAAAATATGACAAAATCACCCTACATATATGAGCCCACGAGTAGGCTAGGATACTTAGCCTTAGGCTCTTCGCTTGTGCTTGGTGGCACGCTTGTAGGCGCTGGCGTGCTGTATCTTATGCCAGAGAGCGTAACAAATTGGAATAAAGAAGAGATAGTAAATCTTGATAGTCAATGGCGCGCTAAAACTGCGCGAGGACCGGTTGTCGATGGCGATGATTGGTTTTTAAATTGGATTACGCACCCCTACTGGGGCGCTGTATATTATATGCAACCGCGCATAGCCGGATATAGCTGGAGCGAATCTGTGCTGTATAGCATTTTTGCTTCTGCGCTTTTTTGGGAATATGGCGTGGAGGCATTTGCCGAAGTGCCTTCTTGGCAAGATTTAGTTATCACGCCTGCGATTGGCTCGATATTTGGGGAATTATTCTATCAAGCCACCTTGCATATTAATGCTAATCATAACACCCTGCTTGGCTCACGCTTTTTAGGGAAAACAGCCTTGCTACTTATGGACCCTGTGGGCTTTATCCTGCAGGATTTTGGACTAGCTAAAAGTGTAGGGATAACAAATAAAAATCAAATGCAAAGCCTTATCCTCCCCACAAGCTCGCAAAACGGCGCAGGCGTGCGACTTATGTTAAGCTATAGATTTTAGATTTCACTGCTAGAGTGCAATTTGAAGGTGTAGATTCTATAATGCAAAGTAATTTTGGTGGCATTTATAAAATTATATGGGAGCAAAAAGCGCATAATGTGGGCATTTATGGCACTAAGGATTATATCACGCGCATTGTGTGGAATGCAAAACCCACACATCTGCCACATACAAAAACGCCATTAAGCGATGAATGCGCCAAACAGCTGCAGGCTTATTTTCAAAAGCAGCTAAAAAATTTTGATGTGCCATATCTTGCGCAAGGGAGCGCCTTTAATGAAAGCGTGTGGGAGCATTTGGCGCGCATTCCTTATGGGCAAACAAGGACATATAAAGACATTGCCCATAGTATTCATAATCCCCGCTCTGCGCGTGCTGTAGGCAACGCCAACCGCTGCAATCCGCTTGTGATACTTATCCCCTGCCACCGCGTAGTGCGCTGCGGCGGAGTGCTTGGCGGATATGCCTATGGAATGGATATGAAGCTAAGGCTTTTAGCACTGGAGGGCGCGAGTATTTAGAAATTAAGGTCTTTACAAAACTAACCTCAAAAAAACAATAGCGCGGAATTTATAGAATCTAGATTCTATAAATTCCGCGCTATTGAGCTAAAGCTCCGCGCGGTCTTACAAATGTAAGCAAAGCTCACATTTGCGCCTAAAGTATAAAGTTATAGCTTAGCTAAAGCTAATCTATCAACTTGTTTTTTGAGGTTGGATTCTATAAATACTCCAAAATACGCGCAAAAATGCTAAAATAGCACACAAATTTAGCCACAAAGAGAGCAAAATGAATGAAAAATATTTAGATTCTATAAGCCTTAATACTAGCAAAGCCTTGCCGCTGCCTGTTTTATCTATCGTCGTGCCTTGCTATAATGAAAGCGAGATAATCACCTATACGCACGAAAAACTAAGCCAAAAGCTAGATTCTATGATGCAGCAGGGCGAAATAGATGCTAGAAGCTTTATATGCTACATCGATGATGGCAGCAGGGACAGCACTTGGGAGATGATAAAGGGCTTTGCGCAAGATTCTATGCACATTCAGGGTAATACCCCCCCCCCCCGCACACTAAAACTACGCAAACTCCGCATCAAATTCACACCAAAGCCCTTAAACTCTCACGCAATGTAGGACATCAAAATGCGCTGCTAGCTGGATTAAAATATGTAAGCGATAAGTGTGATTGCGCTATTAGCATTGATGCAGATTTGCAAGATGATATAAATGCCTTTGATGCGTTTATTGCGCACTTTAAGCAAGGCTGTGAAGTCGTGTATGGCGTACGTAAAAGCCGCGCAAAAGATAGTGTATTTAAGCGCAAAAGTGCGATTTTCTTTTATGATGTAATGCAGTTTCTGGGCGTGAAAATTGTGCATAATCACGCTGATTTTAGGCTGCTTTCACGCCGTGTGCTGCGCTCTTTGCTGGAGTTTAAGGAGGCAAATTTATTCTTGCGCGGCATTATTCCGCTGCTTGGTTTTAAAAGCGCACAAGTAGAGTATGATAGGCTGGAGCGGCTGGCTGGAGATTCTAAATATCCGCTTAGGAAAATGCTAAGTTTTGCGTGGGGTGGGATTACAAGCTTTTCTATTGCGCCGCTTAGGCTTGTGAGCGTGATTGGCTTTGTATTTTTCGTGCTTTCACTGCTGCTTGGGGTGTATGTGCTATGTGTGCGACTTTTTAGCGATGTGGTGGAGCAAGGCTGGGCTTCTACGCTTATCCCGCTTAGCTTTTTTAGCGGCGTGCAAATGTTAAGTTTGGGTGTGATTGGCGAATATATTGGCAAGATTTATGAGGAGTCTAAAAAGCGCCCGAAGTATTTTGTTGAGGAGGTTTGCTAGATTCTATCATTTCCGCGCCACTGCGTTGGCTTTTGGGTTAAAATCGAGGATTCTGCGCGCGCAACTTCGGTCATTTAGGCTTACTAAACTCCCTCGTTTTGCGCTTGAAAACCCCGATTTTATTCCCAAAATCCTGCCGCCACTATACACGCTAATTCAAATATAAAGTTATAGCTTGCTTTGCAATCTATCAACTTGTTTTTTTAAGGATTAGATTCTATCATGCATGTCCGCACTTATTGCGCTTACGCGCTGTGCGGTCTTACAAATGTAAGCAAAGCTCACATTTGCGCCTAAAGTATAAAGTTATAGCTTGCTTTGCAATCTATCAACTTGTTTTTTAAGGTTAGATTCTATCGCGCATTTCCACGCTGTTGTGGGTTAGCTTTGCCTTAAAGAAATCTTATAGCCAAATTTATAGAATCTAGAGTCTAAAATAGCTACTTTTGCGCATCTAAGATAGCAGAGCCTACGCCTCCGGTTACATTTCTATCAATCTGCTTTGCCTTATTCACAGCCTTTTGCTTAGCGGCATTTTTGGCATTTTCTTTCACTCCTTTTTTAACCTCATTCAAATCCTTGCCCTGTATTAAATCCACAGTAGCCTTAGTGGCAGCTTCATTAATCACATCTTGCCCTTCCGCTTGGATTTCTGCTTGTGCTTTGGCTGTATCAACCTCCGTGCAGCCTAACACCACAGCCCCCATAAAACCTGCTACACAAACCTTTACTAACGCATTTTGTAATCCCATAAGTCAATCCTTTCAATGTAAAATCTAAAGCATGATTATAGAATCTTTTGCTTAAAATTCCTCTATACATTTCCGCGCTGTTGCTTTTTTGACAAAAAGCCGCGCGGTCTTACAAATATGAGCAAAGCCCATATTTGCGCCTAAAGTATAAAGTTATAGCTTGCTTTGCAATCTATCAACTTGTTTTTTAAGGGTGAGATTCTATCGTGTCCACGCTTGTTGTTTTTTGACAAAAAGCCGCGCGGTCTTACAAAGCGCGTTCAAACTGCACTTTAGCCCTCAAAATATAAAGTTATAGCTTAGATTCTATAAATTAAAGCAGGACTTAAAGCGAGGTTTGCTACAATGCACGCTTTTTACTTTACCCACAAAGGATTGAGCGATGAAAAAAGGTATCCACCCAGAATATGTCCCCTGCAAGGTAACTTGCGTAACAAGCGGCAAGCAAATTGAAGTATTAAGCAATAAAAGCGAGTTGCGCATTGACATTTCAAGCTTTTGCCACCCATTCTACACAGGTAGCGATAAAATCACAGACATCACGGGACGCGTTGAGAAATTTAAGCAAAAATACAATATGAAATAAGCCCGTGCTAACGCTTGTGCCAACGCCTATTGGCAATCTTAGTGATATTACCCTGCGCGCACTGCAGACTATAAGCAAAGCAGATATTATCTTGTGCGAGGATACAAGAGTAGGCAAAAAACTTATAGAGCTGCTCATAGAGCGCGCACTGCTTGAACTGCCTGAAGATATGGACACGAGGCTTTTTATAGAATCTAAGCAGTTTTTATCTTTCCACTCTCACAATCAAGATGACTTTATTGCGCAAATCTCGCCAGATATGTTCCAATCAAATGTGGTGTATTTAAGCGACGCTGGCACGCCCTGCATTAGCGACCCGGGCGCTAAACTTGTATCATGGGCTATTGCGCATAATCTTGCCTTTGATGTCCTGCCCGGAGCGTGTGCGCTTAATGTCGCTTTTTGTGGCAGTGGTATAGAATCTACGCCTTTTATTTTTGTAGGATTCTTACCGCATAAAAGACTAGAGCGTCAATCTAAGCTTTTGCAACTCGCGCATTTGCATATGGGTGAGGCTTATAGTGCTATTTGCTATGAAAGTCCGCACAGAATCTTAGAAACGCTCCAAGATATTGCCTTGCTTCTGCCGCATACGCATATTATTGTGCAAAAAGAGCTTACCAAACTCCACGAGCAGCGCTACTATGGCAGTGCGGGAGAGATTTTAAGCCTGCTTGAAGGCTCTATCATTCGTGGAGAGTGGGTGATTGTGTTTGATTTTGCTTTTGATAAGACACAAAAAGAGCAGACCTTAAGCTATGAAGAAGCGCTAATGCTTGATATTCCACCCAAAGTCAAGGCAAAGATTTTAAGCAAAATGAGCGGCAAAAGCATTAAGCAATGCTATGAAGAAATGCTAAAGTAAATCTCGTGATTATCTATGGTAAGCAGCCTATCTTATACGCGCTAGAGACTTGTCCATGGCGCATTGAGGAGATTTATCTCTCAAAAGAGCTGCCTAAAAATATATTTAATCGCTTTTTGCGCTTAAATAAGCCCATTAAGCGCCTAGATTCTAAAAAGGCTCAAGCCCTAGCGCATGGAGGAAATCATCAAGGTATGCTAGTGCGTATCAATCCCCCGCAGGCAGCGGATTTTACAGATTTAAAAGATAAGCCCTCCTTGCTTATTTTGTGCAACATTAGCGATGTGGGCAATATCGGCTCTATTATGCGCACAGCTTATGCATTAGGCGTAGGCGGGGTAATTATCGCTCTGCCAAGCCTTAGCCAAAAGGCGCTAGAGGGCATTGCTCGTTCATCAAGTGGGGCATTTTTGCATATTCCCTATAGTGTGGAGGCGCATATTTTTGAGCTAGTCCATAAGCTTAAAGAGGCAGGATTTAGCCTTATTGGCGCGGATATGAATGGCGAAAACAATGTAAAAGTAGGAGCAAAATGGGCTTTATTTTTGGGGAGTGAATCTCAAGGTTTATCAGGTCGGTTGAAGTGCAAACTTGATACAATGCTTTCAATCAAAATGGAGCATCACTTTAATTCACTCAATGTGAGTGTGGCTGCAGGAATTTTAATAGATAGGATTAATTATGCAAAACATTAATACAAAACTACTTGATGAGGAGCTTGCAAAGCTCAAAGCCATTGGTTTAAAAGAAATTAGCAAAAGCACAAAGCTAGCTAGCTCAAAGATTGAAGATGTGCTTGAGAAGCGATTTGATAAAATTGATAAAGTGCGCGCAAAAGGCTTTATTGCAATACTTGAGCGTGAATATGGCGTGGATTTGCGTGATTGGATTTTATGTCAGCAGCAAATGCTATCAGGCAGTGTGAGCGATGTATCGCAAGTCATTAGCAAGCAAGATGAGGAACTAAGAAGCCAAAAACTCATAGAAAATGAAATAAAAATTAAAGAAAAGCAAAAAGCACAAGAAATAGCAAAAAAACAGGAGGAAAAAGACAGGGAGCATATCGCGCTTGATTTAGCACTTAAAAATAAGCCCAAAAGTAGCAGCGATACAGAATCTTACACTTGGCTTTATGTAATTTTGGTGCTAGTTTTGCTTGCTTTAATGGGATATTTTGCCTACAAAGCATTTGTAAAAGAAAATCTCACACCCATAGAATCTACCCACAGCGCAGACACACAAGCAAACGCGAGCGAGAGCGAAAATGCCTATGATGGTATGTTTTTTGACACTACAAAACCTCAAGCCATACAAGCCCAGCCGCTTGTTGAAACGCCAATAGATTCTGTAAAAAGCCAAGAATTAGAGTCTTCAAAGTCGCAGCAATCTACTCAAAGCACCACAGAGCAGGCAAATAACCACCCCGAGCAAAATTTCTTTTTTAATCCTACAAACGCGGAAGCTCAAGCCACACAGAATCCACAGCAGCAAAACACACAAAATGATAATGTGCTGCATATTAACGCAGATAGTGAATTGTGGCTAGGGGTGATTAATCTAAATGATGGCACAAAAGAGCAGTTTGCCTATCAAAAAGCATATGATATAAAACTAAATGGCAAAATGCTCTTTGTTATGGGACATAGCAACTTTACACTTACGCTTAATGGCGAGGAGATTGCCCATAGTCCAAAGCACCCTGTGAGAATGTATTATGATGGTTCAAGTTTGGTAGATGTGGGCTATACGCGCTTTAAGCAGCTTAGCGGTGATTTAGAATGGTAGGGCAGTTGCTTAGGCAGATTCTATGCGCGCTAATTATAACAAGCGCACTATTTGGCGATGCCTTTGATGATAAATTACGCAATCTTATGGGCGAGCAGAGCTACCAAGTCAATAGTAATTTTGTGCATAGAATCTTTGCTAATAAAAATATGTATTACACTAGTGGGCGGCTTGATATTGCCAAAATAGTCTATGCGCTTAAAAGTAATGGCTTGCTCTCCTCGCGCTTTGGGCAGCCAAGCGAGGTAAAGCTCACTTTTACTTCGCGCACAAGCCCTATTTTGCTCACTAAAATTGGAAATAATATCCTCACAACCATGGGCTATTCATATTTTGTGATAAGTAGAGCCGAGCTTAGCAATGGCTTATCAAGTATTGAATTTTCCTTTAATACAGAGCATACTCCCGATATGGGCATTATCATCGATGAGCTAGGCAAAAGGGGGTTTGTCTGCCTTGATATTAATCGCATAAATGCGCAAAGCTGGAATTATGTGCTTGAGGTAAATGACCCGCAATTGCCAAATACTAAGTTTCTTGCTAAGACTATGAGCCTAAATCTGCGTGAAACTTCAGGCGAATATTGGCTTAATCTTAGTGGGGGCGGGGATTTATACATTCAGGCTACAGATTTTTCCAAATGGAATCCGCGCGTGGTGCTGTATGATAAAAATTTAAGCATAGTGGATATGGTGAATAATAGCGGTGCGACCACTTCGCTCAAGGTGCGAGTGCCACAAGGAGTGAAGTTTGTGATGATTACAGATTATGACAATCAAGAAAGCCTAAAAGAGGGCATTTCAGTAAGGCTACAATGAGTTGGGCAAATAAAATATAAAAATGATAGAATCTAAGAAATTATAGAATCTAGCGCGCCTCTTAGACCTTAATAAAGGCAAGGAGGGCAAAACAAGGAGAAAGATATGTTTAGTGAAATTGAGTTTGATAAAATAAAGCGCCTGCCAAAGTATGTGTTTGCCGCTATTAATGAAATTAAGCTTGAAATGCGCCGCAATAATGAAGATGTGATTGATTTTTCTATGGGCAATCCCGATGGTCAGACACCTAAACATATTATCGATAAACTATGCGAGGCTGCAAGCAAAGGCAGAAATCAGGGCTATTCGGTTAGTCGCGGGATTTATAAACTGCGGCTAGCAGCGTGTAATTGGTATAAGCGCACTTATAATGTAGATTTAGACCCAGAGAGCGAAGCCTGCGTAACAATGGGGAGCAAAGAAGGCTATGTGCATTTGGTGCAAGCAATTGCTAATGTAGGGGATAATGCCATTGTGCCAGAGCCAGCCTATCCTATACACTACTACGCTTTTATCCTTAATGGCGCGAATGTCTCTACCTTTGGTCTAAAGTGGAATGAAAATATGGAGCTTGATGTGGAGGATTTCCTCTCTCAAGTAAAGCGCGTGCTAAAAGAAGTTATGCCTCGTCCAAAATTTATTGTGGTAAATTTCCCGCATAATCCCACAACTATCGTGGCTTATAAGGATTTTTATGAACGCTTAGTGGCTTTGGCAAAAAAGGAGCGATTTTATATTATTTCCGATATTGCCTATGCTGAATTATGCTTTGATGGCTTTAAAACGCCTAGTATCCTTGAAGTGGAGGGCGCAAAAGATGTGGCAGTAGAGAGCTATACATTATCAAAAACTTACAATATGGCGGGCTGGCGCGTGGGCTTTGTGGTGGGAAATAAAAAAATTATTCAAGCCTTGCAAAAGATAAAAAGCTGGATTGATTATGGAATCTACACACCTTTGCAAATTGCTGCAACTATCGCGCTTGATGGCGACCAATCGTGTGTGGAGGATATTAGGAATACATATGAAAAGCGTATGGAAGTGTTAATTAAAACCTTTAAGCAAGCGGGCTGGGAACTTAAAAAGCCAAAGGCAAGTATGTTTATTTGGGCAAAGCTGCCACCATGCGTTGGCAATATGGGCAGTTTAGAATTTTCTAAGCGGCTTTTAAAAGAAGCAAAAATTGCTGTTAGCCCCGGAGTTGGCTTTGGCGATTATGGTGAAGGGTATGTGCGCATAGCCCTTATTGAGAATGAAAAGCGAATCCGCCAAGCTGCGCGTAATTTGAAAATATTTTTAAAACAATTTATATAAAGGATTTTGCGTGAAAGTGAGTTATAAAAGTTTAATTAGCGACAAGCCTGCGCTATTTGATTGGATTATTGAGCATAAGGATACTCATGGCATATTGCATCAATCCCTGCCCGATGAGGCAAGCATTTCTCTAGCAGTGCCAGAGCTTAAAGATATGCATTTTGTCGATGGTATGATAGATGGGATTTTAGGGGGTGAGAGCGATGAGAAAAAGGCAAATGATTTATTTACGCTCTTTCAAGAATTTGCCGCTTTTAGTGAGCTAAGTGATGAGATTATTGATGAGTATTTGGGCAAAATTTATATGTTTGCTATTAGTAATATCACCACTACTTACATTGATAGCTTTTTATTGCTCTTTTTAGATTCTATAAAAGAAAAAAATGGCAAGGGGCTTATAAGAATAAGTGTAGCTTTGGCAAATCAATTTGTAAAAACTGCTGTGCATAGAGAGGCGGTGAAATTTGGCATAGCCCTGCTAGGTATTTTTAAATATGATGAAGCAGAATTAGAGATTTTTACCACACTTGGCTTAGCAGATGAGTTTGGGAAATTTGTAGCCATTGTATTAAGTTATGGTGAGCATAATGAAGCGCTATTTGATTTGGCGCAAAAGACGGAAGGTTGGGGGCGCATAGCCTATTTTCGATACCTTGAAATTGATAGCGAGCAAAAGCGCGAATGGCTTATTTTTGAGGGCTATAAATGCAAAATAGGGATTGATTATGTCGTGCTTGCTTGCTTGGAAAAAGGCAGAGTGCTAGAGTTTGCGCAAGAGCGCGGCATTGATAGCAAGCTCTATGATGCGCTTGGAGATATGATAGATTCTATACATGATAGTGCGCGCGTAGAATTTAGCGACTATGCGCATTCAAAAGAACTAGTTATGCTTTTTGTGCAAGCCACTCAAACACAAAAGATGAATTTAAAGCGATTTGCCATTTTGTGCAATCTGCTTGATTTTATACACACAGAGGTTTTTACGCTAGCAGAGCAAGAGGAGATGAAGGATATTCTTAAAGCCATTGCTTTTGAGAGTGGCATTGACTGGGAAGGGCTTGTGCGTGAAAATCCACTGGATTATTATGCGCGCATTATTGCTAAAACAATGGGCATTGATACATGGGAAGATATGTTTGCCATAGCTAAAAAGCAGAAGCATTTTGATGATTGGTTTGCCCTAAGCCTTACAGATGATAGGGTGCGATATGCAAAAATATGCGATTTAGCGCGCTCGCGCTATGATTTAGATGCTCTAAAAAGCGCACCACGCGATGAGCTAGGCTTGGGAGATGAGTTTAGCGCATATAGTGATTTAGAATTTATAGGGCAGGGTTTGGGACGATTTGAATTTAGTGTAGATGAGATTAAAAATGAGCAGATTCTGGGCTTAGATATTTTACAAACACTTTTGCAAAGCCCTGTAACACGCTCGCGCAATATTGCGCTAAATGTTATAGAATCTTGGCTCACTACACCGCAAAGTATCATCACACTTATTGAAAAAAATTACCACAAAGAGCCAAATGAAGATGTAAAAGCGCGTTATAGCGCACTTTTAAAGCGCCATAAGGAAAAGGCACATTATGTGATTAAGCCTCATGCTTTTAGAGGTGGGCTAGATGAAAACAGTGAGCAGCAAGAGGATAAGGATTAAAATGGACACTTTAAAGATTGGCATCATCGGTGCGGGTGTGGTTGGCAGCGCGGTTATTAGAATCTTAATGGAAAATAAAGATATTATCACCGCGCGGGCGCAAAAACATATTGAAGTGGCAAAAGTGATTGTGCGTGATAAGCTTAAGGCGCAAAATACGCTTAAAGGGCTTAATATCCCTATAAGCGATGATATAGAGGAGCTGTTTTTAGATGATAGCATTCAAGTGATTGTAGAGCTTATGGGCGGTGTGGAGCTTGCCTATGATATTGCTCGTAGGAGCTTTGAAAGTGGCAAAAGCTTTGTAACGGCAAATAAAGCCATGCTAGCCTATCATCGCTATGAGCTTTCTCAATATGGCTTGCCTATGGGCTTTGAAGCAAGCGTATGCGGGGGGATACCTATCATTTTGGCTTTAAAAAATGGCTTGAGCGCTAATCATATTTTAGCCATTTATGGCATTTTAAATGGCACGAGCAATTATATTCTAACGCAAATGCGCGAGTTTAAAGAAAGTTTTGAGACAGCACTCATCAAAGCTCAAGAGCTAGGCTATGCAGAATCTGACCCCACTTTAGACATAAGCGGGGGCGATGCGGGACATAAGCTTTTAATTTTGGCTTCCCTAGCCTATGGGATTAATGCCCTGCCTGAGCAGATTCTTATTGAAGGCATTGAGGGCATAACGCCTGATGATATGGAGTTTGCCCATGAGTTTGATTATGTCATTAAGCTTTTAGGCATTGCCAAAAAAGAGGGAGATTGCATTGAGCTGCGCATACACCCAGCAATGATTAATAAAGAATCTATGATTGGCAAAGTTGATGGCGTGATGAATGGCATTAGCGTGATTGGCGATTGCGTAGGAGAGAGTATGTATTATGGTGCGGGGGCTGGTGGGCGCGCAACTGCGAGTTCTGTCATTAGCGATATAATCGCTATTGCAAGGGGTGATAGTGCTGTGCAGTTAGGTTTTAGCAAGCCTTTGGAAGCCCCGCTTAAACTTAAGCGCGCAGAGGATATTTACTCACGCTATTATATCCGCCTCTACGCGCTTGATAAGCCCGGTGTGCTAGGACTTGTGAGCCAAATTTTAGGGCGGCATAATATCTCCATTGATGCGTTTTTGCAAAAAGAGACTAACAAAGAGCATATTGCCAAAATGCTTTTCTCCACACATCATTGCTTTGAGCGCGAGATAGAATCTGCTTTAAGCGAAATACATAAGCTAGATTCTATCACACAAAAGCCCTATAAAATTCGCATAGAGGCATAAGTTAGCTTTTAGGTTAATGATGGTTATTTGCGCTTGTGTTGTTTTCTTGCGCGCGTCGTCCTTGCATAAAACAAATAAAGCATCTTGTGCATAAAAGGGGCTAGATTCTATATTTTTATTTTGGAGTAGCGCATTGAGCAGACAAAAGGGTGCGAGGGCGGAGCATATGGCTTGTTTATTTTTAGAGCAAAATGGCTTTGAGATTATTGAGCGTAATTTTTTTGCGCGATTTGGGGAGATTGATATTATCGCTAAAAAGGGCAATATGCTGCATTTTATTGAGGTTAAAAGCGGCAAAAATTTTGAGCCAATTTATAACATCACGCCTACAAAGCTAAAAAAACTTATCCTAGCTATACGCTTTTATCTCTCTACGCATGATGTGAGAGAGGATTATTGCCTTGATGCGCTTATTATTAAAGATGATATATGCGAGCTTATAGAAAATATCACGCTTTAATGTCTCTCTCGCTCAATACCTAGCTTTTCTTGTAAGACTTTGATTTCCTTGCTCATCGCCGCTGTAGCGCTTATTTGATTAATCAGCACATAAATATTAATAAGGCTAAAAAGTAGTGTAATAAACACACAAAATAAAGCAATTTTTACGCCTCGCTTAGCGATTTTGCTTGCCTCATCGTCTTTTATAGAATCTTGCAGCGCATTTTTCATAGAATCCTCCTTTAATTTAATGGGTAAATTTATGAATCATAATACTTACAAACATACCAATTGCCAAAAGCACCACAATACACGCGCCCACACTTATATCACACCAATACGCCACAAAAAACCCAGCCCACATAAAAATAAGTGAAATGAGCCATGAAATAACCATCATCATACGCAAGGAATGTGAGCATAAATTAGCCATATATGCTGGGATAGATAGAATGGCTAGCACCAAAATAAGCCCCGCGACACTCATTGAAATCACCACACCTATGGCAATTAAGATAAAAATAACACTTGTCCATAATGGCACATTTAAGCCTTTGAGCCGACATAATTCACTATCATAAAATAAAGCCAATATATCATAATAATACATCGCCACAAAGATGATAATCACCACATCAAAAGCCGCCATAGCCAGCATTTCATCAATGCCAACAGACAAAATTGAGCCAAAGAGATAGCTTGAAATATCGCTATTATAGCCCGGCGTTATATCAATAAAAATAATGCCTATAGCCATACCAAATGCCCAGCTTGCGCCCACATACGCATCAAGCCGCTCTCTTTGATACAAAAACGCATAAGCCAAAAATAACGCCATAACTACAGCAAAAAGCATAGCCCCAAGCATAGTGCTAAAGGAGCAAAAAAGCGCTAAGCCAACGCCACCAAATGCGCTATGAGCCACGCCGCCAGCGACAAAGACATTTTTATTTGCCACAATCATTGAGCCAATAATTCCGCTGCAAATGCTCACCAAAAAAGACACCAAAAGTGCCACCCACACAAATTGATAGGAAAATAAATCATTCATTTTCTATCCCTTTTGGCGCGCTAGATTCTGTATGTGACGCAGCGTGTGGAGTAAGCGCGCTAGATTCTGTAGATTCTGTAGTAAATTGTGTGCGTGATTGCGCGGCAAAAAAATTAAGAATATCCACTTCACAAATATGCTGATTTAAATCTAAATTAAGCTTTGGAATATGATGTGTAAGCGCGTATTTATTGATATAAAACACCTCTTTGGCATAGCCTAAAGTAAGCGTAATATCATGGCTTATAACCATAATGCTCATACTCTCATTAAGCCTGCTAAGCAGCCTGTAAATATCCTCCTGCGCTTTGACATCGACATTGGCTGTAGGCTCATCAAGGATAAGCAATCGCGGCTTATCCACCAATGCGCGCGCGATAAACACTTTTTGACGCTCGCCACCTGATAGCGCACTAAGCGGCTTTGTGGCAAGATGAGTAATATTTAGCTTGTGAAAAATCTGCTCTATATTTTTACTATATTTTTTGGGCGAAAATCCACAGAATCTAGGCTTTAGCATACCTAGCGCGACTACATCGCGCACGCAGATAGGAAAATCCATATTGTAATTTGTAATCTGTGGCACATAGCCTATGTGGCGCACATTCATATCTGGCGCAAAGTGAATGCTCCCACTTTGCGCTTTAAGCAAACCTAAGATGAGTTTAATAAAAGTCGTTTTCCCCCCGCCATTTGGTCCAATAATAGCCCAAAAATCGCCCTCTTTAAGCCTAAAAGAGACATTTTCAAGCACATTGGTGCGCTCATACGCAAAGCTTAGATGTTTAACTTCTAAAAGCATATTCATTCTTTAAAATATGTTTGCATACATGCGCTAATGGCACTTAATGGAAGTGAAAATGCAATTTGGCAGGCATTTTCTTGCAAGGATAAAAGCCAATCTTCTCTTAATGGATTAAGCTCAATGATTGCTAGCCCTGCTTCTTTAGCAAAGCCCTCAACCCTAGCCTTAGCAAATTGAGGCTGGATAAACACTACTTTTATTTGCTTTGCTTTCACTTCATCTAACAGCGCACTTAATGCCCTGCCCTTTGCCTCTTTGCCATCAATTTCTAAGCTTAATTCTTGCACATTAAAATCACGCGCAAATCCCTCAAACGCCGGGTGATACACAAGAAAAGTCTTTTGCGCTTGTGGGAGGCTAAAAAGGCGCGTTGTGCGCTCTACAATATTTTGCAATTCTTGATTTAGCCTCAAGGCGCGTGCTTTAAAAATATCCGCATGTGCGCTATCTTGCTCGCTTAGGGCATTTGCTATAAGTGTAACTTGCTCTTGCATACCTTTGGGAGAAAGCCAAATATGCGGATTATGCGCGTGATTATGCTTATCGTGCGAATGCGCGCTATGCTCATGAGTATGCTCTGCTAGATTGTAATATAAAAGCGCAGGGCTGCTTTGTTTAAAGCGTTTAAACCACACAGATTCAAAGGGCATACCCACGCCAAAAAAGATTACAGAATCTGCAATATGCTTCATTTGCGCCACACTTGGCTCATAAATCTCTGGAGATTTGCTAGGAGGCACAAGCACTCTTACTTCCACAAATTCTCCGCCAATAGATTCTATAATCTCCTTTTGCGGCGGCACGCTCACAAGGACTTTAAGCGGCGCAGCATAAATATGAAGTGCAAAACATATAAACATCATATATGCTTTCATTTTATCTCCTTTATTTTATTTTGTGCATTGTCTAAATTATTACTTATGCGCATGGCAAGCTTTGATAAATCACTCATCGCCTCAATTTTATCAATAAGCAACTGCGAAGAGCCAAATATACTATTATGCTCTTCTCCCACATGCAGCGAAGTAATCACCACGCCACCTAAGAGATTTTCATAACGCTTGCCACTCACCACGCTCCACACACTATGAGCGATTATAGCGCGCCCATTTTGGCTGCCAAGATAGAGCATAATATGTCCATTTTGCCACAAAATCGTTTGATAAGGCGTAGCATGAGCGATGATGTAAGCCTCCTTTTGCACGCGATTAAGCGCACTTAAAGAAATGCTATTATTGCCATAAAAGACTTGTGCTTTTGAATTACGCGGCAAGTGAATGCCAAACTGCCCAAAAATATCGCGCACAAAAGCCGAGCAATCACGATTTGCCAAATACCCGCCCCAGCCATAGCGCTGCCCTAGCATGGCATTTATACTTTGAGCAATGGCTTTATTATCTAATGCTAGGGGAAAAGGCTTAAAGGCTGCCTTTGGCGCGTAAATAATCTCCTGCTTAGCGCTGCCATTAGGTAGGCGCGCATAGATAATAAGCGCGTAGTTATTAGCATTATCTTGCTTTGGAGATAGTGCAAAGATTTGCCCTATACGCGCCTGCATTATAAAGCGCCCTTGCGTATCCTTTAGGCTTATCTCATCAATTATAGGCGTTACATAATGGCTTGTAGATTCTATAGATTTCACCTGCTCTTTGGAGAGTGTGGCAATGTGTGCTGCCTCCACCCAACCATACACAAAGCCTGATTGAATATGTAACCATGCTTTATCCTTGCTTTCATGCGTGATAAGCACAGGCGTGCCTGCAAAGATGAGCGAATTTTGCCACCTATCAAAAGGATAGCCATCGGCTTTATTAAACATAGGCTTATTTGTCGGTACAGCGCGCACAGCCGCAGTCGTGGTGATGATAGCCTTCACAGAGCGGCTAGGGTAAATATCAAGCTGCATAGAATCTAAAATGCTTTGCGTGTAATCTTTGCTATTTGGCTGCAAATGCTCGCCAAAACCGGGCGTTTTAAGCAGTGCTGGCTTAATCCAAAATACCTCGCTTGCATTTGCATTAGGCGTTTGCTGCCAGGGTGAAAAATATTTTTTTAAATAATCTCTCTTTAGCGCATAGGTAGCCGCAGGGGATAAAGGCGCGCTTATTATAGAATCTAGCGCAGCATTTGGCGCATTTGTAACTTTAGGCAGGTAAAAAGTGCTATCTTGAGGCAGTGTGCGCAAGTCTTTGACTTCACTACTAGGGATTACCTTATGCGCGCACGCACTAAAAAATATAGCACAAAAACACAAAAATAGCACAAAGCGTGGCATTTAAAGCCTTTTATTTTGATAGTTATGAATAAGATGCAAAATCGCCTCCTCATCATAACCGATAATAAGCGATTTGCCGCAAGTGATAATAGGGCGTTTCAGCAAAAGTGGATTTTGCACAAGCAGGCTTGCTTGATTAGCGCTAGATTCTGTAAATATAGAATCTAGTATCTCCCCATGACTTTTAAGCGTTTTGTAAGTCGTGCCTTTGGTGTTTAGCACTACTTTTATGCCCTTTTTTTCTATCCAAGAAATAACTTGGTCTTGAGTTAATGTAATGGCTTTTAAATCCTTAAATGTAAATACCACGCCATGCTTTTCAAGCAGATTGATAGCCTTTCTCACGCTGCCACAAGTTTTAATGCCATAGAGTGTAATCATCATATATCCTTTTATTTAGATTCTATCACAGGATAGTGCGTTGATAATAAATTATACACGCAAAGTTCTATCATTTCATACACGCGCTCAAAGCCTGCTTTATCCTTATACGCGTAAGGGTCAGGCACATCTGCGCCCTTTAGCCCAAAATCGCCTAGCTTTTTTACCTTTTTCTTATCAAAGCCAAGTTTGAGCAAATCCGCGTAATTATGGCTGTCAAGGGCGATGAGCAAATCAAAGCTATCATCGGCATACACGCTTATGCGCCTGCCTTTTAAATCATCAATGCTAAATCCATGCTCCTTTGCCACCATACGCGAGCCCTCACATGGCGGCTCATCAATGTGCCAACCACTTGTGCCTGCAGAATCTACCCTTAGTGTAAGATTATGCTGCCTTATAATATGCCGCGCTAAGCCCTCCGCAAGCGGGGAGCGACAAATATTGCCTAAACATACAAATAAAATACTTTGAGGTATCATAACACCGCCTTTGCGTTGATATAAAGATGTGCGGGGCGTTTAGCATGCAGGATAAAATGCAGGGGTGATTGATTAGCATGCTGCTGTGTGGGAATAAAAAGTGGCTGCTCAAATTCAAATAGTGCAAAATCCACACTCCTCCCCGCCATAAGCACGCCATTATGCAGTCCTAAAGCTCTAGCTCCATGCGCAGTGGCGCGCAAAATAAGCCTTTTGGCTAGTGCTAAAATATCCTCTGTGGGGTAAGCCTGCAGGCTTGCGCGCAGCTCATCAAGCAAATTTAGATTATTATTTGAGCTTTTGCCATCTGTGCCAATGGCGATATTTATATGCTCTATGTTGAGGGGCAAAAAGGTATTATTAAGCAGGCGATTGCTGCGTGGGCAAGTAATGATTGAGGCATTAAGCGCGCGCATTTGTGTATACTCCTCCTCCTTTGCATACAGGCAATGCGTGAGAGACAAAGGATTATGAGCAAGGGGGGATAGCATATCTAAAAAGCTTTGGGGGGAATAGAGCGCTTTTGGATTTTCTATGTGGGCAAGTTTTTGGAAAAATCCCCTAAAATAGCCGCTACTATGCAGCAGCCACTCTCTTTCATGGTGAGATTCTAAAAAATGCGCCGATAGGGCTAAATGCTCGCTTGCGGCTATGTCTATAAATTTTTGCGCAAGCAGTGGGTGAAGTGAATAGGGCGAATGCAGCGCAAGGGCTGGCGTGAATGTGCTTGAACGCAATGCTTTAGAGGCTTCAAATCGCTCAAAAGTGTGCGCATAGAGCGCATCGAGCGCACCTGCATTGCTGCCTATGGCTTCATTAAAATACACCACACGCAGAGGACTTTGCACAAGCAAAGCCATATCATACCCATAACTACTCACCGCGCCTACACTACCCACACCGCACGCTATCTGCTCTTGCACACTTTCATGAATTATAGAATCTAAATGTGCGATGTTTAAAATATGCTCGCGATTTGCCATAAGGCTATCAAGCCACTTGCCAAAATCCCCATAGCAAAATTGCGCTAAATGCGCGCCAAACTCAAAATGCACATGCGCATTAATGAGTGCGGGCAGCAAAACACCTTGTGGAAAAAAATGCATTTGTGCGTGCGGGTAGCGTGCGCATAAAGCCTTATACTCCCCTACTTCTAAGATTCTATCCGCGCCCTTTTCAAAGGCAATACCACCATTGTGGATAATGCTAAATGCTTCATCGCATATAAATACCTGCCCAGCGCCCCAAATCTCTATCACCTTTGCGCTCCTAAGCCTTTATGAGACTTACATCAAGCCTATTGTATGGAATCTCGATATGATGCTCATCAAAGCTTTTTTTAATAGATTCTAACACCTTACTTTGCGCGTTTATAGTGCCATATTCTAGTTTTATCCAAAAGCGCAGAGTAAAATTAAGCGAGCTAGCGCCAAGTTCGGTAAGCCCGATAAAATAAGGCTGGCTCAAATCCACTTCGGGCGTGCTTTTCAAAATATCAGCAATAATTTGCTTAACAGATTCTATATCGCTCTCATACCCCACGCCGATAATAAGCTCTATGCGCTGCTGGTCGTTATATGTGGTATTAATGATATTAGCAGTTGCCATATTGCTATTTGGGATAATGGCAAACTTCCCATCTCTTAAGCGGATATTAGTTGTAAAGAGATTGATGCCCTCCACCTGCCCAATAAGCCCACTGACTTCGATTAAATCCCCCTGCTTAAAAGGACGACGCACGATTAAGATAATCCCACTTGCCACTGATGAGAGCGAATCTTTAAGCCCAAGCGCGATAGCCACACCTGCGGTGCTTAAAACAGCAATAATAGAATTTGTCTGCACGCCAATAGTGCCAAGCGCGGCAATAATCACCACAATAATAGCCACCACAAAAATGACTTGAGAAATAAAGCGCGCAAGAATCTCATCTTTTTTCCCCACAGCCACACACACCTTTTTACTCACAAAGCGCGCCACATAATAGCCCAAAACAATAATGAGCAAGGCTTTTAAAATCGCTACGCCTAAAGCCTCAAAATGCGGCAAATACCCCAAAATATAACTCTTAATATCTTGCATTTTACTCCTTTTGCGCTAAGTGGATTCTATCGCAGCTAAAAAATGCCTCAATTTTAGCGTGCAATATCTGCTGATTATAGGGTGAAAAATTATCTTGCAGCACAAATGATATGTCAGGATTTACGATAATAAACTCCGCGATTTTGCCCTCATCTAGCGCGCCTTTATTGAGATTTAGAATCTGTGCGGGATTGTAGCTTGTTAGGCGTGAGATAAACTCTAGCGGGATATTATGAGCCTTGTGCAAATAAGTGTAGAGCAGTGAAAAATACACCTCAAGCGCATCTATGCCAAAGCTTGCTAGCTCAAAAACTTGGTCTTTTTTGGCATTAAAATCCGCGCACTGCAGGCTTGTGAGCGTGTGAATGCTGCCATTTTGTAATAAATTTATGAGTGTGTTTTGAGAAGCTTTATCTACAAGCGGGGGATTAAGCTTAGCAGCGGTGTTGTAGTTATCACACAAGCTCTCATCAAGGGCTAAATGGTGGATAGAAGTTTGGGTAAAAAATTGTGCTTTAAAAGATGGCGGCAAGCGGTTATAGTCATTATGCGCATTTGTGGCAAATTTTGTGCTAGATTCTGTATGTGTAGCGTTTGCAGATTCTATATTTTTTGCAGATTCTGTATTTATAGAATCTGGCGCGTTAATGCTCCACGCATTTATAGAATCTAGCCCATAAGCGCGCGATAAAATCTCAAAACTACGCGGATACACTAGCGTGTCAAAAACAAGCTTAATAGGCAGTGGGAAAAGCATTTCAGCAACTTTTGCCACTTCTTTGGTTTGGCTATATGCCGGGATTGAGGGAAGCCCAAGAGAGGCACTTAGAAGCCCCTCATTCATTACACCATCGCTCACATCTCTATCTTGACAAAAGCAAATAAGCGGAATATCAAGCATTTGCGCATATTGCGCAATCCGCATAAGCGTGTGCGCGGGCGTATCGCTAAAGGCAAAAATCGCCCTAGCCCCGCTTGCGTGCAGTGTGCTAATATCACTTAGCTTGCCCTGCGCATTTAGCGGGCTAATGGCGGGTAGCAGGTGAATGGGCGATTGCGCATTGAGGCTTTTAATCAACTCAATGGAGCCATTTTCACTACAAGAGGGCGAAGTGTGCGGATAGAGCAGCATACTCCCTACGCCACCTTTGAGGGCTTTGCCTGCTAGAGAGAGCAGCGATTTGCGTGAGAGAGAGAGGCTTTTTGGCGCGATATTTAAATCAATCATAGCAGGCAGCAGCACTCTCCCACCCACCTCAAAGACTTGCTCATTTGGATACGCACTCAAATGCCCAATATGCGTAATAATCCCATCTTGCACGCGCACATCACCCATTTTTGTGCCACGATAATCGCAAAGCGCGGCATTTTTAAACAGCATATTGCCCTCCTTTTTTCATATTTTATAGAATCTACATAAGCAAAAAATCAGTTTTTTGCATCATAATAAGCACGCCAATAACGATTAAAAGCACCCCAGCAATCATTTCTATAAGCCTTAGGAAAGGCGTGAGTTTTTTTAACCACCGCAAGCTTACATCAATAAATATAGCCACTAGTAAAAACGCCAGCCCAAGCCCCGCACAATAGCACAGCATAAGCCACAGCGCATTTGTGGGATTAAAAACAGAGAGTGTAAGGATTGAGGCTAGAATGGGTCCCACGCATGGACTCCAGCCAATGCTAAAGCTAATGCCTAGCACAAATGGCGCTAGAGCGCCAAAACGTGTGTGATTAAGCCTAAATTGCGCGTGTTTATATAAAAATTGCCATTGAAAGTGAAATAAAAAATGTAGCCCAAAAATAATCACTATTCCCCCTGCAACATAGCGCACCCATGCTAATGAAAATAGCTCCCCAAGCATAGAGGAAGCAAAAATCCCAAGCGTGATAAATACTAGACAAAATCCAGCGATAAAAAGCAGTGAAGTGCCTATAATGCGATATTTGTGGCGATGGTGCAATTCATTAATACCCACACCTGAAATATAAGAGATATAAGGGGGAATGAGCGGCAAAATACAAGGGCTTAAAAATGTGAGAATCCCCGCTAAAAAGCTTGCCGCAAAGGGCATAGTGGCGTAAAGTTGCAAAAGCCTATCCAAAATTTTACCTTAGAATTTAAGTTTGAAGTCTAAATATTATACCTAAGTGCCATTATATTTTTATAAATTTTAATGAGCAAAAAATGCAAATTTTGTTATAATCGCGCCTTTAACTTCGCTTAAACTTAAGCATAACAAAGGTAATTTATTATGGATAATCAATCACAATCCCCAGATTCTCACCAAAACACACATAAGACAGATTCAGAATCTACACAACTAAAACCCCAAAAAGAGCTAGCAGATTCTAAAAAGCCAGATTCTAAGCAAGAGGGCTTTGAGGTATTTAAACTTAAAGACTTTGTGCTAAAGGGCATTAAAGAGGCAGGATTTACCACGCCTAGCCCTGTGCAAGCCCAAAGCATTCCAGCTATTTTGCAAGGCAAAGATTTAATCGCGCAAGCCCAAACAGGCACAGGCAAGACAGCGGCATTTGTCATTCCTATCCTTAATGGGCTAAGCCGCAATAAAGATATTGAAGCGCTTATCATTACGCCCACGCGCGAGCTTACTATGCAAATTAGTGAAGAGATTTTAAAACTTGGGCGATATGGGCGTATCAAAACGATTTGTATGTATGGTGGGCAGAGTATCAAACGCCAATGCGATTTATTAGAAAAAAAGCCAAAAATTATGGTAGCTACGCCGGGCAGACTCCTAGACCATTTACAAAATGGGCGACTTGAGCATTTCTCACCGCGCGTAGTGGTGCTTGATGAGAGCGATGAAATGCTTGATATGGGCTTTTTAGATGATATTGAAGAGATTTTTAAATTCTTGCCAAACACGCGTCAAACGCTGCTTTTTTCCGCCACCATGCCAGAGCCTATTAAGCAGCTTGCTATGCGTATTTTAGACAAACCCACATTTGTGAAAATCACGCCCACAGATGTAACCAACAAAGACATAGAGCAGCAGTATTACATCATCAATGAGGGCGAGCGTGATGAAGCCATTGTGCGCCTCATTGAGACGCAAAACCCCACAAAGAGCATTATTTTTACGCGTATGAAAAAAGAAGCCGATGCGCTAGCTACGCGCCTTGTTAATCGCGGCTTTAAGGCTATGGCGCTGCATGGGGATATGGAGCAGTGGGATAGGCGAGAGGCGATTAAGGCTTTTAAAGAAAAAAGGATAGAAATTTTAGTGGCTACTGATGTGGCATCGCGCGGGCTAGACATTAGCGATGTAAGCCATGTATTTAATTACCACATACCGCTTAATCCTGAAAGCTATGTGCATCGTATCGGTAGAACAGGGCGCGCGGGCAAAAAGGGCGTGGCTATCACGCTGGCTACGCCGCTTGAGTATAAGGATTTAAGTAAAATTAAGCAAATCACGCAGGCTAAGCTCACTCTTTGTGAAATTGCACAAGAATATAGCGGCGATTTATTCTCTCAAGAGCTTTCCCGCACGAAAGTAAGCGATAAATCTGTAGCAATTTACGAAAAGCTTAAAGATAAAATTGATACCACGCAGCTTTGCTTAAAACTCATTTCACTCTATCTGGAGAAAAATAATAATTTTAAGATTGGATTAAGCAAAGAACAAATCGCCAAGCTCGAAGAAGAACATCAAAGCGATAAATCAAATAAAAAACCCGCTAAAACCTCAAGCAAAAATGCAAGCAGACACGATAAACACGATAGAAATGCTAGGTATGACAAAAATGACAGAGCTAAACACAACAAGAAAAAGCGGTATGATGATATCGATAGAAGCCAGCCATACACGGGGAGTATTTGGGGTTAATGAGATTTCTAAGAGGGATTTTGTATAGCGGGCTTATAAGCCTTGTAAGCTATGGATTTGATTTTGCTCCAGCAGGTGTAGCTCCTAGCAATAATAGCTTTGGCAGCTTTAGCATTGGTGGCGTGCATACTACTATCACTAATGCAAAAATGCAGCATTATAAAAATGAGCGCAGTGCGGTGTTATTTGGGCTAAAACGGGGCGTGATGTTTGGAGAGAGCCAAAATGTGCTATTAAATGCTTATATCGATGGCAGGGCAGGCTCAGAGCATAAAAATGGGCTATATGGCATATCTTTTGGCGCGCAAGTGGGTTATCGGCTCTTTAATGGGCGCATTATTGCCCTTGTAGGAGGTGGGCTAGAGATGAATAATCTTGCAATGCCTCAAAGTAGCGAGCAGTATAATATATATGGCGGCACTGCGCGCGTGGAATTGTTTTTTGACATCGCGCAAGGCTATGGCATAAGCGTGGGCTATATGCGCGGCTTTAGGGAGAAAAGCAAGAAAATACATGCACAAAGATTTGAGAGTGAAAGCATTATGATTACATTGAGTTTTTATGATTTTAGCATTTAGATTCTATCATGTCCGCACTTGTTGCGTTTATGCGCCGTGCGGTCTTACAATTTCACGGCAGAGCCGCGAATTTGCGCCCTCAAAGTATAAAGTTATAGCTTAGGCTAAAGCTAATCTATCAACTTAGTTTTTGAGGTGAGATTCTATAATTTTCTCACAAAATACAGCTATGATAGAATCTGTCTTGTTTGCTTTAAAGCCAATGGGGCTTTGCTCATAAGGCTGCCTGCGCGGACAAGTTTAGCACCATAATCATACACATAAAGTCCGGCATTAAGTGCATTTGTGCGTATGGCTTTGCTTTGTGAATAAGTAGTGATAATGCCCTGTGTATGCAGCAAGCGCGCAAGAGAGCAAAAATATGCCTCACTCCACAGCGTGGGATTTTTCTTGGGACTAAATGCATCTTGATACACGATATGAAACGCTCCCTGCGGCAAATGCGCCAAAAGCTTAAGCGCATCTGCTTTATAAATGTGCAGCCTAAACTCCATATTCTTCGCCCTGCTTTCATACGCGCTTAGCTCCCCATAGGGTGCAGATTCTAAAAAATGCAAAATCTTATCTTTGTCTTTAAAATCCTCTATTAGCGCAGGGTAGGAAAATGTGCGTAGTCTTGTAAAGATACTCTCATCAAGCTCAGGCGAGTAGATTTCTACCCTACCACTAAAGCCATTTTGTGCGAGTGTTGCCAAAAGTGCTAGGCTGTTGTAGCCCAAGCCAAAGCAAATATCAAGCACATAAAGGGGAGTGCTAAGATTTAGAGCATTTATAGAATCTAATGCGCCACAATCAAGTGCGCGCAGAGAATCTCCACACATAGAATCTGCCCTGCTAGATTCTGTAGCAGATTCTGTATTTATAGAATCTAGCGCACAAATATGCTCCAATGAGGGATATATATGCTTATGGAGTGTTTCGCTAAGCGCGCCATCTTTAAGACTATGGTAGCATTCATCAAATGCGCTATTATACGCGCTTAGGCTTCCATCGCTACTCTCGCGTAACCAGTTGCGCGACACTATGGCGTATCCCTCACTTCATAGCCATTTTTGAGAATCCACCAACTAAGCGCTGTAGCCTGCTGTAGCCTTTTATACAGTGATTTAGCAAGCTCTTTATCATTATGCTGCGCTGTGCCTTCATGAAAATACTCAATCACGCCCTCTCCGTCATACACAAATCTATCTGTAGCCACACTAAAGTAGCCTAGCGCGCTATTTTTTTCATTAAGCGCCATATTATCATTGCTCACTAAAGGTTCGCCAAAGCTATGATACACATAATCATGGGGCGCGATAAGCTCAATTACACTAGGCGCAATATCAATATGCGAGCCGATATTGGCAATTTTTTTAAGCTCAAGCACAGGTGAATACAAAATGAAAGGCACGCTATTGCGCGTTTTTAGCGAAGCGTTAGGATACTCTCTATCATAATGGTCGCCAGTAATCACAAAAAGCGAGTTTGGCAGCACGCGCGAGACATCTTGAATAAAGCGCGTGATAACCTTATCGGCATACCAAATATGCCCCATAAGTCGCTCGCCTTTTTCACCATAGCGTGGATTATGCGCTAGAAAATCCCTAATCTGCTCTAATGGCACGCCAAATTGCTCTAATGGCACATCATAAGGTGGGTGATTAGAAGTAGTGAGAATCATATTAAAACTTGGCGCGTTGCGCTCTTTGAAGACATTATCTCGCACCAGGGCAAAAAGATGATGGTCATACGCTCCCCATAATCCTTCATAGGGCGAGGGATAGCCATTAAATTTAGCATTATTAATAATGTGCGTGCTGTAGTAAATCTGCTCAAAGCCCTGTGAGGCAGTGTATTGGTCAAGCTTTTGCCAAATACCGCTGCCGCCATAGTAAAAATTAGTCCTATAGCCTAGATTTTGCATAATTGCGCCTGTGGAAGTGATGAAAGGCTCTAACGTGCCGATGACTGAATTCACAGGGATTTCTGTTTGAAAAAGCCCGGTGAGATGAATATCCATACTTTTAATCGTAGAGCCAGCATTTTCTAAAAACACGCCAATTTTTGCGCCATGATTATCCTGCAAAAGCGATTTAAGTCCAGCACTTAAGCCAATACCATCAAACTCCTCATCAAAATACCATTCACTTAAACTCTCTGCTACGATATAAAACACATAATCAATGCGCTTGCCTGCGGTATTGCTCACCTTTTTGGCAAGCAAATCTTTAAGATTATAACTCTGCGCTTTAGAATCTAGCCCAAAATACTCCTCCACCACTTCGGTGGGACGCTGCTCAATATAGTCACTAAAGTGGGAATTTGAGATTTTCGCATAGCCGCGATACACCAAATATAAGTCACGAAATGCCCCGGGTGAAGCCTTGCGTAAAAAGTTATTTTCAACAGGCTTAATGACTTGGTCTAAACTCACGCCCTTAAAACTAAAAGCAGAATTAATACATATCATCATAAAAAGTGCAAAAATCACAAACAAAATAATAGAGGACAGCGGAGATTCCCTATGTGTGCGGCGGATTGAATGAAAACTATTGCGCTCATACTCGCGCGATATGGCATTAAATGTTTTTGTATAAAGCCACATAAATACAAAACTAAGTAGTAGCCACGCTATGATTTTAAAGCTAATGCCATACTGCCCGCTTATACCTGTGTGGAAAATCGCCCTTTGGTCATCAAAAATAAGCCCCAGCAAATTGGCATTAAACACATCATCAAAGATTTCATAAAAAACCATTTCAGCAATGCCTATAAAAAGGCTCAAAACCACCACTAAAAGCGCATAAATCCACAGCACAAACCAACGAAATTTTGTCCAAAAGAATATAAGTCCTAGCACAAAATATGTAATGCTTAAACCTGCGATATAGCGGCAATCATAGCGCAAGCCATTAAAAAATGCGCCAAAATACTCGCTCCACCTTGCCTCACCTATGGCGCCATTATACACGCCACTATAAAGCACAAAGCAAAGTTTTAATACAAAAAAAAGTAAAAATAAAAATAGGGCAAAAATAATTGATTTAATTAAGAGCTTCTCAAGCCACTTTCTCTCCATTCTTTCCTCCGTAGTAAAATCTCACAAGCACCCCACCAAACCTTAGTATTGCTGCGATAATGCACCCTATCCACAAAAATGGGTCAATGCAATAGTTAAAAATATTCATATCACCTAGAATCTTAAGCCCATACGCGAGCATACAAATAAGCAGCAAAAAGCCACTGCGCGCGCATAGAATATAGGAGAAAATGGATAAAATAGACAAAACAAAAAGCTGCATTTTAAACCCTAAATGGTAAATATCGACAAAATAGCCTAAAAATCCCATATAAAGCACTAGCCCAAAGCCAATCCACACATACTGCACACGCGGAGGGAAAAATGGCGTATATAGCGCGGAATATAGCCAAGCAGGGTGCGTGGCGCTAGATTCTATAATGTTAGATTCTATAACGCTAGATGTTATTGCGCGAGATTTTGGATTATAAGATTTTATCGTGCTAGATTCTGTGTGTTTAGATTCTATTATGCAATTTTGTGAGCTACTTACGCGCACTATGGACATTGCACATACAAAACGCGCAAGATAAATGCCACTTAAAAGTATGAGTATAAAACTTGGCGTATCAAACAAAGCATACATATAGCCACACAAACTTACATAAAAACTACTAGATGTAGCAAATATGCCAGATATAGGCGCATTAAATAAAATAAGCCACGCTAACATACCTCCTAGAACATAGCGTAATTTACACCTTAAAAGCCACTTATGTAAGCACCACACTATACCAGCTAGCACCGCTAGATTAATCCCCATACACACTATGAAGCTCATTTATTATCCTTGCTAGATTCTATATTTTTAGAATCTATATGCGCTATAAGCTTACTTTTTGGCACAAACGCCACGCGGATAAATTTGCGCCCATAAGTATAAGCAATACTCACAAACTCCCCTCCTATGGTCTCTCCCATACTTTCCATTCCTACGGCTACGCTTGGATAAGACACCTCACTATATGGCAAATTATCAAGCATAAAAAGTGCTTTAAAATGCACTATAGAATCTGATAGGCTTACTTTATCTAACCTATACAACCAGAGCTCTTCGCGTTTATTGCCTTGCGCGCTAGAGGGTTTATTATGCAATAAAAATATAGAATCTTGCATACTAAAAAGCACTGATGAGCTGTCATAATTTTTAAGATTACTAGGCTTTGTAACGCACTCGCTCCCGCATATACTTACAAAAAGTGTGTTGTCATACATTTTATAAGTGCGATAAATGCCAATACTTGTATGCGCGCTAAGTGGAACAAAGCTAGGCTGCAAAAGGGCAGTCATTTGAGTAGGGCGCATGATAGAATCTAGCTTTAATTGTGGGCTAAACGTAAGCAAAAGCGGATATTTGCGCGCTAGCTCATGGTAAATAGGCAAAATAAAGCCTCCCTCATTTGTGAGCATAGCAGGCGTGCGCACAAGGTGGGAGATATTTAAAAATGGGCTTATATGCAATGCTTTCACATAGTGCAAAGTGTGCAAATCTTTTCTATCCAGCATAAGCCAATAAATCCTGCTAGTCGCCCAGCCACCCATACTCACGCCTACGACAAATATATGCGCCCTGCCTTGCGTATCCATAAAGGTAATGGGATTACCTAATTTTTTAATAAATACTCCGCTCATTTGTGAGAGACTATCTGCGTCTAAAAGGCGGTGTGGCTCACTCCAAGTGCCAAAATTGCGCCCATCTTGCTTAGATGGCGTAAAAAAACTTTGATAAATACCCACATCTCTAGCCCCCTCCTTGCTACCGCCAAAATATAAAAGCATAAAGCTTGCTGCACTTATGCTTGAAATATCCACTATTGCGCTTGCATGCGCAGAGGCTTGCGTATTTTTAATATCAAAATAAATGATATTTTCTATGCTTTTAGAATCTAGATTCTGTGTAGGATTATGCGGGGGGGGGGGTGAAGTGAGAATTATAGGAATCTAGCGGGATTAGAGTGAGTTTATTAAAGTCAAGCTCTGCTTTTGGTGCAGTGTTACTCAAATAAAGATAGCCTATACACAAACAAAGCGCTAGGGCAAAAACTCCATGTCCTCTCATAAAATCTAGCACTTGTTTATCTTACTTTTACAACTTCTCTTAAATCCCACAAAAAGCAAACTCTCACAAAAGCGTTTTGACAAATTGTGAAATACGCGCCACACCCTCTTCTAGCTGCTCCAAAGAGCAAGCAAATGATAAGCGCACAAAGCCCTCCATTCCAAACGCACAACCGGGCACGAGCGCTACGCCTTGCGATGTGAGCAAGTCTTTGCATAATTTCATAGAATCTGCGCCATATTGAGGAAGCTGGGAGATATTAATAAATAAATAAAACGCGCCTTGTGGCTGGCGCACATTCAAAAATTGTATATTATTAATCGCATCACTTGCAAAGCGCATACGCTCTTCAAACGCGCTGCGCATATCCTCAATATCACTATCTGCCTCACCCTTTAGGGCTACAATAGAGGCTTTTTGCGTGATAGAATTGATATTTGAGGTGCATTGACTTTGCAAATTATCCATAAATTTGACAAGCTTTTTATCCTTACAAGCAAGATAGCCCATACGCCAACCTGTCATCGCCACTGCCTTGCTTAAACCATTGATTGTAATAGTGCGCTGTAGCATATCCTCGCTAATAGCGCCCGCTGATGTGAATTTCACACCATAGATGAGCTTTTCATACATTTCATCGCTTATCACCCAAATATCTGTATCTTTAAGCACATCTGCAAGAGCCTGCAGCTCTTCTTTAGTATAAACCATACCTGTGGGATTTGAGGGAGTGTTTAGCACAAATATTTTTGTTTTATTGCTGATAGCATCTTTAAGCTGCTTTGGTGTGATTTTAAAATCACTCATCTCCGTTGTTTGCACTATTACAGGCTTCCCACCGCTAAAAGTTACAAGCTCTGGGTAAGTAACCCAATATGGAGCTGGGATAATCACCTCATCGCCCTTATTCACAAGCGCTTGAAAGGTGTTGAAAAGGCTATGTTTTGCTCCATTGCTCACTAGAATTTCATTTCTTTCATAATGCAAGGCATTTTCGCGAGATAATTTATCCTTTATAGAATCAAGCAGCTCTGGGATACCTGCCACAGGCGTATATTTAGTAAATCCACTCTTTAATGCCCTAATAGCTTCATCTTTAATCACTTCTGGCGTGTCAAAATCAGGCTCGCCCGCAGAAAAATTAAGCACATCTTGCCCTTTAGCTTTTAGCTCCTTAGCTAGCGTGCTAATAGCGATAGTTGTAGATTCTTGTAGTAGCTCAACCCTTTTTGCATAAACTCTCCTCATACCCTCTCCTTAAGTTGATTTATGTATTGATTGCGCATATCATAGCTATGTGCTGCAAACTATTCTTTAATATCTGCAAGTTTAAGCGTGAATTCAATCTCGCCTTTGCTTAAGCGCATTTCTTTAGCAATGGCATCAATGCTCCACCCATCGCGAAACATACTAATGATGCGCTTTTCATCAATATTAGTGCTTGAAGTGGGGAAATAGCCAAATTCGCGGATTTTTTCTTCTAGGCTCACTAGCTTTTCCTCCACATAATCGCGCTCTTTATTCATATTTGCCTCTAAAATCTCCACTTGCCGATACACGCCAACTAGCGCATTATTTACCGCGTCTATGCTTTCTGTTTTGATTTTGGTATTAAGGGCGGTGGAGCTAAGCTGATTTTCAAGCTCACTATCCTTTATCCATTTATGAATCTTAAAAATCTCGCTGTTAATATCCTCTACACCCTTTTCAAAACGCCTAATACGCTTTAATAAATCCAAATTGCGCGTATAGCTAAAAAAGGCAATCAAGCACACAATACCTATGGAAATAAGCGAAAATATCATACCCATGCTGCTCATTGAAATACCAAACATATCTACTCCTTTGGCAAACTTTTAGAATCTAAAATCATTGAACGCTCCATTTGTGCCACAAAACTATCAAAATCCTCCATATCGCTTTGATGAATATGCTCAAAAACCACTATTTGCGCATCAATAGCGCGCGCAAAAATACCAATATAGCGCTGCGGAAACACAGGCAAAAATACGCGCAAATAATATTTCTGCCCCTCTGTAAAAGCCGTGCTTGGCACACAAATCACACTATGCCCTATAGAATCTGCGATACATTCATGCTCTAGCGGCACATACTGCTTAGCGCGATTATAGAGGATTTGCTCGATATTTTCTACCTTTTGATACAGCTCTACAAGCAATTCTAGCAGCACTTCATCGGTATCTTCTGTGCGATTTTTGGATTTATTTTTATTAAGCCATTGCGTGATTGAGCCATAGCGGTGCTGGGAGAGTGAGACATATTCTTTTTTAAATACAGGCTCATTGGCTGCAGTAAGCATAGAAAAGCTCACTTGCAATTCTGCTGGCACAATGCGTGTATGAATATTATGCGCTTGCAAAATCTGTTTAATATCCATACATCGCCTTTATAGAATCTAGCAAAACGCACGCAAAAAACATAATGCCCAAATAGCCATTAGTTACAAAAAATGCTTTGGGGATATGTTTAAGATGTATTTTTACTAAATATTGCTCATAGCAGAGCATAAAGGCTGATAATATAACGCCTAGCCATGCAAGGAAGCCTAAATTTGCCACATCTACAAAAGCTACCCAAAATCCCACCGCCGCAATATGGCACAAACGCGAAATCCACAATGTCGCATTTACCCCAAAATACGCCGGGATAGAGTGCAAATTATTGCGCTTATCAAACTCCATATCCTGCAATGAGTAAAGTAAATCAAAGCCCGCTACCCAAAATAGCACTCCAATAGATAAAAGCACACTCCATAGCGTAATCTCTCCCATAATGGCAATCACTCCAGCCAATGGAGCTAGCCCCAAACACACGCCAAGCACCCAATGCGCAAGTGCGCTAAAGCGCTTCATATAAGAATATAGTGCTAAAATCAATAAAAATGGCACGCTCAAATAAAATGCAAGGCTATTAATAAGATAGGACACAAGCACAAAGGCTAGCGCGTTACACACATTAAACATAACTAAAGCCGCAAGGCTAATGCGCCCATCAACGCTTGGGCGAGTATTTGTGCGTGCATTAGCCTTGTCAATGTCCCTATCTTTCAAGCGATTAAAGCCCATAGCAAAATTTCTAGCACTCACCAAAGCCAACGCGCAAAGCGCTAATGTCTCCCAGCCGCACCACACGCTGCCTTGCTTTTGCATACTAGCTACCACCATGGCAATAAGAATAAAACTGCTTGAAAAAATCGTATGTTCAAACGCGACAAGCTCGCTAAAATTTTTAATCTGTCTGCTTAATGCGTGTAAAAAATTCATTTTCACCCCATTTTTATCAATCCCTAAGCCTGCTATCAACCCCGTTAATGAAAATAATAAATTTTTAAGGCTAAAAACGCGTGATTGTAAAATACCTTACCAAAAAATAAGCTAAAACTATTGTAAAATAACGCAAAATCGTTTAATATATCGACTTTTAAAAGCTTGCATTTTTACCACATATCTTAAAAGGATACAAATGGACAAACTAAGCTATATTGATATTGGTATTTTAGTCTTACTACTTTTACTTTCCATAAAAGGCATTTGGCAGGGCATTATACGCGGCTTGGCAAGTTTTTTAGGCATTTTGCTAGGTATATTTTTTGCCTCTAGATTCTATAATAATGTCGGTGAGTGGTTTGCGCGCAGCATTTATGATTTAGGCTCTTTGGAGCTTAATGCGCTGGTGGGCTTTCTTATTCTCATCACACTCATTTGGGCTTTGTGTCTGTTTATTGGAGAGATTGTTTTTCGTATGGTGAAATTCACGCCTTTAGCAGTGGTTGATAGTGCTTTGGGCTTACTTTTTGGATTCTGTAAATCATTTTTGCTCATTTCTATTATCGTTTTTGGTATCTCACAAATTGGCTGGCTTAAAAATTTCTCGCAAAATATCGAGCAAAATAGCTCCATATTTCCTTTGATGAAAAGCCTTGCTGTGCGCATTATGAACCTGCAGCAAGTCCAAGAAGCGCAAGAAAATCTAAACACGCTAGGCACGCAGATTCTAAATAATAATGAGCTACAAGATGGGCTTAATAACACTTTAGGTGAGCCAACACAGAATCTAGCTCCAGATTCTCACACTTCACAATCTCCACAATAGAGGTAGGCTAATGTTTTCAAACTTTTATATCCAGCAACGCATTAAAAAAATGGAGCTTATGCGCCAAGAGGGGCTTAATCCCTACACGAACGCCATAAAACGCACCATAAGCAATAAAAATTTTTTGCATAAATATGAGCATCTAAAATCCCTCCCGCAAGAAAGTGAGCCTGCGCAAAATGAGCGAGTTATAGAATCTATCACCGGGCGCGTGCGCTTTATCCGCCTTATGGGCAAAGCGTGCTTTATTAAAATCCAAGATGAGAGCGCCACACTCCAAGCATATATTTCCAAAAATGATGTAAGCGAGGATTTTGCATACATTAAAAAAATCCTTGAAGTGGGGGATATTGTTAATGTAAGCGGATATGCCTTTGTGACTAAAACGGGCGAGTTAAGCATTCACGCACTACATTTTAGCATTCTTACTAAATCCATTGTGCCACTGCCTGAAAAATTTCATGGGCTAAGTGATGTTGAACTGCGCTATCGCCAACGCTATGTGGATTTAATCGTAAATGAAAAAGTCAAAGAAACCTTTAAACTCCGCTCTCAAATTATTGCCTGTGTGCGCCGTTTTTTTGAGCAAAAGGGCTTTTTGGAGGTGGAGACGCCTATGCTGCACCCCATTCCGGGTGGAGCAAATGCGCGCCCATTTATCACACACCATAATGCGCTTAATGTACAGCGGTATTTGCGCATTGCTCCAGAGCTGTATCTTAAGCGGCTGATTGTGGGTGGATTTGAGGCTATTTTTGAGCTTAATCGCAATTTTCGCAATGAGGGCATGGACCACTCGCATAATCCTGAATTTAGTATGATTGAATTTTATTGGGCGTATAAGACTTATGAAGATTTAATCACACTCACCAAAGAACTTTTTGCTTATCTACTTGAAAGCTTGCATTTACCGCAGATTCTAAACTTTAATGATATGCAAATTGATTTTAGCAAATGGCAGATTCTAAGCTTTACAGATGCGCTTGTGCAAATTGGCGGATTAGATAAAGACATTGTAAAAGATAAGGATAAACTCCTTGCATTCCTTGAAAGTAAGCACATAAAAGTAGAAAATGCCCTAAGCTATGGCAAGCTTTTAGCACAAGCCTTTGATGAATTTGTAGAGAGTAAGCTTATTAATCCCACCTTTATCACACAATATCCCATTGAGATTAGCCCATTAGCTAGGCGCAATGATGAGAATCCAGACATTGCAGATAGATTTGAGCTTTTTATCGGAGGGAAAGAAATTGCTAATGGCTTTAGCGAACTAAATGACCCGCTAGACCAGCTAGAGCGATTTAAAGCCCAAGTAGCGGAGAAAGAAAAGGGCGATTTAGAAGCACAATATATGGACGAAGATTATGTATGGGCATTAGCGTATGGAATGCCGCCCACTGCGGGGGAAGGCATAGGGATTGACCGCTTAATTATGCTCTTAAGTGATGCAAAAACGATTAAAGATGTAATTTTATTCCCTGCATTAAAGCCAACTAAGCCAAATTTTGATATAATGGCCGCTCAAGACTCACCACAAACACACAAGGAGAAGTAATGGATTACGCGATGAAAGAGCGAGATTATGAAATATTTGAGCTTATAGTAAAAGAGCTTGAGCGACAAAATGACCATTTGGAGATGATTGCTAGCGAAAACTTTACTTTTCCAAGCGTGATGGAAGCTATGGGCAGCATTTTGACAAATAAATATGCGGAGGGCTATCCATTCAGGCGCTATTATGGCGGCTGTGAATTTGTGGATAAAATAGAGGAGATTGCTATTAATCGCGCCAAAAAGCTCTTTGGTGCGCAGTTTGCCAATGTGCAGCCGCATTCAGGCTCACAAGCTAATGCAGCAGTGTATGCGGCTATCTTAAAGCCTTATGATAAAATTTTAGGTATGGATTTAAGCCATGGCGGGCATCTCACACATGGGGCAAAGGTAAGCACATCAGGGCAGTTGTATCAAAGCTTTTTCTATGGCGTGGAGCTTGATGGGCGCATTGATTATGATAAACTTGCCCTCCAAGCCCAAGTTGTAAAGCCAAATGTGCTAGTGTGCGGCTTTTCAGCCTATACGCGTGAGCTTGATTTTAAGAGATTGCGCGAGATTGCAGATTCTGTAGGGGCTTATCTTATGGGTGATATCGCTCATGTGGCAGGACTTGTAGTCGCAGGCGAGTATCCTAATCCTTTCCCACATTGCCATATTGTTACCACCACTACACACAAGACTTTGAGAGGGCCTAGAGGGGGTATTATTCTTAGTAACGATGAGGAGCTTGCTACTAAAATCAATAAGGCTGTGTTCCCCGGCATTCAAGGCGGTCCGCTTATGCATGTTATCGCAGGCAAGGCGATTGGTTTTAAAGAAAATCTTAAACCAGAGTGGAAAGATTATGCCAAACAAATTAAAGCTAATATCCAAACCCTTGCCAAAGTGCTTGTAAAGCGAGGCTACAACCTTGTGAGCGGTGGGAGTGATAATCACCTTGTGCTTATGAGCTTTCTGCATAATGATTTTAGCGGCAAAGATGCGGATTTAGCACTTGGGAATGCAGGCATTACGGTAAATAAAAATACCGTTCCAGGTGAGACACGCTCGCCCTTTGTTACAAGCGGGATTCGCATTGGCTCGCCTGCGCTTACTTCGCGCGGTATGAAAGAAAAGGAGTTTGAGTGGATTGGGGGACGCATAGCGGATATACTTGATGATATTAACAATACTGACTTGCAAGCCAAAATTAAATCACAAATTAAAGATTTTGCTAAAGATTTTAGAATCTATGAGCGACCAATATATTAGGGGGTAAGTCGTGACAGAAATGGACCTCAAGCTGATTAAGATGGATACATCGCACTACTATCAGCGTATTAGCGGGCTGGGGACAAAAGTAAATCATATGGGGAGGATTCTCTATGATAAATATGAGAGAGTTGATGCAATGCTTACTTCTACCCTTATCAATAAGCACTTTCGCAAGGAAATAGCCATCGCGCATTCTTTGCTACTTAGCAAAGGCACAAAGGTAGAAAATATTGTCTTTGATTACAATGGACGAAATCCTGAAAGATTCTATCACCGCGCGCAGTTACTTCTGCGCGATGAGGGGTTTTTAAACTTCACAGCGTTTTGCTCTAAAACGCCCGGACATCTGCATTTGTATGTGCATAAAGGGCATACGGAGATAAATGAGGGCAAGCGCTTAGTCAAAATGCTCTCCATGAAGTTAGCCCAGCATTGCCCAAAAGAATGGAGAGTATTCCCAAATGATGAGCTTCCAGCCAATTTTAATATACTAGCCTTGCCCTACGATGTGTATGCAAAAGAGCGCGGCGCGTCGTGGGCAAGATATATGTAACCAAATATAAAGGAGTAAGATATGGATACAAAGCGAGAACTCAACGATATTTTGATTAATGATGATGACTTGCAAAAACAAAACCGCACCAAAAAGCTTATGATGATGGTGGCTATGGCGTTGGTGTTTTTGTGCATTCTTATTGCTGTGGTGTTTGTTATCACGCGCGATGAAGAAGAGTTAGGAGAGCGCCAAGCAGCGGCAAATAATGGCTTAACACCTATAGAATCTAATAAACAAAATAATGATTTTGTCAATGTGCCACTTAGCGGCAATGAAACTAGTGAAGACCCATTCCAGCGCATTCTTGATGATATTCGCAGCCGCGACCCTCAAAATCAAGCGCAAAATCAATCTTCACAGAATCTAGCGCAAAATACCCAGCCTACACAGCCTATCCAGCCAGCACAACCTGCACAAAGCGCGCAGAATCCAAAGCCAGATTCTAAAGAGGCTAAAAAAGCAGAGCCAAAGCCAGCTAGCCAGCCAAATCAGCCAGTTTTACCCGCAAAGCCCAAAACTGAAGCAAAGCCAGATTCTAAAGAGGCTAAAAAAGCAGAGCCAAAACAAAGTGCGCAAGCAACACAGAGCGCACAGAATCCAAAGCCAGCTCAAAATGCCCAAACTCCAAATAAGCCCGCTCAAGTAGCACAAAATAATACAAACAATATAAGCGATATTTTTGAGAATGTCCCCGCTCCTCGTATGGATACTTCTAAAAATGGGCAGGTGGCAGAGAAAGGATTCTATGTGCAGGTAGGCTCATTTGCTAATAAGCCAAGTGAAGAGTTTTTGAAAAAAATAAGCAACTATAGCTACCGCGTGTATGCAGGCACATCAAATGGGCAACCTACGACTAAGTATCTCATCGGTCCTTACAATTCTCGCACAGAAGCTAGTAGAGATTTACCAAATTTTAAAACCATAGTATCCGACCCTGTGCATTTTGAGGTAAAATGATTTTTATATGGAAGTTTTGCATAAAACTTTTGGATTAATCGGTGTGGGCGGCTTTGTCGCCCCTAGACATCTCCAGGCCATCAAGCAAAATAATGGCGATTTACTCTGCGCCATTGATGTGCATGATTCAGTTGGGATTTTGGATAGCTATTTTCCACAAGCGCATTTTTTTACAGAATCTGAACGCTTTGAGCGCTATCTTGATAAACGCAAGCGCCATAAAGCTCCTCTTGATTTTATAAGCATTTGTTCGCCAAACTACCTGCATGACACGCATATCCGCTTAGCACTACGCAATCAATCTTGTGCCATTTGTGAAAAGCCAATCGTGCTTAATCCTTGGAATCTAGACGCACTCATAGAGGCGCAAAAAGAAAGCGGATACACTATCTATACGATTTTGCAATTACGCCTGCACAGCAGTATCATTGCGCTCAAAAATCACATCGATGCCCTTTTGCGGCAAGATTCTCAAAAAGTATTTAATGTTGATTTAAGCTACATCACATCGCGCGGGAGGTGGTATTTTCAATCATGGAAAGGCGATGAGAGCAAAAGCGGAGGTGTGGCAACTAATATTGGCGTGCATTTTTTTGATATGCTCTTGTGGATTTTTGGCAAGCCAAAAGAAAGTATCGTGCATATTCGTAATGAACACACAGCAAGCGGCTTATTATGCTTAGAGCATGCTAGAGTGCGCTGGTTTTTATCCATTAATGAAGCCTTTTTGCCACACTTTTGCAAAAGTGAGCAAAAAAAAGTCTATCGCGCCTTGAGCTTAGAGGGAGAAGAATTTGCATTTAGTGAGGGTTTTAATGACTTGCACACAAAAAGTTATGAGCAGATTCTATGTGGCAAGGGCTTTAATTGCACAGAATCTAAAGACGCTATTAGGCTTATACACAATATCCGCCATAGCGAGCCTATTGGGCTTAAGGGCGATTATCACCCGCTCAATATAGAGGCATAAATGTCATATTTTATCCACCCCACAAGCATTATTGATGAAAATGTAAGCATTGGAGCGGGGAGCAAGATATGGCATTTTTGTCATATCTTAAGCGGCAGTGTGATTGGGCAGAACTGCTCCTTTGGTCAAAATTGTATGATTGGCGCAAATGTTAGCATTGGCAATAATGTAAAGGCACAAAATAATATTAGCATTTATGAGGGTGTGAGAATCTATGATGATGTGTTTTTGGGACCAAGCGTTGTTTTTACTAATGTGCTAAATCCGCGCGCATTTATCTCGCGCAAAGATGAATTTCGCCCAACTATCATCAAAAATGGCGCCTCCATTGGTGCAAATGCGACCATTGTATGCGGCGTAGAGATTGGAGAATACGCGCTTATAGGTGCTGGCAGCGTGGTAACTAAAGACATTCCTAGCTTTGCGCTCTATGTGGGTAATCCCGCGCGCCAAATTGGCTGGGTAGATAAAGCAGGAGAGAGGCTTATTTTTGATGAAAATAATTTAGCCCATGATAGCTATGATAAAAGTATTTACCGCCTATGCGGCGATACATTGCAGAAAGTATCAATATGAATGTGCCACTTCCTACTTTAGAATCTACGCGCGTGGCGGTTATTGGCTTGGGCTATGTGGGCTTGCCGCTTGCTCTAGCTTTTAGCAAGCGCTACCCTACTTTTGGCTTTGATACAAACACAAAGCGCTTAGAGCAATTGCAACAAGGCATTGACACCACCGCGCAGGTAGAAACAAAGCAAATTATAGAATCTAGCGTGCAATTTTGCGCCAATCTCAATCAAATCGCGCAAGCTAATGTATATATCATTTGCGTGCCCACACCCATTGATGCGTATAAGGTGCCTGATTTATCACCACTACTTTATGCAAGCGAGCTAGTGGGCAAAGTGCTGCAAAAAGGCAATGTAGTGATTTATGAATCAACCACCTACCCCACCTGCACAGAAAATGAATGCAAACATATGCTTGAATGCACCTCATCGCTGCAGCTTAATGCAGATTTTTACCTTGGCTACTCACCTGAACGCATAAATCCTAGCGATAAAATACACACGCTTGAAAATATTTGCAAAATCACCTCTGCTTCTACGCCGGAGGCTGCTGGCTTTGTAGATTCTCTATATGCCTCTATTATCCCCGCTGGCACGCATTGCGTCTCATCAATCAAAACTGCTGAAATGGTAAAAATTATAGAAAATGCCCAACGCGATTTAAATATCGCCTTTGTGAATGAGATGTGCATTATTTGCGATTATTTAGAAATTGACGCGCTAGAGGTGCTTGAGGCGGCAAAAACAAAATGGAATTTTCTCCCTTTTACGCCCGGCTTGGTGGGAGGGCATTGCATAAGCATAGACCCCTATTATCTCACGCATAAAATGAATAGTATTGGTTACTATCCGCAGGTTATAAGCTCTGGGCGGCTTATCAATGATACTATGCCTCATTTCATCGCACAAAAAATCATTAAGCTTATGATTAAAGCGCAAATTGAGATTCTATCAAGCCGCATTCTCATACTTGGCATTACTTTTAAGCAAGATTGCCCTGATATTCGTAATTCCAAAGTCCCACTTGTAAAAAATGAGCTTGAAGAATATGGCGCAAAAGTGTGCATTTATGACCCCATAGCAGAGAAGCAAAATGTGCAAGAAACCTATGGCATTTCACTGCTTGAAAGCCTGCCGGATAGCGCATTTGATGCGATTTTTTTAGCCGTTGGGCATAGCGCGTTTTTAAATCTTTCACATCATCAACTAGGCAAACAAAAGCATATTTATTTTAGCCTTACTCACCATAAATTAGACGCATAAAATCGCCATGATAAAAAGCCAAATAAGCCAAATCCCACACAATGCAGCGCATAATATGCTACTTTATAACGCATAGAGAGCGCACATAGCACAAGAAATATACCCAAAAGCCACCAAGGCGTGTAAAAATCAATAGAGACAATATGCAATTGCATAGCCCACGCTAAAAATTTATCGCACAAAAATCCCACACCAACGCTATGAGCGACAAGCATCGTAGGGAAAAATACCACAAAAAGCAGACTTAAAGGAATGCACAGCACGCACAAAGGCGTAAAATAAGGGAAAAACCAATGCACCAGCGGCAAAATATCAATAAAAATAAGCACATTAAAAAGTATAGGGATACCCACAAACTTAGCAAAAGCACTTTTTACCGCATGAAAATAGCGCATAAAAAGATAGATGAAAAACACGCCGCTTACAGACAAAATAAAACCCACGCTAAAAATAAGGCGCGGAAAAAATGCTATGCACACGCACACCACGACAAAAAGTAACCTAAAAGATAGAAGCTTAACCCCACTATACACGATAAAAAACCCGCACATCGCCATAACAAAAGAGCGCAAAAACGAGGGCGAAAAATCAAGCACAAGCAAATACATAAACATACACACAAGCACTATAATGCCAATGTCAAAATATTTATTGCGATAGCTCACATAAGGGTGGCAGATTCTATACACAAGGCTTAAAAAGCCGCCTATGACAAAGCTTAAAATCCCTAAATGAAATCCGCTAATAGCAATTAAATGCGCAATCCCTAGTTTATTGCTTAAATCGCGCCATACCTGCGGAAGAAAATCTGCTATAAAAAGCGTTTTATAAAGTGAAGCAATCAGAGGCTCTGTATGCTGCATATCTATCCACGCCCTTATATTATCACGATAATCGCGCTTTGCATCTAGCGCTACATAATAAGCCATAAAAAAGCAGCTTTGCAAATACTGCACAAAGCTACATTCAAGCCTTTTGCCATACACTCTAACAAAGCGATATAATATATTTTGAATATCCTCTCTACTCGTTGTGTAGAGCATTTGCCCATCTTTAGTTTTTAGCTTTAAGACTTCATAATGTTTGCCATTTTTTGCCTTTGTGTATTGCGCGATGACTTGTGCATAAATCTCTTGTGTCTCTTGCGGGGCGGTGTAGATTCTATATTGCCTATACTCTTGCCACATATTCCATACAAAAAGCAAAATACACACGCATAAAAAGATGAGCCATTGCTTTTTTGTGCTAAAAAGCTCCACTTCAAAGGGCGATTGAGTAATCTTTATAGAATCTTGCACTGATATTAAAAAATAGGCACATCAACTTGAGGCTTATCTATCTCTTGTAGCTCTTGCATAAATACCTCTCCATCAATGCGCGTTTCGCTCATATCGCGGCTTTGCTCATCTGGCTTATCCTCAAAGCGCGTGTAACGCTTATTAAACTGCACATCAACGCTGCCAATCTCGCCATTACGATTTTTAGCAATAATAATCTCTGCTGGCTCAATCTCGCGCTCTTGATGCTCTGGCTTAAAGTCTTTCTCCTTCCCCTCTTTTTTAAGCCTTGCATATCGCTCTTTGTCCGCACGCCGCGCATACACATCATCGCGATATAAAAATAAAATCACATCAGCATCTTGCTCAATCGCTCCAGAATCTCGCAAATCCGACAAAATAGGACGCTTATCATCGCGCGTTTCTACAAGGCGATTAAGTTGAGAGAGCGCAACTATTGGCATTTCTAATTCACGCGCTAACATCTTAAGCCCGCGCGAAATTTCAGAAATCTCTGCTTGCTTGCCTATTTCATTTTTTCCCCCGCTCATAAGCTGCAAATAATCAATAATTGCCATACTAATCTGTGGATGCTGCCTTTTTAGGCGTCTTAGCCGCCCTTTTAGCTGCGCAATGCTTAATGTTGAAGTATCCACAATGTGCAAATCCCACGCCTGCATTTGATTAGTTATCGCACTTAAATCGGTTAGCTCATTGTTGGTCAAATTCCCTGTGCGTAGATTCTGTAATGGGATAGAAGCCTTAGCGCTTAGCATTCTCATACCTAGCTGCAAATAGGGCATCTCAAGGCTAAAGATAACCACACCTTGCTTAGAATCTAAAATCGTTTGGGCAAGGTTTAGCACAAAGGTAGTTTTGCCCATCGATGGGCGCGCACCCACAATAATTAAATCTCCTTTATTAAATCCTGTAGTGAGGCGATTAAGCTTTCTAAATCCTGTATCAAGCCCAACTACAACGCGATTGCCACGATTTTTTAACTCCTGCAAATGCTCTAAGACGCCAACAATCACTTCTTGCGCATCATAAATATTATCTTGAGCCTTGCCTAGTGCTACATCATTGAGCCTGCGCCCCACATCATCGATAATCTCCTCTACATTTTGATTATTATCAAGCGATTTTTCACGCAAAAAATTTGCCAAAGAGCACAGCTCGCGCTTAATGCTCGCCTCCTTAATCTCGCTCATATATGCCTCAATATTGGCAATAGGATTAATGGCTAAAATCTCTAGCAACTCTTCTTGCGTGATTTTCTTATTTGGCGGCTTTTTAGCCAGCAGCAATTCAGAATCTAGTGGCAAATTATTTTTGCTTAAAAATATGCACATTTCAAAAATATCCCTATGCGCGGGATAGATAAAATCATCAGGCTTTAATTCCGCAGAAATTTCCTCAAACTTTTCAGGAGAGAAAAAAATAGATGAAAGCACAATTTTTTCAATCATAATAATAGGCTCTTGCATAAACGCTCCTTGATACTGCTTTAAAAACGCGTAAAATTACATGCAAGCTTACTTTGTTTTTATTTAAAATGTGATTTGACTATGATTTTTTATGCGTATCCCATAAAAGTGTGAATATGCTGCCCTGCCCTGGCGTGCTTTGGACAATAATTTTTATATGATACTCATCGCAAATGCGCTTAATAAGCGTTAGCCCTATGCCAAAGCCACCTTGAAACTCATTGCAGCGCACATATCGCTCAAAGATTCTATCTATCTCCTCTTTGCTCATACCGCAGCCGCTATCGCCCACTACGAGCCTGCCCTCTGCTAATATCACTTCTATTTTGCCACCTTTTTTATTATATTTAATGGCATTATTTAAAAGATTATCCACCACACAGCTCATTTTTTCAACGCTTGCTACAATGCTACTTGGCTGAATGTCACTATGTATTTGGATAGATTTTTGCTCAAAAAATGGCGCAAAATACTCTAAACGCTCTTTTAATAGCACATCAAGGGCTAGATTCTCATCTTTATTGCTAATACTATGCGGAAAATTATACGCCACTAAATCCTTATATAAATGGCTTAAACTCTTTGAGGCAAGCTTAATGCGCTCTATTTTTTGAATCTGCACAGAACTTAAATTTTTTACACTCAATGTCTCAATGCTCATAAGAATAATGCTAAGGGGCGTATTAATCTCATGCGTAGAATCTTTAATAAACGCATTAAGCGAATTAATCTTTTCTTGCAATGGTTTTAAAAAAAGTCGCACTAAAAAATACGCCACAATCGTAGCAAGGGCTAGTGAAAGGATAAAATACGCTATCATTTTTAAACGCACAAGTACAATCTTACCATCTAGCGAATCATCTTGGATAAAAATTTTATGGCGCATTTTGCGATATTTGTAGGGATTTATCTCAAGGATAACCTTATTGCCCCTTTTAGCAAAGCCCTCTTTATACTCCTTAGGCGTAAGCGGCGTGTGCAGGGTATCAAAAAAAATTTGTCCCTTTTTGTCATAAATAGCCACAGGCATGGTAATGTATTCCTCAAGCTGTTTATGTATAAGCTTAGAATCTGTCTCATCGCCATATAAAATTTCATAAATCTCCACACTCTTTTCGCGCAAGCTATGAAACTGCTGCGAGATGAGATAGCGCTCCTCTTTAGCATAAAGTGAAAAAAATAGCACCGCTAAAAATATGCCCGTCGTGCCAAGATACAAACATAGAATCTGAATAATTGCCCGCTTTGTATTATCACGCATAATCTGTCTTTGTATCCTCGATGTAGCAATACCCACGCCCGCGCTGGTTTAAAATGCTATCTTTACCCAAAATCTTGCGCAGATTTTTCACATACGCGCGCAGGCTCATCTCGCTTGGCTCTTGCTCATACGCCCATAGCGTGCTAAAAATCATCTCTTGAGAGACATAGCTCCCCCTGTGCTGCAGCAAAAGTGACAAAAGCAAAATTTCTTTTTGCGTTAAGGGGATAACCGTGCCATTTTTATCATACAGCAGCTGGCTTACAATCCCAAATCGCAAGCCATTATGCAGCAAAATACAATCATTAGAAGTGTGCGAAAAAGAACGTTTAAGCAGCGTGCTTATGCGATATTGTAATTCTAAAAGCTCAAAGGGTTTTTTGAGATAATCATCACAGCCCGCTTGATAGCCATCTTGCAAATCATCAATCCTATCAAGTGAAGTGATAAAAATCGCAGGCGTTTCCCTGCCATACGCCCTGAGCTGCTTTAATACATCAAATCCGCTGCCTTGCGGCACTTTCACATCTAGCACCCACAAATCAAAATGCTGCTCATACGCGCATTCTAACGCATCTTGTGCATTATCGCAAAGCCGCACGCTATATCCTTGCTCCTGCAAAAATTCTAGCAGGATTTCAGATAGCACGAAGTCATCTTCAAGCAATAAAATTTTTGCCGACATACTTTTCCCCTAGCACAGCTTATGCCTTTAATGTATAGAATCTACTTTTATAGAATCTGCACTATTTTTTGGCATCTTTATGGCTGCCGCATTGGCAAGATTTCTCTTTATCTTTGCCCTCCTTGTCTTTTTTGCAGTCCTTGCAACCTCTAGCATGCAATCCACTCTCTTTTAGCTCTTTAGCGCTCATTTTCTCAATATGCTTTTGCATGGCTTCACGCGTGGCTTTTCTATACTCTCTAAGCTGCTTTACGGTGAGATTTTCTGTCGCTTTTTCAAATTGAGTTTTAAGCTTTTCTTTAAATGCTTGCGCGTCTTTCTCACTCTTTGCTTTTAAGCGCTTTGCTACTTCGAGTTCATAATCCACAAACTCCTCTACTTTTACCACGCCAGAGAGTTTGACCAAATCATCATCACTTTTTTTACTAAAATCCGCTGCATTCACGCCCACGCCACAAAATAACGCCGCTATTACACAAACCTTTACGCCCAAATACTTCATACAAACTCCTTAATCTTGCTTAAAATCTAAAAACTTAAGGATTCTATAATAATAAGGTGAAATCAAAGTGAATTAACATATTCCTTGCATAAGAGATATGCGCACGCAGCAAGCGATACGCACACCACTAATGGCTTAATAACCCTCACCCCATATCCCATAGCCACGCGTGAGCCTAAATGCGCGCCCACAAACTGCCCAAATGCCATAGTTAGCCCTACTCCCCATAGTATTTTTCCCCCATAGGCAAACATAATAACCGATGCGAGATTAGTTGCAAAATTAAATAATTTTGCATAAGCAAGCGCTTCTAACAAGCCAAATCCACCTAGCACCATCATAGCCAGCATAAAAAATGAGCCAGTCCCCGGACCAAAAAACCCATCATAAAAGCCAATACCGCCAAGCACACAGCCTAAAGCAAAACTCCCTATAAGCGCGTGGGAGGCTCTCTCACTCACCTTTGGCGAAAAAAGAAAATAGCAGGCAAAAATGATAAGCAAAAAAGGAATACCCTTGCGCAAGAAATCCGCGCTAAAAGCCTGCACGCAGAGTGTGCCAAGTATAGAGCTAGCAAACACAACTATCACATAAGGTAAATGCGCCCTTAAAGTGATATAGCCTCTTTTATAGAATGTAACGCTCGCGCTAAAGCTCCCAAAAGTGCTTTGCAGCTTATTTGTCCCAAGCGCGTGCAAGGGCGGTATGCCCACAAAAAGCAATGCAGGGATAGTAATCATACCTCCGCCCCCTGCTATAGAATCTATAAAGCCCGCCACAAACGCCGCACACGCCAAAAACACCATAGCCCCAGCGCCTATATCAAAGCCCTCAAACGCTAGTGTAAAATCCATAGTCTCCCCCCTTTAACATTCTTTTGATATTCTTTAAGACAAATCATTTTAGTGCTACAATAATAGCTCAATTTCAACAAAAAAGGAGCGAAAATGAAAGCGTTGTTTGAGCTTATGAGCCATTATAATAAAACAGCAAATGCGCAAATGATAAGCGTGCTTGATAGGTTAGATGAGGATATTTTATTTAAAGATGTAGGCTTGCACGATAAATCTATTGCCGGCACTATCGTGCATTACACCACTGGCGATATTTTGTTTTTCAAAAACTACTTTGCCCCGCTTTGCACTACGCATATTCAAAGTGAAAGTAAAATCGAGGCTATGCTCGAGCAGCCCTTTAAGCTAAAGCCAGAAATAACAGAAAATCTCAACAATCTTTTTTCAGCGCGTGGCGAGCTTGATGAGTATATTATCAATGTAGTGAGTGCTATAGCAGACTTTAGCCCTACTAAAACCTTTGATTTTCCTTGGGCGAGTATGACTAAGCCACTCTATCAATTTGTATGGGCAGCGTTCAATCACGCCACACACCACCGCGGTATGATAGCTGGTGCGCTAGATGCACTCAAAGTCGAAAATGACTTTAATGGCGCACTTGGCATATAAATCTTGAGTTTTTCTTTGATTTATCTATCCTTGCTAGAATCTAATCCATTTTAATTTTGACTTAAAAGGATAAAGTATGAAAAAATCAGTTGTTATCGTAGGTGGTAGTATTGCGGGGCTTACAGCTGCGCTTGTCTTGGCGTCGGCGAAAGGCAGTGAGCTTGACTTTGACATCACAATCATTGATGAGGGCAAGGCGGATTTGAAAAATGTGGCGATTTACAATGTGGCGATGTTCCCGCGTGGCGTGGAGTATAAGGAGATTATCGAGCATACTAAAAAGCAAATTGATTCGCTTTTGCATGTGAAGTATCTTGATGGCGTGGTAGAGGAGATTAGCGGCCAAAAGGGCAGTCTGCATACCAAAGGCAGCGGCATTGATTTTAAGAGTGACTATGTCGTGCTGGCTACTGGCGCTGGGCATTTTAATATCAAGGGCTTTGGCGACATCGTAAAGCCGCATAATCTAATGAATAAGCCAAACAAAATCCGCCTAGAGTGGAGCGGCAGGCAAAAGGTAAAAGATGGCGTGTATGTGGCGGGGCTTGCAAGTGGCGTGACTACGATGGTGGGCGCTGCGATTGGTAGTGCGACAGAGGCGGCGTGTGCGATACTTAGCGATATTAAAGGCGAAGTGACAATCGTGCATGATACGCCCACAACAAGAAAATAAAATTGCTACACAATTATAGAATCTAGCCTCAAAAAACAAGTTGATAGATGCTTTAAGCAGCTATAACTTTATACTTTAGGCGTTGCAGGGCAATTCATTTGCCCGAAAACAAGACCGCGCGGCTTTTTATAAAAAGCAATAGCGCGGAATTATAGAAATCTAGATTCTATAATCTCTCCTTTATAATTATCTCCCTTATTTAAAATCATTTTTATCATATTTTTTGCTTAAATACAATCCTACAAGTCCGAAAAGTAGCGATAATGCCGCGCCACAAAGCAGTGTGACAGATAGGCTTATTTTCATTAGTCCAGATTCTACTTGTGATGAAAGCGAATCACCGCCGCGATAGACCACAGTATCAAGGAAATTTTTGACCTTATATTTAGATTCTGAATCTAGTGGGACAAATAGCATTTCGCGTCCGGGTTTGACTAGTGCGTATTCGCCCACACGCCGTATGCTCATCACTATGGCAATAGGCAAAAGTGCTACGCCTAGGCTATTATGCAGTATCAGAAGTGTGACAAATCCCACGCTTAAGGCAAATCCTAAAAGTGCCAAAAGCCATTTTAGCCCTAAAAATTTAGCGATTTTAGCGGTAAAAAATATTTGAATGACAAAACTTAGAATCTGCACTACCAAGTCAATCTTAGCAAATGCCGCTATGCGCGCCTCTCTAGCGCCCTCCACGCCGCGAGGGTAAAGCTCTGCAATCACTCTTGCTTGCTCCATATAAAGAAAAGTAGAAATGCTAGTAAGCAGCAAAATAAAGCCGGTTAAAGCCAGCAAGAAGCGTGATTTTATAATGATTTTAAAGCCAGAAAAAATATTTTTGCTTTTTAGCGGAGTATTAAAGCGCGCGATGTAGTCTTGCTGCTTTTGCGATAGATTTTTAGAATCTAGATTCTCTAAATTTTTAGAATCTAAAATCCTAAATCCCTCCTTTAATAAAAAAAACTTTATCACTAATGAGAGGGCTAAAAGCAGCATTGAAAGTAGCAAAAAATTCTGCACGGCTAAAATTTTGGCTAATAGGCTAACGCTACTTGCCCCAAGAATGCTGCCTAGACTTGCCCCAGCAGTGATTATCCCAAAAAGGCGAAGGCTTCTTTCTTTATCAAAAATATCTGCTAGCAAACTCCACGCACTAGAGATAATAAACATATTAAACACGCTAACCCACACATAAAAAATGCGCGCTAGCCACACAAATGCGCTGCTTTTTGAGTTAGATTCTATAAAAAATAGGGCGATATAAAATATAAGCAAATTTAGCCCAAAAAATATAAAAATCGCATTCACATACACCTTGCGTTTTACCACGCTGCTAAGCCACATAGATAGACTTGAGACAAAAATGCAGACAATAAAAGTGGCTAAAAATAGCCATTTTAGCTCTTCTGTCCCGCCCTCTAGTCCCAGTGCATCGCGCAAAGGGCGCAAAATCGCATAGCTTGCAAAGATTAGAAAAATAAAAAGTAAGCTTAGAGTTAAGATTAAAACCTCGCTTTTTTGCACGCTAAAAATTTTGGAAAGCACATCACCTGCGCTACTTAAAATACGCCCAAAGCCGCTATTTGCTCTATACATCACAAAATCCTTTATAAAAAATAAGCGCAATGCTACATAAGCAAGGCAAATGAATATCTGCTGCGCAAGGTGCTTGTGGGTTTAGATTCTATAAAATTTATAGAATCTGCTCGATTTTGTTTTCTAGATTCTATAACTTTCACATTATGTAAAAACACACTCACATTTCAGTAAAACTTATATAAATTTAAATATAAGTTTAAGTTTTATCGCTCTACAATGTGCGCTCTATAATTTTAAACATAAGGAGCGAATGTATGCAGCCAAGCAACACACAAAACCACACCGCGCAATCACACAAGGCGCAATCACACAAAGCAAGCTTTAAAAAAAGTATGCTTATGCTCACTTGGGGGGCAATGATAAGCGCGCTTTGCGCTAATGCCCTAGCCGCTCAAGAGGATAAAGATAATAGAATCTACGACTTAGGGCGCATTGAGCAAGTGAGCAAAAGCTCGCCCGGAGCCAATACGACGGTAAGCACTATCACTGAAGCAGATATAAGCAAAACTATGTCAAATGATGTCGCGCAAGCTCTGCGCTACACACCTGGCGTATTTTATGCGCCTGCTGGCTATGGACAAGGCGCGCAAAGAGGCGAGCCGGGCATTCAAATACGCGGCTTTGGGCGCACATCTATCGGATTATTTTTAGATGGCGTGCCTGTGCATTCAATCTATGATAATAACACAGACTTTGCGCAGTTTAATACCTTTGGCATTAGTGAAATTGCTGTATCTAAGGGATATACAAGCCCGCTTTATGGTATGAATACACTAGGGGGCGCAATAAATGTCATCACCTCTAAACCAAAAGATAAGCTAGAAGTTATGGGCAGAGTTGGCTTTGTGAGCAATAATGAAAAGCAAATCGCCCTGAGTGTAGGCTCAAATATGGGCAAATACTATATGCAGGCAAGCTATGCCTTTACTGATAGGGATTCGCTTAATTTCTCACGCAATTTTACAGAAACTATCAATGAACCTGATAGAGATAAAAAGCGCAATAGTTATTACAAAAATCACACTATGCGCGCGAAAGTGGGCTATCAAGCTGATGAAAATAATGAATATTCACTCAATTTTATCTATCAAAAAGGTGAAAAGGGAGGCTTAGTTAATGTTAATAGCGTGGGTCCCGTGTGGGATTGGCCCAACTATGATAAAATCACAGCCTACTATCTAGGGCAGACACAAATAAGTGATAAACTCTCTTTAAACTCCAAAGTGTATTATGATAGTTTCTATAATGATTTGCGTATGGTGCGCCGTGGCAATGGTAGCGCATGGGGCGATAGGAGCGTGTATGATGACTATAGCATAGGTGGTATTTTCACGCTAGGCTATGATTTTGATGCGGATAAGCGCTTTAATATGGGGGTCAATCTACGCAATGACAATCACAAAAATAACGACTATGGCGCTAATAGCGAAGCCGCAGGCAGCACGGACTTAAGTGATTTTAGCACCTCTATCTTTGCTGAATACGCCCAAAGGCTAAATAGTATATTCCGCTTTGCACTCAATGGCAGCTATGATAGAAATGATGTGCTAAGTGTAAGCATTGCTGATGAGCCAAATGCAGGCAAACCTGTGCAGCAAGGCTGGACATTGCAAGGTATTATGTATGCAAATGCAGGGGATTACTCTACTTTCCACCTAACCATTGGCAAAAAAAGCAAGCTTATTAATTTGCGCAACCGCTATTCAACTATATGGGGTAGCACTGTGCGCAATCCAAACTTGCAGCCAGAATCTGGCATTAACTACGAAGTGGGCTATGACCTTGACTATCAAAGCACCAAATTCACACTCGCAGCCTTTTATAATGATATGAATAATATGTTTGGCACAAAGCAAGTAGATGGCTCTTTGTGTAGTAATCCCACCACACAAAATGGCGTAACATACTGCAGCCAATATGTAAATATCGCGCAGGGCTACTCCTATGGTAGCGAAGTGAGCTTCCAACAAGGGCTTTTTGATGAAAGGCTAAGCTTTGGTGCGAACTATACTTTCACTAAAAGAGTGGCTGAAAGTGGCGAAACGCGCGCGCAGTTAGGTTACCCTAGCCATATTGTCAATGGTAATATTACACTTGCACCCCTTAAGCAGTTTGATATAAGCGCGCTTGCTACATACCAAGATAAAATGTGGATTACACAAAGCACGCAGAATAAGGACATTTTCCTAGTGGATATTAAGGCAAATTATCGCCCAATCGATAGCTTGCAGTTAAGCGTAGGAGCGTATAATTTGCTTGATAGAAACTACTACTATTATGCAGGATACTATCAAGCAGGACGCAGAATCTACGCTAGCATCGAGTATAGATTCTAAAAATTAAGGAGAATTATGAAAAAGTATATTTTTGCCTGTGTGTTTATAAGCCTTATATTTGCAGGCTGCGGAGATAAAGAGCAAAATACAGAATCTAGCATAGAATCTAGCGCGCCAGATTCTATACAGCAGAGCCAAAATGCGCCAGATGTTACAAGCGGCGCATTGCCCACTTTAAGCGCTGAAGAGAGGGCAAGCTGCAAGAGGGCTTTAGGCACGGTACCTCCGCTCACAGTGCTTTTAGAGCTGCTCTATCCAGAGGGTATGATAGGGCTAAACTATCAACCCTACCCAGAGGATATACCCTTTATGCCTGAGGGCGTGAGCGAGCTGCCTGTGCTTGGCGTGCTCTCCAAAGGCACGCTCTCTTTTGAGGAGATAGCTAAACATAAGCCTGATGTGGTGTTCTTTGGTGAGGGTACTTTAGAATCTATCACGGAGCCATACCAAAAGGCAGGCATTGAGGTGGTGAAAGTCCCTGCGTTTAGCTATAAAGATTTAAGCAGTGTCGTGCAATCTTACGCCGATGCGCTCTCCCAAAACAATGGCATAAATAATATTTGCGGACAGAAAGTAGCGCAAAAGGCAGAATTACTGCTACAAACGCTTAAAAGTAACCAAGACTTGCTCGCCCAGCTCAATGCGCAGGTGCAAAATCGCCCAAGTGTATATTTCGCAGCGGATATGAATGGGCTAAAGTCGGTGTGCTTAAAAGAAAGTGGAGATTTAGATTCTGTAATCCCTATATCACTTTTTGGCGGCACAAATGCCCTGCCTTGCAGTATGCTAAGCGAAAGTGGGCAGTTTGCGTATATTGATTTTGAGCTATTAGCTAAGATTAATCCGCAAGTGATTTTTGTGCGTGAGCTGCCTTTGTATAAGGAGCTAAAGGAAAATCCTAGCGCTAATTGGGCAAATCTAGATGCGATTAAAAATAAGCGATTTTATTACGCGCCTTCAACGCCTAGCAACTGGCTCACGCTCCCGCCTAGTGTAATGCAAAATATAGGCTTTTTGTGGGCGTTTTCTAAGCTGCACCCCGATTTACTCGATGATGCGCAGGTAAAAAGCATAGCCAAAGCCTTTTTTGCTACATTCTTGCGTGAGTTGAGCGATGAGGACTATGCGAGCCTGCAAGGACTCTAAGGACATACAATGAGGCAGCTATGGAACCAAAAGGCAAAAAGCTTTCCGCGCTTTAAAAAAGACACAGCTGATACGCTAGAGATTTTAGATTTTTTTGCCTCTTGTGGAGTTAGCTTTAAAGATAAAACTATACTTGATATTGGCTGTGGGAATGGGCGATTTACCCTGCAGCTCGCCTTTTTAGCAAAGCGCATATATGGGAGTGATATTTCAGAATCTATGCTAGCAAATTTAGAAAATGACGCTAAGGATTTGGGCTTAGCAAATGTAATCGCCCTGCATAGCGCATGGGATAGCCTAGATTTAAGTAAACTTGAGCCTATTGAGCTTACCTTTGCTTCAATGACGCCCGCACTTAATAATAAAAAAAGCTTTGAAAAAGCACTGCATAGCTATACACAAGGATTTTGCTATGTGGGTTGGGGGCGCAGGAGGGCTAGCTCATTTTTAGAGCCTATTTTTAAGGAGCATAATTTAACATTTTTGCTGCCTGTGGGCTTACCTGATGTCTTAAAATGGCTTAAAGAATTAGGCTATCCTAAGCCAAAACATTGCTACAAGAATGCTAATTATATCTTTGATGCCTCGCGTGAAGAGGCGATTGAACATGTGGTGTGGAATATCCGCGTGCATGATGGTGAGCCTGATATGGAGAAAATCACGCGCTATGTGGATTCTCAACTTATCAATAATCGCATTGTATATGAGCATGAACGCGAAATTGGCGTGTGCTTTATCCCCTTTAGGCAGGAAAATGAGCAACAAAACTAAAATTTTGCTTATTTGTCTAGCGCTCATTGTGCTAGCGCTAGGCTTTATCATAGCTATTGGCATTGGGCGATATGAGATTTCACTCACACATATTTATAGTCTTTTGCGCTCCTATGGGAATGGCGAGTATAGTTTGGAGAGCGTTATTTTATTTGAAAATCGCTTGCCACGCATTTGTGCAGCTATTCTCGTGGGTGCTTCTTTGGCGCTAAGCGGTGGGCTGTATCAGGGCATTATTGCTAATCCTTTAGTTAGCCCTAGTATTTTAGGCGTGATGAGTGGAGCAAGCTTTGGCGCAGCGCTGGCTATGGTGCTTGGATTTGGGCTATTTGGCATTGAAGTAATGTGCTTTTGCTTTGGCATTTTGGCGATGCTTTGCTCTTTACTTTTAGCGCGGCTTTTTAGCAATAGTATGAGTATTTTAATGCTTATTCTTGGCGGTATGATTACTTCGGCGTTTTTTGGCGCGGGAATGAGCATTCTTAAATATGTAGCCGACCCATATAATACGCTGCCAAATATCGTATTTTGGCTTATGGGTTCATTGGCAAGTATTCAGCTTGGACCGCTTGTGCTGCTGGCTGTGGTGTTTGTAGCAGGGCTTATATTTGCTATCATAGGCGCTAGGCATATTGATATTTTAAATCTTGATGAGCAAAGCGCGTATGCGCTAGGCGTGAATGTCAAGGCTTTAAGAGTTGGCTTTGTGATTATGGCGACATTGCTAGCGAGTGCAAGTGTGGCAGTAGGCGGGCTTATTGGCTGGGTGGGCTTAGTGGTGCCACATATCGCGCGGCTTATTATTGGCGCAAATCATCGCTTTATGCTGCCCTTTTGCGCTATTTTTGGCGCTATTTTTTTGCTGCTGTGCGATTGCATAGCACGCGCGAGCTTTGGCGTTGAAATCCCCATAGGCTTGGTGAGTGCGATTATTGGCATACCTATTTTTGTGCTAATCCTTATGCAAAAGGTGCGCTATGAGAGATGAGATTTTAGAAGTGAAGCATTTAAGCCTAAAAATAGGCAAAGCGCACTTATTAGAAGACATAAACTTTAGTATGCAAAGGGGTGAGATTATCTGCATTCTAGGGCGCAATGGTGCGGGCAAAAGCACGCTTTTAAAAAGTATTCTTAATCTTTATTCATATAGTGGCTATATTGGCATTGATGGTATAAATTTACAGAATCTAAGCGCGCGAGAGAGGGCGAATAAAATTGCCTATGTGCCGCAGTCTAGCCATATTATATTCCCTTTTAAGGTCATTGAAGTGGTGATGATGGGGCGCTTTGCCAAACAAGCGTGGTTTTATACTCAAGCAGACAAAAGGCGCGCGTATGAGATGTTAGAGCGCTTTGAAATGGCGCATTTAAGCGAGCGTATTTTTTCTAGCCTTAGCGGTGGGCAGCAGCAGCTCGCACTCATTGCTAGGGCATTTGCGCAAGAATGCGAACTTTTGCTTTTAGATGAGCCGGTGAGCGCGCTTGATTTATCACGCTGCTTTACACTGCTTGAGATTGTGCGCCATTGCGGTAAAAGCGTGCTACTTACCTCGCATCACCCCGAGCAGTGCGGCATTGCACATAAAATCCTTATGATGAAAGATGCTAAAATGCTTGCCTTTGGGGAACGCGCTGCGGTGCTTAACACAGATATGATAGAGCGGCTCTATGATGTGCGCACGGAGGCTGTGCCTCTGCCAAATGGCGGGATTTATTTTGTAGCCAAATGCGCACTCTAAGCTCCCAAACGCTAGGATTTATATGCGCGTGCGTGCTGTATCTTTTGGCGTTTTTGTGCCTGTATTGGCAGTTTGATACTCTCTATGCGCTACTCTCGCGCCCTACGCCTTATGAAGTAACAAGTATCGCGCTTAGCCATTTTGAGGGCGCACAAGAGGCGCCAACACCCACGCAGCAGCCTATTTCTAAGCCTACACCACAAACGCCTTTATCAAAGTCTATTGCGCCACCTAAAAAGCCCAAAAAATCTAAAGCATCTAAAGACACTCCAAAAATGCCGCGCAAAGAAAGGGCGCAAGATTCGCGTATTACAGAATCTGCAAATGATATCAAATCTGCAGAAGCCACAGAATCTACAGAATCTAAGCATACAGATTCTAAGCCTATGAATTCTAAGTTGGCAGATTCTGTAGCGCCCTCCGCGCAGGCAAGCAGCTCATCGCAGGCTATGCAGGCAAATGAGCAAGCAGATATTATCGATGAATACGCGCAAAAAATCTATGAGCTTATCGATAGGGCGTATGTTTATCCGCAATCACTCCAAGCTAAGGGCATTCGCGGCGAGGTAAGGCTAAAATTTGGCATTACTCAAAATGGGGAGTTGCACGATGTGCAGGTGCTAAAAAGTGATAATAAGCAGCTAGAGCAAGCCGCCCTGCGCATTCTTAAGCAAGCTAGCCACAAATTCCCAAAGCCACAAAGAGAGCGCAAAATGCTAGTGATACTAAGCTTTGGCACAAAACGCCCATGAACATAGCGCTGCGCTGTGTTTTATAAATTTTAAAAAACTTAAATGATATAATTTAGATTCTAAAATATAAGGTTTAAAAATGAATTTATGGATATTGACTGAAGAGCGCCCTAAAATAGATGTGCTAGACTTTATCATTAAAAGATTTTTACAAGATAAAAAACTATGTGCTTTTATAAATAATCTTAGAATTTTGCCCATTGTAAAAAACAATAAATTTACTTTTAATTACGAAATTATAGGGATAGAAAATAAGCAATTTGATAAGATTTATCTAAAAATTATAAGCGGAAATAGTAGTTTTGTAGATTATTTAGTGTTTTTCCAAGAAAATGAGCCAAATATTGAAGATTCCCCTATTTATGCGATTGAAGAAACTAAAACAGATGATAAAGAAAGTCGCAACACAGGCGTTTATCAAAGAATTACTAAATTTGTTTATTTAGACTTTTTCTATCCTAGCACTATAAAAATTATGTTTTATAATCTAAAAATTGAACAAAAAGAAACTCCTACGCAAACTTCAATTTTTGGAACAAAAATCTTAAGGACTTTGGGCGTTGAAATTGTGGGCAAGCAATTTGTAGATTCTGATATATTAGAACCCTTTAAAGATGTAGATGATTTGATAGATTTTAAAAATGCTATGAGAAAGCCTCCCAAAAATAATACACCCATTAATATAATAAAAATTTATGATAGCGATACAAGTATTTGTCATAATAAAATGCCATTTTATGATATTAGTAAAATCCAAATTTCAGGCAGACTTTTTAAAAATAACTCACTCTCGCACGACCCAAATATTGGAGCTATTAGTGGTATAGCAGCGGTTTTAAGAAAGCTTAGATTTAATGGTGATATTGAAATCATCTCTCATGGCTTAAATCAAAATCACTTAGGGAAAAATAATAAATTTATACACATTGCAAATAAGCTCAATATATCTTTGCAAGGCTTAACATTGCCACAAACTAAATTGCCTAAAGCATATTGGCACTATGAGATAAAGGGCGAAAAATTAGTGAGCATTTTTATTCACATGGTTATAGAATCTTTTAGCTATGCTAAGGCCATTTTTGAAAATCACGCAGGTTGCGAAAAGAGCTATTTTTTAACAAGTAGCGGCGAACATATCCCTTTGCAAAAATACGAAAATAGAGAAGCCTATAAGGCAGGAGATAAAAATGCTAGATTGTTTATACCAGATTTAATTTTGCTAGATGTGCAGAATCTTGAAATTATTAATATTGAGGGTAAAAAATTTCAAAATAAAGCACAAGGCATAGAGGAGCTAAAAAATTACAATTTTATAGAGCAAGAATATATTAAAAAATATTATCCAGCATATAAAATCATTCGCACACTAGTGCTTTATGGAGGCAATAAAGCAAATATCTTAGAAACAGAAATAGGACTTTTATTAGATGAAAATGGAAATATTATTTTGGGCATTAAGGCTCCAAAAATATTTATTTTAAGCATTACAAATTTAATTAATTTTTGGAAAAAATAATGACACAAAAGCTAGATTCTATAAATAAATACCATAAATCACCGCTTAATTACATAGGCGGAAAATATAAGATTTTGCCTCAAATTCTGCCACTTTTCCCTAAAAAAATAGATACTTTTATAGATTTATTTTGCGGAGGATGCAATGTGGCTATTAATATAGAATCTAAAAAAATTATCTGCAATGATAATCTTAGTTTTTTAATAGAACTTTATAAATATTTGCAACAAAATACTTTGGCTTCTACGCTTAAAAATATAGAATCTATCATTAATTTTTACAAGCTAGATATGCAAAATAAAAATGGCTATCTTGCCCTAAGAAGTGATTACAATGCACAAAAAGAGCCTTTAAAATTACTCGCACTTATAGCATTTTCTTTTAATCATCAAATTCGCTTTAATAATTCGCATAATTTTAATAATCCCTTTGGCAAAAATCGCTCTAACTTTAACGCAAATATGATGGCAAATTTAATACATTTCATTCAAATTTTGCAAAGAAAAAATATGATTTTTTATAGCCTTGATTTTAGAGTATTTTTAGATTCTATGCATTTAGATAAACATTGTTTTATTTATGCTGACCCGCCTTATTTAATTACGCAAGGCGTTTATAATGATGGCAAAAGAGGCTTTAGTGGCTGGAGTGAAAGTTTAGAAATAAGTCTTTTAGAGAATCTAAAGGAGCTAGATTCCAAAGGAGTAAAATTTGCCCTTTCAAATGTTTTAACACACAAAGGAATTGAAAACCATATTTTAAAGCAGTGGATAGAATCTAGAGGCTATTTTATAAGCAATATTTCACATCATTACACCAATGCAAATTATCAAAGCAAATATAAAGATAAAAGTCTAACTAAAGAAGTCCTCATTACAAATTATGCGCCAAAAATGTGCCATCAAGATAAGGATACTTATGCGCTTTATAGGAAATAAAGAAAAATTAGTAGCAAATATTTATGAGATTTTATTAAAGCATGATGTTATAAAAACTTGCGATACTACAAAAAGCTTTTTTGATATGTTTGCAGGCAGCACAAGTGTAGGGCGATTTTTTAAAATGAAGGGCTTTAGTATTACAAGCTGTGATTTATTATATCTTTCATACTGCTTACAAAGGGCATATTTGCAAAATAATAAAGAGCCTAGATTTAGAGGGCTAAAAGATATTGGAGATTCTAAAAGGCACTTAAATCGTCCTTATGAAAAAGTATTGGCTTATCTTAATAGTTTAGAATCTAAAAAAGGCTTTATTTATCAAAATTATGCACCTAGTGGGAGTAAAAATCTAGCCACTCCTCGACAATATTTTAGCGACTATAATGCGTGTAAAATTGATGCTATTCGCTTAGAAATTGAAAAGTGGCATATACAAGATAAAATTAGTGAAAATGAATACTTTATACTACTTGCTACCCTACTTGAATCTATCTCGCTTTTTGCCAATGTCGCAGGTGTGTATGCTGCTTTTTGTAAGATATGGGATAAACGCGCCCTAAAACCTTTTAATTTGAAGCAAATTACGCTTTTAGAGAGTGATAAACAGCATATTTGCCTTTGTGCTAATAGCACAAAAATACTCCAAGATTCTAAGCAAATATATGATTTAATTTATCTTGACCCGCCATATAATCAACGGCAATACGCGCCTAATTATCACTTACTTGAAACTATTGCAAGATATGATAATCCAAGCATTAAAGGCATAGCTGGGCTAAGAGAGTGGCAAGGGCAAAAGTCTAGATTCTGTAATAAACAAAATGCCTTAGCGGAGCTAGAAACAATCATAGCTTGCAAAAACTTTAAAACTGCTATCCTAAGCTACAACAGCGAGGGCTTAATGAAAAAAGACGAAATTAATGAGATTTTAAAGCCACATGGCGCAGTGATTTTTGAAGAAATGTCTTATCCAAGATTTAAGAGTAATCAAAATAAAGGTAAAAAATTTATTAGTGAATATGTGTGGGTGATTACAAAATAAAACATTCGCAAGAATACATTTAGATTCTATCATTCCCACGCTATTGCTTTTTATAAAAAGCCCCATGGTCTTACCAAGCCAAACCCCTACAACTCAAACACACTTAAAAACCTCTGCGCTCTCTTAGTTTTAGGAGCGGTAAAAAACGCTTGCGGCGAGGCTTCCTCGACTAGTTTCCCCTCATCAAAAAAGCAGATTCTATGCGCGACTTTCTGTGCAAAGCGCATCTCATGCGTTACTATAAGCATAGTCATACCCTCCCTTGCTAGCTCCAAAATCACCTCAAGCACCTCCTTTACCATTTCAGGGTCAAGCGAGGCGGTAACCTCATCAAAAAGCATAATTTCAGGATTCATACACAGTGCGCGGATAATGGCTACGCGCTGCTTTTGTCCGCCGCTTAGCTCCTTTGGCATAGCATGTATTTTATGCGATAGCCCTACACGCTTAAGCAGATTCTGTGCTTGGGCTAGCACCTCCTTTTTAGCGCGCTTCTGCACTTTGAGCGGTCCTAGCAAAATATTATCTATCACGCTCATATGCGGAAACAAATCATAGCTTTGAAATACCATTCCTATGCGCTGGCGAATGCTGCTCCACTTAGCGTTTTTAGTATTAATCACCTCTCCATTAAGGCTAATCTCCCCGCTTTGTGTGGATTCTAAGCCATTAATGCAGCGCAAAAATGTGCTTTTCCCGCAGCCGCTAGGTCCTAAAATCACCACTACTTCGCCCTTTTGCACCTGCAAAGAAATATCATCAAGCACATAATGCACGCCATCATAAGTTTTTCTCAACGCAGAAATGCCCAAAAGCGGTGTATTCATTGACATTTTTTCTCCAATACTCTACTAAGATAAGAAAGCGGATAGCACAGCAAAAAATAAGTGCAGAAAATCCCGCCATACACCCAAAAACTCGCCTGTGGATTAGATTTATTCAGCTCAATAATTTGCTGCCCGACTTTGAGCAAATCCACCACGCCAAGCAGTGAAACTAGCGAAGTAGTCTTAATCATACGCGTAAAAAGCGACACAAAAGCGGGTAAAAGCTGCTTTAGCACTTGAGGAAACACAATATAGCGCGTAATTTGCCACTGCCCTAATCCCAAAGCTTTACCGCTCTCACTCTGATGCTTTGGCAAAGCAGTAATCGCGCCCCTCACCAAATCCCCCACTTCAGCCACACCCCATAGGCTAAAGACGATGATAGCGCACATAAACGCGCTTAGCGGCACATTCAAATAAGGCGAGATACCAAAAAACAAAATAAACAACCAAGCCAAAATAGGAATAATGCGCACGCACTCAAGATAGAATCTACACAGCGCGCGCGCAACAATGCTCCTAAAAGTCATCACAAAGCCTAGTATTAAACCAAAAAATATGGCAAAGATAATAGAAATAAGCGCAATTTGCAGCGTTAAAAGCATACCTTGCAGCAGTCGCTCAAAATTTGACCCAATAAAAAAAATCTCCATTACAGCACACGCCTTTTATAGAATCCTTCAAGCAGTGAAAACATCACAGACAAGGGCAATAGCACGATAAGATAGCAAAGAATTAGCATACTAAAAGCCTCACTTGTCTTAGCATACATACTCACAATATCTTTTGCTACAAACATAATATCTGCTAAAGCTATCACGCCAACAAGCGAGCTTTCTTTTAGGAGGAAAATCACATTTGCACCAATGGAGGGCAGCGCCACGCCCAAAGATTGAGGCAAAATAACATAAAACATCATTTGATAGGGCTTTAAACCTATGCTTTGCGCGCTCTCAATTTGTGAATGGCTAATAGATTCTAGCCCCGCGCGAAAGCTTTCACACATATATCCTCCGCCCAAAAAGCCCAAACCCACAATCGCGCAAGTATAGCTGCTTAAATTAAAGCCAATCACGCTACCTAGCCCATAGTAGAGGAAAAAAAGTTGGATAAGCAAAGGCGTATTGCGCGCTAGCTCCACATAAAAGGCAACCAAAAAGCGCAAATAAGGGATTTTAAAATACAAAATCCAAGCGCACACAAAGCCCACCGCCAAACTCCACAAAATCCCAAAAAAAGAAATGTATAAAGTTACATATAAAGCCTTGCTAAAAAGCGGTATGCACTGATACATAAAGGCAAAATCTAGCATATTGCTCCTACTTTTTACTTGCACCTCTTGCGCAAACCTTAAAATTTTAAATACTTAGCATATTTTTAAAAAGCCGTATTTTTGAATAAAAATGCTTGAGATTCTATAAAATTGCATAAATTTATAATAAACAAGCACAGCTCATAGAATCTAGCCTTTAAAGCATTATGTATAAGAACTTTTATTACAATGCTTACAATCAATCCACAAAGGCACAATATGCGTAAAATCTGCATTATCACAGGCACGCGCGCAGAATGGGGACTACTCTCCCCTCTAGCGCATAGAATCTATAATGACAAAGACTTAGAGCTGCAGCTCATCGCTACCGGTATGCACTTAAGCAGCGAGTTTGGCTTAACTTACCGCGAGATTAATTTGCCCATTAGCAAAAAATGCGAAATGCTGCTTAGCTCGGATACACCTCAAGGCATTTGCAAATCTATGGGATTAGCGCAAATCTCTATTTGTGAGGCATATGAAGAGCTAAAGCCCGATATTATCGTGGTTTTAGGCGATAGATATGAGATTTTTGCCTGTGTGGCAAGCGCGATGATATGCCGCATTCCTGTGGCGCATTTGCATGGTGGCGAGGCGACCTTTGGGCTAATTGATGAGGCAATTAGGCATAGTATCACGAAAATGAGTCATTTGCATTTTGTCGCTACAGAGGCGTATAGAAAGCGTGTAATCCAGCTAGGCGAACAGCCAGAGCGGGTATTTAATGTCGGAGGCTTTGGCATTGATAGCATTAAATCCCTGCCCTTGCTTGATAAAGCCGCATTAGAATCTAGCCTTGATTTTACTTTTAAGCCATACAATTTTCTCATCACTTTCCACCCTGTAACGCTTGAACACGCCACCGCACAAAGTCAATTTGCAGCACTCTTACGCGCATTAGAGCATTTTGCAACAACGCACCAAATAGGCTATATCTTTACTAAAGCAAATGCCGATACCGATGGGCGCGTGATTAATGAGATGATTGATACATTTGTGAATACGCATACAAATGCTATCGCTTTTAGCTCCATGGGGCAGCTACGCTATCTTAGCACGATGCAGTTTGTCAATGCCGTAGTGGGCAATAGCTCAAGTGGTTTGGGCGAAGCGCCGAGCTTTAAAATTGCTACCATTAACATAGGCGATAGGCAAAATGGGCGCATTAGGGCAGATTCTGTCATTGATTGCGCGCCAGAAGAGGAGGCGATTTTTAATGCCTTTAATCGCGCATTAAGTAAAGAATTTCAAGCTATAGTAAAAGATGTGAAAAACCCCTATGGCGAGGGCGGAGCGAGTGAGCAGACGCATAAAATTTTAAAAACCTATCCGCTTGAAAATATATTAAAAAAACAATTTTATGATATAGATTTTTAATGTTTGAAAAGATAGAATCTAGCGTTTTTACACATTTTTAAAAGGGATTATCAAGTGAATATCGTATTTATCGGCTGCGTGGCGTTTTCTAAAGCTTGCTTGCAAACGCTTATCGCCCTAAGCCAAAGGCATTCATCGCTGCATATCACAGGCGTGGTAACTAAGCAAAGCTCGCCTTTTAATGCTGATTTTTGCGACATTGCTCCCCTTGCGCGCACGCACAACATCAAAGCCTTTTATACCACCGATATTAATGACGCCTCCACGCGCGAATTTATCATCTCTTGCGCACCTGATATTATCTACTGCTTTGGCTGGAGCGCGCTTATTAAGCAAGCGCTATTAGACCTTTGCCCTATCATTGGCTATCACCCTGCCGCATTGCCGCATAATCGCGGGCGACACCCTATCATTTGGGCGCTAGCTTTGGGGCTTAAAGAGAGCGCATCGAGCTTTTTTGTTATGGATAGTGGTGCAGATTCTGGCGCGATACTCTCTCAAGTGCCTTTTGCTATAGAATCTAGCGACAACGCCGCAAGCCTTTGCGCGCGCGTGGAGAGGATAGCTAAGGAGCAGATTGAAGATTTCACACTTGATATTTTGGAGCGCGCTAATGCTTCTTTAGCAAACACTAAAATCGGAGGCAATACAGAATCTAGCGCGCAAAATGCGCAGTTTTCACAACTAACGGGGGGGGGGGCAGATACAAATCTTGCTCAAATCCTTTCATCGCTCACTATCCCACAAAATCACAGCCTATCCAACCTCTGGCGAAAGCGAGGTGCGCGTGATGGCATAATCGACTTTAGAATGAGCGCGGAGGGCATTTATAACCTTGTCCGCGCATTAAGCAAGCCTTATGTTGGAGCGGAAGTGCTTTATAATGGCGCACATTATAAAGTGTGGGAAGCAAAGATTGTAAGTGTATCGCTAAAAAATATAGAATCTGGCAAGATTTTGCGCGTAGATTCTCAAGGTGTGCTTGTGAAAGCCTATGATGATGCGATTTTACTCACGCACCATGAGCTAAACCCCTTGCCAAAGGAGGGCGAATACTTCTAAACTTTAACCCCACTTCCTAGCACGCGTCTAAAGCCTGAGCGCTCCTTAGAGTTTCACCGCTAAAGGAGCAAGTATGAAAAACGCATTTATCTATGGCGCAGGCACACGTGGCGCGCAAGTCGCCTTACACATCTGCTTAGACTATGATATTTTAGGCTTTATAGATTCTAATCCCACAAAGCAAAACACCACGCTAACCATTGAGGGCAAAGACTATCCCGTATATGCCCCGGAAATCTTGCAAAATACGCCTTTTGATGAAATTTTTGTCGGCACTTATGCGTATAAGAACGTGCTAGAAACACTACAAGCTCTACACATACCACGCGATAAGATTAATACACAGCTTGCAGATACCTATGTGCATGCGCGCATAGCCTTTATTAATAATCTAGCTATGCTCTTTAATAAACGCGGCATTCAAGGCGCATGCGCTGAACTTGGCGTGCATAGAGGCGATACAGCGCGGCATATTAATCGTGTGTTTAGCACTAAAGAGCTGTATTTGCTAGATACCTTTGAGGGCTTTAATGCCAAAGACTGCGAGCTAGATAATCAAAAAGGCTTCTCTACCGCTAAAAAAGGCGAGTTTGGCGATACCTCTTTGGAGCTTGTCAAGTCTAAAATGCCCCATCTCAACAAATGCCACTTTATCAAAGGCTACTTCCCAGAGACCGCCGCGCAAGTCCCAGAAAATGAGCAATTTTGCTTTGTCAATATCGATGTGGATTTGTATCAGCCTATTTTAAGCGGCTGCGAATTTTTTTATCCACGATTAACGGGGGGGGGGGCTAATGCTAATTGATGATTATTTTAACCCCACTTATGAGGGCACAAAGCAAGCCGTTGATGAATTTGCCAAAGCGCATAATCTTACGCCACTCCCGGTGGGGGATAGTTTGAGCGTGTTTTTTATTAAACAATAGTGATTGTTTTTGTGGTGGCTATTTGCGCAGCTTGCTACAGAATCTAGATTCTATAGAAATCTAAAAACAAAAGGAGTTATATGGATTTTCTCAAAATCGACCAATGGAACGCCAGCTACGCGCGTGGCGAAAATGTCATATTTTATCCGCATGAAGAAGTGGTGCGCTTTTTAAATCGCTTTATCCGCAAGAGATTGGGCGAGGAGGAATTTTGCGATGTGATTTATAAAGGGGATTTTTATCAATCCGGCATAGGCGTTACTCACAATTCATCTAAACATTCGCAAGAGAATCATTTGCGTGCGTCCTTAGAGAATCTAGATTCTATACGAAATATAGAATCTAGTGCGCAAAATGCTTTACAACTAACGGGGGGGGGGGCATAATGAAGAAATGGCAAAATCCCAAAGGTTGCATGAGATGAGCGCGCAACCAGTTTTTACAAACATTACCCAGCACGCACAGGGCGCAGCACTCCCTGAAAATTACCAAAAAGAGCAATCCTTAAAAGCACTTGATTTTGGCTGTGGGATTGGTAGGCAGAGTATCCTCGTGGGCGAATTTGGTATAAAAGCCTATGGCATTGATATTTCACAAAACGCCCTTTCCATGGCAGAGCTACAAGCGCAAAGCCATAGAAAATCTAAGCATTTTATCCGCCCGCAGTTTTGCCTCTATGATGGGCAGCATATCCCTTTTAGCGATAATTTTTTTGATTTTTCCATAAGCTATGGCGTGCTTGACTCCCTGCCCTTTGCACTAGCCTTAAACCTTGTCCAAGAAATCGCGCGCGTAAGCAAAGAATATATCTTTGTCTCACTCATTGGCGCAGAATCCACCCATGGCTTTAGCAATCTTAACACGTCCTACTTTACTGATGAAATCCAAGTCCAAGAAGCACATGAAAAAGGCACGATTCAAAGCTTTTTTGATAGAGCAAAGATTGAGCGGCTCTTTGCTAGCACAGGCTTTTCTATCATTTGGCTGCATAAGCGCATAAGCACCAATGAGCTTGATAGCACCATAGAGGAGAGTCGCTACTATGTGGTGCTAAAGCGCGATAAAGCGCATAAAAAAGCGCGCACGCAAGGGGGCGCGTAGTGAAAGCCCTAAATATCCTTATCGAAGCAAGCGGCAGCCTCACAAGCACGGCTATGATTAGCGCCATTAAAGCAGCCGGACATAGAGTGTGTGGCAGTGATATTAGTGATTTTAACGCCGCAGCACACTTGTGCGATGATTTTATCATCATGCCCCGCGCAAATGATGCGCATTTATGGGAGCACACGCAAGAGTTGCTTATAAAACATCATATCGATGTGGTTATCCCCACCCTTGATGAAAGCCTGCTAGGCTGGAGTATGCGCCGCACAAAGCTTGCAAGAGAGGGTATAGCAGTTTTTATCTCACCACCCCGCACCATACAAACTTTCCTTGATAAATGGAAAACATATCGCTTTTTCCGCGCGCATAATATCCCCACACCAAAAACCGCGCTTTTTACCCACCATGGCGTGCTAAAGCCCCGCTTTGGTCGCGGTGGTGCGGGTATTACAATACTTTCAAAAACACAACTAGAGCAATACTATACAGATTTAACGGGGGGGGGGGCAAAGTGAAAAAAGTAACGCAAGTGATACAAAGCATAAATCAAACCATGCGCCAAATCAAAAGCATGTGCAAAAGCAAGCCCAAAGCCTCTACATTACGCAATATCTCGTTACCGGGCAAGAATATACCATTGATTGCCTCTTTGATGCACAGGGGCAGCCGCTTTATATTATCCCGCGCAAGCGCATTGATGTGCGGGAGGGTAAATCCACTAAAGGCGAGGTGTGTGATGTCAAGTCCTTAGAATCTTATATTCGTGCAATGGCGACAAAGACGCACTTTGTGGGCGCGATAAATGTGCAAGCCTTTATCACAGCTCAAAATGAGCCTATATTCATCGAGGTAAATCCTCGTTTAGGCGGTGGGAGTGCGCTTAGTTTTGCTGCGAGTGAAAACTGGGTAGAAGCGATGATAGAGATGTTTATTTATAAACGCCTTATCACGCCAAAGCCCGTGCATTATGGCTTAAAAATGGCAAGGAGCTACATAGAAACCTATTTCTAACCTCCTTGCCCGCAAGGGAGGAGTGTTATGGATAGATATATTTTAGTAACGGGTGCGAGCGGGTTTCTAGGCTCGTGGCTTTGTGCGGCACTATGTGCAAGCGGGGCTAAGGTGCTTGGCATTGGGCGTAGGCGCAATGGCGGGTTTTTATCCCGCACGCTTTTAGCGCGTAATAACAATGATAGGCATACAAACTTCGCACATGAAAATTTTATCTATGAGTGTCTTGAGCTAAAGAATCTTAATGAAAACTCACTCAAAAAATATGAGTTTTCACTTGCTTTTCATCTGGCATCTATGGTAGAATACGCTAGCCATGATTACCATGATTACCATGATTACACCATTACGCCAACGCTGCGCCTCATAGACTTCGCCACCACGCGAAATATCCCAAAGATTATTTTTACCTCTACCGCCTCTGTCTTTGCCCACCCACCAAGCCCAGAATCTAGCCCCACATCAAGCCTAGATTCTATTGCTATAGAATCTAGTGCTACGCTAAAGCTAGATTCTAGCAATTTTAAATCGCCCTATCACGTCACACAAGAGCCTATCATCACAGAATCTTCTCCCATAGCCCCTTTAAGCAACTACGCGCTTGCCAAATACATTTGTGAGAGCCTGCTCCTACTTGCTACGCGCAAAAATCCTCATCTGCAGGTTATCACCCTGCGCTTTCCTGCGATTTTTGGCTTACATCATTTAGGCGGCGTGGTGTATGAATTCGCCAAAAGCGCGCTAGAGGGTAAAGACATCGAGCTTTTTAGCAATGGCGCGGTGTATCGCAATATCCTATATGTCCAAGACGCCATAAACGCGCTTAAGTCTGCAAGCCGCGTGCAAGGGCTTAAACCCTATGAGCTATTTCTTATCGGTAGCCTAGATTCTAAGCCTACAAGCTTTATCGCGCGCACGCTTATAGACGCGCTTGGCTCAACTTCCCAGCTTATCCTAAGCCCAAAACCCTCGCCAAATCCATTTAACTCGCGGCTTGATATTAGCAAAGCACAACAACTCTTAGGCTTTGCTCCTATGAGCGTTGAAGTAGGCTTGCAAGCGTATGTGCGCGATATTTTGCAAAATGGAGGCTTGCAATGAAAAAGCAGAGAAATAATCTATCTTTAGAGAATCTAGATTCTATAACAGAATCTAAAGCCTATTTCAGTGCCTTCCCCCACTTCTCCCATGCCCAAATTAAGCGCATTCTAAGCAAAACGCGCGCCATGCTTGAGGGTAAATCCATGCTTACCATGGGGAAAGCCGTGCAGGAGTTTGAGCAATCTTTTGCGCGCTATTGTGGGCTGCGACATGGCATTGCTACAAATTCTTGCACTTCTGCGCTTAATGTAGTATTTCGCGCGCTAGGGCTTGGGCGCAGCAGTGATAGCACGCGCCACGCAGCACAAGCACATAGCATTACAAATAAAGCCGTGCTTGTGCCTACGCAGACATTTTTTGCTAATGCAAGTAGCGTGCTTAATTGTGGTGCGGATTTGGTGCTTGTGGAGTGCGATAAGGATTTTATGCTCTCTCTTGATATCTTGCAAGAAGCACTTAAGACTACAGAATCTAGACGCATTAAAGCCGTAGTTCTTGTGCATTTTGCCGGGCTTATAAGCAAGGATATTTTTGCCATTAAATCCTTATGCAAAAAGCGGGGCATTACACTTATTGAGGACTGCTCGCACGCGCATGGCGCGCAGGCTATGGATAAACAAGGGAAGATACATCGCGCAGGGAGTATTGGCGATATTGGCGTGTTTAGCTTTTTTAGCACTAAGATTCTGCCCTGTGGTGAAGGGGGCATGATAGTGTGCAATGATGAGGCTTTAGCGCGCAAATGCAGGGCATTAGCAAATCGCGGGCTAGATGCTAGCGCGCCAAAGGAGGCAGGAGAATCTTTCATAGCACTTGGGGAAAACTACCGCTTAGGCGAGTTTAATGCGATTTTAGGGTGTGAGGGCTTAGAGGCACTAGAATCTAATCTTACCTATCGCAATAAATTAGCCGCTGCTTATAAACGCGCGCTTGCTCCATTATATAAACGCGGCATAGTGAGCTTTCAAGAAATACCGCTGGGCTTTTACCATAGCTATTGGCGCTTTATTGTATTTCTACATAAGCATGATGTAAGTGCTGTTTTAGCCTACTTAAAGGCGCGTAATATCTATGCCGATGCACCCTATAAGCCACTGCTACACAAGCAGCCGCTACTAGAATCCCTACAATCTCGCGCGCCAGATTCTACTATGTCAAAACCAGATGCTCGTGCCTTGCATTCTAGATTAGATTCTAGGCTAGATGCCACGCTAGATTCTAATGCGCGTGTGCATTTTATCCCCCACACGCCACAAACACCCCAAAACCACATCTCCCTGCCCCTACACTGCGCGCTAAAGCTAAAAGACATTACCTACATCACACATATCTTAAAGGAGGCACTCCATGAAAAAGCTTAGAATCTTAGTTACCACTATTGGCGGGCTTACAAGCCCTGATGGACTGCTAGCACTAAGGCATAATGGCGAACGCGAAGTATTTTTAGTAGGCTGTGATGCCTTTAGCGGTGCGTGTGGGCGGCATTTTGTGGATAGATTTTTCATTAGCCCAGATAGCGCGCAAAGCGAGGAAAGCTATATCGAGGCATTGCTAAAAGCCACGCAGGAGTATGGCATTGATATTATCGTGCCTTGTGGGAATGAGGATAATCTAGCCCTTGCAAAGCATAAGTCGCGCTTTAGTGTGCCTATTATGGTTGGCGAGTATGCGGACTTGATACAAGCCTATGATAAAGGCGCGGTGTATGAGATACTCTTGCAAAAAATGCCAAAGCATGCGCCAAAGTATCGCTTAGCAAGCGATTATGAGACTTTTTTAGAAGCAATTTATACGCTTGGCTATCCGGATAAATTGCTAGTGGTAAAGCCGCGCTTTGGTCGCGGGGGGCGTGGCGTGTATGTGCTAAGCGAGCATTTACGCACAGATATTTTTAGTAATAAACCCGATGGCGCAGTAACGCTCTCATTTTTTGAAGCAGCATTGAAAGGCGATAATGAACTTATCATTATGGAGCATTTACGCGCACCTTTCATATCTGCCTACTCGCTTTGTAGCAAAGGGCGCAATCTTTTCACCATGCGCCACATACGCGAATGGGGAAATGCAAGCCAAACATATCGGGGAAGTGTGGATTATGATAAGGAGTTAGAGGAGCTTTGCAGTGGTGTGATTAGCGCATTTAGGCTAGATTTTACTAACAATATGGAGCTAGCCTATAATGAAAGTGGCGATTTAGTGCTATTTGACTTAAACCCGCGTCTTGGCGCAAGCAGCGGCATTGATACGCATTTAGGGCTAAACTTCCCCTATCTAGCACTTAAACTCGCCCTAGGTGAAGAAATAGCACTTGATAGAGCATATCTTATGCAGCAAAAAGCGCGATTTTATCGATATTTTACGCAGTGGTGGGAAAATGGGGTATAATTAAGGAGTTTTTGCATGCGAGAGCTTAAAAAGGAGATATATGCAGGCTATTATCTGCGATTTGGACAACACCCTTTATGATGAAAATATTTTTGTAGAATCTGTCTGCTATGCGTTTTGCACACGCTATGGGCTAGATTCTAGCCTTGTTGCGCCTATCCTTGCAGATGACTTTCGCCTAAGCTCAAAGGATATTTTTGGCGATTGGCTAAAGAGCTTTGATTTTTATACAAAAAGCCGGCAAGAAGAGCTTTTTAACCTCTATCAAAGCCACCCTGCAAAACTTCATCTCTATGAAGATGCGCACGCATTTTTGGCATACGCAAAGGAAAGGGGGCTAAAAATTGGCATTCTCACTAATGGTAGCCTGCAAGCCCAAGCGCATAAAGTTAAGCTCCTAGGGCTAGATAAAAGCGCGCATATTGCTATAGAGTATGCAAGAGCAGAGGGAGCAGCGTATGAAAAGCCTCATATTAATGCCTATAAGCGGATTCTCCAAAAGCTTGGTGTAGAATCTAGCGCGTGTGCATTTATCGGCGATAATCCGCGCACAGATATACTTGGCGCAAATAATGCAGGGCTCTATAGCATATGGCTTAAGCGCGGCTATGCACGGCTCATGCCTTGTGATTTTGCGCATGTTGAGATTGAGCATTTTGCACAAGCGCAGGCATTTATAGAATCTAGATTCTAAATAACATATGTTTTATAAATATTCTTAAGGAGGTGCTATGAAAATCTTAGCAGTAAGCGGCATACGCAGTGAATATGATATTTTGTATCCCATTTTAAAAGCCTTTGAAAAAGCGGGCTTTGAGGTGTGTATCGCCGTAGCAAATGCACATCTAAGCGATATTCATGGCAATACTTATAAAAGAATAGAATCTGATGGCTTTAGGATTGCGGATAAAATCGATTGCCTCTTAAGCACCGATAGGCTAACACAGCGCGCTAAAGGCGTGGGGCTACTCATTGCCGCGCTTACCCAAACTGCAGAGCGCGAAAAGCCTGATTTCTTGCTGGTGCTAGGCGATAGGGAGGAGAGTATCGCTACTTGTGTGGTGGGAAATTATATGGATATTTTGACCATTCATTGCGGCGGGGGCGACCCTGTGTATGGCAATGCTGATGACCCTATCCGCTTTGCTTGCTCAAAGTTAGCGCATATCCACTGCACCACTGCGCAAGTGTATGCGGATAATCTTGCAAAAATTGGCGAGGATAGATGGCGTATCTGCTTTAGCGGGAATTCTTCGTATGCTAATATCGCACATGTTGAGCATAAATCGCGCAAGATTTTAAGCGAGTTTTTGGATTTGGATATAGAATCTAGCGATTATTTTGTGCTTTTAAAGCACCCGCTAAGCTCTGAAGTAGAGCAAGCCTATCATCAAATGCATGTTGCTATAGAATCTTGTGCTGCATTTGCTACTAAGCATAATCTTAAGATTGTGGGCATTTACCCAAACACCGACCCGGGAAGTTATAAGATTTTAGAGGCTATCACACAAGGCGAGGCAAAATATCCATTTATGAGATTTTATAAAACCCTGCCGCGCGAGATTTTTATTAACCTTATGCGCCATAGTTTAGCTCTAGCAGGGAATTCAAGCATGGGGATTTTAGAAGCACCATTTTATAAGCTGCCCGTAGTCAATATCGGTAATCGCCAAAAAGGACGGCTCAATGCGGGAAATGTGCGCTTTGTAGAGCATGAAGAGGGCGAGATTATACAAGCCTTAGAGCAAGCCTGCTTTGATACAACCTATCGCGCGCATATTCAAAGCCTTGTAAATCCTTATGGCGATGAGAGGGCGGCGCAAAACATCGTCGATTTTGTAAAGAGTATTGATACAAAAGAAAGGAAATGGTATGTCAAAACAACACTTTGTTAGCCTTGATGAAAAGCAGATAAAAGATATTGTAGTTATCGCCACGCACCCTGATGATGAGACTTTAGGCGCTGGCGGCACGCTACTAAAGCATAAAGCCCAAGGGCATAGAATCCACTGCATTTTCTGCACTGATATCTTTGAAACATTTGGCTTTGACAAAGCAGTAATTGCAAAAAGGGAGCAAGAAATAGAGGCAGTAAGCCTAGCGTATGGCTTTGATAGTGTCCATAGGCTAGGATTTCCCACTATGCAGCTAGATACACTGCCGCGTGGGGAGATTATTGGCGCATTTAGCGCGATTTTTAAAGCCATAGAGCCACATATCGTGTATCTGCCATTTTGTTATGATGTGCATAGCGACCATCGTGTGATTTTTGAATGCGCCTTTGCTTGCACAAAGTCGTTTCGCTACCCTAGCATCGAGCGCGTGCTAATGATGGAGGTGCTAAGTGAGAGCGAATTTGCCCCAAGCCTTAGCGTGCAGAGCTTTATGCCCAATGTGTTTGTGGATATTAGCCCTTATTTTGCTAAAAAATGCGAGATTATGAGCTTGTATGAAAGCGAAGTAGCACCCCTGCCATTCCCGCGCGCGCTCAAAAACATAGAATCTTTGGCTTTGCTTAGAGGTTCTACCCGCGGAGCGGACGCGGTATCTAAGGTTAATTTAAGCTTAGATGCTCACAATTCAGCGGGGGGGGGGGGCAATACTAAATGACTCCCCAATCTACGCCGAAGCCTTCATGCTCCTCAAAGAAAAATGCTAAATCTGCGCATGCTCGCGCACGCTATCACACCTCAAACGCCCATACAACCGAGTCTCCACAGAATCTAGCCTCGCAGCAGACAGCTCCATATCATCATACCACCCCACAAAGCCCTATCTTACATAACTCGCAAAACCCGCATAATCGCACATATTCTCTAGCTATCGTTACTGGCACACGCGCGGAGTGGGGTCTGCTCTATCCACTTGCACGCAAGATAAAAGCAAATACACATTTTTCCTTGCGTATCATCGCTACAGGCGCGCATTTGCAACCTCGCCACGGCAGCACTTACAAAGAGATAGAATCTGATGGCTTTACTATCGCGGCAAAAATCCCTATTTTAAGCCGTAATTCAAACACGCGCCAAGATATTGCAAACGCCATTGCAAAGGGTATTACACGCTTTAGTGCGTATTTTTTGGCAAATCCTTGCGATATGCTTATTCTCCTAGGCGATAGGTATGAGGCATTTGCCGCAGCTATTGCGTGCGCAAATGCAAATATCCCCATAGCCCACATAGCAGGGGGTGAAAGCACGCAGGGTGCGAATGATGAGTATATGCGGCATTGCATCTCTAAGATGAGTTATTTGCATTTTCCAGCCACTGCGCTTTATGCTAAAAGGCTTATACAGCTTGGTGAAGCACCAGAGCGGGTGTTTAATGTGGGGTCTTTGGCGGTAGAAAATATTGCTAATACAGTGCTGTTAGATTCTATGCAGCTCTCTCAAAGACTGCATATTTCACAAGATTTTCTCTCCAACTTTTGCCTACTTACCTTTCATTCAAGCACTTTAGAATCTAGCAATCCAGCAGATGAAATTATACTACTCTTGCAAGCCCTGCTAAAAACACCCTATAACATCATCGCCACAAAGGCAAATGCCGATGCGCTAGGGGCAAATATTAATGCGGTGCTAGAAACATTTGCGCGCAAATATCCACATAGAATCTTACTCTGTGCCTCTCTTGGGCGTGTAGGCTATCTCTCTGCGCTAAAGCTTGCGCGCTTTGTCATTGGTAATAGCTCAAGTGGGCTTAGTGAAGCACCTATCTTACAAGTGCCGACCATTAATATCGGGCATAGGCAGCAGGGGCGATTTATGCCAGATTCTGTGCTTTCGCCAAATCCTGCTGCGATAGAATCTAGCACATCAAAGGCTACATCAAATCCTGCTTGCAAAAAGGCTTATAGAGATGCCATTTTGCAAGCTATTAGCACCATAGAATCTAAGAGCTTTCAAGCTAGGCTAGATTCTATATCTCACCCCTTTGGGCTAGGTGATACAAGCGCGCGTATTGTGGAGATTATAGAATCTAGCCTGCAAAAGGGCATTAATCTTAAAAAAGCCTTTTTTATGCTTTAAGATTGCCTTATGCTATACACGCACTAAATGGCAAAAGTAGCGACAAAAGCCTGCATATCGCTAATGTAAATATCACCATGTGCGTTTTTAGCGATGAGATTTTGCTGGAGCATTTTTTGCAAAATGCGGCTTAGGGTCTCAAGCTTAATGTTTAGCTCTCTAGCAATGACCTGCCTTTGTGTTTGATTAAAATATTTAGGCTGCGTGAATAGCAAATGCGCCACGCGCGCGCTACTATCATACATCTCCTTAGAATTAATAAACTGCTTAAAGACATTGCCTTTGTCGATTATGGCATAAAGCAAGGCGTTACTTACCTCAAGATTATGGTGGATAAGCTCCTGAAGTTGGGTTAAATCAAACAAAACAAGCTCGCTATCAAGCAAAGCATGCACGCTCGCAGAAGCCTCATATGGCTTAAATGCGCTAAAAGAATTAATAAGCCTATTATGCTCATTCTTACTATCTACATAGCATAAGAATAATTCATTATCATTCTTATCCATTTTGTAAAGCTCTACAAGCCCATTTATAAGAAAATATGCCGAATAGAGCAGCTCTCCCTCATAATACACAATCTCATCTTTGCTAATACACTGAAACCTTGCAATATGCGCAAGCGACTCTAAACTCTGCTCACTCATTTTAGAAAACACGCCAATATGGCGTAAAGATGCCTTTTTCATCTCCTAATCCTTAACCTCTTTTTGCGTTTGTATTTAGCCCTTTATCCCAAAGCCAAGATTTGAGCGTGAGAATATCAAAAAATAACCAAAGATAGAGTAAAATGCGCCGCGTTTTTATAAGAATTATACTTTTCTCTCAAGGATATATATGGAATATGATGTGTTGGTGGTTGGCGGCGGGCATGCGGGGCTTGAGGCGAGCATTGCTAGTGCGAAAATGGGCGCTAAGACGCATCTTGTAACAATCCTTATTCAAAATATCGCGCTAGCAAGCTGTAATCCTGCTGTTGGTGGGCTGGGCAAAGGGCATTTAGTCAAAGAGATTGACGCGCTGGGGGGCGTTATGGGTGAAATCACTGATAAATGCGGCATTCAATTTAGAATCTTAAACTCCTCAAAAGGTCCTGCTGTGCGTGGCACAAGGGCGCAGATTGATATGGATAGATACAGCATTATTGCCAAAACTATAGCCTTAAATACTAAAAATCTCACTATCTCACAAGAAAGCGTAGAATCTTTACTCTATGAGCGCGATACGCAAGGCAGGTATGTGGCGCGTGGCATTCGCACAAATCTTGGCAATACCTACTATGCTAAAAAAATTATTCTCACCACAGGCACATTTTTAAGAGGCTTAGTGCATATTGGCGAAACAAAGCTACATAATGGGCGATTTGGCGAGCCTGCTCCACAGAATCTAAGCCACTCGCTTTTAGATATGGGCTTAAAAGTAGGTCGGCTAAAAACAGGCACTTGCCCGCGCATTGATGGGCGCAGCATTGATTTTACTTGCCTTGAGGTGCATAATGGCGATGAAATCCCTCCGCACTTTAGCTTTAAAACAAAAGATTTTTCGCCTACACAGCTCCCCTGCTTTGTTACTTACACAAATGAAACAACTCATAACATCATTCGCCAAAACTTCCACCGCGCGCCGCTTTTTACAGGACAAATTGAGGGTGTGGGACCAAGATACTGCCCAAGCATTGAGGATAAAATCAATCGCTTTGCGGATAAATCTCGTCATCAGCTTTTCTTAGAGCCACAAACCAAAGAAGCGACAGAATATTACATTAATGGGCTTTCAACCTCGCTGCCAATTGATGTGCAAGAAGCAGTAATTCATAGCATACAGGGCCTAGAAAATGCACATATTACGCGCTATGGCTATGCTATTGAGTATGATTATGTAGAGCCTACAGAGCTTTATCACACGCTTGAGGTAAAAAAATGTGCAAATTTATTTCTAGCGGGGCAAATAAATGGCACAACAGGCTATGAGGAAGCCGCGGCACAGGGTATTATGGCAGGTATTAATGCTGTGTTATCACTGCAGGGCAAAAGCTTTAGCTTATCGCGCAATGAAGGCTATATCGGCGTTATGATTGATGATTTAGTGACTAAAGGCACAAAAGAGCCTTATCGTGTTTTTACCTCACGCGCGGAATATAGGCTTTTACTGCGTGAGGATAATGCGTATTTGCGCCTCTCTCCTTATGGGTATGAATTTGGTTTAATTGACAAGGCGCGCTATGAGGAAGTTATGCGCGATAGAGAGCAAATCCAAAGCATTATGCATACCTTGCAAAATCGCTACCTTACGCCCTCAAGTGAGAATCTAGCCCTTTTAGATTCTATAAATCTTGCACCCATTAGCGATAAAACGCTGCTTATTCACATTATTGGGCGCGAGGAGATAGACAATGCACATTTGCGCGCGCTTCTTGTGGCGTGTGGCATTACAGAGGCGCAAGATATAAGCGAGTGCGCACTCAAACAAATTTTTATAGAATCTAAGTATTTTGATTATATGCAAAAGCAAAAGATGCAAATTGCGCAAATGGAGCAAATGCTGCAAGTAGAAATTCCTAGAGACTTTGTTTTTGAGGGCATACCCGGACTTAGCCTTGAAGTGATTGAAAAGCTTAAAACCTTTAATCCAAAAAGCCTTTTTGAAGCGAGCGAGATTAGTGGGATTACGCCTGCTAGCCTTGATGTGCTGCATTTATATATCCATTTACATCATAAAAAAGTAGCTTTGATATAATGATATTTATTTTTTCACAAAGGAGCGATGATGAAGCATATTCGCACGATTAAAAATTATGCTATGGTGGGGGGACTTGGCGTTATGGCGATATTTGCCCTTAATGGCTGCGAGCAGGGCAAGAATAATAATGAACTCAATGCCGCACTGCAAAATAGCCAAAAAAATGGAGCATTTGTGATCATAGAGGAGCAAGCAGATGGCAGCTATAAAGTGCTTGAGGAGTATCCAAGCGAGCAAACACGCGTAGTGCTTAAAGACAAAAATGGCCAAGAGCGTATGCTCACGCAAGAGGAAGTTGATGAACTCATTAAGCAAGAGGAAGTAAAAATTGATAATGGCACAAGTGAGCTTACAAACCCTAGTGGCGGTGGTTTAGGACTTGGTGGAGCGATTTTAGCAAGTGCAGCCGGAGCGATTTTAGGTAGCTATATTGGCAATAAACTCTTTAATAATCCTAACTATCAAGCCAACGCGCAGCGCAACTACAAATCCCCTCAAGCCTATGAGCGAAGCAAAAATAGCTTTAATAATACCAAATCAACCACGAGCAGCGCAAAATCTAGTAGCGGCAAAAGCGGCTTTTTTGGTGGGAATAACACAAGCAGTGCGGGCAAGACAAATCAAAGCTATGGCGGCTAGATTCTATCCTCTTGCGTAGTTGCATACAAATTGAATGCCTGCTTTTATTTTTAGAAGACAAAAGGAGCAAATATGAAACTCTCAACACTTTCAGTCCCAAATAACGCCGCTTTAGAATCTATGGGCTTGCAATGGCACACAGATAGCGACAATAGCGCGTATGTGAGTGATGAACTTATCCACATCACACAAGATGAAGCAGAAGCATTCTATGAGGCTGGCAATACGCTCTATGATATGTATGTGGAGGCTGGAGAGTATGTGATAGAGCATGATTTATTTTTTGAGCTAGATATTCCTCCTAGCCTTATTGGCGCGATTAAACAAAGTTGGGAGGAGGATATACACTGGCATTTGTATGGGCGATTTGACTTAGCAGGCGGGCTTAATGGTAAGCCTATAAAACTACTTGAATTTAACGCTGATACGCCCACTATGCTTTATGAAAGCGCACTTTTGCAATGGGCAATCCTCAAATACAATCACCTTGATGAAAGCGCGCAATTTAATAATATCCACAATGCTTTGAGCGATAATTTTAAGCGATTAATTACTTTGAGCGAAGATGTCTCGCGCTTTGATGAGCTGTATGAGGGCTGGGGGATTTTATTTTCAAGTATGACAGATTCTATAGAGGATATTACCACCACGCGTTTTTTAGAATATATCGCTAGAGAATCTGGCTTTAGAAGCGAGTTTGCACCTATTGATAAAGTGAGCTTTTCAGCAAGTGAGGGGGTAAGCTTTGAGGGGGTGAATTATGAATTTTTATTTAAGCTTATCCCGTGGGAGAATGTCGCTATTGATGAGCCTGAACTCGCGCTTTTAATGAGTGAAATGATGCAAAATCACAATACGATTTTTCTAAATCCTGCTTATACGCTTTTATTTCAAAGCAAAAGAATGCTAAAGATTCTATGGGATTTATTCCCTAATCACCCGCTCTTGCTCCCTGCGAGCTTTGAGCCACTAGCAGATTCTATGCTGCCCTTTCATAAACAAGTGTGCAAACCCGCCTTTGGTAGAGAAGGCGCAAATGTCGCTATTAGCGATGTGCAGGGTAATATTATAGAATCTAAAGAGGGCATATACACTAATCACAAACCCCTTTATCAAGCCTTTTATGAGCTTAATGGCCACAATGGCGCATTTTATCAACCTAATGTGTTTTTTGCCTATGAATCTTGCGGGCTAGGCTTTCGCAAAGGTGGCTTAATTATTGATAATTTCTCAAAATTTGTAAGCCACTGCATTGATTAAATTTAGATTCTAATCAATGCGGAAATGCGCACCTAGACTACTTTTACGCGCAAGGGCGGATTGAATAATCTTTCTTGCTACAAGCAGGCGCAAACGCAGCATACGCCCGATATTAGATTCTAACATCACTTCAATCCCACCCAATGCAGAATCTAGCCCACTTTGTGAGCGGATAATGCCTACCTTATCCCACATAATATCGCGCAGCACATTCTTAAGCCGCACATCGCCTTCTTTTTCTAACACCTCATCGCATAGCGGAAAATGCCTAATAGGCGTATGCGTGGGATTATTTGCGATATGATTAGCTACAATTTTACCAAAGACAAGCCCTTCTAGCAGAGAATTAGACGCGAGGCGATTTGCCCCATGCACGCCATTGCAGGCACATTCACCTATGGCATAGAGGTTACTCATAGTTTTTACAAGCCCTTTTTCATCTACAGCAATGCCGCCCATTGAGTAGTGAAACGCCGGTGAAAATGGGATTTTTTCATAAGGAATATTAAGTTTAAAGGTGCTTAAATCACGATAAATATTAGGAAAGCGCCGCCTAAACCCCTCTAAATCAAAAGCGCTTAAATCTAAAAATGCTTCTTGCTTATTTTTCAAGCAATAATCCATAATCCCACGCGCCACAATATCGCGTGGGGCTAGCTCACCGCGCTTGTCATAATCAAATAAAAATCGCTTGCCATCTCTATCTACGATAATGCCACCCTCTCCGCGCACAGCCTCAGAGATAAGGTATTTTCTCGCTTGTGGATTGCTCACATAGGCTGTGGGGTGAAACTGCAGCATTTCCATATCTTGCAAAGCAAGATTATGCTCCAAAATAATGCCATGCAAATCGCTGCTTATGGTGTTAGCATTAGTGTGATACTTAAATAATCCCCCCACACCTCCGCTAGCAATAACAATATGATGAGCATATAAATTATGCAAACCTAGCTTTGTCTGCACACAAACGCCAAAGCACTTATCCTCTTCAATAAGCAAATCCACCACTTCGGCGTTTTTCCACAATGTGGCACGGAGATTGCCAATTAAGTGCGTGTGTAGATTGCGCCCTGTGGCATCGCCGCCAGCATGCACAATTCTAGCCTTTGAATGCCCGCCCTCTTTGGCATAGAGCAGCTTGCCTTGCTCATCTCTATCAAGCAAAAAGCCATTTTTGATAAGCTCACTAAGAATAGGAGCGCTCTGCTCTATAAGCATCTCTACGCATTTTGGGTTATTTAACTGCGCGCCTGCTAGGAGCGTATCTTGTATATGCAGGGGAATGTCTTTGTTATCTTTTGCGATACTAATGCCCCCTTGTGCGTAAAAAGTATTGCACTCCCATGGCTGTGATTTACATAAAATAAGCACTTTTAAATGCGGCGGTAAGGCTTGCGCGCAGTAAAGTCCAGCTACTCCTGCGCCTATAATGATTACATCATATTGTCCCATTATGCTACTCCTGTGTTTCTTGCGTGGGTGAGGGTGTAGAATCTATCCCTTGAAAAAGTATCTTTTTTTGGGTTGGATTATCCTGTGTTATTACCTCTTGAGATTGGCTTGGCGCTTGTTTGTAAAATGGCGGAGCTTTGTATCCGCAGCCGCTAAAAATAAATACTAAATATGCTAAAATCACGCTATGAAAACAAAAACTATGCAACATATATTCTCCCATCTTAAGCAGGATTATCCGCTCCTTGCCCATAAACTTTTAGAGCAAGATGAGCTAGCACGCTTTAAAAATATGTGTCTTACTCCCCTTGAAAAAGAGCAGATTCTCTTTCTTACTATAAAAAATGAGCAGCTCCTCTTTGCTTTTAAGCATCAAGCCTTGTGCGCGGAATTTAATCATTATAAACATAAACACATAATAGAGACTTTAAGGCAGCATAAACAGACTTTCCCCACACTCTCTAGCATACAAAAAATACGCGCCTATGTGCCAAGCCACATTCTAAAGCCTAAAATAGAGCTAAAAAGCATACAAAGATATTATGAGCATTCTAATGGAGAGTTTATAAATCTTGCCACAGATTCTATAATATTTGATAAAATAGAAGCCCTGCGTGTAAGCATTAAACGCCAGTGGGATAGCCAAAATGAGCAATAATGCCTACAATCTCCTAGAGCATATACGCAACTTGCCTAGCAGTGCAGGCATTTATCAATATTTTGATAAATTTGAGAATCTGCTCTATGTGGGCAAGGCAAAAAATCTCAAAAATCGCATAAAAAGCTACTTTAGCCTAACTCATAACACCATCGCTCCAAAGGCAAATTTAAGCCAGCGCATAAGCCTTATGGTGTCCCAAATTGCGCGCATTCACACGCTGCTTACTAGTAATGAGCAAGATGCGCTTATACTTGAAAATTCACTCATTAAAAGCTTAAAACCCAAATACAATATCCTCCTGCGCGATGATAAAACCTATCCATATATTTATGTCGATAAATCCCTACCCTACCCACGCTTTGAACTCACGCGCCAAGTGCTTAAATCAAATGAGATTGAGTATTTTGGTCCCTTTGTGAGCGGGGCTAGAGAGCTGCTTGAAAGCTTATATGAGACTTTGCCTCTTGTGCAGAAAAAATCTTGCCTGCATGGGAAGAAGGCTTGCATCTTTCATCAAATCAATAAATGCCCAGCTCCTTGCGAAAATAAAATTTCACCACAAGCATATGCCAAAACTATTGCTAAAGGCATTGCACTTATTGAGGATAAAAGAGAGCTTATAGATATTTTAGATTCTAAAATGCAAGCCCTTGCACAGAATCTGCAATTTGAAGAAGCCGCTAAAATGCGCGATAGAATCCACAAGATTACGCAGATGAAAAATCAATCTATAGTTGATATGCGAAGTGGCGATTATGATGTGTTTATACTCGCTGGCGTGCATTTAGATTCTATAGAATCTAAAAATACAGAATCTAACCATAAATCTGCTCAGCATTCACATATTTTAATGACGCTTTTTGTGCGCAATGGACGCATTGTCTCTAGTGATTTTGCGCTACTTCACCAAGATATACAAACCCATAATCTCCCAGAGCTTTACACACAAGCACTACTTAATCGCTACAAAATGCCCCTGCCCTTGCCTCCGCAAGAAATTTTAATCCCTTTTTTTGCATTTGATGATTTGCCCTCTTTACAAGCGCTACTCCAAAAACAAACGCAAAGTCGCCTAAAAATTATCCAACCCCAAAAGGGCAAGAAAAAAGATTTATTACTTTTAGCGCATAAAAATGCTCTTGAAATCCTACGCCTACACGCACAGCAGCATAATGAGGAGCTAAAGGCATTGCTTAATCTAAAAGAGCTTTTAGCCCTAAATCAAATTCCTTATAGTATTGAAGTATTTGATACCTCTCATCACAGCGGCGCGCACAATGTAGGCGGTATGGTGGTGTATGAAAATAATAATTTTATCCGCGCAAAATACCGCCGATATGAGCTTTGTGGTAGTGATGAATACACCCAAATGCAAGAAATGCTCTCCCGCCGCGCAAAAAGCTTTGAATCTAATCCTCCACCTGATTTGTGGCTGCTTGATGGAGGCAGGGCGCAGATAAATATAGCGCTTGATATTTTAAAAAGTGTGGGCGCAAATGTAGATGTGGTGGCCATTGCAAAAATGAAGCATAATGCTAGGGCATATCGCGCTAAGGGCAGTGCGCTTGATATATTACGCACACAAAAGGGAGAATTTAAACTAAAAGCAAATGATAAAAGATTACAATTCTGCCAAAAACTCCGCGATGAAGTGCATAGATATGCTATTAGCTATCATCGCCACAAAAAGCAAAAAGACATACAAAAGGCACAAACTATGAATGATACATCATACACCAAAGCCCAAATAAAAAGACTATTAGATTATTTTGGCACATTTAAGGCTATACAAGAAGCCTCACAAGAGCAAATTGCGCAGATTCTATCGCGCAAGCAAAATAAACCAAAAGCACAATAATGAATCGCTCTATTTATGATGAGACTTTGCGTATTTTGCATGAAAGCTTTGCGCAGCATATTAATGTGACAGAGGCTAAGCTTGCTAGTCAAAAGGCGCTATTTGAGCTATTAGAATCTAATCCGCAAATGGAAAATGACATTCGTATGGGCATTTTGCATTTTTATAATCAATGTGGGCTAGGCTGCTTTGTGCATTATGATAAACACCAATTGCAAGTTATTACGCGCATTAAAAATCCTACACACAATCTGTATGTGCAGCGCATTTATAATTTTTTAAAAGATAAAATGCCCCATTTTAATCCTAAAGCACCTGCAGATGAGGACTTTAAAGCGCTTTGTAATTTTGCAGATTCTATGCTTGATTTACAAACAAGCGCAAAAAGAGATGCGCTCAAGGCTGCATTAAGGCAGGTCTTTGGCATACAGCCGCGCGATGCGCTGTTTTTTAAAGATGGTCATCTTAAAGTTTCTCAATTTGATTATGAGATTGTAAAAATTAATAGCGAAATTCGCAAAATCAATTCTAGCTCGCATATTAATGTGCTAAATAATGATGATAAAAAAGCCCTTGATAACGCGCTTTTAACCACCAATATCCAATCACTTATCGTGCAAAATACACTTAATATTTTGCATAATGATATTGATTTAACTAGTATTGATAATTTAAGCTTTAATGAGCGCTTTAGCTTTTTTGCCATTCAAAAACTGCGCGTGTATCTTGAAAGTCTGCATATTAGTGAGGTAGATTCTCTAGCAAAGAGTATTTATTGTATGGGATTAGTGCAGAAATACGCGTGGGTGATGTTTGAAGTGGTAGCAAAGGAGCTTTTAGAACTATGCGCTAAAGATAATGCAAATGCCACAGCATTCATTGAGTTTTATAATGGCGCGCCCATTACACTACACCATGATACTTTCAAAAAGCCAAGCATTATTGATAGTAATGGTAATACCTGGACTATGCCGCGCATTAAAGAAGTGCTAAAAAATAAAATGAATGTGGAATTTGACATCGAGCGTATGCAAAAGCAAGCTGATACATTAAGCGAGCAAATCCATAGCATCACCACACAAATTGCCCAAAATGAAGCAGAGAAAAAAGAGTGTATGACAAAAGATAGCTCCTATCAAGATTTGCTAGAATCTCAAAATAGGCAGCTGCGCACTTTGGTGGATAAAAAATCGCCCAAAGAGCATATTGATGAGCTAACAAATGACATAAATGCGCTTATTCTTAATAAATCTAATGTGCTTAATCATTTAGAGCAGATACAAAGCACACTAGCAGATTTAAATAACCAACATCTTAAGCTGCTAAACTCCCAAGAGACGCTCCAAGAGCAGATTAGCTATTCACTTAAGAAAAATAAAGAGCGATTTTTGCAATATGACTTGCTCACACGCGCGCTAAGTGAGGCTTTAGCCAATGGCAGAGAGCTTGTGTAGGGCTTTAAGGGCTTAAAATTAGAGGTTAAAAATTTAAAACTAAAGGTTAGCCTATGAGAAATGTCCTTTTGCATTTTATCAATAAAACTTCCTTTCAAGCCCAAACTACTATCCTTGTATGGATTATTGTCGTGGGGTTTGCACTTGTGGCAAGTGTGGGGTTACTCGCGCTTATGGGGCTAAAAAGTGAGTTTGATATTAACGCGCCGCAAAATTACAATATGCATACGCTTAATTTACTTAATAAAACGCATAATATCTCACCAGAAAGCCTCCCTGAACTCCTTGCGATGTGGGAGCAGTATAAAATGTATAATCTTACTAAAAAACAAGATATGCCCATTAGTCAATTACGCAAATGGTATGCTAAGACCTTTAAGCCCCAAGATTATGAGCATATCCAACATCTTTTAGCCAAAGAGCAGATGATTATAGAATCTATTGATGAGGCTTTTATTAGCTTTAATGTGGAGAATATCACTGGCCTGCTTGAAGAGCAGATTCTAAACTCCTTTGATATTGCATATTTTGATAAAGATATTACCGATTCTTTATATGCTAATACCTTTATCGTGCTAGCTATTTTTATGTTTATTGTTATCGCCACAATTATTATTCTAGCGCTCTCCATTCGGCAGTCTATTAATACTAATCATTTGCTTTTAAAGCAGCTTGTAGATTCTAAAACTAAAGAGCTGCAAACACTTAATGCTAATTTGCAAAAATCTATCGAATATGAGGTGGAACAAAATCGCCAAAAAGATTTGATTATGTATCAGCAAGCGCGCCTTGCGTCTATGGGGGAGATGATACAAAATATCGCACACCAATGGCGCCAGCCGCTCAACTCACTTATGGTGCTTATTCAAAGCTTTAAAAGCAAAGTGTTGCAAAAAAAGCTTGATGATGATTTTGTGCTACAGCAAACCCAATATGGTATGAAAATTGCCACAGAAATGTCAAATACCATTGAAAATTTCCGCAATTTCTTTCGCCCTGATACAAATACAGAGCCATTTGAGCTAGCCCAAAGCATTGCAGATTCTATCGAGCTGCTTAAAGAACAGTTGAAAGAATATGCTATTAGGGTTGATGTGCAAATTAAAGCCCCACATATTAAAATTAATGGCTATCAAAACTCCTTCACACAAGTGATTTTAATCCTTATCAATAACGCCATTGACGCGCTAACACTCCAAATGCAGCAGGATAGCAATTTCAAGCACCCCCTTATAGAAATTTCGTTAGATAAGCTAGGATATAATACCACCCTTTGCGTCCGGGATAACGCTGGAGGCATTCATCTAGCAGATAAAACAAAAGTATTTGAGCCTTATTTCACCACCAAACACAAATCCGTAGGCACGGGCGTGGGATTATATATGGCAAAGCAGATTATTGAGCGGCAGCTTAATGGCAGTATTGATGTATCAAATCAACAATGGGGAAATGGATACTTTGGAGCGGCATTTATTATCCAAATACCAACACAAAAGGATTAATTATGAATCTAGAAGCACTCAATAAACTTACGATTTTATATGCTGAAGATGACGCAGATACCGCCCATCTCACAAGTATGCTACTTGAAGATTATGTAGGGCGTTTATTTGTAGCAAAAAATGGGCAAGAAGCGCTCAATCTCTTTAGGCTGCACAAAATTGATTTAGTGCTAACCGATATTCTTATGCCAAAAATGAGCGGCATTGAGCTTATTAATGCTATCCGCAGCTCAAGCACGCACCCTGATGTGCCTGTGGTGATTACCACCGCACATACAGAGACAAAATATCTCCTTGATGCCATTAGATTACGCGTAGATGGGTATATTTTAAAGCCCATTAATGTCGAGGAGCTACTCCACGCGCTTAATAAGGCTATCTTGCCATTTTTACAAGCCGATGAGCTTGCGTCTAAAAATCTGCTCATTAACGCCATTTCCACCTTTGTGGGCGGCAAAAAAATTGCCATTATTCAATTTTTACTGAATAATTGTGATGAGGATAATATTTTTTATGGCTCTTATGAGGATATTATCGCGCATTTAAATGTAAGTAAGCCTACTATTGTAAAAACTTTTAAGCAGCTCATCGACACAGGCATTTTAATTAAGATTAAAAATAAAGTGTATAAAATCCACCCCGATTTAGACCAAAATATTAAAAATAATACGCTCTAAAAGGTTAGCTCTTGACTTAAGGGCTAGTTTTGAATAAAATCCAGCTTTTTATTTCACTTTTTTAAGCTTTTTAGGGCTTTAAAAAGTTGGCTTCTATCTTAGATTCTGTAAAAAGCTTAGATTGGCTTCTTAAACTTATTAATCTTCTTTTTAACTAAGGACATTCATGGCAGATAATAAACGAACTCATACACCTGTAGAGGGCTACCAGCTAGAAGAATTGCGCACCAAAAGCATTAAGCACCTAATCAACATCGCCGAGGAAGTGGGCGTTGAAAACCCAAGCGACTACCGCCGACAGGATTTGATTTTTGAGATTCTAAAAGCTCAAGTTAATCAAGGCGGCTATATTCTCTTTTCAGGCATTTTAGAAATCACAAATGAGGGCTATGGCTTCTTGCGCGCTTTGACAGAAAGTCTAGCAGATAGTCAAAATGACACCTATGTATCCCAATCACAAATCCGCCGCTTTGCCCTTCGTAATGGCGATATTGTAACCGGACAAGTGCGCGCGCCAAAAGACCAAGAGCGATATTATGCACTGCTTAAAATCGAGGCGATTAATTATATGTCGCTTGAAGAGAATAAAAATCGCCCCCTTTTTGATAATCTAACTCCCCTATTTCCTAACCACCAGCTAAAACTCGAATATGAAAAAGACAAAGTTACAGGGCGTATGCTTGATTTATTTAGCCCTATTGGCAAAGGACAGCGCGCGCTTATAGTCGCCCCGCCGCGCACAGGCAAAACAGAGCTTATGAAAGAGCTAGCCCATGGCATTGCTAAAAATCACCCCGAAGTCGAACTTATGGTGCTGCTTGTTGATGAGCGACCAGAGGAAGTAACAGATATGGAGCGCAGCGTAAAAGGGCAGGTGTTTAGCTCCACATTTGATATGCCAGCGACTAATCATATTCGCGTAGCCGATTTAGTTATAGAATCTGCAAAGCGCAAAGTTGAAATGGGCAAAGATGTGGTGATCTTGCTAGATTCTATCACGCGTTTAGCGCGCGCTTATAATGCCGCCACGCCATCAAGCGGCAAGGTGTTAAGCGGGGGCGTTGATGCTAATGCGCTCCATAAGCCTAAGAGATTTTTTGGCGCAGCGCGTAATATCGAGCAGGGCGGCAGTCTTACTATCATCGCCACAGCGCTTATTGAGACAGGCTCAAGAATGGACGAAGTGATTTTTGAGGAATTTAAAGGCACAGGCAATAGCGAAATTGTGCTAGCGCGCAGTATCGCCGACCGCAGAATCTACCCTGCATTTGATGTGCTAAAAAGCGGCACGCGCAAAGATGATTTGCTCTTAGGCAAAGAAAATCTCACAAAAATATGGATGCTGCGCAATGTAATGCACACTATGGACGATGTGGAGGCGCTTACTTTTATTTATTCTAAAATGAAGCAAACCCAAAATAATGAAGAATTTCTAAATATGATGAACGCACAAGAGTAGCCCCAAACTAAGAGAAATAATGAAAGCAGGTGTATTTGATAGCGGTGTGGGGGGTTTAAGCGTGCTTAAAAGCCTTATAAATGCCAAACTTTTTGAGGAAATTATCTACTATGGAGATACCGCGCGCGTGCCTTATGGCGTGAAAGATAAGCAGACTATTATTCAATTTTCACTCCAAGCGCTAGAGTTTTTCGCTCCTCATCATATTGATATTCTCATCGTAGCGTGCAACACTGTGAGTGCGTATGCGCTAAAAGAAATGCAAAAGCACACTAAAATCCCAATTGTTGGAGTGATTGAGCCCGGAGTATTAGCCGTGCAGAAAAAAGTTGCCGATACAGATTCTGAAATCTTAATCATAGCCACGCGCGCTACGATTAGTTCTGGTGAGTATGAAACACGATTAAGAAAAATTGGCTTTTGGAATCTAAAAAGCCTTGCCACTGGGCTTTTTGTGCCTATAGTGGAGGAGGGATTATTTGAGGGAGAAGTGCTTGAGAGTGCTTTTAGATATTACTTTGGCGAGCTTGGTGCTGCGCCTAAGGCTATTATTCTAGGCTGCACGCATTTCCCTTTAATCGCGCCCGCACTTGATGCGTATTTCAAGCACCAAAGTATCCTTATCCACTCTGGTGAAGCAATAGTTGAATATTTAGAAAATGTTATGCACCTTACATCGCGCTATCCGCTTAAATCCTTGCAGTTTTTTGCAAGCGATAATGTCGCGCAGCTCACAAAAACAGCCAATTTGTGGCTTAATACCTCAATATAAAGGAGCATTTATGCAAGCCAAAAATCATACGCCCAAAGTCGCCATCATCGTGCCATTTTATAATGTGCAAAAATACTTAGCACAATGCTTAGATTCTATCATTAATCAAAGCTATAAGCATTTAGAGATTATTTTAGTAGATGATGGCAGTAGTGATGAGAGTGTGGCTATTGCTAGAGAATATTTTTTAAAAGATAAGCGTATTAGTCTTATTTGTAAAAGTAATGGTGGGCAAGGTAGTGCTAGAAATATAGCATTAGAATATATTGATAATGGACTAGATACAACTTTGCTTTTGCAAGAGAATAATCATTATGTATTTAAGGCTAATCTTAAAGCCAATGCATTAAGTGCTAATCATTATGCTTACACTACACAAGAAGTAATGTATTATACGGGGGGGGGGGCAGAACGAAGATTTAGTGCCTAAGCACAAGTTTAGAGAATGTGTGTCTATAGAATCTAAGTCTGTAGATTCTATAGATGTGAAACAAAATGCTAAAGATAGCAAAGATTTTATAGAATCTAAGGTTACTCAATCTACTAAGCCTATATGTTTTAAACCGCTTGATTATTCTATTAATACTTGTATGATTTTTACTCACTCCCCTACTCCTCCTTGTGATATAGATTATGTGCATTTTGTAGATTCTGATGATATGTTGAGTATAGATTGTATAGAGCAATGTATAGAATCTATAGGGGATAATGATATTGTGTGGCATGATGTGGAGTATCTGTATGAGGAGGGGATAGAAATTCAAAGCTATCCTAGTCTTTTACAATCCCTATCTATCACACAAGAGGAGGCAAATGCTAAGAGCTTTACGCCGTTAGAATTATGGAAAAATATGGATAGCTTTTCTTTTGTGCATCAAGGATTATTTGCCTTTTCTCTTACAGAAAATCTACGCTTCTCTACGCCACTAATGAATGAAGACGCACTTTTTGGCATGATACTTTTTGCCCACGCCAAAGCTATCAAAGTGGCTTCATTTTATGGATTAATCTACCGACATCACACCAATTCTGTATCCACGCATGGTGAGGCGCAAAATTTGTATCGTAAATCCTATCCTAGCTTTATGCTCCCTATGATTGTGGCATTTAATAATGATGGCTACAGCATCAAGCACTATTATTTTGGCTATTCTTGCACATTTGTGTGCTTAGGGCTTTTAAGATATATACAAAGCCCACATTTTGCACACAATAACAATGCTGCCTTACGCAAAAAACTCATTGCTTTTATGAAAGTGCGTGCCATATATGCCTTTAATACAATGATATTTGATAAAGACCCTATGCACACCAGAGAACTCCTAAAACCCCTAGAGCCATATATGCAAAAAGTGAGCCTGCCCACAAAGCTTGCCTACTTCACGCCTAGATTTTATAAACTTATGCGCACTTTGAAACGCACCCTAAAGGCTATCACATCATAAGTTTTATGAAAGTAAAATAATCTATCCTATAATGCTCTAAAAAAAGGATAATTATGCACGCAAATCTCACATCGCCCATACTAAGCGCACCCACAGCCACATTTTTTGGCGGTGTGAATGGCGCGGGAAAAACGACATTTTATTACAATGCCCTAGAGAGGGGGGAAAGCTTTGGGCATAGGATTAATGTTGATGAGATTGTAAGTGCCATAGGCAGCTACCGCAATCCAATAGACCAAATCCGCGCAGGCAAAATCGCGCTTATCCTGCGCAATGCCTGCATTACACAAAGGCAGGATTTTAATCAAGAAAGCACGCTTTGCAGTCGGGGGATATTTAGGCTTTTTAGACATTTGAGGGCAAATAATTATCGCATTCATCTTATTTTTATTCGCCTAGATTCTATCCAAACTGCCATAGAGCGCGTAAAAATACGCACAGATAAAGGCGGGCATAGCGTAGATAGCGCACTTATAGAATCTAGATTCTATAAATCACAAGCACATTTTGCAAAACTTCTCCCCTACTGCCACAGCGCCCAGATTTTTGATAATAGCACATTTGATATACACGCACGCAGCTTTACTAGGCTTCCTTTAAGCACTATTTGAGACTAAGGCTAGCCGAGCTAAATTTAATTTATAGAATCTACCTATCACACAACTCTCTAAACTCACAATAACGACATACATCGCGCCTTTCACACTGCGTAAAATATACCTCACCCTTGAATGCGCTAAGTTTTTGCAAAAGCCAATCTTGCCTCTCATACACTTCCTCATGCATCTGCCCCATTTTAATATCCCAATACCACGCGCTTATGGGATATGCAGCATATTGCGGATAATGCTCTCTAAAAGCTTGCATATACAAAATAAGTGCAAAATCAGTTGCCGTTTCTGCCTTTTGCTGCTTGGCTAGGCTTTGCTTAAAATCCTTGCGATATTTATAATCTATAATCCTAATGCCCTCATTATGTTTTTCTATCCTATCAGGGCGACCAAAGAATGTGAAACCCCCATACGCTAGCTCCATATTTTCGCCCTCAAGGCGCAAAATCTCCACTTCCGCGCCATTTTCGCGCTCAAACATACGCTTTAGCTCATATTTTAATATCTCAATTTCTGCCCTCTCATACGCGCTTACCTGCAGGCTTTCAAAAAATGCATTAGCGCGCGTAAATAGCTCATCTGCATTGAGCTGCACGCTTTGTTGCACATAAGGGCGATAGACAGATTCTAAACACGCATGGAGCAGATTGCCCATACTCGCGCTACTATTTTCACTGGGCAAATTTCTCATATATTCTTTATATTGATAAAAATATTTGCGCGGACATTCTAGAAGTGTCTTTAGCTTGCTTGGCGTTAAAGTAGGCGCTACCTCGCCTTTAGGATTATCCTCCACATATTCTAGCTTTATCCCCTGCGGCAAAAGTGCAAATAGCTCATCGCCATTTTTATGCATCTCACTTTTTATACCTAATTCCTCAAGCATAAGGCTAGGCTGGCTCTCCTCATTTTCCACATACGCCACTGCCACCTCATTAGCCGTCCTAAAAATGCCATAGTAATAATGCCTTTGTAACTGCTTTTTGTCCTGAATAGTTGGCATATTGAGCTTTTTTCTTAAGTGAGAGTTTAAAAATAAATCACTTTTTGCGCCAATGTGGGCTATTACATCTTCATTAAAATCCACTATCACCGCTTTTTTATACATAAATCCGCGAGATTCTAGCACGCCCATTACGCGTATTTTACCCCCCAAAACATCATCAATGCGGTAATGTTTCAATTCCTCAAGCAATAACTCCACCACATCACCCACTTTACACGAGCCAAAATGCGCATATTCCCACACAAAAAGCACTTCATTAGCCCGCTCCCGCACCTTTTTGCTCTCTCTATCATCAAATGCAGCAAGCAAGCTTTGTATATGCTCACATACCTGCGCATAGGGCAGCTCTACTTTAGAATCTAGGCTAGATTCTAAAGCCTTATAAGCCAATGTGTGCGTGATATCTTTCCCCATAGCAAAATTCAAATTCCGCGCCCTATCAAGCAAACTAAGATAGCTGCTAAAGCCCTCATCTGGCACAATCACCACAATATCTTGCTCACTCACGCCCTGCTTTGTCCATTCATCAATTTTTGCAAAAACTAAAGCCACTTGCGAAATGTTTAGAGCAAACTTATACACACTTATATCCGCTAAAGGTGCTAAAGGCTGCCCATACAGCTTACGCGCGCTTTTAAAATCAACGCCATAGCGATAAAAGGGCTTGCAATCTTTTAGAATCTGCGCTGGCAAAAATGGCAAAGACGCATTAAAATTATCAAGCCAAAAATGCACTTGCAGCGGCGTTATATCCGCTACTTTGGCAAGCAAACTTTGATGAATGGGATTAATAAAACCCTCAACAAATATGCAAATCTTGTCAAAATGTGCTACAAATGCTTCATTAATGCGCATTTTCGCACCTTGTGGCAAAATAAAATTATCATAATATTTCAAATCCTCTAAAGTCTGCTTGTAGCGATTTTCTAGCCACATAAGCACATGCAAATGGTCTTCATAATCTGCATAAGTATCAAGTAGTGGAATGTCTTTAATAGCCACTTGCGCTTGAGCTAGCTCATCAAAAAAGGCAAACAAAAATTGCGAAGATTCTAAAAATCCCAAAAAACTCTGCTCAAATAAAAACTTTGCCCTCTCCAACTCAAGCGCGCAATCTTTTAGAATCTGCATACTCAAAGGCAGGCGCAGCTCTTGAGGCAGCGCGCGATAATCATCAATAATCACCAATTGTGAGAAAAATTCGCCAATAAGCATACTCGGGGCTAGCAGCTCGCCCTCGTGTAGATTCTGTAATAAAGCGCGGTTAGAGCTATAAACTTGAAGCGTGGGTTTGTGCATTATAGAATCTACGCTTTAGCTTTGTTTGATAAGCTCATGTGCCACTTGCACGATATGCTCAACATTAAAGCCAAAATGCGCAAAAAGTCCCTCTCCCTGCCCTGATGCGCCAAAGCTATCCATACCAATCACCCTATCAGCCACAGCATACCATTCTAAGCCTCTTGAAGCCTCAATAGCAAGCACCGCGCTCCCTTTGCATAAATCCTGCACATAACTTCTAGGCTGCTGCAATAATAAATCAAGGCAAGGCACGCTCACCACACGCGCTTTGATATTAGATTCTATAAGCTTTTCACATGCTTTTAATGCAAGGCTTACTTCGCTCCCGCTTGCCATAAGCGTAATAAGTGCATCTTTAGTATCTTTTAAAATATACGCACCCCTTTGCACTTGATTTTTAAGAGTGGGCGTGTATGGCATAAGAATAGGCAGATTCTGTCGGCTAAGCACAAATGCGCAAGGCAGTTTAGAATCTAGCGCTACCTCCCAACACGCCACATTTTCATTAGCATCTGCTGGGCGAAATACAAGCAAATTAGGCATAGCTCTAAAATGACTAAGCTGCTCAATGGGCTGATGTGTAGCGCCATCTTCGCCCACACCAATGCTATCATGCGTCCAAATATAATACACGCACGCTCTCATAAGGCTAGAAAGCCGCACGCTAGGACTCATATAATCGCTAAAGACAAAAAATGTCGCGCAAAATGGCAAAAATAGCCCATAATTTGCCACACCATTGCAAATTGCCGCCATAGCATGCTCTCTAATGCCAAAATGCCAATTTTTCCCAAAAGGAAAATCGCGCTCATCGTGGATATGTGTGTTATTTGATGGGGCTAAATCCGCGCTCCCGCCCAAAAAGCCCTCTAATGCTTGTGAAATAGCATTTAAAATCTTGCCATTACTCACGCGCGTAGCCATACTCTCGCCCACTTCAAAAGTAGGATAAGTGATATGTTCAAATGAAGGATTGCGCATAGAATCTAGCCGCTCTTTGGCAATTTGTGGGAGATTTTCATATTGCTTATGCCATTGTTTAAAACTTAGCTCCCCGCGCTCTTTTAATAGCCCAAAGGCAAAAGCCACTTCACTAGGCACATAAAAAGATTCTGGCGGTAAGCCAAGCTTTTGCTTTGCCTGCTTAATAATCTCCTCGCCCAAAGGCGTGCCATGCGCTTTATGACTGCCCTCAAGGCTTAGAGCGTGCTTAGCAATAGTGGTGTGAGCGATAATAAGCACTGGCTTTATAGCATCTTTAGCCCTACTTAGCGCGCTATCAATCTCTAGCACATTATGCCCATCACAACTTATCACCTCAAAGCCCTGCGCCTCAAAGCGTTTGGCAACATTCTCACTCATAGCAATATTAGTCTGCCCCTCAATAGTAATGTGATTGCTATCATAAATAAGAATAAGATTTGATAACTGATGATGCCCAGCTATTGAGGCCGCCTCATAGCTTATGCCCTCTTGCAAATCCCCATCTCCGCAGAGGCAATATACATTGTGCGAGATTATCTCACGCCCAAATAGATTCTGTGCGTATTTGCCCGCCATTGCCATACCTACAGCATTTGCCACGCCCTGCCCTAGCGGACCTGTAGTGATTTCAACGCCCTGTGTGTGTCCATATTCTGGGTGTCCGGGCGTTTTAGAGCCTAGCTGCCTAAAATGCTGCAAATCCTCCATACTCACATCAAATCCCCACAAATGCAAGAGAGCATACACTAGCGCGCTAGCATGCCCACCGCTAAAAATAAGCCTATCGCGATTGAGCCAATCCACATTTGTAGGCGCTAAATTAAGATGAAAGCTTAGCACGCTTGCAATATCTGCCAATCCCATAGGCGCGCCCGGGTGTCCGCTATTTGCTTTCTGCACCATATCTGCGCACAAAAAGCCAAGTGTGTGCGACATTTTTTGCAGTAATGGCAAATCCTCTTGTGTTATCATATTTCCCTCCTTAGATTCTATAAATTAGGCGCGCAAACTCGCGCCAAAGGCACTTTCAAGTTGATTGAGTATAGCTTGCATAGCGCTACTTAGCTGCGCTTCTTGCAAAGTGGATTCAAAAGATTGCAACACTACACGTATGCTTAGAGCCATTTGGGATTTTAGCTTTTCATCATAATACACATCAATGGGATAAACATTCTGCACATACGCTATTTGCGCGCGTGCAATGGCTTCCCTTATGCGATAAAAAGGTATATTTTTATCAATTAAAATCGTTAAATCCCGCATAGATTTTTGATATTTTGAAAATTCTTGCGCCTTTTTCAGCCCAAAATCACGCATATCAAGGGCAATTTCGCATATAAAAGTCTCGCCTAGCTCCATATCCAAAGCAATTTGTGGGTGTAATTTGGCAATAATGCCCACAGGCTTATCTTTGAGATACACAAACGCACTTTGATAAGGGTGCAAGATTCTATCATCGCATAATCCATATGTGTGTAAAAGCTTTTTAGAATCTATCTCATCGCGTATATTTTGCAGCCGCACTTCCCCTATACATCGCTCAAGCACATTGGCAAAAGTGAAAAAATCCCATGCCACGCCCTTTGTATGTGGATAACACTCATCTTTATACAATCCGCTTGCCACAAAAGCGAGCTTATTTTGCTCCTCTCGATTGGCGGTATAAACGCTGCCTATCTCAAAAAGTGCGATATTTTTAAAGCCTAGATTCTCATTGCGTTTTACAGAATCTAAGAGGCTAGGGAGCATACTTGTGCGCAATGTGTTAAGCTCGCTCGTGATAGGATTGGCAATATCAAGCTCCTCTTTTAAGCACACAAAGCCAAGATTATTAAGCCTTTGAGATGAGGCAAAAACATAATGAATGCATTCTACAAAGTCATTTGCCAAAAAAGCAGCGGCTAATTTTCTTGTATTTTTATAGATGAAATATGCCTCATTAATGTTATGCGACTGCAGGCAAAGCAGCGGCGTGGAGGGGATATTATCAATGCCATAGATTCTAAGCACCTCTTCTGCGACATCTTGAATGCTTTGAATATCATGCCGATACTGCGGCACAGAAATCATAAAAAAGTTTTCATCACAAGTCGCATCAAGCTTAAAATCAAGCTTTTTTAAAATCATAGCTATTTCTTCGCGCTCAAGCTCTATGCCTATGATTTGATTAATCGCGCCAAAGGTAGTCTTAATCACCACTTCTTCGGTATTTTGCGCGATATTGTGCGAGCCAGAATATACTAGCACATCAGAGGTATTCACCATTTTTTTACATAAAAAATCAATGCCTTGCTCTAAATTAGGATTGCTCCCGCGTGTAGTGCGATAGGTAAGCTGCGCATCGCCCTTAATGCCGCGCTCATAAAGTGATTGGGCAATAAAAGTGGGACTAATGTAGCTTGCCTCAATGATAAGGATTTCAGAGCGCGTGCCAAAATAACGCTCGCCATAAGATACGCCAATTATGGAAAGCTTTTGATTGGCAAACACCGCCTCCAAGCCATTTTCATCTTTTTTAATCCTTAATTGCGCTGCTAAGCCATTATCAAGGAGAATATCCTTACTCTCGCAATCACGCAATTTGTAAGCATTTAAAATAACGCCCGTCATATAAGTGCCATATTCTAAAAAATTGCACACAATATCATCAATCAAAGTGCCATTGCGCGCTAGAGTTAGGGCAATATCAAGGGGGAGATATGCCTGCTTTACCTCTATCACGCGATAAAGCAAATGTGCTTGTATTTTTTCATCAGTGAGAATCTGCAGCACGCGCCCAAGCCCTAGCGTAATGACATTATCCATATCAATTTCATGCCGCACATGCAAATCATAACTTGTAGCAATCTCTCTTGCAATGCCTAGCACGCTTAAGCAGTCTCCGCGATTTGGCGTTACGCTCACTTCAATCACATAATCATCAAATAATGGCAAGCTCCCAAGCTCAACGCCTAGTTCCAAACGCCCAGCCGTGCTATCAAGCACCATAATGCCATCATTAATCTTTGGCAATCCTAGCTCCACGCTTGAGCAAAGCATACCGCAGCTATCCACGCCTCTAAGCTTTGTTTGCTTGATAATGAGTTCGCCATTTTTTGTATGGGGAATAACTGCGCCTTCTAGCGCTACAGCAACATATTGGTCGGCTTTTACATTACTTGCCCCGCATACAATTTGCAATGTTTGCGCACCAATGCTCACTTGACACACGCTCAACTTATCGGCATTTGGGTGCTGCGCGATAGAAATAATCTTACCCACAACGACATTTTTGGGGACACTTAGGGCATATGCAGATTCTACCTCTAGCCCGATACTGCTTAACTTCACGCATACTTCTTGCATATCAAGCGTGCTTACATTAATAAATTGCGATAAAAGATGTCTTGTAAAAATCATTAAAACTGCTCCAATACTCGTAAATCTGTCTCAAAAAAGCTGCGCAAATCATTCACTTGATGTAAAAGCATTGCAAATCGCTCTATGCCAAGCCCAAAGGCATATCCGCTCACATCTTTATATCCTACTGCGTCAAAGACTTTTTGATTTACAATCCCACAGCCTAGCACTTCAAGCCAGCCTGTGTGCGAGCATACGCGGCAACCACTTGCATGACAAAATACACAACTTATATCCACCTCCGCGCTAGGCTCTGTGAAAGGGAAAAAGCTTGAGCGAAAGCGAATACGCACATCACCAAACATATAATGCAAGAAATCCTCTAAGATATATTTAAGATTAGCAAAACTAATTCTATTTTTTTCATCAACCACTAAGCCTTCTAACTGATGAAACATAGGAGAGTGCGTCACATCATAATCCCTCCTAAAAACGCTGCCCGGGGCTATCATACGAATGGGCAATTTGCTAGCAGCCATGGTGCGCACTTGCACAGGCGAAGTGTGCGTGCGCAGTAGCATAGAATCTTTAAAGTAAAAAGTATCTTGCATATCGCGTGCAGGGTGAAATTGCGGGATATTAAGCGCCTCAAAATTATGAAAATCATCTTCTACAAGCGGTCCTGTGCTGATTGAAAAATCCATATTTACAAAAAAATCAATAATTCTATCCATAGTTTGATGCACGGGGTGTCCCTTGCTCTTTTTATGCAGCGCGGTAAAAAGGCTTGCGTCTATGGATTGTTGGATAAGATTTTCACTCATCTCTTGTTTTAGAATCTGCTCTCTTTTTGTATTTAAAGCATGCTCAAACTGCTCTTTATAGGCATTAATCTTAGTGGCAAGCGTTCTTTTTTCATCGCCCTCAAGGCTTTTAAGTAAAATAAATTGCTCTGTTAAAATGCCCTTTTTCCCCATAACCTCCACACGCAGCTCATCAAGTGCTTTTAGATTCTGTATCTGTGCTAATCTTTGTAGAATATCTTGTATCTCTAACACCGCTCCTCCCTTTCAATCAAGCTTATCCAGCCAAAATAAAAAGCGGTATTGTAGCATATTTAAAGATTATTATTGAAATAATAAGGATATAATGCGGGTTTTAAAATTTTTTAAACTTACAAAGGGGATACAAATGGCAAAAAAAAATATTTTTGAACAAATTGTTTTGGGTGAAATTCCATGCAAAAAAGTGCTTGAAAATGACCATTTCTTAGCCTTTTATGATATTAATCCTAAAGCACCTACGCACATTCTAGCTATCCCAAAAGTATGCGTAAAAGACTTCTCAAGCGCTAGCCCAAAGCTTTTGGGGGATTTATGCGCATTTGCTCAAGAAGTGGTAGAGGTTGCTGGACTTAAAAAAGATGGATATAGAATTATCACTAATTGTGGCGTAAATGGTGGGCAGGAAGTCCCACATTTACACCTACACATACTTGGCGGAGCAAAGCTAAGCTTCCCTAAACTTGCCTAGATTCTATAAATACTGCATTAATTTATGCAAGAAGACGCTATAAAATGGAACACACGCTATAAACAACATTTTATGCCACATAAGCCCAGCAGCTTTGTATTAGAGGCGTGCAAGCTTTTACAAGATACATTTTTTTCACACCCCACGCCCAACGCACCGCTAGCAGTTGATATAGCCTGCGGGAATGGGCGAAATGCTAAGATTCTATCCCAACTTGGCTTTGAAGTGGAGGCGATTGATATTTCCTCTGTGGCTTTAGAATCTCTAGCAAATATCTCGCGTATCACGCCTATTTTGGCTGATTTGGATAATTTTAGCCTAGCACAAAAGCGCTATGATGTGCTGCTAAATAGCCTTTTTCTAGATAGAAGGCTATTTGCACCTATGATTGCTTCGCTAAAGCCCAATGCTATCGTGCTTTTTGAGACCTACATCATACCAGATTCTAAGTTTAAAGATTATGTGCAAGATTCTCATTATGCACACACAAGCGCGCAAGATAGAATCTCACCCTACAAAACTCTGTCGCACAAGACCCTGCCAAATAAAGCCCTATGTGTGGGCGAGCTAGAATATATTTTTAGTGAAAAAAATGGCTTTACCACCCTATACACGCATATTTACAAAACTAGCAGGAAAAATGCGCCTTTCCCCCACCTTATGCAATTTATAGCCCATTACAAGCCAAATAATGAGATAAAATGACCTATACTTTTAAGCAAAGAGTTAAAAAAATTCTAAGCATCGCCCTCCCCTCTGGGGGCAACTCCTTTCTTGATATTGCCAATGTTACCATAGGCATGTATTTTGTAGCCCATATCTCAACTAATCCTGAAATTGTGAAGCATAATATTGTCGCGCTAGGGCTAGGCGGGGGATATTGGATGTTTTTATTCGCGCTTACTTCTATTTTTTATGTCGGCACAAATGCACAAGTATCCCGCGCTTTTGGTGAGCGCAACCGCGATAAAGCAAATAAGATTCTAAGCACTATGGGCATAGGGGCGCTCTTAAGCGCAATTCCTGTCTATATACTTGCACACATGAGCAATGGTGCGTATTTTGACTGGATGGGGGTGAGTGGAGAAACAAAAAGGCTAGGTATGCTGTATTTAAGCTTTATTTTTTATAGCATTCCTGCTTTTTTGCTTAAAATTGTGTTTATTTCCGCACTGGCTGGAGTTGGAGACACAAAAAGCGTATTTTTTATAAAAATCATTACCACTGCTTTAAGCATCGCGCTTAATTATGTCCTTATCCTTGGGCTAGATTCTATCCATATCCCACCGCTTGGCATTCTAGGAGCTGGGATAACACATGTGATGATTAGCTATTTTGAAACCATTATTTTATTTATAATCCTCTGCGGATTGCATAAACATCTAAAACTCCGCCTTATTTGCAAATGGCAGATTCTGTCATCTGGCTTGCGCGTAGGGCTGCCTACAGGGCTTGAGCGTGGGCTAAGCATTTTATCGCTCGTGCTTATTGCAAGATTTATGACAGATTATGGCTTGGAGGTGATTGCTGGATTTCAGGTAGGCTCAAGGGTGGAGGGCTTTATTTTTATGCCCGGTTTTGGCTTTCAAGTAGCGGCAATGGCTTTAATTGGGCAGATGATTGGAGCAAAAAGACTTGATTTAGCAGAATCTTTTTTGCGCACGATTTTATTTATTTCTTGCATTGTTATGGGCATTTTGGGCTTAGGCTTATGTGTGCTAGGCAGGGAGCTATCGGCTATTTTTAGCACAGAATCTGCAGTGATTAATTATTCATTTTCTTATATTTTAGCCGTTGGATTATCGCAAGTCCCGCTTGTGTGTATCTTTGTGCTTGATGGGGCGCTGCGAGGCAGCGGAGTTACAAAATTTTCACTATGGATTAATACGGGCAGCATTTGGATAGGGCGGATTGTGCCTATGTGGCTTTGCGTGCATTATGGCGTGCGCGTGGAATATATCTTTGCTATTATCTGCTGTGAAACCTATGTGCGCGCGGCTATCTTTGGCTTTGTGTTTTATAAAGGCATTTGGAAGCGCCACATTGTGCGCCTCTAGGGCTTATGCGTTTTGTTTATGTGGCATTTATAGGAGTGTCTGCATGGCGGGTAGATTCTGTGTAGGATTCTGTAGCTAGATTCTATGCAAGATTTTATAAATTGGGCTTTAAGCTACATATTAGTTTAACTCCATTACAATGCCAAGCTTTGTTTGTCGCGCATTTGTCGCTCATATGAAAGATTGAGAGAGATTATTTTTAAGGATAATAGGTGATTTTAAAGGATAAGGTGGTAGTTGTAAGCGGTGGAGCTGGGCTTATCGGCAAGGGCTTTATTAAAGCTATAGTCGAGCATGGCGGCAGTGGTATCATCGCAGATATTAATATGCAAGCCGCACAAGAAGCCAAAGCACACATTATTCAAGCCATTTGTGAAGACACGCACAAGCCCCCTATCCAAAATATAGAATCTAAAATCCTCTGCATAAGCCTTGATATAACTTCAAAGCAAAGTATAACACAAGCGCTGCAAGCCATACATGAGCAGTATGGCAAAATTGATGCCCTTGTGAATAATGCCTATCCGCGCACAACGATGTGGGGGAAAAAGAATTTCTTTGAAGTGGAATATGAGGATTTCTGCGCTAATATGAATCTCCAAATGGGCGGCTATCTGCTCTGCTCGCAGCAATTTGCTAAATATTTTAAAACGCAAGGATTTGGCAATATCATATCTATAAGCAGCATTCAGGGCGTTTATGCGCCTAAATTTGATACTTACATCGGCACGCAAATGGATAGCCCTATTGAGTATAGTATTATCAAAGCTGGTGTGTGCCATATGACGCGCTATATGGCAAAATACCTCGCAAATACGGGCATTAGAGCTAATGCTATCGCTCCTGGAGGTATTCTAAATGACCAACCTCAAAGCTTTTTGGAGCGCTACAGAGGACATTGCACGAGTAAGGGAATGCTTGACCCGGAGGATTTGAGTGGCACACTTGTGTTTTTGCTTAGTGATGCGAGCAAATACATTAACGGACAAGTTATTGTCGTTGATGACGGCTGGGGGCTGTGAGTGAAAGCTATGCTTACAATTCACATATTTACGAGGTTATGTGATGTTTAAGACTATATTAAAAAAAATTTTGCCCCGCAGACTTTGGCTGCTTCTTGTCAATTTAAAAGACCTCTATATTACTCGTTTTCGTGTCGAGTCCTATGCACTCAATGGCGAAGATTTGATATTGCGAGAAATGCTAGGGCATAAAATGGGATTCTATGTCGATGTGGGAGCGCACCACCCATTTAGATTCTCAAATACATACTTTTTTTATAAGCAAGGTTGGAGGGGAATAAATATCGATGCTATGCCAAACTCCATGAAATTATTTGAGCGTTTCCGTCCGCGAGATATTAATATTGAATGTGGTATAACTTTTAACGGGGGGGGGGGCAATATGATTTACTATAGTTTTAATGAACCAGCCCTCAATGGCTTTACCCCTATTTTGGAGCATAAGTATGACTCCCACCCATTATATAAACTTGTCGAAAAAATCTCTATCCCCACATATACACTAGAAGCCACTCTTGATAAATATCTGCCTCCTCACACCTCTATTGATTTTTTAAGTGTAGATGTTGAGGGGCTTGATTTGGAAGTTTTGCAATCTAATAATTGGGATAAATATCGCCCTAGGATTATCCTTATTGAATGTTGGGATAGTGATTTAGAAAATGTCTATCAAAGCGAAATATACACCTTTTTAGCTCAAAGAAAATATAAACTCTTTGCAAAAACAATGAATACTTTAATTTTTGAGAGTTCATTGCATGAATAATATTGTTCTAATTGATAGAGGATTAGAGTATATAGATACATTTTTAAACCGCTCATATAATATTATCGTGCTGGTCGTAGATTCTGATGTAATTGCACAAAAAACAAAACTAAAATATAAAAACTGCAAACAGATTACACATATCATATCGATACAAGATATAGACTCTCTAGATGGAACACCATACCTCACCTATGACTTGCTCAACAAGTTTAGAGATGCTCAATGCAAAATTGAATTTGTTGCACACAGATGGCTAGATGATGGCATGCTCTCAAGTAATAAGTTTATTAACGCGCTCTCGTGGTGGAATCACATTTTTGATACATTTTCTTTAGATTTCGTATTTACAAGTGGATTAGAGCATGGATGCACTTATGATATTCCAATATACATTGCACATCACAGGAATATTCCGGCATTTCTCACGCCTCCAACGCTCGCTTTTCATCAATCCATTCTGCACTATGGAAAAAATATATATTTACCCCTTTTAACTGGACACCTTTCAGAATCTGAGCTTGCAGATAGCCTTTTTTACCCATTTAACCCCCAGTTGCTAGCTGATAGTAAGACACAAATATCACTATGGAGTAAACTGAAAGCTTTTATATATAAGTTTTTATTCAAAATTGGGGGGCAACTTCTTATAGATTTTATCATTTGCCTCAAACATAGAAATTTCACTATTTCACAGCATATGGGTAATTTTCCTGTTTCTTTTTGGCATAGATTATCATGTTTTATTTCGCTCAAAAAACAGTTCAGCTACTACAATCATATTGCCTGTATGCCAAATTATGACGATAAGTTTATATTCTATGCTATTCATTTTGAACCAGAAGGAGGCACATCTGTATGCGTGCCACTACAAAACCAGCTTACAATACTTCAAATGCTTCACAATGCTCTTCCTAGAGGTTATAAGCTTTATGTAAAAGAACACCCCCATCAGTTTATGCTTAACAACCCTGAAATGGGATATTTTCTTTATAATATACAATGGTTTAAGTCAATTAGTTTTTATAAAGAATTACAAAAGTTAGCCAATATCAAATTTATTAATTTCAACACACCCTCACATGAACTTATTAAAAATGCGCAGGCTCTGGCTACGATTAATGGCACTATTCATCTTGAAGCCACATTTCATAATAAACCCTGTATTGTTTTTGCTGGCAAAACTATCCTACTTCAACACGCAAAAAATATTATTTATGTTGATAGTTTCAAAAGCTTGCTAGATGGGTTAAAAAAACTTGTTAAAAATCCGGCAATATTTGACAATACAAGTTTTATAGAGGAATATAAGGCATTTCTTGCCTCGCATGCTACTCACTATCAATCCGCCGACAAAGCCCAAAATTTTATCTCAAGTATTGAAGCATATCTCAACAATAAAATAGAAGAATTAACTGGGGGGGGGGCATACTTAAGATTTTTATACTCCAATATCCACCCCCTATATGTGTTTTTTCACCCATCTCTTACCTCACGTGCTTCAGTTAAAAAAACCTTATCCCACTTAGATATCGCACAAACATCATACCCACTACAAATGCCTTTGTATTCCAGTATTTTTGTTAAAGCTAAAATCAATACTAGGAATGCTTCATGAACAATATTATTTTACTTGATAGAGATGGAAAATTCTTGCGTTACATACTCGAATACCAGCCAAATATCGATGTTTGTGTCTTGGTATGCGAATATCACTATCCGCAAGTATCCTCACTTATCAAACAGCATAAATCGCGTATTACACATGTGCTTGACTATATGAATCTTCCTGCATTAAAAGATGTAGAATCTATTGACTATGCCCTCATCGCTAAAATGAAGCATATTCAAATAGACATAGAAACCATGCTGCATCGTATAATGCTTAATAATCCTTTGGCAAAGGATATCTATCATCAACATTTATCATTTTTCTCACATATATTTTCGACCCAAAAGATAGATTGCGTTATTTGTGCCGAAATGCTTTTAGGAACGCCCAATCATCTTGTCCCATTTGGTCTAGCTAAAATGCTCAATATTCCTTCATATACACTATTAGGCATTAATGATATTATCTTTACACATAATTATAATACAGATATTTTTTTATCACACAAAAAGTGCAATGTCTCTATCCTTGAGAGAAATCTTTTTTACGACTATATCACTTATGGAGATACATCATCTACTTTAAAATCAAGAATTAGACATTTTGTGAGAAAAATAGGCGGACAGATTCTTGTCGAATTTATTGTGCATTTAAAAAAATTTAATTTTACATCTGATAAACTAGGTATTCCCTATAATTTCTTTACAAAATTCGCTTCGTTTTTAAAATATAAAAAAATGTTAGCCTACTATAAAAAACACTCTACCATAGCTAGTTTTGAAGAAAAATTCATATATTATAGCCTGCATCTTGAGCCAGAAGCAGCTATCATTGGACGCACAGTTTTTGAATCTCAACTCACCGCAATAAGAATGCTCTCCAAAGCTCTACCAAAGGGCTGGAAACTTTATGTTAAGGAACACCCACATCAATTTATGCTCAATGATGAACTCACAACTTATTTTATGCACAATATTGAATTTTTTAAAAATATTGAATTTTACAAGCAGATTCAGAACGTCCCTAATACAGTGTTGCTTAGCCTAGAACTTCCATCAAAATCAATTCTCCCAAAATGTCAAGCTGTCGCAAGCTTTGATGGAACAATTACTCTAGAATCTATTAATTTCAAAAAGCCAGCTATATTATTTAATCCCAATCCATCACCCTACAAATACCTAGCCAATACCCTACCCATACAATCCTACAAAGATGTGCAAATTGCTGTGCAAAAGATACAGGAAGGGTATGGCACGCATATCGAACCAAAAGCCGAAATGGAAAAGCTCGCGCGCTATGTGTTGGACAGCACACAGCCAAGTTTCTATCAAGATACTTTTCTAGCCATGAAAGAACATGCATTATCGTTTGCAAAAGATAAATGACAGCAAATCACTTCAACAACCCAGCGGCTTTTTGTGGGGTGAAAATGCGCTCTACCTGCTTTTTACTAAGCTTCACGCCAAAGTATTCCTCATAAAATGCTTGCGTATGCGCTAAAAACTTCTCTTTATCCTCATATTGTGGATAATTGTGATAATAAATCCATTCCATAAAAATAGGCAAATCCACACTCGGCGCAAAAGGACGATACGCACCTAGCGGAAATTTATACACTCGCTTATTTTTGACCGCATTTATGGGCTGCCATAGCTTAGATTCTATCAAATCCTCCGGCACAAGCGTGTTAAAATTATTAATGTAAATAATATCAGGATTTAGCCTATACGCCTCTTCTAGCGTGATTCGAGGCATACTCTCACCGCTTATGACATTTATCGCGCCTGTTTTTTCTAGCAAATAATCAGCAAAAATTCCACCTAATGAAAAAGACTTCTCACTATCAAATGCGTGAATAACCATAGCTCTAGGCTTATTTTTCTCCTTGCTCGCCTTAGCACTCACTTCCTTTTCAACCTGCTTAGTGTAAGCCAAAAGCTTCTCGCCCCGCTCACGCGCATCTAAAATAGGCGCTAAAATGTCAATCCAACCCTTAAGCGTCTCATACGAATTATAATGCCACTTATTCACACTTATTTCAATCGTCGGCACATTTGCCGCGCGCATTGCTTCACAGACTTTCACATTTGCACCATAGCACATAAATAAATCAGGCTTCAACGCCAGCAGCTCCTCAATATTCTCATTCTCACCATCTTTAATATGCTTTAATTCGGGGTATATTTCACTAATAAAAGAATATTTAATCGCATTTTTAGTCGCTCGCGGCATATACACGATATTTTTTGCATGACCTTGCAGCATCGCAATAAGCGGCGGGAGCGGCCACATACCGCCGGCTATAATAATGCGCGATGGCTTTTTGGGGATTACTACGCTATATCCTTTTTCGCCCTTGTATGTGTAGGGGAATTCCCCCGCCTGCGCGCAAACTAGCAATGCACAAAAACACAAAAAATACAGAATCTGTCTCATCATCACTCCTTAAACTTAGTAAAATAAAGCTCCAACATAAAGCATTTGAAGTAGCGCAAGCTAGTTTGCCACCATATAAAGCTGCGATAAAGCCACAGCCCAAAGCCTTGATAGCCGCACTATTTCGTAAAAATCGCAACTATTTTGTAGCCAAAATATCCTCCTCCACCCACGCCATAAAGGTATCAAAAAATGGCTCCGTAGTAGGCATAAAGCCCTGCCCTAAATGGAAATCTGGGTCAAGCGAAGTCACATACAAATGCCCCTTAAAGCTCGTATCTTTGTAAATAATGCTCTCCCCTAGCTCATTGACTAAAATATTTTGCGCATTTTTAGGCGGATAAAAAGCCCCGTGATAATGCCACTTAGCGACATTTACTTGCATTTTGCTAAATAAGCCCTCCTTTGTCCCCACCGCGTTTTTGCTGCCATCAGATTCTATAGCATACAGCGGCATACTCGCGCCCGGTATAAGCCACCACCAAAAATTCACAGGATAATTGCGCCATAAAATATTTGGCAAATAATCCTCCGTAACCTCGCCAAAAGACACAATATGCCCGCCAGATTCTAAATAATCTACAAATTTTTGCCTATATTTTGTCAAATACTCCACGCTTAGGCGCGAGGCAATCACCACATAATCAAAATCCGCCAAATTTATAGAATCTAAATCCAAGAAATGACATCTTTTACTAAAAAAATGCGCATACTTATCATTTTTGTTAGTGAAAAAATACCGATTATGCGCCGCGCCGCCGGTGATGATGAGATTTTTTAAACGTGGGCTTGATAGATTCTGTAATGTCTTATCTACCACAAAGTCAAAATAAGTCTCACCAAAATAAGGCGCTTCCTTAAAGGGCTTTGCATTCTCGCGCAGTGCCTTAAGCTCGCTCTTAGCGTGCAGCTCGTGTGAAAGCCACTTAAGCAGATTGATACCCATACGCCTAGCTGTGGTATTATCCATAAGCCCAAAGCTAAATAAATCCGCATTCGCCGCAGATAAAATAATGCCTTTAGTGGATTTTCTATCCACATAGCCCACGCAGCGCCCATCGCTGTCTGTAAGGATAGATTCTATCTCATGCGGAAAAGCACTCACATCAAAATATCCGCGGTTAAAAAACCCTTTCACGCCGCGCCTGTGGTTAATGTCATACTCCAGCACGCCATCAAAAATCATACGCGCAGAATCTGAATTAGCAATTTTTACTTCACGCGTTCTAATAGGCGTAGGACTAGCGATATACTCGCTGCTAAAGGGCAAAATGCGCGTATAGTTGCTCATAAATGAAAGCACCACGCCCCCTGATTGCAAATAATGCAAAATCTTATCCCTAAATTGCGATAAATAATGCTCATCAATCCCCCAAGGCAGCACAAGCGCGCAAAAATCCTCAAGCCTTAAATCCTTAAAATCCGCATATAAATCCACATAATGCAAAATATGTTTATACAAAAAATACGCCGCCGTGCTTCCCTGCTCGGACGCGCCCACATCGATATAAGCAATTTTCCCAAAGTCTGCCAAATCTTTATACTGATAAAGATTCTCTAATTTAGTATCTTCCTTCGTGCTTTCCACTATCATCATATTTTTGCTCATCTTTTTCTCCTTGACTTATTGTGTAGTTTTGTGCGATTTCTTTAGAAAATCATTGAAAGTATATTGCATTTTTTCATTTTTTGCAATATGATTTCGACTTTTATTTTTAATCAATTCAAAAAGGATTACTTATGAAACATAAATCCCACCTTTGTCGCTTTTATACGATGATTTTAAGCATTTTAGGTATCACAACGCAAGTGCTTGCAGATGAGCCAAAGTCTGTAACGCTACAAAAATCCGTTGTGAGAGAAAATATCAATAGTCAAGTGTTAATGAGCAGCACGCCTTTAGAGCTGCAGTCAAAGTCTGTATCTATCGTGCCAAAAGAAGAATTATTAGAAAAATCTCAAGGCAATATGCAAAGCGTGCTAGAAGCTGTACCGGGCGTGCTATACTCGCGCAGTGGCGGGATAAATGGGCAGCTAAGCGTGCGCGGGCAGAATACCAATAACGGCTACACTATCCTTGCCATTGATGGCGTGCCGCTCTCTGGGCGCAGCACGCTTGATTTTAATGTGCTTAATCCTTACGCGTTTGAATCTGTAGAGGTTTTACGCGGCTCATCTAGCTCACTGTATGGGAGTAGCGCGATTAATGGTGTGATTAATTTCCGCTCCCGCAGGAGTAATTACAACATCGGTGGAGAGACCTTTAAAGCCACAGCAAGAATCCGCGCATTAGAATATGGCAGCGTGAATAATCTCTTTGGCGGGCGCGCTGAAGTGCTAGGTGGAGGTAATGGCTGGGATATGCTCATTGGCTTTAATGCCAAAACCGCTAGCGATTACACCACGCCTATTAAAGAAAATGGCTCATACAAGGCAAAAAATTCAAATTTTAATGCCTATGGCATCGACTTTAACATCGGCTACACGACGCAAAATGCCACTCGTTATTATATTCAAGGGCGCTGGAGCAGAGTAGAATCTCACCGCGCAGGGGGGGGGCAGGCGTGAGTGCAGCTCCTGGTTCAAGCTATGGAATCTTGGTTACCGAAGACCCTTTGAGCGAATACTACTTGCGCGCTGGGCTTACCAAACAAGAGCTTAGCTTTGCAGATTCTATGGAAGCGTATGTGTATTATCGCCACTGGGATACGGACATTTGGAATAACCGCAGCGGCTACACCTACACTCCTCGCAACTACATACATATGCAGGTGTATCATAATAACTATGTGGGCGGGCGGCTTATTTTCTATGGCAATTATGGCAAGCATAGTTTAGCCTATGGCGCAGATGTGGAAAGCTCTATCGCGCTCACAGGCACAAGACAAAATTTCCTTGTAGCACCTGCAGCCTTGCAAGGCACTAGCAGGACAGGCTCGCGCCCATCGACTACGACAGATTTTGCGCTATTTGTGAAAGATGACTATAAGGCAAGTGATTCATGGCATTTGCAAGGCTCTGCAAGAGGGGATTATATCTTAATGACTTATGGTAAAACTCCCTCCGGTGCAGAACTTGCTGGATTAACAGGCAATCCACTTCGTGAGGATATTTTAAAAACTATCAATGATAATTCTACTATGCATGAGGGCGCGCTCACAGGTATGCTAGGCTCGGTGTATTTTTTCAATGATTACATTAGCAATGTGATAAACATTAGCCATAACTACAAAGCCACAGGCGCAAGCACCCGTTTAGGCGCACCTGCTGCTAATGGTAACGCAGGCAGTATGGTTAATCCAAACTTAAAGCCTGAATATTCCCAAACAGCCGAATTTGGCTTTAGAATCCAAAGCGATAATCACTTTATGTCGCTCATTGGATTCTATACGCGCTACACAAATAAAATTGCGCTAGCAAGTGTGCAGTCCGGTGTGCCAAGCTTTTATACAAACATCGGCAAAGCCTATATCACTGGTGCTGAGCTAGAGGGCAAGCATAACTTTTTTGATGATTTGCTCACTATCAACTATGTAGGCTCATATAACTACGCCCAAGATGAGACAAGGAATAAGCCAATTATGTATGTCGCGCCACTTTATGGGCAAATCACTTTCCGTCTTAATTTCCGCCCGATGTATATCTCACTCACAGAGCGCGGCTATGGGAGAAAAGACCGCATTGATGTGCAAGAGGAGATTAAACTCCCCGGCTATGTGATGACAGATTTAATCGCAGGGGTAAATCTAGGCTATTTTTCTAGCAATATGGAGGATATGCAATTTATTTTAGGCGTAAATAATCTCTTTAATGAAGTGGGCAGAAATCCAGTAACACAGCTTGCCGCAACTGTAGCAAACCGCGATGGTATGAGGCTTACAAATCCCCTTGTAGAGCCGGGCAGAAATATTTTTGTTAAATATGTGTGGAATTATTAAATTAATCTTAAAGGAGCAAATATGAAAATTACTCAAGTATTAGTTGTCTCGCTTGTGCTTTCAAGCGAACTTTTTGCTAATGAAAATGTAACGGGGGGGGGGCAATAGATAATATGCCTGCGGATAAAGTCTCCTCTGTCAAACTCAACCAAGCCACCATAAAGGCTGAAGTTACTATGAGTGAAACGCCAATTGAGCTACAGCCTCAATCTATAGATATTATAGAATCTAAAGAGCTATTGCAAAAAGGCACGCAAGGCAGTATCCAAAGTCTTATTGAATACGCCGCGCCGGGCATTTTGTATTCGCGCAGTGGCGGTGTAAATGGACAAATCTCATTCCGCGGGCAAAATTCTGATGATGAGCGCTCTATTGTAACCATTGATGGCGTGAAATACAGCGGGCGCAACACATTAGAGTTTAATATGCTAGACCCCTATGCCTTTGAAGCCATTGAAATTATGCGCGGACCGGCTAGCTCGCTTTATGGGAGTAATGCTATGACTGGTGTGGTAAATTTCCGCTCGCGTAAAAGCACTTACAACATCGGTGGAGAAACTTTTAAAGCCACAGCAAGAATCCGCGCATTAGAATATGGCAGCGTGAATAATCTCTTTAGCGGGCGCGCTGAAGTGCTAGGCGGAGGCAATGGCTGGGATATGCTCATTGGCTTTAGCGGTAAAAGCGCGGAGGATTACACCACGCCTATTAAAGAAAATGGCTCAAGGAAAGCAAAAAACTCTAGCTTTAATTATATAGGCGTGGATTTTAACATCGGCTACACTAACCAAAACGCCACAAGATACTATCTGCAAGGACGCTACGCGAGGGTAGAATCTCACCGCGCAGGCGGGCTTGGCGTAGCGCCGGGCAGCAGCTATGGCATATATTTTAAAGAAGACCCTTTGGTAGAGTATTATTTACGCGCAGGGCTAAAAAAACATAATCTTAGCTTTGCAGATTCTATGGAGGCGTATCTCTACTATCGCCACTGGGATACAGATATTTGGAATAACCGCCTCCTAGCTGGTGGTGGCAGCATGCACAACAAAGTCTATAATAACAACTACTTTGGCGGGCGCTTAATCTTTAACACCCTAGCAGGCAAACATAATCTCACCTATGGCGCAGAGGTGGAGAGCACCATTTCCCCCACACAAGTGCGCGTTGAGAATCTAGTAGCAAATTCTGTGATTAAAAATAATCGCCCATCACACACCACAGATATTGCTATATTTGCTAAAGATGACTTTAAAGCCACGCAATCATGGAATCTCTCTGCTTCTGCAAGGGGGGATTATGTCATCACTACCATTTCTAAAACACGCTCTGATATAGAAATTAACAACCAAAATAATGCACTCTTTCAAGAAGCCACGAGGCTCTTTGATGAAAATAGTATGATTAATCAAGGCGCGCTCACAGGCGCACTAGGCTCGGTGTATTTTTTCAATGACTATATTAGCAATGTGATAAACATAAGCCATAATTTCAAAGCCCCCGCAGCATGGCGGCGTATGGCTGGCTCACCTAGCGGTGGCTCGGAAAATTCACTGCCAAATCCACTACTAAAGCCTGAATACTCCCAAACTGCAGAATTTGGCTTTAGAATCCAAAGCGATAATCACTTTATTTCGCTCATTGGATTCTATACGCGCTACACAGATATGATTGCTATGACCACTTATCAAGACCCGAGTTTTAATCGGATTCAAACTTACAACAACATTGGCAAGGCTTATATCACAGGCGCGGAGCTAGAGGGACGACATAGCTTTTTAAATGATATGCTCTATATCTCCTATATGGGCGCGTATAATTATGGGCAGAACACTACTGATAATAAGCCTATCCCCTATCTTGCGCCATTTTATGGGCGCGTGTCTATGCAGCTAAACTTTAATGCATGGTATTTCAATCTCACGCAAAGGGCTTATGGCGCAAAAACGCGCATAGATTCTGAGCAGGAGAGAGAAACAACCGCCTACACCATGACAGATATTATGCTAGGCTTAAAGCTTGGGGCGTTTGCTAAGGGTATGCAGGATATGGAGCTAATCATAGGAGCAAATAACCTCTTTGATGTGGTAGGGCGTAACCCCGCCACTGTGCAAAATATCAGCAATAACATCGCCCTAACAAACCCCCTTGTAGAGCCGGGCAGAAATATCTTTGTTAAATATGTGTGGAATTATTAAATTAATCTTAAAGGAGTAACCATGAAGATTTATACTTTACCTAAAGGAGCAAAAAATGAGTAAAATAAACATTAGTCGTGTGCTAGCAGTCTCGCTGGCATTATCCTGCGTGCTTACAGCTAATGAGAATGCAACTGGGGGGGGGGCAGTAGATAAAATGTCTTCTGTCAAACTCAACCAAGCCACCATAAAAGCCGAAGTAACGCTAAGCGATACGCCAATTGAGCTACAGCCCAAACAAGTGAGTATTATAGAATCTAAAGACATTCTGCAAAAGTCTAACGCAGGCAATGTCCAAAGCCTCCTAGAAGCCGCACCGGGAATTATCTATTCTCGCTCTGGTGGTATCAATGGGCAAATCACTTTCCGCGGGCAAAACTCCAATGACCAACGCTCTATCATTACTATCGATGGTGTGAAATACACAGGGCGCAGCACACTAGAGTTTAATATGCTAGACCCCTATGCCTTTGAAGCCATTGAAATCATACGCGGACCGGCTGGCTCACTCTATGGAAGTGATGCTATGACAGGGGTGGTAAATTTCCGCTCGCGTAAAAGCACTTATAACATCGGTGGAGAGACCTTTAAAGCCACAGCAAGAATCCGCGCATTAGAATATGGCAGCGTGAATAATCTCTTTGGCGGGCGCGCTGAAGTGCTAGGCGGAGGCAATGGCTGGGATATGCTCATTGGCTTCACAGGCAAGACTGCAGGCGATTACACCACACCTATTAAAGAAAATGGCTCATATAAAGCAAAAAATTCTAAATTTAACTCATATGGTGTGGATTTTAACATCGGCTACACTAACCAAAATGCCACAAGATACTTTCTACAAGGGCGCTGGACTAGGGTAGAATCTCACCGCGCTGGTGGGCTTGCCGCAGCTCCGGGCAGCAGCTATGGTATTTTTATGACTGAAAATCCTATTAGCGAATATTATTTACGCGCAGGGCTTAAGAAAAGTAATCTTAGCTTTGCAGATTCTATGGAGACTTATCTCTACTATCGCCACTGGGATACAGATATTTGGACTGACCGTCGCGGCTATGTGGGCGTGCCAAAACCATATGTGCATCAACAAGTCTATAATAATAACTATGTGGGCGGGCGACTTATCTTTAATACCCTAACAGGCAAGCATAATCTCAGCTATGGCGCAGAGTTTGAAAGTGCGATTTGGCCTACCCCCATTAAACAAATTTTCCGTGCAGATAATAGCTCAAGGACTACCAACCGCGCCTCTACAACGACTAATATCGCTGTATTTGCTAAAGATGACTTTAAAGCCACGCAATCATGGAATCTCTCTGCTTCTGTAAGAGGGGATTATATTTTAACCACCATTTCTAAAAAACGCTCTGATGCTGAAAATGTTACTGGAACAGGAGCAGCAGCCAACCTTTCACGCGAGGCTACAGAGCTACTTGATAAAAATGGCACCATCCATCAGGGCGCACTCACAGGCGCGCTAGGCTCGGTATTTTTCTTAAATGATTATATTAGTAATGTAATTAATATAAGCCATAACTTTAAAGCCCCTACTGCTTTTCAACGTATGCAGGCAACCCCTAGCGGGAATGCAACGCTTACAGGTGCAAATCCACTCATTAAACCTGAATACTCTCAAACTGCAGAATTTGGCTTTAGAATCCAAAGCGATAATCACTTTATTTCACTCATTGGATTCTATACGCGCTACACAAATATGATTGCGCTTAGCACATATCAAAGCGCTGCTGTTAGTCAAGGAGCTTGGCGCTTTGAAAATGTCGGCAAAGCACATATTACCGGCGCAGAGCTAGAGGGACGACATAGCTTTTTTGATAATATGCTCACTTTCTCCTATGTAGGTGCGTATAATTATTCAGAAAATGAAGTAGCCAATAAGCCACTTCCCTATGTCGCGCCACTCTATGGACAGGCTACACTGGGACTAAACTTTAGACCGGTGTATTTTAACCTCACTCAAAGAGCCTATGGTGCAAAAACGCGCATAGATACTACACAAGAGCGCAAAACTACTGCCTATACAATGACAGATATTCTTATGGGCTTAAGACTTGGCGCATTTGCCTCTAGTATGGAAAATATGGAGCTTCTGCTAGGAGTGAATAATGTCTTTGATGTGGTAGGGCGTAATCCTGTGACAGCAGAAGCGATTAATTATGCGCTTAGCCAAGAGGCTAATGCTCCAAAATATCCACTAGATAGAGCGCTCACAAACCCCCTTGTAGAGCCGGGTAGAAATATATTTGTTAAATATGTGTGGAATTATTAATGCGCCTGCTCACTTCGCTTAGTATGTATATCTTAGGTATAGCCGCCATCATAGTATGCGCGTGCGTGTGCCTCACGCTTGGGCGCTATGCCCTGCCGCTAAGCGATGTGATTGCCGTGATATGCGGCAATGGCGATGAAACGCAAAGAAATATCATTTTCACCTTTCGCCTCCCGCGCATTATCCTAGCTATCATCGTAGGAGCTGGGCTAAGTGCTGCTGGAGCGGCTTTCCAAAGCCTCTTTCGTAATCCTTTGGCTACACCTGATATTTTAGGGGTTACTAATGGGGCTAGCTTTGGCGCGGTGCTAGGCTTGCTACTAGGCTTAAATATTAGCTATATAGGCATAGCGGGCTTTGTATTTGGTATCCTATCACTCATGCTCGTGCTGTTAGTGGGCTATAATCGCAATAATCCTTATGAAATGTCAAGCATGATTTTAAGCGGAATTATTATTAGCGCGCTCTTTCAAAGTCTAATTGGCATTGTAAAATATGTCGCCGACCCACAGGATACACTGCCTACGATTACTTACTGGCTGTTAGGCTCGCTGGATATAAGCCTTGATATACATGTGTTTTATAGCCTTTGTGGGATTGTGCTAGGCAGTGGCATTATATTTATTCTGCGCTGGAAGCTTAATCTGCTCATGCTGCAAGATGATGAAGCCAAAAGCCTTGGGGTTAATCTCACGCTTTTGCGCCTTATAGTGATTTTTGCTAGCACGATGATTGTGGCGTGCGCGGTGAGTGTGTGCGGCGTGATAGGCTGGGTGGGGCTACTCGTGCCACACATCGCGCGCCTGCTTATTGGCAATAATAACACCACGCTAATCCCGCTAAGCTTATTTATCGGCGCGCTCTTTTTAATGATAATCGACACACTCTCCCGCACGCTTTCAAGCGAGCAAATCCCTATTTCTATCCTTACTTCGCTTATTGGCACGCCATTTTTTATCTATATCCTGCGCAAAAGCAAAAGGGGCTAATATGCTTAAGCTGCAAGGAGCAAACTTCTCACGCAAGGGCGAGCAGATTCTAAAAAACATAAGTCTAGCGCTTAGGCAAGGCGAAGTGCTAAGCATTCTAGGCTGCAATGGCGCGGGGAAAACCACACTGCTTAAATGCCTTATGGGATTTCTCAAATGGGATAGCGGAGAGTGCTGGCTGTGGGATAAGCCGCTCCACACATACACGCAAAAGCAAATATGGCAGATGATTTCTTATGTGCCACAAGCCAAAATGCAAGTCTTTGATGCTAATGTGCTGGATATGGTAGCGCTTGGCTGCAATCCTTTTGTGTTATTTAAGCCAAAGCCCGAGCATTTAAGGCTTGCGCAATCTGTGCTAGAGCAGCTTAATCTCACGCATTTAATGCATAAAACCTGCCTTAATCTTAGCGGTGGTGAATTGCAAATGGTCATTTTTGCGCGCGCGCTGGTGAAAAAACCGCAGATTCTAATCCTTGATGAGCCTGAATCGAATTTGGACTTTCACAATCAAAAAACTATATTAGAAACGCTAAAAACCCTCAACAATCAAGGCTGCGCCATTATTTTAAATACGCACTTCCCTGCACATGCGCGCTTTCTTTCACACAAAGCACTTTTGCTTTATAAAATGGGCGAGGAGCAAGGGACAATAGGAGAGATAGGAGAGAATCTAGCGCGCGTGGATTGCGCAAATTTAGCGTGTGAGGATTTGGCGCGTGCAGATTCGCCCAATGCGAATTTAGATTGCGCTAATGTAACTTGCGCGAGCAATGCTATCTTTGGCAAGGCGCAGGATTTGCTCACTTCTGCGCATTTAAGTGATTTATACAAAGTGCCGCTGCTCATTGAAAGCCCATATATGCAAGAAGAGTATGTGCTTAGGATTTGAGGGTATAAAATCGCGGCACGCATTTAATGCGCTATAGAATCTACTTATTTTTACTTTTGTAGATTCTATAAACTACGCCTCTTTTTTAGCTTCCACCTTAGCATAAGGCTGCATAGAATCTGCGCTTTTTTGCGCAATGAGCGAGCTTAGAAACTCCTCTAAATTAAATTTCTTGCGATGATTTGGCGTAAAAATATGTATCATAATATCCCCCAAATCTGCAATAATCCAATCTTCATTATCCTCCTCTGTGGCGTAAAACACCTCCCCCTTTGGCTTTAGCTCACTTTTTAAATAATCAAGCAAAGCAAACGCGTGCTTGCCCACCATTGCGCTCACAATGACCACCCTATCCACGATGTAGTCTCGCTCTTGCAGATTAAACACTTCAATGTCCTCGCCCTTTTTATCCTCTAAAAGCGCCCTGATGCGCGCAATCCTACTATCAATATGCTTATCTTGTTGCAACGATACTCCTTTCAAGCAAAATAAATGTGATTATAGCCTAAAATGCGCTTTGATAAAAGTATGCAAGCTCGCAGGTATCATCTCTAAAGCCTGCTCAAACTGCCCATTTTGCAGCAAAGCGCGCACCTGTGTGGAGGAAAGCTCGCCATATTGGCTAAGATGTATGCGCTCTAAAATGCGTGCTTTGGGCTTATGAGCTGGCTTTTTAGGCTTAATTGTATGAATGCTTGCACAAGATTTAATATCGCGCCCAATCACCACAAACGCCGCTATTTCACAGAGCTTATCTATCTTATGCCATACATGCAAATGCGCGAAATTATCCTCGCCCACAACTATCGCAAGAGGCGTGCGCGGGTATGTGTGCTGCAGCATTTTGATAGTGTGAATGCTAAAAGTGGGCTTATTTTGCATAATTTCATAATCACTCACCTCTAATGTCCCAAAGCCCGGCATTGCCTTAGAATCTAGCACTTTTGTATCATTTGACATATCTGTATTTAGCACATCTGCGGCAAGTATTTTGCACATCTCAAATCGCTCAAGCGGGCTAAATAACGCACTTTCTTTTAGTGGATTAAGATAATTTGGCATACATATCACATGATGAAAAAGAGGGCTTTTATACAAAGTTTTTAGAATCTGCCTATGCGCGTAGTGCGGAGGGTCAAAACTCCCACCATAAAGCGCTATATAAGATTCTCTAAAATGGCGCATTACGCAAAAAAGCTTGCGCGTGTGAGCTTTGAGAATTTCACTCCCTTTAAGCCGCCAATTTCAATGCTAAGATTTTCAATCGCCATAGCCTCGCCCTGCAGGATAATGGTCTCAAGGCAGTTGTGATGGTCTAAATGCACATGCGTGGTGCATAAAATCTCGATTTTATTCTCATCAATTGCTGTGTGCTGAATGTCAATCATACGCCTATTAAGTTCGCGCTGGTGGTGGTCATACACAATCGTTAGCACTGCCACGCCCTGCGCCTTTGTGTTCCTCTCGCTCCACACTTCTTCATTAAGTTTTTCGCGTATCATATCGCGCACAAGCTCGGAGCGTGAGGAATACCCCCTGTGGGTTAGCCTTTTATCAAGCGTTTGGAGTAGATTCTGTGGTAGAGATACGCTAAAGCGGATAATATTGGGTTTCATACTAGTCCTTTAAACCTAAAATTCGCGCGATTGTAGCGCAAAAAAGCTTAATGTGAAAACTTACGCTTGCGTGGAAAATGTGAATTTTAAGTGAATTTAAGCCAAGTATAAAGTTGTCTTAAGAATGATTTTTATAATATGCCAGACTTCAAAGAAATAAAGAATGGAGCATTGTTATGGAGTTTATTAAAGATTATATCGACCATATTATTTTTGCTATTTTGGGCTTGATGAGCTTTTTGGCGCTATGGTTTAGTTGCGAGAGAATTATTTTTTATGCGCGCGTGAATATAGAGGATTATAAAAATGAAGAGGCATTAGAAGAGGCGCTAAGCAAAAATCTCACCGGGCTTTATATTATTTATTCTAACGCTCCTTATGTGGGGCTTTTAGGCACGGTGGTGGGCATTATGATTACTTTTTATGATATGGGTATGAGTGGGGGAATGGACGCGCAAAGCATTATGGTTGGGCTATCTACCGCGCTTAAGGCTACCGCGCTTGGCTTAGTGGTGGCAATCCCTACGCTTATTGTCTATAACTGCTTTATACGCAAAATGGACATTGTGCTTAACCGCTATAAGCTCGCACATAAGCATGCTAGCGAGTAGTTTGAGGGCAATACTATGAGAATCCCTAAAAAAGATGGCTTAAATATCGTTCCTTTTATTGATGTGATGCTTGTTTTGCTCGCCATTGTGCTAAGCGTCTCTACTTTCATCGCACAGGGGCAAATTAAAGTAGAGCTACCCTATGCAAGTCAAAATGAGATTAACAAAGATGAAAAGCCAGTGACTATCACTATTGATGAGCAAAATATCATTTATTTTGATGATAAGCCTGTGGATACGCAATCCCTCAAGGCTGAAATTGCTAAAATTGATAATAAAACGCTTATCCAGCTTAAAAGCGATAAAGAATCTAAGTTTGAAACTTTTATTCAAATAGTGGATATTTTGAAGGAGAAAGGACATGAAAACTTTGGAATCTCAACCAAACAACAATAACGCGCCTTCATATAATATGATTTCACAATCCAAATCGCCCTTTTTCACGCCTAATCGCATTGGCTTTAGCCTAAGTTTGATAGCGCATTTAGCCTTTGCGCTTATGTTTTATGACTATTTTCACAATATCGATGTGCAGCAAAATGGCGATGAAATCACAAGCATCGCCCTTGCGACATTTCAAACCCCATCAAACGAACCAGTGGTAGAGCCACCAAAGCCTCAACCCATTGTGAAGCCTAAAAAGAAACATCATCGCAAAGAAATTGTAAAAGAGCATGGCAAGCTTGCCAAAAAAGAGGAGGAGGTAGTCCCCCCAACTCCCACGCCTCAAGCAAAGCCAGATGAGAAAGTGGAGGAAGGCGAGATGATTCAGACGCTCTCTTATCGCAATGGCGAGGAAGATGAGGTGTTTGCAAAGATTAAGCGCGCCATTGAGCGCAGGAATAAATATCCCAATATGGCTAAAAAGCGCGGACTAGAGGGCGAAGTGATAGTGGAGTTTATCATTTACAAAGATGGCAAAGTGTCTAATATACGCATTGTGAAGCCCTGCCCACATGAGTCGTTTAATACTGCTGCGATAAATGCTGTGAGAAAGGCTCAAGGGGATTTTCCAAGCCTTGATGTTACGACAAAAATTGAGCTGCCTATTGTGTATGAACTTAAGATGAGCAAGCTATAGAATCTACGCATTTTTTGCTTTTCTAAGGCTTTTTATTTGTCTAGATTCTATAATTCCGCGCTATTGCTTTTTTAACAAAAAGCCGCGCGCATCTTACAAATGTAAGCAAAGCTCACATTTGCGCCCTCAAAGTATAAAGTTATGCTGCTTAAAGCATCTATCAACTTGTTTTTTAAGGCTAGATTCTATAATTTTACAGAATCTAGAAAGACTACAGGGCGTCAATATACGCTGCTAGTGCCTCAATATCATCATCACTTAAATTTTTTGCCTGCATATACATAATCACAGAATTACCTCCACGACTCAAAGTGCGCGCACGAAAGCCTTTGAGCGATTCTATTACCTGCTGCTTATTGAGCGAGGCGAGCAGCACATTGCCCACACTGCCCGGCGCAATGCTCTTGCCATCTTTGCCATGACACGAGGCGCACTTACTATACAGCACAGAGGCATCAGGCAATGCCGAATTTGACGCGCTCTGCGTGGATTGGCTATCTTGATTTTGAATGCTTACTTTTTTGGGAGATGTCTTTTGCGTATCCTGCTCATTAGAGCAAGCGACTAAACACAAAGCAACTATGCAAATACATATATTTCTTGTCATAAACCCTCCTTATTGCGTTTGAGTGGCATCGCCTCTATGTGGGCGTTTAAGATACCTGCTAAAGTCCTATAAAATTTGAGTAGAGTTAGATTCTATAAATTTCCACGCTATTGCTTTTTATAAAAAGCCGCAAAGCCCATTTGTGCGCCCTCAAAGCATAAAGTTATAGCTTAGCCAAAGCTAATCTATCAACTTGTTTTTTTGAGGTAGATTCTATAAATTATAGAATCTAACCTTTTAAAAATATGAAATAGAGAAAATAGCCGCCATAAACGCGGCAAGATGATTTGTAAGTAAGCGATTTTATAGAATCTAGCCTTTGCGCTTTTCCATAATCTCTTTGGCAATGTTGTTTGGCACTTCGCCATAATGGTCAAACTCCATTGTATATGTGCCTCTGCCTTGTGTAGCCGAACGCAAGTCGGTAGAATAGCCAAACATTTCAGCCAACGGAACAAACGCATTGACGATTTTTAATCCCATTCTATCGTCCATGGAGTTAATCTGCCCGCGCCTGCGGTTTAAATCGCCAATCACATCGCCCATATACTCTTCAGGCACTTCTACTTCTACTTTCATCATCGGCTCTAAAAGCACTGCATTTGCTTTTCTGCAAGCGTCCTTAAACGCCATAGACCCAGCAATCTTAAACGCCATTTCACTAGAATCCACCTCGTGATAGCTTCCATCATAGAGTGTAACTTTAAAATCTACCACAGGATAGCCCGCAAGCACGCCATTTTGCATGGCTTCTTGAATCCCTTTATCCACTGCGGGAATATACTCTTTAGGAATCACGCCACCGCTTATGTCATTGACAAATTCATATCCGCTGCCCGGCTCTTTAGGCTCTAGCTTGATATACACATGCCCATACTGCCCGCGCCCACCGGATTGTTTAGCGTATTTGCACTCTTGCTCCACAGCGCTGCGGATAGTCTCTCTAAACGCAACTTGCGGCTCACCTACTTCAGCTTCAACTTTGAATTCGCGTTTGAGCCTATCCACAATAATTTCTAGGTGCAGCTCACCCATACCGCCAATAAGTGTTTGCCCCGTCTCCTCATGCGTGCTTACTCTAAAGCTTGGGTCTTCCTCTGCAAGCTTGCCTAGTGCGATTGACATTTTTTCTTGGTCTGCCTTTGTCTTTGGCTCAACAGCAATTTGAATAACAGGCTCTGGGAAATCCATACGCTCTAAAATCACAGGCACTTTTTCATCACAAAGCGTATCGCCCGTAATAGTATCTTTTAAGCCTACAAATGCGCAAATCTCACCCGCATAAATTTCCTTAATATCTTCTCTTTTGTTAGAGTGCATTTTAAGCAATCGCCCGACACGCTCTTTTTTGCCTTTTGTAGAGTTAAGCACATAGCTGCCAGATTCTAATTTGCCGCGGTATGCACGCACAAAAGTGAGCTGCCCTACAAATGGGTCGGTCATAATCTTAAAGGCTAATCCCGCAAATGCACCATCATCGCTAGATTCTACACTTAGTTCAGAATCATCTTTAGGATTAATGCCCTTAATTTCAGCCACTTCTGTAGGCGCAGGGAGGTAATCCACCACCGCATCAAGGAGCGTTTGCACGCCTTTATTTTTAAAGCTAGACCCACATAGCATAGGAATAAGACTCATATTTAAGCAGCCTATTTTAATGCCTTTTTTAATCTCCTCAATGCTTAATTCCTCGCCATTAAGGTATTTTTCCATTAACGCTTCATCTTGCTCGGCTGCAGATTCTAAAAGCTTTTCTCGATACTCATTTGCCTTATCTACTAGCTCGGCTGGTATTTCCTCTATGTCATACTTCGCGCCCATTGACTCATCATTCCACACAATGGCCTTCATCTGCACTAAGTCAATTACACCTTTAAAATTTTCCTCCGCGCCAATAGGAATATTAATAGGCACAGGATTAGCCTTAAGCCGCTGCTTGATTTGGCTTTCTACATTATAGAAATTTGCACCGATTCTATCCATTTTATTCACAAACACCATACGAGGCACGCCATATTTATTCGCCTGTCGCCAAACGGTCTCACTTTGAGGCTGCACACCGCCCACAGAGCAAAATACAGCCACCGCGCCATCTAACACACGCATTGAACGCTCTACCTCGATAGTAAAATCCACATGCCCGGGTGTGTCGATAAGATTAATTTGATAATCTCTCCAAAAACAAGTCGTAGTTGCGGAAGTAATGGTAATGCCGCGCTCCTTTTCTTGCTCCATCCAGTCCATTGTCGCCGCGCCATCATGCACTTCACCAATTTTGTGGCTCACACCTGTGTAGAATAAAATCCGCTCCGAAGTAGTGGTCTTACCCGCATCAATATGCGCCGCAATACCGATATTTCTAATCCTTGATAAAGGGGTTTTCCTTGCCATTATTTGTCCTTTATATTACCAGCGATAATGCGCAAATGCTTTGTTTGCTTCAGCCATTTTATGAACATCTTCTTTCTTTTTAAAGGCTGCTCCCCTGTCATTTGCTGCGTCCATAAGCTCGCCTGCCAAACGCTCCACCATAGTGCGCTCATTTCTTTTGCGAGTGGCTTCAAGGAGCCAGCGAATAGATAATGACTGCTGTCTAGCAGGTCTCACCTCAACAGGCACTTGGTAGGTAGCCCCACCTACACGACGACTTCTTACCTCCACAAGGGGCTTTACTCGCTCAAGCGCCTTTTCAAATATATCTATGCCTTTTTCTCCGCTTTTTTCCTCGATTCTATTAAATGCGGCATAAATAATCTTCTCACTTACGCTTTTTTTACCATCAAACATCATTTTGTTGATGAACTTAGTAACTACTTTATTGTTATAAATGGGGTCCCCTAGAATTTCCCTCACGGTGGCTTTTCTTCTTCTCATATTACATATCCTTACAAACTAAATTATTTTTTATCGCCGCCAGCTTTGGCTTTTTTAGCACCATATTTACTGCGTGAAACATTACGCTTAGCTACACCCGCTGTATCTAGCGCACCGCGTATAATGTGATACTTCACACCCGGTAAGTCTTTCACACGCCCGCCACGCACAAGCACGATAGAGTGCTCCTGAAGATTATGCCCTTCACCCGGAATATAGCTAATCACCTCTACTTTAGAAGTGAGCTTTACTTTGGCAACTTTTCTTAAAGCTGAGTTTGGTTTTTTAGGCGTTGTCGTATAAACGCGTGTGCATACTCCCCGCCTTTGGGGACACTCTAGCAAAGCCGGAGACTTTGTTTTACGGGTAATCTTTTTCCTCTCTTTTCTAATCAACTGATTTATGGTTGGCACTGATGTTTCCTTTGTGTAAAATTTAAAAATAAAAAGTGTGGGATTCTATCCAACAAAAACTTTTATTTCTCTTAGAGAATAGGCAAAGTGCCTATTCCTCCTCATATTCTGCCTGTCCGTCTCGCTCCTCGCACTTATAGCGGAATTTCTTATTTTTATATAGACCCGTTCCAACAGGTATCATACGCCCTAGCACAACATTTTCTTTTAAGTCATCAAGCGTATCTTTCTTTGCCGCTATGCTAGCTTCTGTAAGCACTTTGGTAGTTTCTTGGAAAGATGCTGCTGAAATGATAGAATCACTCCCAATAGCCGCACGCGTAATCCCAAGCAACACAGGCTCTGCGATAGCTGGCTCTCCACCCATACGCAAGATTCTCTCATTTTCTTCTCTAAAATGTCGCTTACTCACTAAATCGCCCTCGATGAATTTCGTATTGCCACTATCGACAATTTTTACTTGGCGGAGCATTTGTGAAACAATAATTTCAATATGCTTATCTGCGATACTCACACCTTGCCGGCGATATACCTGCTGCACTTCGCTCACAATATATTTATGCAACTCTTTTTCACCGCTAATACGTAAAATATCATGGCTTGATACCACGCCATCTGTCATCGCTTCTCCTGCGTGGATAAACTCCTGCTCATGCACGAGAATCTTTTTATTTTTATCCACAGTGTATTCGGCTACTCGCCCATCTGCTGCTGTAATGATAATGCGCTCTTTTCCGCGTATGGGCTTACCAAAGCTCACCGTGCCATCAAGCTCGGAGAGAATGGCTGTATCTTTTGGCTTCCTTGCCTCAAAGAGTTCTGTAACGCGTGGGAGACCGCCTGTAATATCCTTAGATTTTGCCAATGCCTTAGGCACTTTGGCAATAATATCTGCCATCTCCACCTTATCGCCATCATTTACAGCAATAGAGGTGCGAGATTCTAAACGATATGTGAGCTCCTTGCCATCTTTTGTGGTGATAACAAGCATGGGCTTGTAACCAGCAGGCATATACTCATTAATTACAAAATTCTTTTGATGTGTATTTTCATCTTCTTGCTCGCTCACAGTTAAACCAGCAATAATATCTCTAAATGACACTACACCCGCTTGGTCAGCGATAATTGGCTCACTATAAGCGTCCCATTCAGCTACAACAATTTGTTCATTTGAGGTAGGTTCAGAAATCAATGTATCAATATCCACTTCACTATTATCATCAACGAGCACCTTAGAAGTGCGCGCCACATAATGCCTAATAGCCTCTCTATCATTTTGGTCCGCAATAACAGCAAACATACCTTTTTCAGATATCACATCGCCTGCTTTGACTTTGTGATTACGCTCTAGGGTATCAGCGCGCAATGTATAAAACTTCACAATACCCTTTTCTTTGGCTGTGATTTTCTGCGCGATAGGGGCATTGTCCTCTACTTTTAACTCACTTCCGTATGGAATCCGCGTAGGCACATTCCAACTATCCATGATAGTATCCACTATGCTACCACCAGCCTTAACCTTATAACCACTTTCATGCGGCACAAGGAGCTTGCCCTCAATCTTACCCGCCACACCTGCGAGTTCATTTTGTTTTGCTACATCATCTTTGCGAAGGCGATAGGTTTCAGAACGTTTTTTATCGCCCACAATAGTAATATGCACCTCATCATGCACATTTTCTACTTGCAATTCTCCGTCAAATTCTGCCTTAATGCGTGGCTCAACAACCAAAATAGCGGCATTTCTACGATTTGCGACAATCTTTTGCCCCTTACTATTTGTATAAGTGCGAATGTTGTGATAACGTATAAAGCCCTCTTTCTTAGCGACAATTTGCCTTTCTTCCGTGCTTCTGCTCGCCGTCCCACCTACGTGGAAAGTTCTAAGTGTGAGCTGCGTGCCGGGCTCGCCGATACTTTGAGCAGCAAGCACACCCACTGCCTCGCCGGGCTTCACCATTTTAGATTCACCAAGATTTAAGCCATAGCATTTTGCACACACACCTTTAGGGGCTTTACACGTTACAGGTGTGCGTATCATTACAGATTTGACATTTGCTTCCTTAATACGCCTTGCCATAGCACTATCAATAAGCACGCCTTCGCTTAATAAAATCTCATTAGCAATAGGGTCAATAATATCACGAGCTAAAACACGTCCTATTACGCGCTCTTCAAGCGGCTCAATCATATCGCTCCCCACTGTAATATCCGTAATCTCTACACCCTCGTGCGTATCACAATCCTCAATAGTTACTTTCATATTTTGGCTTACATCAATGAGCTTTCTTGTGAGGTATCCCGCATTGGCTGTCTTAAGCGCGGTATCTGCCAAACCTTTTCTCGCACCATGCGTAGAATTAAAATACTCAAGCACATTCAAGCCCTCTTTAAAGTTAGAGGTAATAGGCGTTTCAATAATCGTGCCATCAGGCTTTGCCATAAGCCCTCTCATCGCAGAAAGTTGGCGGATTTGCGCTTCACTACCTCTCGCTCCAGAATCTGCCATCATATAGATAGAGTTAAAGCCCTCTTTATCATTTTTGACTTTTTCCATCATCACTTTGCCCATTTTTTCGCTTGTCTCTGTCCAAATATCAATACTTTTATTGTATCGCTCTTGTCCAGTGAGCAATCCTTGCTCAAACTCGCCTTGGATTCTCTTAATCTCTTTTTTAGCCTCATCAATCATCTTAGCCTTATCTTGTGGGATAATAATATCCGCAGCAGAAATAGAAATGCCCGCTTTTGTGGCGTATTTAAAGCCTAGATTCTTAAGATTATCCAAAAAAGTAGCTGTAATACCTAAGCCTCCCTCTCTATACACATAATCAATTAAAGTGCCAATATCTTTCTTTTTCATAGTTTGATTCCACAAATTTAGTGGTACAAAACTTGGCAAAATAGAGCCTAAAATCATACGCCCAGCGGTTGTATCAATCACACGACGCTCATAAACAGTCTTAATACGCGCATTAATATCAAGCTCACCCATTTCAATAGCCATTACAATTTCATCAATGCTTGCAAAAATCTTATGCTCGCCTTTTACGCCCTTTTTTTCCAAAGAAAGATAATATAAGCCCAAAACCATATCTTGACTAGGCACAGCCACAGCCTTGCCGCTCGCAGGGAGCAGGATATTCATAGAGCTTAGCATAAGCACTTTGCATTCTGCTATGGCTTCTTGTGAAAGCGGCACATGCACCGCCATTTGGTCGCCATCAAAGTCGGCATTAAATGCAGAACACACAAGCGGGTGCAATTGTATTGCTTTGCCATCTATCAATTTTGGGTGAAAGGCTTGAATAGACTGCTTATGTAATGTTGGTGCGCGGTTAAGCAACACAGGATAGCCATCGACAATTTCTTGAAGGCATTCCCATACCTCATTTGTCTTTTGATTAACCATTTTAACAGCTTGCTTAAGCGTAGTTGCGTAGCCTTTCTCCTCTAACTTGGCAAATAAATGCGGCTTAAATAATTCTAATGCCATATTTTTAGGCAATCCGCATTGGTCCATTTTGAGATTTGGTCCTACGACAATAACGCTTCTTCCGGAGAAATCCACACGCTTACCCAATAGATTCTGCCTGAATCTGCCTTGCTTACCTTTAATTATCTCGCTTAAAGATTTAAGCGGTCGCTTGTTTGCGCCCTTTACGGCATTAGCATTTCTGCCATTATCAAAGAGCGCATCAACTGCCTCTTGCAGCATTCTTTTTTCATTTCTTACAATAATTTCAGGAGAATCTAGCTCAATGAGCCTTTTTAGACGCTGATTACGGTTAATTACACGACGATACAAGTCATTCACATCACTCACCGCAAACTTTCCGCCATCAAGCGCTACCAAAGGACGCAAATCCGGTGGTAGCACAGGCAATATTGTAAGCATCATCCACTCTGGGCGATTACCAGAATTGATAAAACTTTCAACTACCTTAAGTCGCTTCACAATAGTCTTTTTCTTGGCTTCTGAATTGGTTGAGCGTATTTCCTCGCGCAAAGCATTCAAAAGCACCATTAAATCAAGCTCCTCAAGCAGCTCTTTTATAGCCTCACCACCCATTTGAGCCACAAAGCCTGTATGCTCAAAGCGTTGATTTATACTTTGGAATTGTTCCTCATTAAGCACATCATATTTTAGAATAGGCTTTGAGCCTTCATTATCGTAAAAAGCCTCGCCGGGCGCTTTAACGATATATGCCTCATAATACAGCACACGCTCTAAATCTTTCATTTTTACACCGAGCAAAGTGCCTATACGACTTGGCAGTGAGCTCACATACCATATATGCGCCACAGGTGCGACAAGCTCGATATGCCCCATTCGTGAGCGGCGCACTTTTGCCTTTGTAACCTCAACGCCGCATTTTTCGCACACAATACCCTTATAGCGCATTTTTTTATACTTTCCGCACAAACATTCATAATCACGCACAGGACCAAAAATCTTTGTGCAGAATAATCCATCGCGCTCGGGCTTAAGCGTGCGGTAGTTAATTGTTTCAGGCTTTTTAACCTCACCATGACTCCAAGATAGAATCTTCTCTGGGCTTGCTAAAACAAGTTGGAATGAGCCAAAGTCCTTAGGGCGCTCATCTTCTTTAATGGCAATAGGCACAGGCGCGCCATTTTCATCTTTCTCCTCACCATAAATATTTACATCAAGCGCTAAAGATTGCAATTCTTTTGTCAAAACATAAAATGTCTCTGGGATTTCAGATTCTCCAACATTATCACCCCTTGTAATAGCCTTATATGCGCCTCTCCTACCTTCTGTATCATCAGATTTAATAGTGAGCATTTCTTTCAAAGTATGCGCTGCGCCATAAGCCTCCAAAGCCCACACTTCCATTTCACCAAATCTCTGTCCGCCAAATAACGCCTTTCCACCCACTGGCTGCTGCGTGACAAGTGAGTAAGGTCCTGTGCTTCTTGCATGCACTTTCTCATCAACTAAGTGGTGCAGTTTAAGCATATACATATAGCCTACATTCACGCGCTCACGCATTTTCTCACCTGTTTTGCCATCATAAAGCTCTGTCTTGCCGTCCATATCGACTTTTGCAAGTGAGAAAAGCTTGTCAAATTTCTCTTGCGTAATACCCTCAAATACGGGAATAGCAAATTTCACGCCATTCGTCCAATCCCGCGCGTATGCAATCAAAGTTTCATCGTCTATAGATTCTAAAAATTTCACCATTGACTTATCCACTGAATTAACCACTTGCGCAATTTCAATCATTTTCGCACGCAGTTGGCTTACCCACTGTTTTGAATGAGAAGCAAAAATCTCCTGAATCTGGCGACCAAGATTCTTACCCACAAGCCCCAAATGCACCTCCAGAATCTGCCCGATATTCATACGACTAGGCACACCCAAAGGATTTAGCACAATATCTACAGGCTCGCCATCGGCAGTATAGGGCATATCAACCATTGGCACGATATTAGAAACTATGCCCTTATTCCCATGTCGTCCTGCCATTTTATCACCTACTTTAAGCTTCCGCTTTGTGGCAATATAAATTTTTACAAGTTTAACTACGCCGCTTGGGAGAATATCATCTTTTTCTAAGATGGAGAGTTTTTCCTCATGCTCCTCGCCAAGCGTTTTTTTCTGCTCTAAAAAGTTAGTTTTAATTTGCTCATAGCGTGATTGCACCTCTTTAGAATAACTCTTAATCAAAGTGCTTAGAGCAAATGGATTAAGCGAGCCTAGCTCCTCTTTTGAGATTTGCGCACCTTTCTTAAACACCCTATCAGCGACCTTTGCTTCGCTTGAGAGTTTTTCTTTTGAAAGCATAAGCGAGATTCTCAAAGTCTCTTCTTGCTGTATCATTGTCAATCTATCATGATGCTCAATATCAAGCACGCGCTTTTCTTCCTCATAGGCGCTAATAGCACGCGCATCTTTTTCATAGCCTTTTTTGGTAAAAATCTTTACATCTACCACTGTGCCTTCAAGTGAAGGCGGACAATACAAAGATTTATTTACCACATGCCCAGCCTTTTCACCAAAAATAGCGCGTAAAAGACGCTCTTCAGGAGTAGGCTTTACCTCGCCCTTAGGCGAGACTTTACCCACAAGTATCATACCCGCACTCACATAAGTCCCTATACGCACAATCCCACTCTCATCAAGATGAGCTGTCTCTGCTTCTTTTGTGCCGGGAATATCAGCTGTAATCTCCTCAAGTCCGTGCTTAAGCTCACGCGCCTCAATTTCTTTTTCATAAATATGAATAGAAGTAAAGGCGTCCTCTTTGATGAGTTTTTCACTCACTACAATGGCATCTTCAAAGTTATAGCCATTCCATGGCATAAAGGCAACGCGGATATTTTTACCTAATGCAAGCTCACCATTATCCATACTCGGACCATCAGCGATAATTTGCCCCTGCTCGACCCTATCACCTTGCTTTACAATGGGCTGCTGTGAAAAGCAGGTATTTTGGTTAGTGCGTAGATTCTTACCCAAATAGTAGTGATTAATATACGCGCCATTCTCATCTTCACCAAGTATATAGATATTTTTAGAATCTACTCGCTCCACAACACCGCTGCGTGTAGCCTTTATAGCCTCCCAAGAATCACGCGCAATAATTTGCTCAATCCCCGTGCCTACAACAGGCGCATCAGGATTAAGCAATGGCACTGCTTGACGCTGCATATTTGAACCCATAAGCGCGCGGTTGGCATCATCATGCTCAAGGAATGGAATAAGTGAAGCTGCCACACCTACAAGCATTCGCGGACTTAAGTCAATAAGCTGCACGCGTGATTTTTCATTTAAAATAATCTCGCCATCTTTACGCGTCTCAATTAAATCTTCAATAATACGCCCATTTTTATCCACAGCCGTGCTTGCAGGAGCGATTACCATACCTTCTTCTTGAGCAGCTGTGAGATAGACTATTTCTTGAGAAACTACACCATTTTCTACCACTTTATAAGGAGCTTCAATAAAACCTAAGTCATTCACGCGCGTATAGGTAGAGAGTGTATTAATTAGACCAATATTTTGCCCTTCTGGCGTTTCAATGGGACAGATTCTGCCATAATGCGTGGGGTGCACATCTCTTGCCTCAAAACCTACTCTATCTTTTACAAGCCCTCCCTCACCTAATGCAGAAAGCCTGCGCTTATGCGTTACTTCTGACAAAGGATTAGTTTGGTCCATAAATTGCGAGAGCTGTCCGCCTGTGAAAAATTCCATAATTGTGCTTGTAATCATCTTGCCATTGACTAAATCATGCGGCATAATCGTATCAAACGCGCCACTAAGCGAAGTGAGCTTGTCACGGATAGCCTTTTGCATTTTTACAAGCCCAGCATGCAACTCATTTGCCAAAAGCTCACCGATGGCACGGATTCTACGATTACCAAGATGGTCTCTATCATCAATCTTACCTAAGCCATTTTTCACCTTTAAAAGATACTGAATAGTTTTAATGATATCCTCATGCGTAAGGATAGTCACATAATCAGGCACATTAATTTGTAATTTATGATTCATTTTCATGCGCCCAACACGCGTTAAATCATACCTTTCAGAATCAAAGAATAACTGCCTTACAAAACTCTTTGCAACCTCTTTAGTTACAGGCTCACCCGGGCGCATAACCTTGTAGATTCTAATCGCGGCCAACTCATTTTCATCATCAATTTTTTCGCTTTGGCGAAGCATCTTGAGAGATTCCGTATCGGCAATAAACGAATTGATAATAGAATTATCCACGCCCGCTGCGCTATCATTGGCGATGGTAAATTCATTAATTTTAAGCTCAAGGAGCTTTTTAAGCTTTGTCTCATCAAGCTGCGTGAGTGTGTCAAAAATCACCTCACCTTGTGCGTTAAGGACAGGCTGGGCAAGAAACTTATTGGTTAGATTCTCAAGCGGATATTCAATTAAATCAATATTTGCTTCTTTAAGCTCTTTAATTTTCTTTGCAGAAAGTCGCTTACCAGAGGCTACAAGCAATTGTCCCTTAGCGTCTTTAATATCAAACTCCGCGCGATTACCAATGCTATCCACATCAAAGGGAATGAGATATTTACCTTTTTGATATTTTACCTTTTGTAATGGATAAAAGATTTTAATAATATCTTGCTTACTATAGCCCATAGCGCGCAGAATGATAGTTACAGGGACTTTGCGGCGTTTATTAATCCGTGCATATAGCACATCTTTAGAATCATACTCAAAATAAAGCCAAGAACCCCTATCTGGGATAATCTGCCCTGTGTAGATGAGTTTATTTGATGAAGTATTTGACTCTTCTTCTTTAAAAATGACACCCGGGCTGCGATGGAGCTGATTAACAACAACCCGCTCAACGCCATTAATGATAAAGCTCGTCCTATCAGTCATAAGCGGAATATCCCGCACAAAAATATTTTGCTCTTTCACATCTTTGACGCCTAGTCTTTCACCTGTTTTCTCATCTTTTTCCCAAAGCACAAGGCGAATTTTAATTTGTAATGATATAGCATAGGTTACACCGCGCACCATGGCTTCATTGGTAGTATATTTAGGTTTGCCAAATTTACAGCCCGCATATTCAAGTGTAATGCGATTTTGATTATCTTGAATAGGAAAAACAGACTTAAAAACGCGCTCTATGCCCGATTCCTTTTTGCCATCAATGCAAAGAAAATCATCATAGCTATTTCTTTGGAGAAGCAAGAGATTGGGGACATCTATATTTTGAGGATTTTTTGTAAAGTCGGCTCGAAGTCTATTTTTAAGTTTTGTGAAGTTTGCCATAATATTATATCCTTCTCATTGTGTGGATTTAAAGAGCTGAATACTCTAAAGAAGTCTGCAAAGCAAGACATCTCTACAATATTCTATCAAACACAAAAGCCAAACCCTAGATTCTATAAATTTGAGTTTCTAAGATTTGGCGACTCTTAATTGTTTATGGTGCTTTAAGTGGTAATTACTTAACCTCTACCTTTGCGCCAGCCTCTTCAAGCTTTTTCTTGAAGTTCTCCGCATCTTCTTTATTTACACCTTCTTTAAGCGTGCTTGGAGTTTTTTCTGTGGCATCTTTAGCCTCTTTTAGACCAAGTCCAGTGATTTCGCGCACAGCTTTAATGACATTAATCTTATTAGCTCCCGCATCAACTAAAATAACATTAAAATCTGTCTTTTCTTCAGCAGCAGCTGCCGCTCCACCACCACCTGCACCAGCACCTGCAACAACTGTTGGTGCTGCACTCACGCCAAATTTTTCCTCAAAAGCCTTCACAAGCTCTGAAAGTTCCAACACAGAAAGGTTTCCGATGTATTCCAACACTTCTTCTTTAGAAATTGCCATTTTTTACTCCTTAAAAGGTATTTTTAATTTTCTTCTTTTTGTTTTCTTAAATTATCAAGCCCTGTGACAAAGTAGCGAGCCGGAGCCGTCCATACAGACAATAGCATACCAATAAGCTCTTCTTTGCTTGGCAATTTAGAAACAGACACAATATGATGAGTATCAACTACTTGCCCATCAAATACGCCAGTTTTGAGCTTAAAATGCTCACTATGCGCATCAGCAAACTTACACACAACCTTTGATAGCGCGATTTGGTCATCTGCCCAAAGAAAGATATTAGTATCCTTAAGCTCTAAGTTAGGATATTCCGCCGCTTTAGTCGCGATACTAGCTAGAGTATTTTTAATCACTTGAACCTTTATGCCAGCTGCTCTTGAATTATGCCGCAACTGCTCGAGGTGGGTTACCTGCAAGCCTTTATAATCGCACACAATCAGCGCAGAAGCATTCTTAAATTCAGAGCTTAAATACTCTACAATTTGAATCTTCTCTTGCTTAGTCATTTCTCCTCCTTTCAGACACAACCTCACATGGGGTAAATTTTAAGCCTAGGCCCCTCATGCTCTTGGGTCTAAGATAAAGCTTTGCTTTAATTATTTTGTATCCATAAGCTCTTGAGAATCTAGCCGAATTGATGGGCTCATTGTAAGCGACAAACTGCTACTACGGATATATTTACCCTTTGCAGAAGTAGGCTTTAAGCGATTAATCGCGCGCACGAGCTCAAGCATATTGTCTCTAATCTTATCCTCTTGAAAAGATGCTTTACCAATGGGAGCGTGAATGATGCCTTTCTTATCAACTCTAAAATTCACTTGCCCACTTTTAGCATTAGATACAGCCTTAGCGATATCCATAGTTACTGTGCCCGTTTTTGGGTTTGGCATTAAACCCTTTGGTCCTAAGATTCGCCCTACTTTACCCACAAGAGCCATCATATCAGGTGTAGCAATTACCATATCAAAGTTAATGTTGCCATTTTTAATCTCATCTGCCAAGTCATCAGCCCCCACTATATCCGCACCGGCATTCTTTGCCTCATCGGCTTTAACACCTTTTGCAAATACTGCAACACGCACTTTTTTACCTGTCCCATGTGGTAAAACAACCGCTCCACGCACCATTTGGTCGGCATGTCTTGGGTCAACCCCTAAACGCAATGCCACTTCCACAGTTTCATCAAACTTCGCCGATGCCAAAGACTTCACTGCATTAACACCACTTTGAATATCATATATTTTTTCAGAATCTACCTTTGCTTGCAGAGCCTGCAATCTTTTTGCTATCTTTTTGCCCATCTCTCAACTCCATACAAAAATTAATCTTTGATTTCAATGCCCATACTTCTGGCACTTCCTGCTACAATTTTCTTTGCCGCCTCAATATCAAACGCATTAAGGTCTTCCATTTTAGTTTTGGCAATCTCCTCAAGCTGCGCACTTGTAAGCTGCCCAATCTTATTTTTTAATGGATTATCCGAACCTTTAGCAATTTTTGCCGCTTTTTTGATAAGGTCAGTTACCGGCGGCTTTTTGGTAATAAATGTAAAACTTTTATCCTGATAAACGGTGATAACAACAGGTATGTTAAAATCACCCATATCCTTTGTTTTTTCATTAAAAGCTTTACAAAACTCCATAATATTCACGCCCCTCTGCCCTAATGCCGGACCCACTGGTGGAGATGGATTTGCCTTGCCTGCTGGAATCTGCAACTTTAATTCGCCAACAACTTTCTTGCCCATTGTGTAACCCTTCCTTTTTATGAACTTAAATAATTTTTTCTACTTGTGAATACAGAATCTCAACTGGAGTGTTTCGCCCAAAAATTGATACATTGAGCTTAAGTTTTTTATGCTCTAAATCATATTCCTCCACAGTACCTGTAAAATTCACAAAAGGACCATCAATAATACGCACAACCTCGCCCTGTTCAAACGAAATTTTAGGTTTAGGCGCACTTGGATTTCTTACCTTCTCTAGAATCTTAGTAATATCAGCCTCGCTTAAAGGTGTAGGCTTTTTACTCTCACCAATGAAACGTCCCACTTTTGGCAAAGATTGAATCATATGCCAAAGCTTTGTATCCAAATCAACTTGAATAAAAACATAACCAGGATACAAACTCCTATCTACAATCTTCTTTTTTGCCTCAATGATAGATTCTGTAGGGACAACTACCTCACCAAATCTATCTTGCATGTGATTTTGCACAATAAGATTACGAATTGCCTCACCTACTGATTTTTCACTGCCAGAATATGTCTGTATCGCATACCACTCCACGCTTCACCTCTGCTAAGTAAATTATAAAATGCTCGATACAGAATGAAACAAAATCCAATCAACCAACGCTAGGAATAAAGTAATTACACTTACTACAATCAGCACGGACACATAGGCATTTCGTCTCTGTTCTTTTGTAGGAAATATAACTTTCAAGCGCTCTTCATTCGCGTTTTGAAAATAGGTTTTTATCTTTTTAATCATTTTGTATCTCTTTCTAATTGGAAAATATTCATTTACAGCTTTCGTGGCAGGCCAGGAGGGACTCGAACCCCCAACAGTCGGTTTTGGAGACCGATGCTCTACCATTGGAGCTACTGACCTACAAGCTAGGGGCAACCCTAGCTTTTAAGTTTTACTTCCTTGTGAATAGTGTGCTTATTCAAACGAGGAGAAAACTTTTTGAGCTCCAGTTTTTCTGTATTTGTCTTTGCATTTTTAGTGGTGCTGTAATTAATATCACCACATTCCGAACACTTAAGTCCTATTTTAATAGTATTACCCTTTGCCATTTGAGCCTCTACTACTCAATGATTTTCGTAACAACGCCCGAACCAACAGTCCTACCACCCTCACGAATCGCAAAGCGTGTCCCTTCTTCAAGCGCTACAGGTGCAATAAGCTCAACTGTAATTTTAACATTATCACCGGGCATAACCATTTCTACGCCGCTTGGAAGCTCAATAGAACCTGTAACATCTGTGGTGCGCACATAAAATTGTGGGCGATAACCCTTAAAGAATGGTGTGTGTCGTCCGCCTTCCTCTTTTGAAAGGACATAGATTTCTCCCTCAAATTTTTTGTGTGGAGTAATTGAGCCGGGCTTGCAAAGCACCATACCCCTTTCAACCTCTTCTTTTTTAGTACCTCTAAGAAGGATACCCACATTGTCACCAGCCTCACCTTTATCAAGCTCTTTTCTAAACATTTCAACGCCTGTAACAGTCGTTTTTTGAGTATCACGAAGTCCTACGATTTCAACTTCATCACCCACAGCAACAACACCTCTTTCAACCCGTCCTGTTACCACTGTTCCACGACCTGCGATAGAAAACACATCTTCTACTGGCATAAGGAAAGTTTTTTCAGTATCGCGCTGTGGAGTAGGGATAAATCTATCAACTTCAGCCATAAGCTGCAATACCTTTTGTCCCCACTCACCTACATTTCCTGCCTTCGCCTCTTCAAGCGCTTTCAATGCAGAGCCTGCCACGATAGGGGTATCATCGCCGGGGAAATCATACGCGCTTAAAAGCTCTCTTACTTCCATTTCTACAAGCTCAAGCAATTCAGCATCATCAACCATATCTTGCTTATTCAAAAACACAACGATATAATGAACGCCCACTTGGCGAGAAAGCAGAATATGCTCACGAGTTTGTGGCATAGGACCGTCCGCAGCAGACACAACGAGGATAGCTCCGTCCATTTGAGCCGCACCTGTAATCATATTTTTTACATAGTCCGCGTGCCCTGGGCAATCCACATGCGCATAGTGGCGATTTTCTGTCTCATACTCAATGTGAGAAGTCGCAATAGTAATACCTCTCTCTTTTTCCTCTGGTGCATTGTCGATATTGTCATAATCCTTTAGCTCTGCTAGACCTTTAGTTGCCAATACAGCAGATATAGCCGCACTCAAAGTCGTCTTGCCATGGTCCACATGCCCGATTGTTCCCACATTCACATGGGGTTTGTTTTTCACAAACTTTTCTTTTGCCATTTTGTTCTCCTAACTCAAAGATTTATTTTAGAATCTTTCAAAATCAAAACTGCAAAAATTTAAAAGATTCTATACATAGAAACTGGAGCCCATAAGCGGGATTGAACCGCCGACCTCTTCCTTACCAAGGAAGTGCTCTGCCACTGAGCTATATGGGCAACTTAAAACTTTTTAATTTAAAAATGGAGAAAATCTTAACTTGATATAAAGTCGAAGATTCAGCTCCCAGTCATGGAGCGGGAGACGGGGCTCGAACCCGCGACCCTCAGCTTGGAAGGCTGATGCTCTAGCCAACTGAGCTACTCCCGCAATTTACAAAATAACTATTTTGACTACCACCCAAACATAAATATTTACTTTTATGGTGGTGGTGAGTCGTGGATTCGAACCACGGAAGACATAGTCAGCAGATTTACAGTCTGCCCTCGTTGGCCACTTGAGTAACTCACCAAAAATAATCTCAAAAACTGGTTAAACACTGAAAGCAATAGCTAGAGTGTGAATGGAGCTGGTTAAGGGACTTGAACCCCCGACCCTCTGCTTACAAGGCAGATGCTCTACCAACTGAGCTAAACCAGCAAACTTGAACTACAACCTTTGAGTAAATAAAAAAGCTATGATTATATAGATTTTATGGCTCTTTGTCAAGGGAGCAGCCCTTAAATTTCAAGTGATAAGCGTAAAGCAATCTGCTTTTCATAGCTCTATCTTCACCCAATTTATTCCCTCAAAAACAAAACTCCAAAAAAAAGTGAGTGGCCGGGAGAGAGGGACTTATAATAATGCCACTCAAATGCCCTAATTTGTGAAAACTATAAAAATCTGTCCCCACTCTGTCCCCAAAAAGAGCCATTTTTGACCCCTTTTTTTAGAGCAAAAAAACCGCTTAAAACCCATATTTTTTTATGCGTTTTTTACATAATGTAACACAATTTTTTGCGCAAACTTTGGACGCGCAAGTGTATTATATTTTGCAATATTTTGTCAATATTTTTAGTTTTTAAGTTAATCTGCGCCTTAAGTCTTTCACAGGCAATAAAAGCAAAACAGAGCATTTACGAAAGGTATATGTTAAACATACCTCCTTTGCAAATTCCCTCTCTAGCGCATTCTAGCCTAATGCTTTATCTCAAGCATAAGATTTTCACTCGCGCAGCGGTTCAAAAAGAGATTAATAAGATTTTGGTAAGGCACGCCCTCTTGTGCGCCCATTTTTTTGAAATAGTCTAAAGTTTCAACACTCACATTGATAGAAATTTGCTTTTTAGCCTGTTTAGTGTATGGATTGCGTACAGAATGTGAAAAATCATATTCTTTTTTCATTTTCTTAGCTCCTTATATTGTTTTTGCTCATTTTGCGTAGCTTTACGCGCCGAAATGATACGAATAGTGCTATTCCCGGACCTGAAACAATGCACTACGACCAAAATTCTAAGCCTTTGGCTCAATCCCAAGATGACAAATCTTGCCTCATCATTTGAATGCGATTCATCAAAAATCACGCGCGCAAACTCATCGCTAAACACGCTTTGCGCCTCCTCAAAGCTTACATTGTGTTTGGCTTTGTTTGCTTTAGCCTTTTGTGCGTCCCATTCAAACTTCATAATTATATTGTATATATATAACTATTAAAGCACACTTAAGTTTTTGAGTTAAAAAGCACAAGTAAAATCACTCAAAATTAAGCTCCATATTCCACGCGCTAGAATCTAAGCTGTGCGTTACTTGCGTGATAGTGTGGCGCGATATTTTACCTTTAAATGTAAGGTTTAAATATCCTCCTGCAAAAAGCACCCTCCCCACCGCACTCAAACTGCCCTTGATGTGCTTAGAATTAAGCGTTTCTAGCTTTGTGGTAGCCATTTGTAGCGCGTGTGTATCATCTTTGGCAAATCTATGCAATTTATAGAGCGGCTCGCCACTGCCCACCTTAACACTGCGCGCGTTTCCCTCGCTGTCTGTGTAGGTAAGCTCAATGCTCTTATATCGCGTAGCCGCAAATGTTTCAATATCCAAACTAATGCACTCATCGGCGTTTATAGCATAAGTGCGCCTATCAAACTCCTTGCCCTTATCCAAAAAAATGAGCGTATCATTGCTCACTTTGCAAGTGCAGAAAAGCTCATCGGCCAGCCTATGCAAAAGCGCACTATCGCTCTCATCAACTTGCTCAATCACCTCAATAGATTGCGCATAGCGAAAATCTAGCTTTGTTTTAAGGTTATTTTCACGCGCGATACTTCTTATGCAATCAGCGATACTGCCCTCAAATGTGCGCGATTTTTTCACCTTAAAGCCCTTTGTGTAATCAATGCTTGTGCAGTCAATGCTAAAACCGCGCTTATATTGCTCTTTTATCGCGCTTACATAGAATGCACCAAAGAAATATAGCGCATTTCTGCCCATAAAAAGCTCAATTCTATCCCCAAAGTTTGGTGGCGTGGCATTTGGTGCTAGCTCAAGGCAAAGCGTGTCAATATTATCTTTTTCAAAATCGCTATAGCGCACCTGCGTGATATTAAGATTATGGCTTTTTTTGCCATTTAGGCTTACGCGCCACAGCGGCGCGATGTATTGCTCTAAGCCCATAGCCCTAATTCCTCGCTAGATTCTGTATTGTCGCTAAAAATAGGGCATTTCACCACCTCGCCTCCGCTCAAAATGGGCGTGTGAATTAAATCGATATTAGCTAAAATAAAGGCGTTATAGCCGCTTTCATAGCTATTTTGATATAAATCTCCATAGATTTTTACAAATATCATATCTAATCGCTCGCCTTGTGTGGCGATGTAGGTTTGCTCTTGTGTATCTTGGCTCATTTAAACCCCTTTTATTTAAACTTTTACTTGCGCACTTAGAGCAAAACTACTCTTTGCTAAGCTCTTTGGAAAATATTTCGCTTGCAATTTGAGCTAAACGCGGCGTTTTAGAAAGCACAATTTGCGAAAAAGGCTTAGTTTTTAGATAAAAAAGTCCGCTTTCCCTCCTCGCCTCCTTGCGCCCTTTATATGAGGCGACATTTGCCGCACTTGTTTCAAAGCCATGATTGCCACTTATGGAGCGCGTCATCACAAAGCCATTTTTTACATCACTCTTTTTTTGCCCGCGCCGCACAGCAATAAAAGCACCTTTAAAAAATAAATTTTTATCTTTAGCCACTCTCACTTGCACGCCCGCGCGTGTGGCCTTGCGCTTAAAATTATTAATAGAAAGTTTGGTGGTAGATGATTTAATGCTAGATTCTAATTTATCTTTTGCGCGCGTGATTTTGGTGAGCGCGCGAATTTTTTTATGGCTTAAATTTAAATCCTCTTGCACAAGCCGCCTTTGCTCCTTTGCCACTTTGGTGATACTGCGATTTAGTGCATTACGCACACATCTTTGTATATCTTTTTGCGCCTTTGCTATGTCATTCATAGCACCACTCCGCTTATATTAAACACTTTTGTGTGATAAGTGAGATTGCGCATAGAATCTAGCTGCCAAGATTGCGTTTTGCTACTAAAAGTGTCGATTAAAATATGGCGCATTTGTGTGGATTCTAGTGTGGAGAGGCTAAGAGGTTTGCACGCTTTGATTTTATCTATTAGCCCATTAAAATGCTCCAAATGCTCTATAAAAATAGTCGCCTCAAAGCTTATACGCTCCTCATTAGCGCCAATTTTTAAATAATAATTCTTTGAAATACACGCGATTTTGCTCACGCCAAGTTCTAAAATCGTATCTAGTGAGGCGATATTAGTAAAAGTAGTGAAAATATATTTATCAATTTTAATAATTTTCTCATTCTCACGCGGTGAAATGCTGCTTAGAGGCGCATTAAGCGCTTCTTTTTCTAATTTTATTAAATCATCATATCTTTTTTGATTTTTCCTTGCGTTGCTTAAGGCGCGGATATTTATCATGTTTTACCCCTAAAAGTGATGTCAAAGTGTAGCGCGTTTTAGAATCCTTAATCTGCATAAGCGTATGAATTTTGCGTAATGGCTTGAACTACATCATTTGCGTTGGCGCCTGTGGTGATGTTTATGACTTTATTGTCGTTAATTTGGCTTGTTTTGTGCTGCTCATAAAAGGCTTGCGTGTTTGCTTTCTGCGTGTTTATCACCTCATCGCTTAAGCCTTTTGTGCTATAATTTTGGCTCTGCTCCTCTTTATCTGTAATGCCCAAAAAGTCTGTAACAGCGCGCGCGCCATTTATTACTTTATCAATGCCTTTGGAGACAAAGCTAAAAGCTTGAGAAAACCATTCAATAACAGGATTTATCTGCTCTTTTATCCATTCCCACACTGCTACTAATCGCGGCGCGATACTTTCCCAATTTTCCACCACATAGCCAATTGCAATGCCAATAGCAACTATTAAAGCGCCAATGCCTGTGCTTATAAGCGCAGCTTTCACACTAAGCATACTTAGCTTAAACACCCGCGCAAATGTAACGCTTGCCACTCCCCATGCTTTTGTCGCTAGCGCTGCACCTTTGGACACAACAATATAAGCTTTTGTGCTTATGGCGGCAAGCATTGTTTGCATTCGCACCGCAAACAGGGCAATTTTTAGCGGATAAGTGGCTACAGCCCATAGCGCTGTGGCTGCTTTAGCAGCTACCATTATGACCTTTAGCGCAAAAATTGCACTCGCTGCGATGATGATAGTTTTAGTAAGCCACTGGTTTTGTTGTAAAAAGCCTGAAAGCGCATTGCCCATTTTTGCCAAAACCTTAAACATACTTGCCAATGGAGGCAAAAACACATCACCTATAGTTTTTGCAATCTGCGCTATGGAGTTTTCTAGAATCTGCATAGCATTGGCTGTAGTTTTGCTCACCTCATCAAATTCAGCTTGCATAGAGCCGCTGTAGTTATCTTTGCTAGAAACCAAAGCTAGGATTTTCTCAAACTCTTGCATATTTGATGTGATTTGCGCGATTTTTGGCGCGGCTTCTTCGCCAAACATATCTTTTAGAATGCCTATTTTTTCATCTTTATCCGCGCCCTCTATGGATTTTAGCACCTTGAGTATGCCCTCCATAGGATTATTGCTCATAGTGTTTTTAAGCTCACCTGCATTTATGCCTATCTTTTTGAGCGCACCTTGAAAGCGTGCTGTGCCTCCCTCTGCGTTTCCTAAGACATTAAGCATTTTGTTTATTGCTGTGCCTGCTTGCTCGGAGGGGATTTTCATATTTGCAAATGCGCCCGCTAGCCCTGCGGTTTGCTCGCTGGTTAGCCCAATAGTCTTTGCCATACCACCTATGCGCCCAAGTATATCTACCACCTCGCGCGGGCTGCCTGCGCTTTTTGCGCCAATGTAGTTAATCGCATCGCCCAAATCGCGCACAGATTCTATACCTATGCCCATTTTTTTCATTAATCCTGCAATCGTATCGCCTGCCTCTGCAGTGCTCATATCAAAAGCTGTGCTCATTTTTGCCACCACATCTGTGAAAGGGATTAAAATATTTTTATCTAGCCCTAATTGCCCGCCACTTGCGACAATAGCGGTTAAATCTTTTGCCGCTAGCGGTATAGTTTTAGTGAGATTCCAAATTTGATTTTCAAAGCCCTTAAGCTCCTCTTTGCTCTCAAAATCCACCACCTTTTTAACATCTGCCATTGAGCTTTCAAACTCCATAGCCACAGAAATAGGCTTTTGAAACAATCCCTTAAACACGCCATAAATGCCAAGTATTTGATAGCGCATAGAATCTATTTTGGCATTTGCCTCTTTTAAGTCTAAATCTAGCTTTACGCGTGTAGCTTGCGCGAGCTGAGCTTTAATGTGGCTAAGTGTCTCTTGGGGGAGTTTTGGTCCTTGAAGTGCTTTGCCAATTAGATTTTCACTCCTTAAAGCCTGTGTGATGCTTTTAATGCTCGTATCAAGTGCCTTACTTATGCCCTCCCCTGTATCTTTGCTGATTTTATTTATGGCTTGGGTAAGATTATCAAGCTGCGGCGTGAGTTTAATGGTGAGCTGGGTTTGCATAATATCTCCTTTTAAAGTATAATGAATTTTATATCTTTTAAGATTCATATATCAAAGGCTTAAAAATGCATGGAATTTTGGCTACTTTTTTAATCATTATGGCTTTGGGTGTGCTTATGTATGCAGGTGTGGAGGGCGTGCGTGTGTGTGTGGGCATTGTGCGCAACACTTTTAAAGCACTCAAAACTGGAATTGTAACGGGCAGAAATGAAGTAAAATCATACAAAAACACGCCATTTAGTGCGTTTAGTGCATGGCTAGCGCGTGTATGCTTAGGTGCGCTATTAGCTTTGGCTGTAGGAGTGGTGCTGCAAAATATTCATGTATGCGCTGTAGCGTTTGTGTGCTTTATGTGGAGCTTTATTGCGCTAGTGCGCGCGGAGTAGATTGCAGGTTAGTTTCACGCTAGATTCTAGGCATTTGGGCAAATTTTTGCGCAATTTGCACATATTCTTTAAACTCACTCACCCCCATTTGCTCAATATCGCTTTTGCTAAAATGTAGGGCATAGCCAATGAGCGCTATGCCCTCTGCTAGTTTTTTACATCAATCCCCATAAATGCGCTCACTTCGTTAGAGAGCCTCACCCACTCACCTAGCGGCAAGGAATCTAAAAACTCACTTGTAAGCTCGCCCTCACTCATATCAATAAGCAATGCTTTAGCCTGCTCCACCTCATCATTTTTAGCACGTGCGGATTTGAGCTGTAAGAGTGTAGGCTCTTTTAATAGCACAGCTTGCCCATCTCTAAAGGTGAAAGTTTTTTGGCTTTTTTCAAATGTTTTTAGCATACTAGCTCCTTATGTGATATTTTTGCGAATGCTCGCAAACTGGTCGACACCATCTATCATGAAGATAGAATTTTCCACATCATACACAATAAGAGGCATTTTATTCACTTGATAGCTGAAAGTATAAACTGCCATTTCAAAGCTATATTCGACTTCTTTTATCATCTCATAGCTTGGTAGCTCGCCCACTTTTACCACACCACCCATAGTAGCGATAATTTGGGTATCTTTTTGTGTGATGCCCACTGAAGTCATATTCTTTTTGACATACACAACTTTTGGCAGTAGCGTGGAGAGCGGCGCGATAAGCGCGGCATTTATATCGCTAAGCGTGATTTTAGCGCTCATAGGCTTTAGGGAGGGCAACACTTTCTCATATTTGCCTATGCTCGCAGTGGCTTCAATCGTATCATAATCAAGCTTGGGCGGCTCAAAGCTCTTTAAAATCCCTAGACAGCCTATGCCATCTATAAAAACATTCCCGCCTGTAAAGGCTTGCGGTGTGAAAGTCATAAATCCTCCTTAAAGTTCTTTTACTAGCTCTTGGCTGTATTTGGTTACGCGATAGATTTTATTATGCACGCTTGAGATGAGCGGCATTTCTTGCATTTCCTGCTTGATGTAGATTTCACCTTCTGCGATAGCTTCATTAGTGTTTAAATCGCTAGGCAGGGAGATTTCATAGCCCACAAGCACATTATTGGCAATAAGCTTGCGATAGAAAGTATCTAAATCATCTTGGAGCTGCTTAATCATATCTGCTACTTGCTTGTCTATGGCTTCTTTTTGACTTTCAAAGAGTGTATCAATGATAGTGTCAAAAATCACAATAGAGTGCAAAGATTCTAAGCCCAAAGCAGTATCACGCGTATGCCTACCCCACGCGCGTATGCCATTATCGATAAAAATACAGGTAACGCCTATTGCACGCAGTCTGTCTGCCTCGCAATCCTCGCCCTGTAAGTATTCAATCGTATCAATAATGCCTATCACGCCATCGATAACGCGATTTGAATAAGTTTGCGCAAAGCCATAATCGCTGCTTGCCATAATTTTGGCATACAGGGCAATCAAAAACACGCTCGCACCGCGCGTAACTTTATCAATACGCTGCACTTTTTGAAAGCTAATGATAGCTCGGTGCGTTTGGATAGATTCTAATTCCTTTTTGATACCCACCTCATCACTGCTGGTAAGCTCAATAGCATAAATGGCGCGCAAAGATGTGGCAATTTGCTTAAGCTTTTCCCACACGCCGCTTGTGTTATATTCAGGGCAAAGCAAGAATTTAGGCTTTAAGCTTAGCTCCTGCTCGCTTTTTTTAAGCGCAGTGATTGCCGCTATGGCTTTATTTGCATTTTGTGTCTCAATCACTTCTCCCTCTCCTGCATCTTTGCCAAAAGCAGAAATGATGATTTGCGTCTTTAAATTAGTAGCCTGCAGGTCTAAAAGCGCGTTTTTCACGCTCCCCTCACCTACTGCGCCTAAAGCTAGCTCCACATCATTATACACGCTTAAGCCGTTTAGCTTAGTATCATCGCCGATTATGGCGATTGGACGTGAATTATCTATATCATAACTCGTTGGTGAGCTGTTTATAAGCTCGACATTTATTCCATATTTGCTAGGCATTGTTACTCCTTTTAAAAATTTTGTGTGATAAGAAAGCTTTTTTAGCCTTATGGGCTGTTATTTACTTTATAAATCACATCAGGCGGTAATTCTTTGGCGCTATCAAGCAGCTCTTTGGTGTATAAAGAATCTAGCCGCACTTTTAATTCACTATCCGTAATGGAGTTTTTGTCGCGGGTAGCACGCGGAGAGAAAAGCGGCATTCCCTTATTTTGCGTATGTGGTGTGCCTAAACGTACAATTAAAATCGCCTCACTCACGCTTCTTTTATAAATTGGCAGTGCGGTTTCAATAGAGTTATGACAATACGCGCACGCTGTGCCCTGCCATACATCATTGTTTTTTTGCATTTTATAGAGCATAGAGGCTTCTTTAGAATCTGCATTAACTTTCTCAATAATCACGCTTGTATTTGCCATAATCTGCCGCAGCTCATCTTGTGTCTTTTCGATTTTGTGATTTGTGCGCTCAAACATATTGTAAAAAAAATACAAAGCTAACGCAAAAAATGCATACATAAGCCAACTTTTCATTTTTGCTCCTTATGCTGCCCACATGTTTGACAGATGTGCGGCTCTTGTTCTTGTGTTTTTGTGGATTCTTGTATATCAGCAGGTGTTGTGGGCGCAAAAGGCGCGGTTTCTTGTATATTTTGGGTAAAATCTTGCACAGAATCTTGTGTTTGCTCTTTGGCGTATTGTTTATGCAGCGCGCCTATGCTTTTTGGCATTTGCACTTCTTTGTCGCCATAGCGCTCTTGTAGCCATTTATTGACTTCTTTTGAATAGATAATTAAAAGCGTCATAATAACCACCTGCGGCACAGAGGAGAGTAAAAATGCCACAGATAAAGCCGAGTAATCATCATTTGGCACTTTTTCAGGGAGCAGTTCGCTATTAAAAAAGAGCATGATGAGTAAAAAAATCCCCCAGCTTAAAATAAGCTGCACCGCAGTGCTAAGCACGATAAGCCACTTTGGCACAAACACGACTTTGATATGCTGCACAGAAATGGCAATGGCTACGCCAAAAATCCCAGCGCAAAGGGCGATTAATAACTTTTGAAAAAAACTCACGCTATTTTCCATATTCGCCCTTGCAGTATGCCAAATCCTGCTCTAGCCCTTGTGTGTAGATGAGAATTTCTTTTAAAAAGAGCGCGCTTGAGCCTTTATTCACAGGCTTTACTCGCGCTTTTACATCACAATTTGTGGGCAAATAGACTTCTTTATATACCACACTTCTGCTACAGCCGCTAAGGGCAAGAGACAAAATGCACAATATACACACAAAACTAACCCTCATCATACACCCCTAAAGCTTTCTCAAGCTCTTTTAGCTTTGCTTCACAGGTGGGCAGTGTGCGCTCATCGGCAATATGATTAAACTTTGAGCGGATATATTCATTTATAGAATCTAAATCGCAGTGATATGTCTCACTTTGCAAAGCCATATCTTTAATCTGCGCATTTTGCAGCTCTATGGCAGATTGTGCAATTTGATTTTGCAATTCTATGCGCGATTTTTGCGCGTATAAAAGCATATTGGCATACAAAGAGCTTAAAAGCAAAAGGCTTAAAGTAGCAATCACATAAGGCATACTCACTCCTTACTCTGCTAGCTCATTGATGCAGATTTCCACATTTTCTACGCCGACTTTAAGCACAAACTCATAAAATTCCCTCACAGCCTCTGTAGAATTTGTAATGCCCATTTCACTCACGCCCTTGCCTAAAAGTAAGCACGCTTGCGTATCTTTGCCACTATTGCCAATATGCACATAAATAGTGCGATTTTCAAAAGAGGGCAATTCAGGCGTGTAAAGTAAAAGCCCTGCATTTTTAAACCCCCATTTTGTGTAGCGCTCGTGGTATTTAGATTCTACTTTATCACTCCACGCCTCAAATGGGACATTTCTAAAACGCTCGCTTTTTGGCACTGCCACTTTGGTAAAACACCACTTAAGCTTATAGGTGCGCGGCATAATGCGATAGTCTTTGAGCGCTTCATCGCTGCTTTTTGTGCCATTTTCTGCACTATATCCGCTAAAAATGACATTGCCTTGCGCATCTTTAAGCTCGTATGTGCCAATGGTCGTAAGCTCACCCGCGCTGTCTTTTTGGCTAGAAATATGTGTGCGCTTAATGATTAATTGATACATTTATGCTCCTTTTTGCGTATTTTTAGCTTTAATGCCCTCATAATGGGCAAAATCCACTTCGCCCACTGCCTTTATGTCCTCAAGGCTTAAGATGTAATCTTTTAGCGTTCTAAACTGCTCTAAAAGTGCATCTTTTTGCGCGATACGCTCGAGGTTGAGCTGCTTTATTTGCTCTTTTGTATGGAGCTTTTGGCTTTTTTGCTCCTCATTTTCAGCCCGACAGCGAATCTCTACGCTCACACCGCTTAGCTGCGCGTCATTAAGGTTTATTTGGTCGCTTAGCTCGTTGTCATAAAAATGCTTTACTCCTAGCACTTCACTATAAAAATACGCCATTTTGTCGCTAAAAACACGCTCTAAAGCAGCGATTTGCGCACTTTGTGCTGCTTTCAACTGCTGCGCTTGCTTATCGAGCAAATCTTTTGGCAGCACAGCTTTCACAAAGGGTTTTTTGAGATTTTCGCCCTCTATGTAGATATGCTCCAAATCCTCGCCGATATAGGTGTATTCGCCCTGCACGCTTAGAATCTCGCTCTTTTTTAATGTATAAATCTCTCTCATAAAAGCTCCTTTTAAATTTGTGGTTGAAGTGTGTTTGTGGTGATGTTTATGCTGCCATCTAGTGCGCTCCCGCATGCATAAATGCTGTCATTACACAAGATGACAAGATGAGATTCTGCGCCTAGTGTGTAAAGTGCGTAATCTTGCAGCTCATTTGGCAGCACTATTGGCATAAATTCGCGCGTGTTTGTGACATTACCTATGCCTAGTGCTGAATCTGTGTTGTATCCAAAGGCTGTGAGATTGCCGCTTATGAGTTTAACAACTGCGCGCGTGTAGGCATTATCTGCATATTTAAGGCTTTCTACGCCCTCACACGCAATGCTTGCCATAGCATTATTGCCAGCCCTCCCATCGCCATAGCCATAACCACCATAACCAAAGCTCCATAGGCATTTATTACTATCAAGCGCAAAGCAAGTCCCAGCATAACTTGCAGGATAAATATGCGTAATTTTGCTCAAATCATCACCATTTTGCTTTAAGATTCTGATAAAAACGCTTGAATTGGTGGTGTTGGCTTGAGAGAGTTGATTATGCCCATTGTAGCCCGCACCTCTAATGCTCCCGTCCTCTAAAAGGATAAAGCTTGTAGCGTTTGTGCTGTTGATTGAGCCTGCTACTTGCGTGACTTTGGCATTAAAGGTGATTTTGTAGGGAATTTGCAAATTAGTAGTGGAATTATTGCCCAAATTACCGCTTGCATTATGCCCAAACACCCACAAGCTGCCCTCTTTATCAAAGGCAAGCGCATAACCATAGCTACCATTGCTTACAAGCTCAATATCTACAATATCTTTTAAATATGGGCTTTGTGTAAAGGTAGAAGCATTTATGGTGTTCCCTATGCCTAGCTGCCCTTGAGCGTTAGTGCCTGCACCATACACGCGCCCATCTTCGCTTAAAATAAGTGTGCTTTGCACGCCTGTGCTTTGAGATTTGCCGCACACTATCTTTTTTACGCGAAAATCAAGCGAAATTTTAATAGGCACTGGGATATTGTTTGTATCTCCACTGCCCGCGCAACCACTAGTATTTACACCCCATACATAAATAAAATTGCCCTCTTTGGGTAGCGCATAAAAGACATTATGCCCGCCATAGACTTCTATAAACTCAATCTCTTTAGGCAGTGCCACGCGCGTAAAACCGCTAAAATGCGTCCTCCCCGCGCCTGTATTTACATTACTCAAACTATGTCCGCGCATAAGCACATCGCCATATCTTGCGATATTCCCCTCTTTGTCGCGTAAGACCTCCTGCACCATAATGGCGCGATAAAGATGCACATTTTGCAATAATCGATAGGATTTTTTGTATAGATTTGGCGCAGCTTGCTGAATATTTTTAATAAGCTCGCTAGCTTTTGTCTCTAGCACCTGCGTAGTTTGCGCAGTGATAACACTAGAATCTGGCATACTTTCTAAAATGCGCTTTAAATTATCAAGCCGCGCATACAGCTCTTGTGAATCTGTAGCGGGCGTTTGTGTGTCTTGTGTTTGTGTGTCTTGTGTGGGCATTTGCACTCCTTTTGTATGATTTAGGAGTGATTGTAGTGTTTTTAAGAATCATATTTTTAGACTAATTTAATGCCCCCCCCCCACATAATATCCCTCTAGCAAGTGATTGCGATTGACCTCCACGCTTGAAGTGCGCCCATAAATGTTATTATATGAGGCAAGGTTTAGACTTACTGTATCTCTAATGGTTATAATATCAGAATCCGGACCGCTTCTATGCGCTGCACCTGTATTGCGGCTTGCAATTCCCATATAAACATTAGGCAAGCCCTCTTGGAAAAATCCGCCCACTTCTGCAAGATTTTGCGTGCCTTTGAGATATACGCTAGGTTTTGGCAGCCTAAAGTGTCCCTCTGGACAGTCTGCTTGTAAGTTGTGATTAGTGTTTTTAAAATATTTATAAGCAAGCGGATATTTGAGAATACTTAAAATCGCGTGTGGAGGCTTGTAGCCTTGTGGTAATTCATTTCTAAAAAAGAAAGCGTGATGCCCGATTCTCTCCTCCTCTGCTTTATTTTTGTCATATTCGCGCCACCTTTGTGTGTGCAAAAACTGCGCGCGCGCAATCATTGAATCTAACTGCCTTATGGCATAGTTTTCAAAATCTTTTCTACTTTGAATGAGCGGGGTGACTTTCTCCACAAGCGCTGGAATATCCACTTGTGGCGGCTTAATGCTGGCTTTAAAGGCATTAAACTCCTCACGACTTACATAATCGCTACTCACAAAGACCACTTCGCTCACATCGCCTTTTATGGGGAGTTTTATGGTGATTATGCCGCCCACACCCTCGATAAGCACGATTTTTGGTGTAGGAAGTGCGGCGATGACTTCGCTTTGTGTATCTAGCAGTAAAATACCATACATATATCTGTCTGTGTTGATTTGCGTGAGATTAATCTCATAAGTGAGTATGCCCACCTCATCAAAATAGCCCACACTAATAAAATCTGTGTGATACACAAAATCCTTAAACGCACCAAAATCTATATCCTCTGTGTCTAAAAGCTTCTCTAAATCCTCATTTGCTGGATTTTCTAAGCCTACAAGCGCATATTTTTGCACACTTTGGCGCATTTGTGAATTTAAAATCTCAATGCCATGCGTAGTTGGAATGCCCTTTATCATATCTTCTCCTTTAATTTTAGATGTGCAAGTCCCACTTTGCTATGGGATTGCAGTGAATTGTAGCTGCACGCGTGGCTTTTAGGCGCTTTGTGGCGCTAAGAGTAGTGCGCAAATGCGAATGTGCACTGGTATAAATATCAATATATCCTGTTGGCATCTCCACCACGATGCCATTATTGCTATCACGCAAGGGCTTATATTGATTGATAAGCTTTTGAGCTTTTTTGAGATTAACAATACTTGTGCTGTTCGGCTTTACGCGTATTTCAAAGCTGTAAGGCTCGATATTTTCCTGTGTGGCGTGCGTTTGTATTTCTACTTTGCCAAAAATAGGCTCAATCACCTCGCTTATACCTTGATATGTGCCAAGCTTTGATTTTTTTAAAATCGGCTTTTGCAGGAGCTTTAGCGCCATATACGCTGGCTCATCTTTAATGTTTATATCAAATGTGTTAGCAATGAGCTGCATTTGTGTATCGCTGGCGTTTTTGGGATTGTAAAAATAGTGATTTTCCAGCTTAAAATGCGGCTCAATCACATGCGCAAATGCCACATCTAGCGCGTTTAAAAGCGGGCTTATCTGATTATTTAGGCAGCTTTTCATACGCTAGCCTTTGAAATATGTATAGATTCTAGCTCATAGATAGAATCTTGTGCGATTGCCTTAAACGCACTTACTTGCGCATCTAAAATATTGTCATCAATGAAACATAGTGAGATGATTTTATTATGGCTTACTTCCTCGCCAATTTGCACCTGCGCAAAAAAATCACTTATATTTTTGGCAATGCCCTCTTGCAAAAGTGAAAAATTTGCCTCTTTTTCAAGGGTGAGTGTAATATCTAAATTGATTTTGGTGGATTCTATCTTTTGAATGATGATTTTATCTGTGAGCGGCACATTACCTGCTAAATTATCTTTTATAAGCTCGCTTGCACCCTCATTCTCGCCAAAATACACAATTTTTACCACGCCTTTTTCAGGGCTAAAGGCTTTTACTTTGCCCACACCGCTTACTTTTGCATAATGCGTATAGCTCTCCTCACTTCCTGCAGTTGAAAAGCTAGCTAGCGCGTTTTTGAAGCGTGTGCGCAAGGAGCTATCGTCCTCACTAGGCTCATAGATGACAAACTTTGAGAGCATACTTACTTCCTCTATGAGCGGATTTTTTATCTCTAAAATGGTGGTTTGCCACTGGCCCTCCTTATCACCCTGCACAATTACTTCATTTTCACCCGCAGCCAAAGCGTAATCCATAAGCACATACGCGCTTGCACCATCGCTGCTTTTTAGCTTAGTGCCTTTGCTTAAAAATGTGCTATCTTTGCATTTTATTTTAATCTTTGCTTGCGGTAGGCTGCCTTTTGAGCGCGTAAGCCCTAAAAGCGCCACAAGCTCATCTAAATACACGCCGCTTGAGTATTCTAGGTAATTTTGCGCGATAATATAATTTATCTCATCAATCTTAAGCCCTAAGCGATACAAGATGCAAGAAATTAAAATATTATAATCATCGCTCAAAGTAAATTCCACATCATCAATTTGTGTCTTAATATCCTCCAAAATAGCTGCTCGCTCTTTTTCAAAGTCAAGCGGGGTTAAAAATTGAGGCATAATCATTGACAATCCTTAAAGTGCGTTAATTTGCAAGAGAGTATCTTGCGTGGTGATAAAAATATTTAAAATACCCTCCCTTGCCTCTATGCTTATGTCTTTGGCATTTATACGCGGCTCATAGAGTGCGATTTGCTCTAAAATCTCATCTTTGAGCTGCAAAAGCGTGGCTTGGGTTAAGGGTTTATCAATAAAATCTTGGCTTAAGCCCAAATTTGGACACAGCGGCACAGTGTGCTTAGTGGTTTGCAAAATGCGCTTAATATTCTCCTCTATGCTTAGCTGATACATCTTAAGCCCTAAAACTTGGGGTAAAATAGATAAATTCCATTGAAATAACGCTTGAAAACGCTAAAGCGGAGGCGATTTCGCATTTTTGCATAGATATGGTATTTACACTTTTTACGCCGCCTAATTTTTCTAAACTCGCAAGGGCTTTTTCTACAAGCTCGTTGTGGGCTTCGCGCGAAGTGCTAATGAGTTCTATTTCAATTTCTAGCGCGTGCTTCCATGCTTGGCTGCTGGCATGTGAAATCTGCGCATCTTTGGTTTTAACTATCACCACGGGTGCATTTTGTATGTCAATGGTGAAAATATCCTCTAAAAATACCTTTACCTTTGGCAAATCATTTTTAAGATTCTGCAGGATTTTTTGGCTAATTTCCTCTCTTATAAGCATGGGCACTCCTTTAAAAATATTCTTATCATCACGCGGGATTCCATTTGGATTTGATAAATTTGATAGTGCTTTTTATTAAAAATTATCATATCTCCGCTGCTTAAATCCATATTTTGTGCCTTAAGCGCAAGCAGGCTTAGCTCCACTTGCGCAATGGCTTCATCATAAATCACCTTTGTAGAGGTGTTTGAAAGGCACGCACGGGGTCTTTCAAAAGCAATAAATCTTTGTGGCAAAATGCTTAAAATATCCCGCTCAAAGCCCGCAAAAAACATTACTTCACCGCTTTTGCTTTTCTAGCTTTGGCTGCATTCTCTGTGCTTTGGCTAGATTCTGTATTTTCTACGCTTTGTATGGCTCGCATAGCTAAAAGACGCTGAATATAGCCCTCATCTGTGCCTTGTGGCATATCAATAATGCTGCCTTGCGTGCAATGCACCTTGTTAATTTGACAATCATAAAGCACTTTATATTTCATCTTGCACCTCCTTAAGATTTAGCGATGACAAAACCATTAGGGCGCTTAAGCTCTATGCCAATATCATAAAAGCCTGTGAAAACTAAATCTCCCTCATCATCTTTTAGCGCCTGCACTTGTAAATTACCCCAAGTGCCTACAAGCGCATTTTTGAAATCGCCAAAAATAGCGTGATTGTCTTTTATGAGATTATTCATAAAATACTTATAACCCGCAAGGTATGTGGCGCGCTCATTGAGCAGATATTTATCACTATCAGCATCATAGTGCGTGGCTTGCAAATGCACCATTCCTTTGGAATTTGTCGCAAAATGCGTATCGGCAATGGAATAATTTGCCGCACTTAGCTTGCCGCCAAACTCAAGCGTTTTTTTATAGTTGGTATCTGTGAAATAATTCTCAATGCTCTGCACGCCGCTTGTGTTAAAAATACCAGTGATTGGGTCGCTATCGCCACTTCCACCACCATAGAGCAAATCCTCCTCAAGCTTTAAGCGTATGGCAAGCTTTAGCCGCTCGATGATAAAAGACTCTAGTGCAAAAGGCGACATATTAAGCATTTGGCGCGTGATGAGAATCTTAGCCTTAAGCGTGCGCGGGCTTAGTGTGATAGAATCTGCGCTAAGCTTTGAAGTGGTGGTTTTTTCACCCTCTTTTACCCAATACGCCTTTACATCGCTTGTATCGCGCGGGATTCTAAGCGTGCCATTAAGCCCAGTGAGCTTATCGCACAAGCTTAAAATGCTGCTTTGGGCAAAGACTTGCTCTATAAATTTATCCTCTCTGTAATATTCAGGGATAAAGCCAGTGCTTGTGGTATCAATGCTTTTTGTCGCCTCAAAGCGATTTAAAAACGCATTATCAATCACATAGCCATTTACGCCGCTTTGCAGCTCAATTTCTCGGGCATTATCGCCACTTGCCACATTGTGCGCGTAATTTGAAAGGCTAAAGCATAATTGGCGCTCTTTTGGCTCTTTTGACATGCTATTTTGCGTAAAGCTCCCCTCTTGCAACAGTGATTTTGAAAACTCAAAATAACTCATATTTTGCGCAATGGCGCTTAAACCCTTTTCATACTGCTTGCAAGCAAGCGCTAGCTCAATAATGCGCGCAGATTCTTGTGTATCTTGCGCTTGAGACCCTTGTGCGTGTGTGATGTTTTGTTCTTGTGTTGGCATAAAAACTCCTTGTGTGTGTTGTTGTGCAAATTCTTTTATAATGGCATTTGGGTCAGCGCCCTGCCACACCGCCGAAAGCTCCACCACCTCGCCGCTTTTTATAAAATAATGCGGGCAATCATTAAATGGCTCTAGCTCCTCTATGTGAGTTTCGCCAAAGCCCACAGAAACAGAATTGCTAAGCCCTTTTTTATATTTTATAAAGGCGTTTTTAGATTCTTCTATATCTTTATGAAACTGCACTTTTACTTTGATGTCTCCACCCTCTCTTTTAACCTCAATGATGTTGCCTATGGCATTTGCAAAGCTCACATTGTGGTCAAGATAGAAAGTTTTGGCATTAAAAATAACATTGCGCGTATCAATGCTGATATAAAAATCCCCCAAAACTCCAGTGCGCCGAATAAGTGGTTTTTCACTCAAAGCTACAAATGAAATAGTGTAATCACTCTCATTTATGGCTTTTTTGTGCAAATCTATACTAAAGTTTTTAAGATTCATTTTTTCACTCCTTGCAAGGTTTGATTAATGGCTACTTGTTTATACACCTCCTCCTCTTTTTTTAGTTCCTCTAAGTGCGTATCAAGCTCTTTGCCTTTCTCGCGCAGGATTTCCATAAGCGTTTTTTGCCCAGTTTGGAGCGCAATTTTATTGGCACTCATCTCCTTTGCAGGGTCGATATACTCCCAGCCCTGCGCTTTAAAGGTGTAATTATGTAGCGCAGTTTCATATTCTTTTGTATTAATTTGCCCTCTCTTAAGCTCGTTTATAAGCCATTTTTCAAAGATTTTGTTATGCAATTTGCGGATAATAAAATGCTGCATTTTCCTAAACACGCGCCTTTGCTCACTGCCACCATGTCGTATAGAGCTATAATTCACATCACTCAAATCACCAGTAAGCGTAGAATAGCTTATGCCTAAGGATTTTGCCACTTCTCTATCGGTTTGTTTAATGAAAAACTCCATATTTGTGGCATTATGAGCCTCTGTAAATTGCAGCTTTACATTATCATCAAGGTAGTTTATTTTGCCCACCTGCGCTTCTTGTATGATGTGCTTATCTTGTGGCTCTTCATCATTGCCAAACATCTTGCCAGAATCTATGCTAAAGCTCTCCTCCTCCCTTGTAGCAATGGCAGTAATCTCACTTTTTAGGCGTGCGAGCTTTAGCTCTGCGGATTTAAATTTGTCTTTTTGGTAGCAAGGATAAATCACCGCGCTTAAGTGCGTAAGCCCGCGCACTTGGCTTTGAGCGTGTGGCTTAAAGATGTGCAAAATATGCTCCGCGCTTACTTTTTCTACTTTTTTGTCGCTATTTTCTATAAAATAAAAAATGGGCGTGCCTTTTGCATCAAATTGTATACCCTGCTTAATATTTTTGACCTCATCATTAATATTTGTGTCGATATTTTCAGGCTCAATAAGCGTGAGTTTTAGCCCTGCCTCACTCTCACTCACATATAAAAAGCACTCGCCATCGCGCACAAGATAAAGCAGGCTTAAAGATTCTATATTCCAAAAGTCCAGATTCTGTGCTTGGCTCTGCTCACGCCACAATGTCCATAGCGTTTCTATTTTTTTATTTAACGCCGCATTTGGGCTATGTAAATCCAAAATAATCCCATTATCACCAAAAATCTCCGCTTCTAGCGTTTGAAAATATCCATTGATAATGGGATTGCTCACACTAAGCGCACGGGCTTGATTGCGCAGCTGTGCAATGTGTGTGTCAAAAGATGAGCTAAGAGCTAAATTTAGTAGCTCGCTTCGCTCTAAAAGGCTAGGGTTAAGGCTTGGAGCGGCATAATAACGCTTTGTTTGTCGCTCTGTGCCTTTTTTGAAAAAAGGAGCAAAGATAATAAAAGGATTGAGCTTTTTAAGCACGCCTAGCCTCCAAAGACGAATTGCACACTTTTTGGTTTGGTCTTTGCAACTAAAGATTGCTTAATCTTGCCTAACTCCTCTAAAAGCTCAAAAGAGGATTTGCGCTTGATTTTAATGCCGTCCATTTCCCATTCTGTAATGTCATTTCCATTGCGAATTTGGGCTAAGACTTCATTTATCGCCTCATCAATTAGCGTAATTTGCTCTCTTGCGTTCAAAGATACTCCTTTAAAAAGCGTGTATGGCATTCTAGCTTTTATAAGAATCACTTTTTGCGCTACTTTTTTTGCGGGAGTTATGAAAATGTTCAAATGGTGCGGCGAGAGATGCGTGCCTATGCAAAAGCGCACTAAAAATGCTTTAAAAACATGTAGTGTTAGGGGTTTGGCAAAATGGTGGGAATAAAAGGGGACAGAGTAAGAGCGTGACTTTTTATAGCAGCTTTATTAACGCCACGATAAGCCCTGCGCAAGCAAACTGCACACCAATAAGCCATTTTATAATCTCGGTCTTATTTTTGTGTATTTCAACCTTTAAACTAAGCTCGCTCTCGCGGATAGCATAGCTTACAAAATCTTTGGTAGCAAGCTTAGTTTCTAGATGCTGCTCTATATTTGCTTCAGCTTCTTGGAGTGCAGCCTCAACGAGATTTAAAAACTCCTCTTTCTCAATTTTGTGTTTATGCTCAATTTTATCCCATAGAGAGAAAATAGCTAGCTCAAAGGATTTACTAAAATGCATTGCACTCATAACCTGCTCCTTTCGCACCATTTAAGCAAAAAGTGGCTTAATATCTGCTAATTTTATCTTTTGCCTTTAAAAATGCAAAGCGTAGCTAAGTGTTTAAAAAAGGGGGAGGGGTAAATATGATAGAATATATGTGAGGTTGCACTTAAAAGAGGTGGCAGCCTCCTTTAAGTTGCGCCTCCAATCCAAAAGAAAGGAGGTTGCTTTATGATAAGACTTGCGATGTGCATTATACTACTTTGTATCATTGTAGTCAAGTGTAGCTAAAACCACGCCTAGCACTCTAACAAGCGGTGCTAGGCAGTCTTATCAAACCTCTCTAGCTTGTTTTTTATATTTACTTTAAATTGCACAAAATAGCGCGCATTACCGCGGTACCTTATCTTTGCGTAATCTTTTGAATATCTAGCCTATCAAGCTTTAAAAGCTTTGCGCCAGCAAGACAAAGCACAGATAAGTCCAATCCCTCATTACGCTCGCGTATCTTTTCCCACCTGTGTGTGAGATAGCCACTTGCTGTTTTAACTTTTACAAGCTTTTCTGCGGTAAGCTGTGAGAAATACTCTAGCGTATAGCTCTGCGCGTAATGGCAATACCCTGCGCCTTTATCTTTAATGCGCAAAAGCCTAAAAATCTCGCTCTTTCCCTCATAAGTGCCTATGCTAAAAAGCCTAACTCCCGCTTCTACTTTCTTACTTGCGCCTATAAATTCTTTTTTGCGCTCGCTCTCGCTTGCTCCCTTAGTCGCAAAAAACCTCGAATCAAGCCGCACAAGAGAATAAACGCGCTCTTTATTATAACCGCTATCAATAAGACAGATGCTGCTTCTTAATTTGCGCCCACTTGTGGTATAAAATACATTTTTTAGCTCCTTATACGCACGCTGCCACACATCGCTTTGCTGCGTGTTACCCATAAGCATAATGTGCGCAATCCCCCAGTTTTCAAAGCCAAGCCCCCACCCTTTAAACTCAATTTCTATCCTATCGCCTTGAATATCCACCCCCGCTGTGATAAAAATAATATCATCAGGCAGTGTTGTTGGCGTGTAATCCTCTCTGCGATTATACAGCTCACTATCCTCAAACTTCACACTGGGCGGCTCAAAGCTCTGTGCCTTTATGGTATTTACAAACACTTGAAACTTCGCTGGATTATCTTTAGAATCTAAAAAATCTTTTACAATATCGCGCAGCGTAAAAAATGGTGAATAAAGTGCGTTAAGATGAAAGCCTATTTTTAGATTTTCGCCCTCTTTGGTCGCGCGCCACTCTCCAGTATTCACAGCTTTATTTTTTTCTATCTCACTCCACAGCGCGCCACACTCCACGCAGGCATATCGCACAGAATCTAAATCATGCGTCCCATCTTCTTTTTGCTCCCATTTGATAAATTCAAAACTTAAAACCTGCATAAAACCACAATGCGGACAAGGCACAAAATATTTGCGCTTATCGCTTAGCTCATATTCTGCCTCAATCACGCTGTGTCCTTTGATTGTGGGTGTGCTTACTTTGATTATCTTTCTATCATAATAAGTATTAGTGCGCTTTTGGGCTAAATCAATGCTGTGCCCCTCTTTAGTATTCTCGCACCTATCTACCTCATCAACAATCAGCACTTTTATGGGCTTACTTGCTAGCTTACTTGGGCTGTTACTCCCTACAAGCGCGAGATTACCGCCCTTAAAGTTTTTAATCAAAATAGTATTATTGGATTCTCTGTCATAAATTAAATTGCCTAGCTCCTTGCAGTCCCTAAACATAGGCGTTAATCGCCGCTTTGAATAATCCTCCGCCATATCCTCTGTGGGCAAAAGAAATAAAATAGTGCTAGGATTTTGGTGGATATAATAGCCAATAGTGTTATTTAAAATCTCGCTTTTGCCCAGTTGCGACGCCCACATCAGTATAATTTCGCGGTTTTTCTCATCGCTAATAGCACGCATTGGCTCAATTTGATAGCTTAGCGCCTCAAATCTCCCAAAAAGCGCGCTAGATTCTTGGCTTAAGATTCTATATCTCGCGCTCCATTCATATAAATCAAGCTTTGGTTTTATAAAAATATTTTTAGCAAAGATAGCTCTTAGCTTCATTCTTGCCCTTGTGTGTGAGAGTGTTCTTTGTTACTTTGTGCTAAATCCTGCTGTGATTCTCTTTTAAGCTTAGATTCTAATTCCAGCGCTAAATTAGTGTAGATGTTGGGGTCTTTAAGCTCTTTTAGCGTATTTTCAATCTGCGCATTTAAATCCGCATAGATTTTACTTGATAATTTATGCTTGCGCTGCAGAATTTGTGGCAGTGCGTAGAGCTTATTACTCACCACTATGGCAATATCCTCCAGCTCCCGCGCGATATGCTCCAGTGGCAGCAGCAAACCCATACGCTCTTTATACTGCAGCTCTTTGAGTTTTGCCTCTGCTAGCTCTTTGCGCGCACGTATTTTGCCCAAATCACTACTACTTGCCTCCAAATCTATCTTGTAAATGGTGTAGCTTTGTATGTTTTTAGCCGCGTCCCACGCGTTTTTATCCTCTTTGCTTAAAATGCCTGCTTTTTCTAAATTATAAATATGCCGCTCGGTTAAGCCCAAAAGCTCGCCTAGCTCCGCAGTGGTAACAATCATTTTGCCGCTTTCACTTTCAAACTTACATCAGCGTGCGGCGCACCTGTAAAAGCGCACACGCAAGCGCCTGTTACCACACCCAGCGCACCCTCCCCGCCAAGCTCGATAGAATCTGCCTCAATTTTAGCACTTGTGCATTTGATGTTAAGCTCTTTTAGGCTCTTAATCTCAATCACGCCATTTTTGTAAGAAATGCTTGTGCCGTCCTCGTATGTGATAACTTCGCTTTGCGTATCAATTTGGCTTTGCAAACTTGTTGGTAAAATCGAGCCTAGCACAAAGCCTAGTTTGCCTAGCTTAAACAAAACTACTACCTCATCAACTTGCGGCGGTGTGAAATGCGTTTTAAATCCGCTCGCTGTCTGTAAATATGGCACAAAATCGCTTTGCGTGTCGGTGTATTGCACCTTTACAAGCGCGCCTTTAACTTCCACTATAGTGCCTAAATAGATTCGTGCTTCTCCATGCATGATGTTCCTTTATTATTTAATCATCTTATTTAATCGTACCCACCTGCGCGCTAGGACTGCCCTTTGTCTCCACAAGCGCATTAGTTTGAATGTGTGTAACAATGGCTGTGCTTAAAGATTCTATAAAATCTTTATTTGCCTGCGTCTCCTCAAAGCCTTTTGCTTGAATGAGCATAAGTATTTCTTGTGCAAGTTTTTTAGAATCTAACATATAAACTCCTTATATGAAATGCCTATTTTGCGGATTTCATATAGGATTTTAGTATTTTTAAGAATCACAAAATTTACAAAATGCAATCACACAAAATCACATATTTGCTTACTTATCCCCGACCAATCACAAAGGATAATAAATCTCCAAATAACGCATTTTGCGCTTTTTTATTAGATTCTATATGAATATGAAATGCCCAAATCTTCCTCAAAAATCCCCCAAAATCGCGGTCGCCAACCGCAAAGTGGGATTTTCTTGGAAAGGACCCATAGAGGTTAAGCTCTAGCAATCTTACATAATTTTCCACAAACTCATAATCTCGCACATTCTTATAATATTAGGGCTTATGCAAAATACATGCTATAAAAGTGTTGTCTCCATAAAAAATTAATATTCACTTAAAAGCGCGTTACAAAGCGTGCTATTTTTTGGATACAGATTCTGCAATTAAGAGTTAAGCTTTGCAAAACTCCCCCGCAAAAGCGCGCCATATTTTTGCATTTACTTCGTGCGCTTATATATGCTCACTCCCCCCACACCTCGCGCCTGTAAGCCTGCTATGCAAGATACTAGATTTGTCGGAATTATGCGCGGGTTGTATCTTGTAAATTCAGCGGAGTTTAAGCGTTTGTATCCTGTAAATTTGTCGGACTTTAAGGTTTGGATTCACCCTCTAATTACGCCGATTGTATATGCCATTTTAAGCGGATTTTAAGCATAATATTCCACATAAATAAGTGCCAAAATGAGCATAAAAAGTACAAAATAATCACGCCACAAAACAAAAACAAAAGATAAAAAAGATTTAAAAATAAGAGAGATGAAAAATGAAAGGAGAGAAGTTAGATGATAGCGCGGAGGACTTTGCCAATGATGCACACGATAGTTTGTGTGTCGCACTCTATGCGATAGCTCCTGTAGTCTTTATTGGCGCTAATAATGTCAATGTCGCCATTTGGGAGCTTTTGGAGAAGCTTCACCATAAGTTCATTATCATAGTTAAGCACATAAAGCCCATCGCCTTTCCATGCACTATCCTCCTCAAAAATCACCCAGCTATCGGGCAAAAGCATTGGTATCATCGAGTATCCATCTACTTGAATGATACGCATTTTGTTGATTCTATTCCCTATGCTCTGCGGCGTCTTAAAAAAGGCTTTATCAATGCATATCACCTCCCCGCTCTCATAAGATTCTAGCTCGATAATCTCATTGCCTCCGCCAGCACTGGCTTTAATATTAAGCTTTGGGATAGTGTAGAAGTCGTGCAAATTTTGGCTATTTGCTTTTATAAGGCTACTGCTTGGGAATTCTTGGTGCGTATGTTTATCGGTTTCCGCTAAAAAAACATCTTTGACGTCATTTGCGTTGAGTGCTTTTAAGATTTTTTTCAAAATGCCTATTTGTATAATGTCCTCCTCTTGCTCATATCTACGAATAGTGCGCTCTGATACGCCTATCCTTTCGGCAAGCTCTATTTGAGTGATTCCCCTTTCCTCACGCAGTTCTCTTATCATGTTAATCCTTTCGGCTAAATTTTTCTTATAGCTTGACAATAGGCAAAAAATATCCTAAAATATATAATGATTTGTTTATACTCTACCATAAAAAGAGTAAAGTAACAATAAATCAATGTTCTGTATCGGCTGGGCTGTGGGTATCATACCTCAAAGGATTAACGATAATAAAGGAGTGTGGAATGACACATCAAGAGAGTCTTAGTCAAGTAATGTCCAAAAAAGGTATAAAACTGCGCACTTGGGCAAAAGCCAAGGGCTTAAGTGAAAAAGACATAAGGATACTTAATCAAATATCCTTTGGAGCTATCAAGGGTAAGCGAGGCAGAGCGAGAGAGCTAAAGAATTTGCTTATGCAAGAGGGTTTTATAGCCTAAAAAAATTTGCAAAGTAATAGGACAAAAATAACCTATTAATTAGTCTCACAAAAAACAGGTCAAAATTTTCTTAAAGCCACAAAGGAGCAACAATGAAACACATCGCATTAGATGAATTCACAAAACTTAAGCTAGAGGTGTGCGCTATGGACAAAAAAAGTGTGCAGCTAGAGCATACGCTGCTTATAAGCGCGCTAAGAATGCACAAGCAAAGCATAAAAGTGCTTTTCCCGCACAGGCATTTAAGCACACAGATTGCGCAGCAGCTCAAGCAGCACTTATACTACGCGCGCGCCATACAAAAGCAGCAGAGCTTTCTGCGTGCAAATGAAAATCATAAGTAGGAGGCAAACATGATAAGTTTTTTTAACATCACGCAAGTAGATTTCCAAAATGAGCGAGCAAATGCCATAAATGCGCGCGAGCTGCATGAGAGGCTAGGCATTAAGCGGGATTTTAGCCACTGGATTAAAAGCCGCATTGAGGATTGTATCGCGGTGCAAGGGCAGGACTATATCATCTTAAAGGGTGCGGAGAGCGCAGGGCAAAGCACGCGAAACACACAAGGCACACATGAGCGCATAACACAGGTAACACGAGCGCAAACAATGGAGCAAATCACGCCCAAAGAGCGCACGCTCCCGCGTGTAGTGCCGCTCAAAACACCCCTTAGCGATATGATAAAAGCAGCAGCAAGCCCTCATAAGCACTACGCGGGGTTAGGCAAAAATAAAGCAGATGCCAAAGATTTGCTCGCCAAAAAAGACGAGCAAATAAACAATGAGGCAAAAAGCAATGTGGGTGGTAAAAATAAGATTGACTACATCATCACGCTCGCTTTTGCTAAACACATCGCCATGCTTGAGCGTAATGAAGTGGGCTATGCCATTAGGCAGTATTTTATCGATTATGAGGTGCAGAGTGTGCGCACAAAAAGCTTGGGTGCGAATATTGGCGGGATTTTAGAGCTTATAAAGAGCCAAACGCAAGCCCTAGAGCGAGCAAATGCCCACCTCATCGAGCTTAAACAAGAGGGACAAGCCTTTGATGAACGCATAAGCTTTTTAGAATCCACAAAGCGCCTTGAGGCGTGGCAAGAAAAGGCTTTGAGCGATGAGGTAAAAAGCAAAGTTTATGAGCTGACCGCCTCCTTTGCGCCCACACAAAAGGAAATTTCTATCCACTATCGCGCTATTTATCGGCGCTTGAAGCAAAAATACTATGTAGCGCGCTATAGCGAGATACCCAGCATTAAGTTTGATGAAGCACTGCAGTTTGTGCGCAATCTTAGCATTAGTGATTTAGTGCATTAAATCTTAAAGGAGTGAAAATGAGTAGTTTAAATTTTAATCAGCAGCTTATTATCGCGGCAACACAGAGCATTATTGCGCGCTATGGCATAGCACTAAGCGAGGAGGATTTAGGCTCTATCTTTGGGCTAAATCCCCAAACCATACGCAACAAATTCACACAAGGTGCAAGCGATATGCCACGCTACACACAGCTAAAGGGCAAGCGTGTGGTAATGGCGTGCGATTTGGCAGCCTTTATGGTGGATAATGAGCGTAAATTCTAAGGCAAGCTTATGCGTGAGCCACACAAAGCACTAGAGAGGCTTAAGAGCCTTTATCCAAAAGAAGTAGAGGTGGTGCATACCTTTAATGCGTGGGATAGAAAAATGTATTTTATCTATATTTTGCGCACTCAAGGGGAGTTTTTATCCCCAAGTGATTGGATTTTGCGTAGGGACTGCGCGCAGATGAGCTTTGAGCAAATCGCGCAAAAAATGCACCTAAATCCCAAAGAAGTGCGCAGAATCTACAAAGAAGCCATAGAAAAAATAAGGAGCAATTTAATGGTGAGATATGTCATTATAGCTCATTCGCTCAAGGGCTGGAAGCTCTTTGAATGCGAAGTGAGAAAGGATATTGAGCAGGGAGATTTCAAGGCAGTTTTGCGCAAGAAATGCGATGAGGTCTTTGAGAGGATTGGCGAATGCAATGTGAGCTTTGTGCCAAATGCTATGGGGTTTAATGTGGAATCTTACGCACTTTTGGCACTTTCTACGCCCTCCAATGTCGTAGTGTGGGAAAATAAGCAAAAGGGCTACAAAGGAGCGCTAGTATGAGCAAAATAGGGCTAAAGCGTATAAAGATGATACGAGGGCAAAATGCAGACTATAGCCCGCGATTTTATTTTGTAAGCGGGGGAGCAATCTTTGCGCGCGCTGGCTTTGAATGGGCGTATAAAAATGGCTTTACATATAAATTTGTAGATGTGCTTAAAGATTATTAGGAATAAAAATGATTTTAACAGCGAGACACAAGGAGAATGGCAGAGGATTTAGCGTGATTGTGAGCTATACGGACAGAAAGATTGATTTGCGTGAGCTAAAAAAGATTTTTGCACTAAAGCACAAAGAGCGGAATCTAGAAGCAGGCGCATATGCGATGGTGCTAGAGAAAAGCTGCGGGGATATTGTTTGTAAGCTTGATGCGTGCGAATTTTATTTACAAGATACGCCCATGCTCTGCTAGTTTAGCATTTAGCTAAGCTAGCTCCCGCACGGACATTAGTTTAGCCAATGTGGCAATACATTTAAGACAAAATATAGAAAAGTAGGGGATTATGCGTAAAAAATACAGCATCGGTATAGATTCTTATCGCTTTTGTATTCCCAAGAGTATAGCGCTTAAGTTTCTAAAAAAGCTTGAGCTTTACTCAAAACTACGCAAAACCACACGCAATGCGCAGGTTGATATGTATGTGAAAGATAAATTTAAATCACAAAATCCTAGCGAGCTAAAATATCCGCTAAATATTCGCTATATCAACCTTAAACGCGGTGTTAAGAGCTTGTCAAACACTATTTTAGTGCTAGAAAACACTAAAGAGCTGCACGAGTTAGCGCGCAAGCACAAAAAGAAGCTAGATTATTATGTGATGATTGTCTTTGCGGGGCTACATCAGCCAAGCAAGGATATAGAAAGTTATGTTTTTAGCGTGCTGGCTAAGTTTCTAAGGCGTTTTAAGACTTATAGCTTTGATTTGGCTATGGATTTTGAAAGCGCGCAGGAGGTGAGCTATAAGGCAAAAGAATGGCTCTCTAGCAAGCTTTTAAAGTGGAGCAATGGCAAGATTATAAGCGTGGGCAAGAGTTTGTATGCTAATCACATTCTAGATTCTAGTAAATATTTTAAGCTAAATAAAATTTTGCTCTATGATAAATTCCATAAGCAAAGATTCTATCATAAAGAAAATATCCCGCCCGAGCTTTCGCAGTGGCGCAGGCTGGAGCTTACCTTTAATATTAAGAGCAAATTTACGGCACTTATTGAAAATGAGGGCATAAATGAGGCGATTGATGTGATTAATGACATTGGGCGTGCCATTGGCGCATGCTCTCTTGTGGGCTGCAATATCAATATACTCTCAAAACAAGTGCGTATGCTGCTAGATTTGCGCCATAAATATGTGTTTAAGGCGTGGATTAAAGGGTAAATTATAAAATCAAGTAGCACGGGATTGGGCTATTGCGGCTTATTGTTTATAATGTGTTATTATGCGGTATTTTGTAGTATTAAACTAAATGCGAGGTGTCAAATGGGTAAAAATATAGACCTTGAGCAAGACTTTAGTAGCCTAGACACAAGAGAGTTGGTAGAACAAGCTATAGATGAAGCCTTTGGCGATGATAACGCTAAAAATGTAGGCTCTATTGAGAATCATTGTGATGAGGCGTTGAAAGATTATTACATTAAGCTAGCGGATAACGATTGTAAAGCTAAAGAAAGGCAACGGCATATGTTAGAGAGCTTTAAAAATGATGCAAGATTCTAAAAGCAGAAAAGAGCAATTTTTAAGCCAAGAAAATGTTAAGCTCCTTGAAGCGCAAATCTGTGAAATTTGCGAATTTTATAAAGGCAAATATGGAGCAAGCATCGTGTCTGGTAAATATGTGAAAAACGCCCTCATAGAAACGATAAGGTATTATATAAGGTATCTCAAAGAGTTTGATTGTAGGGTGAGTAGCCTTGATTTTTACAAAACTTACACTTGGCTTGGGTATTTTTTAGCAGAGCAGCTAAAATCCCAAGATATGAGATACAGGGTGCTTTGCGTGGTGGTGTGGAGGTGTGAGCAGGAGTTTAAAAACCACTTTGAGCATAATGAGTTTTTACACAAAATGCTTAAGCTCCTGCAAAATGAGCTTGATGGCAATAGTGAGTTTGGTATAGGCAAAAATGGATTTTATATGATTATGAAAGCCATATCCCTTGCCAAATCCCCTACGCCTCCCACAGCTTAGCCACATACTCCGCGCCACTTTGGGGTAAAAGATGCGCATAACGCATAGTCATTTTTATATCTTTGTGGTTAAGAAGCTTTTGGATAATGTGAATGGGCGTGCCTGCTATGGCAAGATGTGAAGCAAAAGTGTGGCGCGTGCTGTGGATTACGACCTTATTTTTTCTATCATTTGGTGCAGTGTGTTGATTAAAGAGCGTGTTAAGCAGCCTTTGTGCGCGGCGTCTAAAGGTGCGCTCGGGTGTGGTAAAAATCTCATTTTGTGCGCGTTTTTGATATACCTCTAAAGCTTTGCGCGCTTGGGTGTCCAAAAAGCCGCTGTATTTGGAATTATTCTTAAAATCCTGCAGCGCGATAGTGCCGCTTTCAAAATCAATATGCTCTAGCTTGATATTTCTCAGCGTGTTTAGCCGCCCACCAGTGCAAAATGCCAGCGCAAAAAATGCATACATCTCATTATCTATCTTTTGTGCTTCTTTTAAAACCGCACTCACCTCGTCTTTAGACATAAACCGCTCGCGCGCATTATCGACTTTGAGACGCTTTACAGCTTGAGTGGGATTTCTAAAAACCAAATCATACTCATTCTTTGCCCACTCTATGAGATTATTAAGCCTATCGATAAGCTTATTTATGGTTTTGTTGCTTTTATTTTGCGCTAGATGCAGCATAAAATCATTGATATGCTTTGGGCTAATATCTTGGATTTTATACGCACCAAATGCAGGTAGGATATGCAGCTCACACTGCCCTTTGTAGTCTCTATAAGTCTCACTTTTTGTGTGCAGCTCCAAAATGCGCAAATATCGCGGCATAATCTCTTGTATAGTTGGATTTTGCATATTTTTCGCCTCTTTTACTTCCTGTAAAAGCCTAGCGCGCTCAATACTAGCTTTTTTCTCACTGCACCCCTCATTTTTTGTGCCTACCTTGACTTCTTGTCGCTTACCCTCTTTATCCATAAATCGCACATAATAAGCTATATCGCCATTGCTTAGGGCTTTAGAGCGCACGCCCTCATATTTTTTACTAGTTTGATTTTGCTGTTTTTGCATTTCTGTCCCCTTTTGTTTTATAGGGTTTGCTGGGGTATGAGCTTGGAAAGCCCTTAAATATGTGAGTTTGTGACTCTTTTTGGGGCTAATCCTGTCCCCACTCTGTCCCCACTCTGTCCCCAAAACCTTATTTTTTTGCATTATTTTATGTTATTTTAGATGATTCTATGAGAATTTACAAGCCTAGCATTAAAACTTTGAAAGCACGATGCTATGGTTATTTGGTAAGATTTATATTCTGAAAATGATTAAGGGGGATTTTGTAGAAAATGTGTAGAATCGTAATGGCCGGGAGAGAGGGATTCGAACCCCCGGAGGTGTGACCCTCAACGGTTTTCAAGACCGCCGCTTTCAACCACTCAGCCATCTCCCGTTTAGCTTTCTCTCAATTTAATGATAATGCACATTGGAGGCGACACCCAGATTCGAACTGGGGAATCAAGGCTTTGCAGGCCCATGCCTTACCACTTGGCTATGTCGCCGCTTTAGGATAAATGAGAATCTAAGGTGGTGCCCGAGACCGGACTTGAACCGGTACAGACGCAATGTCCGAGGGATTTTAAGTCCCTTGTGTCTACCAATTTCACCACCCGGGCTTTATCATAACACTCAAATAACACTAAGCCCTTATCAAAACAACCAACACACAATGAATAAGATTAAGGGATTTAATAGATTCTATAACAAGTTGGAGCGGGAGACGGGGTTCGAACCCGCGACCCCAACCTTGGCAAGGTTGTGCTCTACCACTGAGCTACTCCCGCATCACTCAAATGTAAAGAGTAAAAGCTGCCATTATAACAATGCTTTACTAAAAAATCAAGCTTTGCGCACTAATTTAAGCATATTTTGCGTAAAAATAGCGCTCAATGCCTACTAAATCCCCCCTAGATTCTGTAAAATATATAGAATCTCGCGCTAGATTCTGTGCAAAAGCTCTGCTCACAGAATCTAAAAAAAATGAAAAAGTGGATTGTGTAAATTTTATAGAATCTAAAGCCTATGGCAGCGTGCCATCAGGCATTCTAAGCAGATTATCGCCCGCATCTATTCTGCCTCTGTTATAGAGCCTATACACAAATCTTTTAGTCCCCAAATTAAAAGCATTTATCAAGCGATAGAGCACAAAATAGCACAGCCACATTATTATAATGACCAGACTCACGGGATTTATAGCAATGGTTAGAGCCAGCAAAAACGCATGCAGCGCAAAATCTACCACTCCATCAAAGAAAATATCCCACAAAGCGCCACAAGTCTTGCTAAAAGACTTTGTATCTTTGGTGAAAAGCTGCACAGATTTATCATACAAAAATATAGAATCTTGCTTAATCTCAATGCCATATTTTTTTAATCCCTCCCAAACGCCTTTTGTATTTTTTACAAAAACGCTCTGTGTGCGCTCAAAAGTTTTAGTCTTATACTCGTAGTTTGCATAAAAATAGCAGGCAAAATAGGCAATCACAAAAGGCAGCACAAAGACAAGAAAAAGTATCAATCTTTTGAGATAAATGGTAGTGTAGAAATAGGCTTTAGCGTATTTTAGAGAGGCTATGCCTAAAGTTCTTGCCCTAGCAAATGTAGAATCTAAAAATTCTTTGCTTGCATATTGCGGCTCTAAGCGACTATGAAAATCCCTCTCCACCACATTTATAGCCTCATTAACCTCGCCTCTTTTTAAAAGAGAATCTATGCCCGAATACGCATCAAGCAAAATCTTAGAATTATGATGCGAGCCGTCCTCACTACTTTCGGGCTGAGCTTGCGGAAAGGTGATAATGCGATACAAAAAGATAAAAAAACTCAACAAAACAAGCACATATTTTTCAAACACAAAGGCAAAAATACTAAGAGAAAAGCTCACCAAACCAAGTCCAATGAGCGCCATAAAAATAAAAACCGCAATGGCAAAGATAAAAGTAAGCATACTACTCCTAAGTAATTTTGATAATGGCTTGTAACGACTTTTTGCTTAATTTTGACTGAGTGAGTATCAAGTGAGCAAATTTATAGAATCTAACCTTAAGAAATGAAGTTGATAGATTTGGCTTATGCCTCAAAGATAGAATCTAAAGCTAAAATATGGTTATTTTGCTATATAATCCCACCTTTGCAAATCTGCAAACTTCCCAAATATTTTAAGGACATATTGTGCTAGATACATTTCAATCCTATCCCTTTGAAAAGCTGCGCGCGCTGCTCTCACAAAGCACAGCACCCAAAGAAAAGCAACTTTTTACGCTCACCATTGGCGAGCCGCAATTCCCCACACCGACAAATATCATTAAAGCTTGGCAAGATAGCGCGCCTTTACTTAATAAATATCCCAAATCAAGCGGCGAAGATGAGCTAAAAAGAGCGCAATTAGACTTTATTCGCGCGCGCTTTGGGCTTGAGCTGCACTTAGGGCAGATTATCCCTACTTTTGGCACGCGTGAGGTGCTTTTTAATTTTCCGCAATTTTACTTATTTGGCAAGCAAACGCCAACTATTGCCTATCCTAATCCTTTTTATCAAATCTATGAGGGAGCTGCCCTTGCGGCAAAAGCGCGCATCGTGCTTATGAATCTTACTCAAAAAAATAACTTTAGCCCACTTCTTAGCGAGCAGGAGCTTAAAGAAGTAGATTTAGTCATTCTTAATTCTCCTAATAATCCCACAGGCAGAATCCTTGATTTGCCCTCTTTGAGTGAATGGGTGCAAAAGGCGCTAGAGTATGATTTTGTCATTATTAATGATGAGTGCTATAGTGAGATTTATGAGCACACTAAGCCTCCTAGCATACTTGAGGCTTGCATTCACGCGGGCAATCCTACTTTTAAAAATATTTTAGCGCTTAATTCTATTTCTAAGCGCTCTTCCGCGCCGGGCTTGCGCAGTGGATTTATCGCTGGTGATGAAAGCATTTTGGCAAAATACAACCTTTACCGCACATATTTGGGCTGTGCCTTGCCCCTGCCATTGCAAAAAGCCGCTACTATCGCGTGGAGCGATATGCACACGCCAGAATCTATACGCCACATTTATGCGCAAAATCTCTCTTTAGCGCGCGAAATTCTAAGCTTGAATAAACAGCAACTCTGCCCTTATACTTTTTATGTATGGCTTGAAGTGGGCGATGATGAGGACTTTTGTAAATTTGCGTATGAAAAATATGGCGTGCTTACGCTGCCGGGCAGTTATTTAGGGCGCAATAGTGAGGGCAAAGGATTTGTAAGAATAGCCCTTGTGTATGATAATGACGCTACTAAAAAGGCACTACTTGCCCTAAAAGATGCACTACATCACTACAAATCATTAAAATAGGGGAATAAATGAAAATACATTTTATAGGCATTGGTGGCATTGGCATTTCGGGTTTGGCAAAGTATTTACGCGCGCAAGGTGTAGAGATTAGCGGTTCAGATATTGCGGAGGGCAATGCCACTAAGTATTTGCGCGCGCAAGGTGTAGAGATTAATATCCCCCATAGCGCGCAAGCTATCACTAATCAAGATTTAGTCATACACTCCGCTATCATTAAGCCAGATAATATCGAAGTGCAAGAAGCGCACAAAAAAGGCATTAAAGTGCTTTCCCGCAAAGAAGCGCTAGCCTTTATCTTAAAAGAAAAGCGCGTTTTTAGCGTATGCGGCGCACATGGGAAATCCACCACAAGTGCGATTTTAAGCAGTCTTTTCCCTCAATTTGGCGCTATTATTGGTGCAGATTCTAAAGAATTTGGCTCAAATGTGCGCGAGGCAAAGAGTGAATGCATTATTTTTGAAGCTGATGAATCTGATAAAAGTTTTTTAAATTCTAACCCCTACTTTGCCATTATCCCTAATGCCGAGCCAGAGCATATGGAGAGCTATAATCATAATTTAACAGAATTTTACGGCGCGTATGATGAGTTTATAAATAAAGCCAAAAAGCGCGTATTTAACCTAAGCGACCCATATTTAAAAAATCTTAAAAATATAGAATCTATCGCCCTTGAGCCGAGCACGGATATTAAAAATATACAATTTTATCTCCACAATGATGAGCCACAAACCAGCTTTGAGCTTAAAGATTATGGCTCATTTCATGTATGGGGCTTTGGCGAGCATACAGCTCAAAATGCGGCTTTAGCGATTTTGTGCGCCATAGATGAGCTAGGCTTAAAAGCACTAGATTCTATAAAGGCAAATTTGGCGCATTTTAAGGGCATTAAGAAGCGTTTTGATATTTTGTGTAAAGGGCAAACGACTATCATTGATGATTATGCGCATCACCCTACAGAAATTACTGCTACGCTTAAAAGTGTGGCTATTTATAATGCGCTTAAGCCTCATGCAAAAGTGATTGCCATTTGGCAGCCGCATAAATATTCGCGTGTGCTAGATAATTTAGAATCTTTTGTGCGCTGTTTTGAAAATGGCTGCGATGAATTGGTGATTTTGCCTGTGTGGAAGGCGGGAGAGGCGCATATTGATATTGATTTTGCTACACTTTTTGCCAAATACAACCCCACATTTGCCACACATCTTAAACTCAATAATGGACATATCGAGCTTTATAATGATAAAGAACATATTAAAACTCTGCAAGATGCGCTTATCATAGGGCTTGGTGCAGGCGATATTACCTATCAATTAAGAGGAGAAAAGTAATGGGCTATGTGATTTTCATACTGACTTTATTGCTTTTTGTGCTAATAGGGCTGTTTATTGGCAAAAACAAAGGGCAATTTTCTAAAAAAACAAAAATAATCCTTGGCATATCGCTGCTTGGCATTGCGCTGCTTATTGGGCTTTATAATATGCTACAAGATACAGAATCTAAAAAGCTAGATTCTATAAAGAATGCTTTTTTAAATCATATGCCCCTGCAGTGCAAAAATGGCACGCAAAGCTTGCAGGTGAGTGGAGAGCATTTCACGCTAAGCTATGGCACGATGAGCTTTCAGGGCAAGGCAGATTCACCCTTTGCGTATGTGATTATCCCGCTGCAAACATGTGAGATAAAAAATAATAAAGACTAATATGCAATGCACTATGAAAATCTCATCTCAAGGCTTGATATATATGATTTTTTAGCGCATTTTGGCTCATATTTTGCGCGCGAGAAATCATTTGTTTTTGAGGGCGATAGGCAGTTTTATGCCACGCTTTTACAAGAGCTTGATAAAGGGCTTAATATAGAGCTTGCTCCACCCCCACTGCTTCCAAAGCTTGACACACCCCTTGTGCATTTGCAAAAATATGGCACTTTAAGGCTAGAAGAGATTTTTGCCTTTGTGCAGCTTGTGGATTATTTTTGCTACCTTAAAAGGACGCTCTTAGAATCTACGCCGCGCGCGCAGGCGTGGCTTGATAAAATCATTATCCCCAAAGCCCTAGATGAAATGCGCGCTATTTTTGATAGTAATGGGCAGATTAAAGATGGCATTTACGCGCAGTTAGATAGCCTAAAGTTGCGCATTAAGCAAAATAAAATACAAATTGATGAGCAAATCTCACGCCTCCTGCACACAAACGCGCTTGCTCCTTATTTGGTGGATAATAACCTGCACTACATTAATCAAAATGAATGCCTTTTGCTTAAAGCTGGCTATAATCACGCTATTAAAGGTATGGTATTAGAGCGCTCAAATAGCGGCTTTTTCTACCTTATGCCAGATTCTATAATCGCACTTAAAAAAGAGCAGAACACCCTAAAAGACACACTAGAGCTTAGCTTGTATGATATATGCAAAGACTTTTCGCAAATGCTTAAAAAACATCATGCATTTTTAAAATTTCTAAATATGGCTTTTGATACTTTTGACCATATTTATGCGCGGCTTAGCTTTGCTAGGGCGAATAATCTCTCATTTATCTACCAAATGGAGCATAAGCAAAAAGATATTATTTTGCATGAGTTTTCACACCCTGCCCTACAGAATCCAAAACCTTTAAGCATTGCCTTTAAAGGCGATGTGCTAATGATTACAGGCGTGAATGCTGGTGGGAAAACTATGCTTTTAAAATCTATTCTTAGTGCTTGCTTTTTATCAAAATTTCTCCTGCCATTAAAAATTAACCCCCACCATTCACAAATCCCCTATTTTAAGCATATTGTGGCTATTATCAGCGACCCACAAAATAGCAAAAATGATATTTCAACCTTTGCTGGGCGTATGCTTGAATTTTCACGCATTCTTAATACGCAAAATCTCTTGCTTGGCATTGATGAAATTGAGTTAGGCACGGACGCTGATGAAGCCGCGAGCCTGTATAAAGTGCTGCTTGAACATTTGTTGCAAAATCAAGCAAAAGTGCTGCTCACCACTCACCACAAGCATTTAAGCGCACTTATGGCGAGCAATCCACGCGTGCAGCTCTGTGCGGCGATGTATGATATACAAGCCCAAAAGCCGCTTTTTAGCTTTCTTGATGGAAGCATTGGGAAAAGTTATGCCTTTGAGAGCGCGCAAATCTATGGCATTCCCTCTTCACTCATCGCGCAGGCTAAGGCGGCTTATGGAGCGGACAAAGAGCGGCTTAATGAACTCATTGAGCGCTCAAGCGAACTAGAGCTTAGTTTGCAAGCCAAACAAAAAGAGCTGCAGGCAAGCATTGCATCTTATGAGCAAAAACTAGAGGGACTTAAAGCACAAGAGTATGCACAAAAGCGCGCCTTTGAGGAGCTAAAACATAATTTAGAATCTACCTACCACAAAGCTACGCAAGCCCTTAAATCCGCGCTTAAGACACAAGATTCTAAACAAATGCACAAAGCCTTTAATAACGCACATCATATTTTAGCCCAAACGCCCAATCCCACGCCACCAAAGCCGCCAAAAAAGCTTAAAGTCGGCGATAGGGTGAAGTATAAAAATACCAAAGGACGCATTCTTAGCATAAATGGCAATATGGGCGTAGTGGAGCTTGATAGTGGCTTTAAATTAAAAGAAAAGTTAGAGCATTTAAGCTTTTCTAGCGCGCCTATAATCACGCCCAAAACGCCACAAATCAAAGTCACCCACAATAAAAGCGCACACATTAAGCTTGATTTGCATGGAATGCGCGGTGAAGAGGCGATTGAAAAACTTGATGAATTCCTCTCAAGCGCGCTCATTGCCGGATATGATGAAGTGCTAGTGTATCATGGCATTGGCTCGGGAATTTTAAGCAAACTCGTGCGAGATTTTCTAAGCACTCACCCAAAAATTTTAAGCTTTGAGGACGCGCCAGCTAATATGGGCGGCTTTGGGGCAAAAATTATTAAACTCTAAGATTTTTGTGCTAAAATCGCTGCTTTATTTTAAAAAAAAGGATTTTTTATGGCACTTTTTCAAGTCAATATGCCGCCACTTCCTGAAAATCAATTTCCCATTCACTATATACACAACACCCCTACATTGCGCAAGGCAAAGAGATTATGGATAGCCTCATTTATTATTATGCTTATAGGAATGTTTGCTATAGGTGCGATGTATGGCGCATTTGCTACAATGGATATGTATGATTATACCGAGCTTAAAACACCTGATATGCTTGGGTATATCATTAATTTTATTAGCACAATATGTATGTTTTTTGCCTATTTTTATATCTCAAAGCTCGCTCTAAGGGCGCGCCTTTTTAAGCTCTGTATCGCGCAGCTTGTCTTTTCACTCATTGGCACTCTTTGCCTAAGCTTGGTGGATACGCCTTATGAACCTGTGGGTGCGCAAGACTGGTTTGTAGGGCTATTTTGTCTCATTGCGCTACCTGTTTTGATATATATTTTTTATCAAATGAATAGAGAATTAAGCTTTATCACCGATGAAAAATGGTTTTTGAAATCCACAAAAATGATGCTTTTTGGTCTAGTGCTGCTGCTTATCATAGGCGTTGGCGCGATAATATTGGCTACCTCTGTGGGAGCAAGCAGCGTGATTGCGGTCATACTTTCACTGGCATTTACTGCCACACTTATTTTTATATTTGTCGCAATTGTTATGTATATCGTGGCTATTTTTAAACTGCGCTTAGTGATTGCCTACGGGCAGAATGTGCCTAATCCACTCTAAAGGATTCTATAATGGGCGAGCCAACTTTTAGTATTGATATTTATTTTAAACATACCTTAAAAGATTCTATCGTCGATATGTTGCTAGAAGATGGATATGATGATTTTTTCTATATCCATTGCGCTAAATACGCCTCAAGCTCGCTTTTAGAGAGTGCCTCCGAGCAGGTAAGCGGCAGGCAAGAATATGGGCTGTTTAAGCTATTTTTGAGTGATGAGCAAAAAGTGCAGTTTATCACCAATAAACTTCTGCAAGCCTTTGGGAGAGAACATATTAGAATCTACGCACATTCTGTTAATCTTTTCTAATCATCTAGCCTACGCCTTGAACGCTTGCTTTAAATACTCAAATACCTCACCACACTAAAAAGCTTTAAGCATACAAAATTTTGCGATGCGAGCGTTTAAGGTAAAACTTCTCTTATGCGAGCGAGCGCTCCCAGTCATACGCACTTTGGACAATTTGCCTAAGATTATTAAAGCGCGGCTTCCATTGTGTGAGGGATAGAATCTTATCATTTTTAGCACTTAGCTCTATGGGGTCTCCCTCACGCCGCGCAGATTCTATCACGCAAAAATCCACCCCACTCACTTCCTTGACTACCTTAATCACCTCTTTCACACTATACCCTTGTGAATAGCCTACATTAAAAATATTTGACTGCCCACCATCTAAATACGCCAAAGCCTCCAAATGCGCGCTTGCCAAATCATCAATATGAATATAATCACGAATGCAAGTGCCATCTTTAGTAGGATAATCCACACCAAAAATACTCATACGCTCCCTCTTGCCACACGCACATTCACACGCGACTTTTATGAGATGAGTGGCATTTTTACTACGTTGCCCTAAACCCTTTTTTGCCTTTAAAATGGCTTGTGTATTATCCATACTCGCGCCAGCCACATTAAAGTAGCGTAATATCACAAACTTAAAGCCCTCATAAGCAAGCGCGCTATCTTTTAATACACGCTCACTCATCATCTTTGAAGCGCCATAAGGATTGATAGGCAAAAGCGGGGCATTCTCATCAATGGGGATAAGCGATATATCAGGCTCGCCATACACAGCCGCTGTGGAGCTAAAAATAAACTTTGGCACTTTATGCGCCACACATGAAGCAATTAAACGCGTGGTATTAAGCGTGTTATTAGTGTAATATTTAAGCGGCTCTAGCACAGATTCGCCCACCACAATGGAGGCAGCAAAATGTATAACCGCCTCAAACTTATAGCGCTCTAATACAGAATCTACTGTGCTAATATCGCTTAAATCGCCCTCTACAAAGCTTACACGCCCTGCAAAGCATTCCTGCAAATAAGCTAAATTCTCTCTAAAACCCGTGCTTAGATTATCAAAAATCACTAGATGATAATTTGTATTTTTTAAAAAACAATAAGCCGTGTGCGAGCCGATATAGCCCGCTGCACCTGTGAGTAAAAGATATGCCATACTGCTCCTTAAATGTATCCTGCCACTTTTGCAAGCACATAGCCAATACAGCAGGAGCTAAACACGCCAATTAGTCCGGGTAAAATAAAACTATGATTAATCACAAATCGCCCAATATGCGTAGTGCCTGTCCTATCAAATTGAATAGTTGCTAAATCGCTAGGATAAGTAGGCAAAATATAATACCCATAGCAAGCCGCCGCAAAGGCTACGATAATGCCCGGCTCCACGCCAATACCCAGAGCGATTGGCACAAATGCCGCAAGCGCTGCTGCTTGAGAATTAACAAATTTTGAAATGATAAGCAGCATAATCGCATAAGTCCAAGGATAGGCTTTCACCACATCGCCTAGTGCCGCTTTCATCATCGGTGTATGCACCGCAAACATAGTCTCTGCCATCCATGAAATCCCAAACACAGCCACAAGCGCTATCATACCCGAGCGGAATATCTCATTTGTGCCAATCTTTTTGGCATCTGTGTTGGTAAAAATAATGATTAAAGCCCCAGCAAGCAGCATAAACATCTGTATGATATGCACCATAGAAATTTTATCCATTTCAGGATTGCCTAGCTTGTCTTTTTTATACAGCTTTTCTGCCTGTCCAGATTCTATAGCCCTCTCTAGCGCGCTCTTGCCATCTTCGCCTTTTTTAGAGCCAAGCCCTATAGAGTTTAAATCTAGCGTGCCTTTATTATCCCCAGCAGGCGTCCATTTAATGCTAATATCACCGCCATTCACACTATGTAAGGTCGCTTTATAATCATACTTTTGTCCCCAAGTAGGTTTTAAGGCATCAAATGCACCAATGAGCGCAACTGCAGCGATTGCGCCTAAAAATATCCACATCGCTACCCAATCTTTTTTAGGCAATTTCACACCGAGCAAAGTTTTAGAATCCCCATACACATATTGTCTAAATTCGGGGTCTTTGAGTTTGGCTTGAAACTCCTCATCTTTATCCAAATCCTTACCCCTAAACCAGCTAAAAATCCCAATCATCAGCACGCCAAAAAGTGTGCTAGGAATAGTGATTTGCAATAAATTTATATACCCATCAAAGCCATGCAGGGGCTTTGGGGCATTAAGCAAAAGCGCTGTTAGACTGACCACCGCCACAGATACAGGAGAAGCGATAATGCCCATTTGAGAGGATACAGAAGCCGCCGCCATAGGTCGCTCTGGGCGTATGTTGTTCTTAATAGCAATATCATAAATAATTGGCATAATTGTATATACCACATGCCCCGTGCCGCACAAAATAGTGAGGAAACAGGTTACAAATGGAGCTAAAATCGTTAAAAATTTGGGATTTTTCCGCAAGATTCTCTCTGCAATTTGTAGCATCACATCTAGCCCCCCGCTTGCCTGCAAGGTCGCACTTGCCACCACCACAGCCAAAATAGTAAGCATCACATCAATAGCGGGCTTTCCGGGCTTTATATGAAAAGCAAAGACAAGCACAATAATGCCAATCCCACCCAAAAGCCCTAGCGTAATACCACCTTTCCTAGCGCCATAGAACAAACACGCCAATACTACAACCAGCTGAATGGCAAACTGCGTGCCTTCACTTAAATCTGTGAGAAAACCCATAAGAACCCCCTTATAAAGCAAGATGGTAGGATTGTATCTTAAAATATGTGTTGTTTAGTTTAAATATCTCATTTTAAATACACAATGCGTATGCAATGTAATTTTAAGAAACAAAATCGCGCTTGCATTTTTCATCACGCTCACTTTGCAGCCCAAAATAAGGCTAGATTCTATAAAATACAGAATCTAGGGTAGCTTTTTAAAGGTAAAGCCCTTCTCCCTAAGCAATGGCACAACCTCTTTAATTCCCTCAAATGTCTCGCTTTGAGGCTGATTTAAATGATAGATAATAATAGAGCCATTACGCGCTTTTTGGGCTTGGTGGATAATGTGCTTTTTAGAAAATGTAGCGCCGCCATCGCCTAGCACATCAAATCCCCCGATTTTGTATCCTAAATCTTTAGCAATGCTCACTGCCACTTCATCATAATATGCCGTGCCAGAGCGGAAATAGCGCGCCCTTTTGCCAGTAAGCTCAAAGATTTTTCTATCATTATCCATAATCTCCTCATACACGCCCTGTATAGAATCTGTGCCTTTGATGTTATAGATAGATTTGCCATTAACGCTTAATGGGCGATGCTTTGTGCCGTGATTTTGGATAGAAAAAAGCGGATTTTGCGCAAGGATTAAAAAATCCTCCAAATGCTTATCAATCCAGCGCGAATTAATAAATAAAGTCGCCTCTACTTGCTGCTCAATTAAATAATTGATTAAATCCCTATCATACGCGCCACTACACGCATCAAAGGTAAGATACACCACAGGCGTTTGGCTATCTGGCAAGAGAGAAGTAATGCCCTCAAAATGCTCGCCCCACTGCTTGGGGCTAGCGTTGGCGTATTTATGCTTAAGCCACTCTAGGCTTGGTAAGACTACCGCTTGACCTACTTGGTTTTCTTTAGGTAGCGCCGATAAATAGGCTCTAATGCCTAGTATAAGCACTACTAATGCAATAGCAAAAGCGATAAAAAAGATAATGTATTTACTCCTCATCAATGCTCCCGCTATCGCTTATAGTATTTATGGCTTCTTCTTCCTCTAAATATGTTTTTTGGATACTAATAATCGCACTAGCTAGCTCTTTGGCGATATTGTGGCTAAATCCTACTGCATTAAGCAGTGAAGTGCCGCTTGGCACGCCTATATCTTTTTTGCTTAGTAAAGATTCTATATGCACGATAGAATCTTTATCAATTTGTTTGAAAGCCTTTTTTTGCGCTTTAAGTTTAATAATAGCCTCTTGAGGGTGGATATTTGTATTATTTATAATCTCCTCAATACTGCGCAAAAGCAGCGCCAAATTCGCCCTTAGTGCGTTATATTGGCTAGAGAGTATTTCATTTGTGGAGAGGCTATTTTTTTTGAGATTTGGCTGCAAAAGCTCCATATTTTTAATCGCCTCCACAATGTGGCGCGAAGCAAGTGTAAGCAAGGAAAATTTATGAATATAAGCAGTATCTTGCGTGTGGGCTTGGACATTGGTTGAAAAATCAAGTATGGCATTAAAAAGCACTTTAATTTTTTTAATATAAAAAATTTCAATATCTATATCCTCCTCTGCCCATATACGCGCTTTTAGAATCTCATTTATATCTGCTTTACTTTTAATATCGGCCCTAGAAAATCCAAGCGCATGCGCGATAAGCTCAAAAGCATTGGCATAAAGATGATATACCTCGTGAGTGAGCGCTATAAGCGATGTATCGGGGTATTCCACAATGGTATTATTAACATAGAGAGGTTTATCAATTTGCCCATCTTTTTGGGTGATATATTTATCCAAAAATAGGGCAAGCTTATCGATAATAGGCAGGGAAAGGAGAATACCCACAAGATTAAAAAGCGTATGAAAAAGTGCAATACGCAGCACACTATGCTCATCTAAGCCTATAAGCATAGCTAGCATATTATTCACCCATATGAAATACTCAAACCCCACAATCACAAGCGCAGCTATGGCAAAATTGAATAAACAATTTGCAATGGCTAAGCGCTTCCCATCAATATTAGTGCTAAGAGAGGCGATTATAGCCGTCATCACGCCACCTATACTCGTGCCAAGCGTGGCTGCTAGTGCGTTTTCATAAGTCATACTCCCAGCAGCAAAGGCAGAAATAATAATAGTAAGTGTGGCATGCGAGCTTTGCACAATGGCTGTCATAAGCGCACCAAGTCCCACAAATAGCAGCACTCCGCGTATGCCCTCCAAAGAATATTTTGAAAAGTCAATCACTTCCTTATAGGCTTCAAATCCCTCCTTAATGTAGCTTACGCCCAAAAAGAAAAATCCAATTCCAATAAGAATCTGCCCCACACCCTTGGCAGATTTAGCATTTTGAAAATTAAATAACACGCCGCCTACGATAAGCGGCAGGGCAAAAGCAGAAATTTTCATACCACTCACCCCAGCAATGAGCCATGAGCCTGCGCTATTGCCCAAATTTGCGCCAAAAATCACACCAATGCCCTGCCCTAAGCTTAAAAGTGAGGCTGACACAAAAGAAATGGATAAGACAGAAACTAAAGAGGAGCTTTGCATGATGGCTGTGGCGATAGTGCCAAAGGTTACGCTTTTAAGCGCAGTATTTGTGGAAGTGGTGAGCAAATTCTCTAAAAATCCGCCATTAAACGCACGAAAACCATTACCAAGACTAAGCATACCAAAAAGCAAAATAGCAAGCCCAGCACTCACGCTTGTAAGCGCATCGCTTGTAGAAATAACATAAATTAATGCAATAATGCACAAAGGTATCAAGTATCGTTGAAACATTTACCCTCCAAATTTATAGAATCTAGCCTTGTAAAACTATACATTGGCTTTTAAAGTGCGCAAACTTTAATTTATAGAATCTAGCCTTTAAAAATCAAGTTGATAGATTAGCTAAAGCTTAAGCTATAACTTTATACTTTAGGCGCACAAATGGGCTTTGCTCATTTGTGTAAGATGCGCGCGGCAAGCTTGCTTGCAATAGCGCGGAATTTATAGATTCTATGTGAGCAGGAGCCACAAAGGCACGCTTATGAAACTAATCAAAATACCAAAAGCCACCGCGCTTACAGCAAGCTTAGCATTTAGTCCAGCGCGGATAACAATAGCCCCAGCGCTCACCACAGGAGGCATTGCCACTTCAATAAGCGCCATACGCCATAAATCATTAAATGAGCCAAAGCACATCAATACCACAACGACTAGCAAAAGCGGCGCAATACACATCTTACCAAATAGCAAAAGCAAAGTAGGCTTCCACGCTTGTTTAATATTTTCTAAACTCATCTGCACACCAATGGCAAAGAGCGCCACAGGTGTGGCAGTTTGGGCTAGGCTTTTTAGCGGAAGGAATAGCTCATCAGGGATACGCACGGGCAGGGCTTTTAATACAAGCGCGCAAAGCAAGGCTAGAAAAAGTGGGCTTTGAAAAAGCCGCATGCCAATGGCTTTAAAGCTAAAGCTCCCCTTCCCCCCAAGGCTCAAAATAAGCGGCGCAAGAAAAGCAATGGGAATGCCTGTAACGATTTGGTCATAAATAATCACTTTGTTTGCATACGCCTCGCCAAGCGCGCCATTTACGATAGGCAAGCCTAGAAAAAGCGTATTTCCAAACGCACCCATAAAACTCATAGTAATGATAGTATTGCGCTCAAGCTTAAATATTTTCCCTATGATAAAAAGCACTAGCCCCCCGCTAATAGAGCATAGAAAGCTCACCAAGCATACATAAAAAAAAGCTAAATCTAAAGTCGCATGATAAGTGCCATTAAAAACTTGCGCGGGCAAGGCAAAATTAAGCAAAAAGCCAAGCAAAATGCCGCTTTGCTTATTCCCCACAAGCCGCAAAAGCTTTGCGATGTAGCCAATACAAATAAATACGCATACACTATAAATAGCAAGAAGCATCGATATGTCCTAGATTCTATAAAATAACAATTAAAGGCGATTTGCGCGCATTTTAGCATATTTTAAACAAGATTTCATATACTTGCGCGGCATTATATGCCCTTAAAGTAGATTCTATAAGCCTTACATTAACCTAAATATGGCTAAAACTCTAACATAACTTCAAATAAAGGATAGAAAATGTCGCCAACTAAAGAGCAAATCACAGATACGCTAAAACAGGTAATTTACCCCAATTTTTCAAAGGATATTGTAAGTTTTGGCTTTGTCAAAGAAGTGAATGTAAGCCCAAATGAAGTATTCATACGCGTAGATATACCCTCAAGCGCCAAAGAAGTACTTGAAAGCCTGCATAATGAGATTACAAACAAACTTGCTCCCCTTTTACAAAATATAAACCTAAAGCTTGAGATTAACCCTCCAAAGCCAGCTCCACAGCCAAAGCCTCAAACTAAAAATCTCGCCCCGCACATTTCGCATTTTGTAATGATAAGCTCGGGCAAAGGAGGTGTGGGCAAATCCACTACAAGCGTTAATCTCGCCATTGCGCTAGCTCAACAGGGCAAAAGGGTGGGATTGCTTGATGCAGATGTGTATGGACCTAATATCCCGCGTATGCTAGGATTAAACGCTAATAAAGCCCAAGTTGATGAAGCGCGAAAGAAGCTTTTGCCGCTCAAAGCCTTTGGTGTGGAGATGATGAGTATGGGCGTGCTGTATGATGAAGGGCAGAGCCTTATATGGCGCGGACCGATGCTTATGCGCGCCATTGAGCAAATGCTCACAGATGTGATATGGAGCAAGCTTGATGTATTAATCATCGATATGCCTCCAGGCACAGGCGATGCACAGCTCACACTAGCCCAAAGTGTGCCTGTGAGCGCAGGTGTGATTGTAACCACACCACAAAAAGTGAGCCTAGATGATAGCGAGCGCAGTTTGGATATGTTTGACAAGCTAAAAATCCCCATAGCAGGAATTATTGAAAATATGAGTGGGTTTATTTGCCCATGCTGTGGGGAAGAATATGATATTTTTGGCAAAGGCACAAGCGAGCAGTTAGCAAACCAATATCACACAAGCGTGCTAGCCCAAGTGCCGCTTGAACCAAAAGTGCGCGAGGGCGGAGATAGTGGCAAGCCCGTTACATTTTTTGAGCCAGATTCTAAAAGCGCAAAGGCTTATATGCAAGCAAGCATCAAGCTCCTTGCATTTTTAGATAAAGTCAAATCAGAACACCTTGCGGATAATAAGGACATTCAGCCCACGCAGATGAAGCATTAGCTTTATAGAATCTAGCCTTAAATGTGAGGTGAGTGGCTTATCATTTGGGCAAGACCGCGCGGGGCTTTAACTCAACAGCATTAGGAAATACAGAATCCAACCTCAAAAAACAAGTTTATAGATGCGTAAGCAGCTATAACTTTATACTTTAGGCGCAAATGCGCGGCTGTGCCGAGCTTATGACAAGACCGCGCGGCTTTTTGTTAAAAAAGCAATAGCGCGGAATTTATAGAATCTACGGAGGGATTATGACATCATTTCATATCGTGCTTGTAGAGCCGCAAATTCCGCAAAACACAGGCAATATCGGGCGACTTTGTGTCGCTACAGACTGCGTATTGCACTTAATCCACCCGCTTGGCTTTAGCACAAATCAAAAGGAGTTAAAGCGCGCGGGGCTTGATTATTGGCAGCACTTGCAAGTATATGAGTGGGAGCATTTAGAGGCATTTTGGCAGCACTATCCGCTTAATATGCAACATTTTTTCTTTAGCACAAAGGCGCAAAAACTACACTTTAGCGCGGACTTTTCACAGGGGGGATTTTTATATTTTGGCAGAGAAGATGCGGGATTAAATGCACAGATTCTAAAAAACTACGCACACCAAACCTACAAACTGCCCATGAAGCGCGGCATACGCAGTATAAATCTTGCCACAAGTGTAAGCGCGGCACTCTATGAGGGCTTAAGACAATCAAGATTCTATGAGCAATTTTAATTAATAATGCTCTCGCTTTGCCAAATACACGCCAAAAATAATAATGCCAATGCCTAGTATTTCAAATATGCCCAAATGTTCGCCTAAGAGGAAAAATCCCATAAGTGCGGCGATAATGGGAGAAAAAAGCAGCAAAAGCGAAGCCATTTGAGAATCTAGCTTGCCCAAAATAAAGCTAAAAAATCCCTGCCCAATAACTTGCCCACAAAGTGCGATAAGCACGATTATCCCCCAATCTTTAGCACCCTTTGGCAGCACAAATCCTTCAAACACACACATCAAAATAAAAAGCATAAAACTTGAGCCAATGCAGGCAAAAAACATAATTTGTAAAGTCCCATATTTACGCCTAAGTGAGTAAATCACCGCAAGAAAGCCGCTATAGCACAGCACGCTTAAAAACGCCATAAAATCACCATATCCGCTTGCCACGCTTAGTTCACCCTTGCCACCCACCAGCAAACACACACCCAAAAATGCCACAATGCCGCCAAAAAGCAGGCTTTTTTTAAATTTTTCTTTAAAAAATAATATACCAATAGGCATAAGAATGAAGCACGCCAAAGAGGCAAAAAGATTGACATTTGCTACACTTGTGTGGCGCAGCGCGATATTAAAAAACAATAAATCAAAGGCAAAGAAAACCCCAGCTAGCAGCATTAACGCCATATCTTTAAGCGGCAAGCTAAAGAGATTGCTTTTACTCTTAGTCTGCGCCATAAGCCAAAAAATGGGCAAGGCAAACATTATCCTATAAAAGCCAAGATTAATAGGAGGCATATCTGTGAGCTTCACAAGCACGCTCGCATAGATAATAAAGCATTCAGCAAAAAGGGCAAGGGCTATAAAAGTAGCGGTATTTTTCGCAGGCTGCGGAGGCATAAAAATCCTTGCGTGTGAAATTTGCGTATGCAATAAAAGCAGATTCTATCACAAGAAATACATAAACATAGCTTAAGCCCTTATAGTGCCTTAAAATCAGCTATCTGCTTACATATTTTAAAAAGTCTTAAAAAATTTTAAGCTACAATGGCGGCTTTTATTTTTTACTTTTTTACATAAATTCATGCAAAGGATTCTATAAGTATGCCTCAACTTACGCCCACGCAATCACTCTTACAACCACTGCCCTTGCCTATTTCGCCCTTAAGGCTTTTAATCCTGCGTGCGCTCATACTAACTGGCGCGCTACTGCTGCTTTGTGAATGCTCAAGATATATTATGCTCACACATTATGTGCCTAAAGACATACAGCAATCGCACTTAAAGGATATCTCCGCAATGTGGTTTATGGGCTTAAGGCTTGATATGCGCAGCATTGGCATCGCTATGCTTATTTTTATAATCATTGAGTATATATCAAATGTATGTCGCAAAATCTTTTTACAATTAACGGGGGGGGGGGTAGAGAGAAAATATAGAATCTGCTGGCATCTTTGCGTAAAGTGCTGCACTTTTTTGCCCAAATGCTATGCCTTTTTACTAGGCTTTGTGTTTATGGTGGCAAGCATTGTCAATTTTTACTACTTCCGCACCTATGGGAGCAAGATTGATGTGTTTATTTTTGGGTTTAAAGATGATGATACTCTAGCGATTATAAAAATTATATGGCAGGATTATCCTCTTATAATTGGTATCATAAGCGCGGTTGCAAGCGGCATAGTAACGCTTTATTTATATAGCATTTCGCCCCGCATTTATCGCTATATTTGGCGTATTTTCCCTTTTCACCGCTTTTTAAGTAAAGCAAATGTGCCTTTACAGATTATTGGGCAATTGCTTTTAATCATTGGCTTTATCATTAGCGCGCGCGGCTCGCTTGGCACTTTTCCATTACGAGAAAGCGAGCATTATGTCTCCACGCTCCCTATTTTTAATCACCTTGCCACAAATCCGCTTATAGCACTCAACTGGGCGTTCAATAACTACAAAGCCGATGCACACTTTAGCCCACCTTCAGCACAAGAGGGACAAAGGCTACAAAATGCGCTTTTCCCACTCCTAAGGCAAAGTGCAGATTCTGTATTTTTGGAGCAAAATCCCCCGCATGTGGTGCTTAACCTTATGGAGAGCTTTGGGAGTAATATGCTTATGTTTGATGATGAGCAGCACACAGATTTGCTTGGCTCATTAAGAAAGCATTTTGAAAAAGATTTTGTATTCTTTCGCTTTTTGAGTGGAGCAAATGGCACAGCGCCTTCATTTGCTGCACTTTTCTTTGAAAGCCCAAATGCGCAAATCTCGCTTGGCACTTCTAAAAATATCAAACTCCCCTACAATCCTTTTGCCATTTATGCAAATGCGGGCTATGAGGTGATTTATATCACATCAGGCTATGGTGCATGGCACGGGCTTGGAGCATTTATCACCACTCAAGGAGCGCATCATATTTATGATGCGATTTATCTTTTAGAGCATTTCCCGCAAAGCAAGGCAGATAAATCCACTTATGGCGTGCCTGATGAATACGCCTATAAACTGGCTTTTGAGATTTTAAAAGAGGCTACAAAGCCCACATTTATCGCTATTCTCACCACGAGCAATCACCCGCCCTACCACCTGCCGCGCACCTACACGCCAAAACCCCTTTCACTCCCGCAAGCACTTGAAAGTAGGATTGAGGATACATCAAGACAAAAATTTACCCTTGCTATCACGCTCTATCAATACGCTAATAACGCCTTTGGGGACTTTATGGATAATATTAAAGATTCTATATTAAGTGAAAATACCATAGTAGCAGCTAGCGGCGACCATCGCTTGAGGGATTTGACTGAAAATCCACATACCGACAAAGCCCTCTTTTATGCTGTGCCACTTTATATGTATGTGCCGCCAAAATACGCCACACAAGCGCATTATGAGCCTTTGCGCGTAGGCTCGCATAAGGATATATTGCCCACACTCTATGAGCTTAGCCTCTCAAATGCGGCATATATGAGCATGGGCGGACGCAATATATTGGCTAAAAATGATAATCCGCTTTATGCTTTTGGATATAACTCATCTGTATGGATTGATGAAAAGGGCATTTATCCAATCCCCACGCAGAGCGGCTATGAGTGGGCAGATTCTATACAGAATCTGCCTTCACCCTTTATGCTGCTCTCCACAGATAAAACATTTGCCCTTGATGAAAAACACAAAGATTTTGCCACGCTTTATAAGGAATTATTTAATTACGCCATTGCCTCACGCGTTTTTAAGGTAGATTCTAGTGCAGATTCTGTGCAAAATATAGAATCTAATGTATTAGATTCTATAAAGCCTTAGAGCTTAAAATAGCTAATAGCTCCAAAGCCTTTGAGATGGAGGGCTTTAAGATGGGGGATATGCTCTGCTTTAATGCCGCCTAACGCAATAGTGCGCGCCCTTAAGGCAGGGGACATACGCTCTAGCACCCCTAAACCTAGCGGTGTGCCTTTGTTTGGAGTTGGAAAAATAGGGCTAAGCGTGCAATAGTGCGCGCCATAAGCAAGCGCAGATTCTATCTCCTCCACACTATGCGCGCTATATCCAATGATTTTATGCGCAAAACTATCGCTAGCTTTAAGTTGCGGGATAGAATCTAGCAAGTAAGATTTTAAATGCACGCCTGCGCAATCTCTAGCTAGCGTGCATATCTCTTGCGCATTTTGAAAGGGCAAATTAAGTAGCAGTTTATGCGCAAACAATCGCACAAAAGCCTCAAGATACTCACTATCTCTATGGCGATACATAATCCAATCTGCAGTGGGGGGAGTTTGGGCTAGATTCTCAACATACGCCTTAGAAATATCTGGCGTAATGAGAAGGGAAATAAATTTAGTGGTCCTCATCGACGACTACTGCGCCGTGAATATAAACATAAGTAAGAATCATAAACACAAAAGCTTGGAGCAGTGCCATAAAAGTCAAAATCGCAAAAGGCGCCACAGGCACAACCCACGGCGCTAGCATAAGCATAACGAGTAAAAACATATCATCGCCCTTAATATTTCCAAACAAACGGAATGAAAGCGAAATGATGCGCGAGAAATGCGAAATAATCTCAACAGGGAGCATAAGAGGAGCTAGCCACCACACAGGACCCATAAAGTGCTTAAAATACTTAAACACACCTTGAGTGCGAATACCTTCAAAGTGATAGTAAAAAAACACTACCAAAGCCAAAACAAGCGTAAAACTCCAGCTTGAAGTAGGGGCTTCAAAACCCGGTATAATGCCTATAGCATTGCTAAAAAAGACTAAAAATGCAATCGTTGCCGCTAGCGGGAAATACTTGCGCGCGATGTCCTCTCCCACGATGTCCTTAGAGAAAGACACAATGCCAGCGATGATATACTCAAATACATTTTGTATGCCACTTGGCACTACTTGCATTTTGTAGGTTGCATATCGTGCAAGAATGAGCAAAATCACCGCTACAAGCAGTGTATGAAAGCCTATGATAAAATCGTGGTTGCCATTAATTAAACCCGCAAGGGTAAAAAGTCTATTGTCCATAAGCGACGCCCCTAAATTGTGATAATGGGCGATTATGCCCACTTTTTCGTAAAATACACTTTAAAATTTACTTTTTTATGAAAACTTTTGATTTAAATGCCAAATATGCCACAAAAATACTAAAAATAATATCCCCATAGGCAACAATAAGCCAATTTCAGGGTATGCAAGCCCAGCGACACTAAGTTGAGATAAAGAGAAAAATACACCCCAAATAGCTAGCGCGCCGATAATGCACACAAAACTAATAAGCGTGAGATTCCCATACCTGTGCAAAGAGGGGATATAATAAGCAATAATAGCAATGCACAAAGGCACAAAAAAGGGGACAATAAGCAATCCATAGAGAATTCCGCGTATTTTATCCGAACTCACGCCTTGCTTTTGGGCGATTCTTAACGAAGCAAACGCATCAATAATCGAAGCGGTGGGCTTATCTTGCGCAATGGTTTCAAGCACTTTTGAGCTAAATCCTTTAAGGATTCTTAGCTCATCACTCAAACTTGTGTGCAAAGCCTTCTTGCCAAGCATGAGATTAGGGGCTATATCAAGACTTTTAGCATTTTTTAAAATCCATTCATTATTTTCAAAAAACGCCTCCTTAGCCTCATGGTAGCCTATCAGTTTACGCTCATCATTTAGCACAAAAATCTTAATCCCCTCCGCCCTTGCCTCGCCATTAAGCAGGGGATAAAGCTTGCGTAAGAAAATGTATTGATTATCACTTTTTAGCAAGAGATTTTCTCTAATATTTTGGGCATTTTGATAAATAATAGCCTCCGCATACTCGCGCGCATACGCAAATGATGTCGTATTTAGCCCAATAAAGCCAAGCGTGAGCAGACTTGAGATAACAAGCAATGGCGCAAGAATCTGCCTTTTAGAATAGCCTAACGCCATAAGTGCGGTGAGTTGCGAGCTTTTAAGAAAAGCCATATAAAACATAATAGAGCAAAGCACAAGTGAAATAGGTAAAGTATAAGTGAGCGCAAAAATCCCATCGTAAAATAAAAATAAAATTAATAAATTGGCAGAATCTGGCAGCTCATCGACATATTTAAGCGTATCAATGGCTAAAAAAAAGCCCTCCAAACCCAAAAAAATAATGAAAAAATATTTTAAATAATAAAATCCCACAAAGCGAAAAACCATTCATCTCCCTTGAAATTTAGAATCTACCCCGCTTGCAACGTAGATTCTGTAAGCCTAAGGCTTTAAAGCCTAAATTTGTGGCTTATCTTATCACCGCGCTTTTAATGTAAAGTTATTTTGCAGCCTTGATAGAATCTGTGCGCTACTCTCTCCACTACACGCCATGTAACAAAAGCTCATAATCGCCTCTTTTGCGTGTGCAAATAATACATCTAGCTCCTCCTGCTCTTTTGGGCTAAAATCACTCAAAACATACTCCACAACCTCTTGAGTAGCGCTCCTGCCGATACCAAAGCGCAGACGCAAATACTCATTCCCCATAACCTTATCAATGGATTTTAAGCCATTATGCCCACCGCTTGAGCCACCGCATTTAAAGCGCATAGAGCCAAAGCTAATATCTAGCTCATCATGCACCACAAGCATTTCTAATATGTCAAAATAGCGTGCAAAAGGTGCAATGCACTCGCCTGAGCAATTCATAAAAGTGTGAGGTTTTAAAAAAAATATTTTATGAGAATCTAGCGTTATAGAAGCAATTTGAGCGTTGAACTGCTTGTTGAAAGTAAAGCTAAACTGCAAAGCTTGTGCCAAAAAGTCTAATACCAAAAAGCCCGCATTATGCCGAGTATTTTGGTATTTGACACCCGGATTGCCAAGCCCTGCGACAAGAAAGCAGGACATTATTTAGCTTTAATTACTCCAACTACGGCTACAGATGAGCCATCAAGCACGCTTACGCCTTTGATTTCTGGCAAATCTCGCACAAGGATAGAATCTCCCACATCTAAATCACTCACATCAAGTTCGTATGCGTTAGGGAGATTTTCCGCTGCGCACTTAACGCTTATGCGCTTTGTGGAGATAAAAAGCACACCTTTGTTTTTAAGCCCTTTAGCACTGCCCTTAATCACCACAGGCACTTTATATTTTGCCACTATGCCCTTTTGTGCAAGCAGTAAATCCACATGCAAAATAGTGTTTGTAACAGGGTCTTTTTGATATTCTTGAATCACCACATCTAAGGTCTTTCCACCTACTTTCACAGGAAAAATCAAAGTTTTTTTATGCTTGACTTCCTTAATGAAATCATTAATCTTAAAAGCGCAGTGGATATTCTCCTGCCCTCTCCCATAGATGTTTGCAATTAGATAACCATCATTCCTCAAAGCCTTTGTTTGAGATTTTGAAATACTCTCTCTAATTTGTCCTTCTAGCATTATTGCAGTCCTTTGAATTAAAATTTAAGGGCGATATTATAGCCAAAAACGCTTAAATGCACTTGAGTTACTCGCCCACATACACTTGACGAGGGCGGGTAATTCTAGTGGCTGGGTCTTTGATATGCTCTAAAAGCTGTGCGCACCAGCCGGGCATACGCCCAATAACAAAAATAGGTGTAAAAAGCGTAGTGGGAATCTTTAACGCTGAAAGAATAATCCCTGAATAAAAATCAACATTAGGATACAAATTTCGCTCCACAAAATAGCTATCATGTAGCGCCACCTCCTCAACTTTGTGTGCTAAATCACTCAAGCGTGCGTCCATTTTAATCCCTTTCGCATCAAGCTCATCTTTAAGCTTTTTTAGAATTTTCGCGCGAGGGTCGTAGTTTTTATACACACGATGACCAAAGCCCATAAGTCTAAAAGGGTCGTTTTTATCCTTTGCTTTATTAATATATTTATCCACATTTTTTACATCGCCAATTTCATTAAGCATATCTAGCACTTTTTCATTTGCGCCGCCATGTGCTGCTCCCCATAGCGCGTTAATCCCCGCACTCAAAGCCGCATAAGGGTGCGCGCCTGTTGAAGCGACATTGCGCACGGTGGTTGTAGAGGCATTTTGCCCATGGTCTGCATGGAGGGTGAAAATTTTATCAAGGGCTTCTATCTCTAAAGATGTGATTTCAGTGGGACCATTAATAGTCTGCTTCATTTTCCCGCCCGGATACGCGCGCAGCATATAAAGAAAATTCTCCACATATCCACGCTCCACATCAGGATAAATAAAAGGTATGCCCAAAGAATGCCTATACGCAAATGCCACAAGCGTAGTGATTTTAGCAATAGCGCGTCGCGCCATCACTTGCTGTTCATCTTCATTACTCATATCTAAATGATGAAAATGAAAAGTAGAAAGCGCAGAGAGCGCAGCGGAGAGATTTGCCATAGGGTGAGCTGTATCGGGAAAAGCACTAAAAATATTAATAAGCCCCTCATGCAAGAAACTACGATGCATAAGCTCAATCTCAAATTCTTTAGATTCTGCGCCATTACTTGGAGCCTTGCCGGTGATAAGTAGCTTGCACACATCTGTAAATTGATATTTTTCCACCAACTTATCAAGCGGAATACCCTTATAAAGCAGCTCGCCCTCTTTGCCATTAATGTAGCTAATAGTAGATTTGCAACCTGCTGTTGAGCCATAGCCGGGGTCATAAGAAAAAATATTGGTGCGCTCAAAAAGTTTAGAAAAATCAACTGCTTTTGGTCCCCTTGTGCATTCAATCAAGTCAAAATCAAAGCTCTCATGTGTTTCATTATTTGTTAGAGTGATGGTTGCCATTAACGCTCCTTTGTGTTTGATAGAATCTAGCGGCTTTCATTATGCACAAACAATTCTTTAAAGTCAAAGAAAAATTAATTTTTTGTATAACTTTAAGCCTAAAAGTGCCAAATGATACATTTTGCGCGCGTGCATAAAAATTATGCCGCATCTTAAATAAACTTAATTTATTCTTAAATTAAGGCTTTTTGGGGCATTTTGCAGATTTTTTTGTATAATGTGCCTCATTCCTTTTAACACCTCATACACTTTATCTTTATTTTAAGGAGCGTCTATGCCAAAGTATAAAATTGTCCTTACCGCGCAAGATAGGGAAGAGCTAGCCCCTTTGCTCAATATCTCAAAGGCTGAAAGAGAGCTTATGCCGCAAGAAATTTTAGACAAGCTTGAGATTCTCGCAAAAGAGCAGGAGGAAGGAGCGTTTCAAGACCTTGAAGAAATTATTACAGAATCTTTGCATATTGTGCAATCACTTGAGCCAAGCACTAATGCTAACTCACTTTATCAAACGCATTCACGCAGGCGTATTAAGCATTATTTGTGGTGGAGGACAAATCGAGAAATATTTTTAGCACGCAGAAAGGCTGCTCGAAGCAAACATAGAAAATCGCTAAAAAATCGCTAGGCAAGTAACAATCCTCACGCTATAAGGATTTTACGCCAAAACTATCCTAAAATGAATTTTCTTTTAAACCGCATTTTAATCATATAGCCTGCGCCATGCTTTACAAAAAGAGTTTCGCACCTAGCTGCCCACACTCAAAGTAAAGTAACCATGCAAAGCCCACAAACAATACACCGCAGATTCTATCAATAATCCCAAAAGTGCGCGCATTAATGTATCCCCTAGCCACATTAGCGCACAATATCACACAAGCAAATGCCATAAAAAGCGAACACCATAGCGCAATAAGCCCTATTTCCATACCCTCATCAATAAAAGGCGTTACCAAAAAGATAAAAAATAAAATTGCCTTAGGATTAGAAAGATTGATAATAAGCCCCTGCATAAAGCCATCTTTAGAATCTAGATTCTCTAAATCCCCTAAAATAGGCTTAATGGTGAGCATGATAAAGCCCAAATAAAGCAAATATCCTCCGCCTACAAGGCTTAGTATAAACTGCACCATAGGCGTATTAAACCAATGGCTTAAGCCCGCATAAATAAGTATCAAATACAAGCACCACCCGCACGCAATCCCGCTAAGCACTTTAAAGCCCTGCCATGCGCCAAAGCGCAAGGTAGTTTTAAGCGTGAGTAAAATGTCTGGTCCGGGAGTAATTGCGCCAAAAAATCCCATAAGGCAAAGCAAAATGCTCTTTTCTATCATATCCATTTGCATATCCATTCGTATCGTTCCATTTTTCGGCACCTCCAAATCTTGAAATATCCTATTTTACGCGATTATACAATATTTTTTGCAAGAAGTAAGGCTATTTTTAGTCAATTTGAGATACAATCCTAAGTTTAATAAAAATAGCTTGGGAGCGACAATGGATAGCCTAATAGAAGAGAGAAATATTGAAGTAAAAATTGATGATTCTATAAAGGAGAGTTATCTTGATTATTCAATGAGTGTGATTGTGGGGCGGGCATTACCAGATGCAAAAGATGGCTTAAAACCCGTGCATAGAAGGATTTTATATGCAATGAATGAGTTAAGTCTCTCTCCACGCCGCCCTTACAAAAAAAGCGCTAGAATCGTAGGCGATGTGATTGGTAAATACCACCCGCACGGCGATACTGCTGTGTATGATGCGCTTGTGCGAATGGCGCAGGATTTTTCTATGCGGCTTGAGCTTGTCGATGGGCAGGGGAACTTTGGCTCTATTGATGGCGATGGAGCAGCGGCTATGCGCTATACTGAAGCGCGTATGACCAATGCAAGCGAGGAAATGCTCCATGATATTGATAAAGACACAGTGGAGTTTGTGCCAAATTATGACAATACCTTGCAAGAGCCTGATGTCCTACCGACTAGGATTCCAAACCTTTTGGTAAATGGCTCAAGCGGCATTGCTGTGGGTATGGCAACTTCTATTCCGCCGCATAGGCTTGATGAGATTGTTGATGCGCTTATTTTTGTGATTGAGCATAATACGCAAAGTGTGGAAGATGTGCTTGATATTATTCAAGGTCCTGATTTCCCAACAGGCGGGATAATCTATGGCAAAGCTGGAATTTTAGAGGCGTATCGCACAGGGCGCGGCAGAATCCGCGTGCGTGCAAAAGTGCATATCGAAAAAACAAAGACAAAAGATATTATTGTCATTGATGAGGTGCCCTATCAAGTTAATAAAGCCAAGCTTGTGGAGCAAATTTCAGAGCTTGCAAAGGAAAAGATTATTGAGGGCATTGCAGAGGTGCGCGATGAGAGCGACAGAGAGGGCATTAGAGTAGTTATAGAGCTTAAACGCGATGCGATGAGCGAAATTGTGCTTAATCATTTATTTAAATCCACCACTATGGAATCTACCTTTGGCATTATCCTGCTAGCCATTAATAACAAAGAGCCAAAGATTTTTAATCTCCTTGAATTATTGCAGATTTTTATCGCTCATCGCAAAACTATCATTATCCGCCGCACTATTTTTGAACTTGAGAAAGCCAAGGCACGCGCGCATATTTTGGAGGGCTTAATCATCGCCCTTGATAATATTGATGAAGTGATTAAAACTATTCGCGCCTCAAAAGATACGGAAAGCGCCAAAGATGCGCTTATGAGTAAATTTAACCTAAGCCAATTACAGGCTAAGGCTATTTTAGAGATGCGCTTGCAACGCCTAACAGGTTTAGAGCGCGATAAAATTAATGAAGAATATGCCCAACTCCAAGAGCAAATTAGCTTTTTAGAATCTATCCTAAGAAGCGAAGACAAACTCAAAGAGATTGTTAAAAATGAGCTATTAGAGATTAAAGAAAAGTTTAGCTCCAAAAGGCGCACGCAGATTGAAGAGGATTATGATGCTATTGATGTTGAAGATTTAATCCCTAATGAAAAAGTCGTTATTACTATGAGCCATCGCGGCTATGTAAAACGCGTGCTTTTAAAGACTTATGAAAAGCAAAATCGCGGCGGCAAGGGCAAGATTAGCGGGAATACGCACGATGATGATTTTATAGAATCTTTTTTCGTGGCAAATACGCACGATACGATTATGTTTATCACCAACAAGGGGCAGCTGTATTGGCTTAAGGTATATAAGATTCCAGAAGCGGGCAGAACGGCTATTGGCAAAGCAGTGGTTAATCTCATAAACCTGCAGCCTGATGAGAAAATTATGGCAAATATCACTACCACAGATTTTAACGAGGATAAATCGCTCGTATTTTTTACCAAAAATGGCATAGTAAAGCGCACTAATCTTAATGAATACAGCAATATCCGCAGCGTTGGCATAAAAGCCATTAATCTTGATGAGCATGATGAGCTAGTGAGTGCGCACATTGTAGATTCTCATGTAAAAGAGCTATTTATCGCCACATATCAAGGTATGTGCATTCGCTTTGCTATTGAAGAGCTGCGCGAAATTGGGCGCGCGAGCCGCGGGGTAACGGGCATTAAATTTAAAGCAAATCAAGATTTTGTCATTGCCGCAACCACTATCACAAGCAATACTGATAAACTCCTAACGGTAAGTGAGCAGGGTATTGGCAAGCAAACGCTAGCGGGCGAGTATCGCTTGCAGTCGCGCGCAGGCAAAGGCGTGATTGTGATGAAGCTCACAGAAAAAACAGGCAAGCTTGTGAGTGTGGTAAATATTAATGATGAAAATGTGGATTTAATGGTGCTTACAAGCTCTGGCAAAATGATACGCGTGGATACAGAGGCTATTCGTGAAGCAGGACGCAATACAAGCGGAGTGAAAATTGTAAATGTGGGCAATGACAAAGTCGCATATGCCAATATCTGCCCTAAAGAAGTAAAAGATGATGAAGACACTGATGAGAGTAGCGCGGAAAATGGCTTAGTGCAGGATTAAAACTCTAGGAGGATTCTATACATGAGAATCTTAGCCCTGCTTTTGTGTATCAATCTTAGTATAAATGTCCTTAAAGGCGCAAATGCACTTGATATGCAGCCCTATAATGATAATTTTGAAAATAAAGAAGTAGAGCTACTCATCTCCTACAAACTTATTAGCAAAGATAATCTCGCGCAAGGTGAGCGTTACCGCGTTTCGCATGTGATGAACTATCAGCATCAAAATGGCTATGAAATCGTAGGAGAATGTGAAATTGATGCGAGCAAATATGCCATTATGGACGATATGCCCTATTTTATTACTTTTATTTTAAAACGAGAAAAAGAGCAGGTGTTAGATTGCCTATATGCCTATGAAGTGCGTGTGCGCGAAAATACGATGAGTAAAAATAATACCACTACTTCGCGCGTGAGCCTTGAGATTACGCCTACAAGGGTGAAAGCAAAGCTTGTAAATAAAAGCATTCTATTATATATTTTATCTAAGGAGTAAGATATGAAAATTGCCATTATCGAAGATGATATCAACTATCGCAAGTCCTTGGAAACAGCATTTGAGGACTATGCGCAATATGAAATTGTGAGCTTTAAAAATCCAAAAGAAGCGCTAAAAAAGCTAGATTCTAGCTTTGAGCTTATTATTACAGATATTAATATGCCTCAAATGGATGGGCTAAGCTTTTTGCAAGAGCTTAATGGACAATATGAAGCCATCGTCATTACCGGCAATGCCTCTGTGCAAAATGCCATAAAGTCCATAAGGCTTGGCGTTAAAGACTTTCTCATCAAAGGTTTTGAGATAGAAGAGCTTATAAAAGCCATACACAGAAGTCACAAGGTGCGTCAAATCACGCAGCAATCCACTAAATCAAATTCGCAAGTAAAGCCACAGCCTACAGATTCAAAAGATTTTATCGCCTCATCGCCCAAACTTGAAGAGCTTAAAACACTGGCTTTAAAAGTGGCAAAAACTGATGCAAGCGTGCTGCTTTTAGGGCAAAGCGGTGTGGGCAAAGATGTATTTGCAAATTTTATCCACAAGCACTCTCACCGCGCAAATGCGCCTTTTATTGCTATTAATATGGCAGCCATTCCTGAACATTTATTAGAATCTGAACTTTTTGGCTATGAAAAAGGAGCTTTCACAGACGCTACAAGCGCAAAACCGGGCATTTTAGAGGACGCAAATGGCGGAAGTGTATTTTTAGATGAAATTGGCGAAATGCCCCTTGCACTGCAAGCCAAGCTCCTGCGCGTCTTGCAAGAAAAAAGCCTCACAAGACTAGGTAGCTCAAAACCTATTAAAATTGATGTGCGCTTTATCTCCGCCACAAACGCCGACATAGAAGCAAAAATTGCCAAACACGAATTTAGAGAGGATTTATTTTTTAGATTACAAACCATTCCCTTACTCATTCCTCCGCTTAAAGAGCGCAAAGAGGAGATTTTGCCACTGAGTGAGTGGAGGCTAGCAGCAGTGTGTGAGCAGTATGGCTTAGAATCTAAGCAATTTTCTAAAGCCGCAAAAGAAGCACTGCTTGCGTATGAATGGTATGGCAATGTGCGCGAGCTGCTCTCCGTCGTGGAGCGAGCGGGGATTTTAAGTGAGGGTAATGAAATTAGCGCGGAGGATTTATTTTTACAATCGCGTGCGCAGGCTTTAAGCGGCAATGTGAATAAAAATAATAGCATTGCTGAATTAGAAAAGCAGCTCATCACGCAAACGCTTGCCCAAACGCGCAATGACTTGCAAAAGGCAAGCGATATATTAGGTATGAGCCTTGAAGTGCTGCGGCATAAAATCGCGCGCTATGGGCTATGACAAAGCTTATAGCACATATTCATAGCGTAAATTTTGGGTAGATAAAGATTGCAAAATACGATGTGAAATATGCATTAGTCGTGCGGTTTTGGGCTTTAGGGTATCGATGATGTGCTGGGCTTCAAGATAGCTTAAATGATTTGGTGAATCCTTTTTTGGCTTTTGTGATAAATCATTAGATTCTATAAATGCGCCCGCGTCAATGTAGCAAATATCGATATTTTTGCTTTTTAAAAAATCCATTGAATCTTTTTTCAAACCAGCGCAATCTGTAAGATACGCGATATTTTCGCTTTTAGATTCTATAAAATAGCCAAAAGTTGGCTTTGAGTGGATTAGTGGCAGTGCAGTAAAAGTTATATGCTTAATTTTCACACTCTCAAATGGCTTTAGGGCTTTATAAATAATATTTTTTTTATGCTTAAATAAATCGCCAAAGCCTTGCTCATCGCTTGGGTGATAGCAAATAATTTTATCTTTACTATACCGCAGTCTTAATAGCCCCAAAGCGTGGTCAGCGTGGAAATGCGTAAGAAAAATCGCAGCAATTTTATTACCATCAAAAATATTACTAATCTCATCAATGCCACAATCAAGCAAGATAAACTTAGAATCTAATGTTAAAAAAGCACAGGTTGAAAGGTTTTTTTTATTTTCTTTTCGATATTTTTCACACGCTTTGCAGTTGCAATTATGCACAGGAATAGCCCCGCTATCACTTGAGCCTAAAAAATATAGAATCTTTGAAGGATTATTGCTTGGTGTAAAAAAATTAAAAGGATTTTTAGAATCTATAAAATCTTGCAAATTAGATTCTATATAATCTTTGCTAAAATCGCTACTAGCGGCAATAGATTGTATTAAATCGCAAAATTTCTTGCCACATTGCGTAAAATTTCTTGCGTTATTAAAGCGAGTTAGATTGCGCGCTTTAACCTTTTTTTTAGCCATTTTTAGCCTGTGTTCTATTTGGTTAGAATCTTCTCGCCCACGCGCTTCAAGTCGCTGTTTAAGAAGTGATAAAGGCACATAAATTTCAATTACATACACATTTTTAAATTTAGATTCAAAATCCTTAATTGCCTCGCGTGAGATAGAAATAATATTTATGCAATTAGGCTTTATAAAATGCTTGGGTATGCCGTAATGATGAGCATTTGCCTCCCATTTACTAATAAAAAAATTATCCAAAAGATTAAAGCTCGCTGTATCTATAAAGAAATTTTTCTCATTATTATCAGGGATTCTATCAATAAATCGCTGCACAAAATTAAAGCTCGCATTATCTTTAAAATGTTTTTTAGCAACATTTAAAAGGCTATCTTTACCAGCGCCACTGGCACCGACAATAAGTATAATTACGCTATTTTGCATGGTTTAGAATCTACTTTGAAATCTTTAATCTTAAAATCAAGTATGCTATATACACTTTTGCCATTTTTTATACACCATAGCACTTCTGGGACTTCGCCCTCTTTTACTACCAAAATATCGGCGTTTTTCCCTTCTTTAATCTCGCCTCTGTCATTTAGCCCTACTGCTTTTGCAGGTGTGGAGCTAATCATTGCATAAGCCTTTTCTAGTGGAATATGTGCATTGTTTTTTGCCACGATAAAGGCACTAAGGAGCATTGAGCTTGGGTGATAATCTGAGCAAAGATAGCTACACGCGCCCTCTTTTATTAAATCTTGCGCGCTTACATTGCCACTTTGAGAGCCGCCGCGCACGACATTTGGCGCGCCCATACCTGTGATGCTGCCTTTTAGTTTAGCGTATTTTGCGACTTCAAGGCTAAGTGGAAACTCTGAAATGCGAATGCCCCATTCTATAAGCATATCAAGCTTTTCTTTGCAGTCATCATCATGGCTTAAAAGCGCTATATGCTTTTCCTTAGCTTTTTGCAATAATGTGTTTATACACTCCCAGTCTTTTTCTTTTATACGCTTTTGCATAAGTTCATTAATTGTATCCTCGCTCCAGCCGTGATGTTTGCGGTAATAATTTGCCAAAGATTCTATACTTTTAAACTGCCCTTGCCCTGGCGTGTGGTCCATTATCGATAAAATATCAATAAGATTAGATTTAAAGCATTCATATAAATCATCTAAAGATTCTAAAGAGCTAATCTCAAAGCGCGCATGGATTAAGTTATCCACTAAAAATTCATTACTTCTTTGCATTTTTGCAAGCAATTCTATTTGCTCTCTTGCAAGTTTTGAATTTCTATGCTTGCTTGGATTTTCCTCAAAGCCTATGGCGTGATACATAGTAGTAATGCCTGCCATGGCTAGCTTTTTATCAAGATTTTTAAATGCAAAAGCAAGCGGGAAATTCGCATTTGGGCGTGGCTCAATTTCTTTTTCTAATGCATCAGAGTGTAAATCTACAATGCCTGGAAGCACCAGATTTTCACCTACATCAATTGCTTCTTTAGCATTATCATAAGGCTTTATAGATTCTATAATTTTGCCTTTAATCTCTATATTTGCTGGGATAAATTTATCATTTACCAATACTTTTTTACTACGAATTATCATTTTATCTCTCCTATATCATAGATATTATCACTAATTGCCTCCATGCTCTCTTTATCATGGAATATGCCTATCATGCTAATGCCCTTCTTTTTAAGCACGCGTAATTGCTCTAGCACTTTGGCGCGATTTTCTTTATCAAGTGAGGCGGTTGGCTCATCTAATAAAAGTAATTTTTTAGGCGCGATAATGCCTTTTGCGATATTAACTCGCTGCTGCTCACCACCGCTAAAAGTAAGGGGCGAAATATCAAATAAAGATTCTTTAATGCCAAAAAAGCTAAGCATTTCTCTAGCCTTTTCTCTAGCCTTATTTTCACTCTCACCTTGCATAATAAGCGGATTTGCTACGATATTTAGCGCAGAGATTCTAGGCAGCACTTGCAAAAATTGCGAGACATAGCCAATGTAGCGCTCGCGTAAATCTAGCACCTCGCTATCACTTGCTTTTGTGATTGAGGCGATAAATGTGCCATTATCATAAAAATCTATATCCCCGCCACTTGGCAAATATGAGCGATAAAGCACCTTTAAAATCGAGCTTTTCCCACTCCCACTTTTACCTGCAATAGAGAGAAACTCGCCTTTTTTCAATGTAAAATTAATATTTTTAAAGCCGCTAATCTCCACGCCCCCGCGTGTGTGTGCGATAAAATGTTTGCTTAGATTTTTGACTTCTAATACCATTGCTTCTCCTTAAAAATACTTACAAAATGCTTGAAACTAAAAGCTGCGTGTAAGCGTGCTGCGGGTCTTGCAAGATTTGGTCGCTTAAACCTTGCTCTATAATTTGCCCATTTTTCATAACAATACATAAATCCGTTAAGTGCTTTATTACGCCTAAATCATGGCTTACTACAATCATTGCAAAGCCAATTTGCTTTTGCAAGGCTTTAATTAAATCTAAAATCTTTGCTTGCACGGATAAATCTAAGCCCGTTGTAGGCTCATCTAATAATAATAATCTAGGATTTGCCGCTAGGGCTTTAGCAATTTGGATTCTTTGCTGCTGACCGCCGCTAAATGTATCAGGATAATCATCAATGCGAGAAGGCGGAATTTCTGTTTTATGCAAATAATTTAATGCTCCATTTCTAATTTCTTCAAAATTTTTACACCCGCTCATAATAATTTTTTCTGCGATATTCCCACCTGCGCTAAAGTAGTAGTTTAAGCCAAGTCGTGGATTTTGATAAATCATTGATAGAATCTTATTGCGTAAAAGGCTTAATTCATTAAGATTAGATTCTAAAATATTTTTATTGCCATCATAAAAATCGCTTAAATAAATCTCTCCGCTACTTGCTTTGACATCTTGATAGAGCAGTTGTAAAAGTGTGCTTTTCCCACTCCCACTCTCGCCTACAATGCCTAGCACCTCGCCACTTTTTAAATCTAAATTGACATTATTTACACCCACCACACTGCCACAATGCGAGCAAATAGAAGAGTTAAAAGCCGCGCCACTTAAATCTAAACAATGCCCACAGATGCCCTTAGCAGAGGGAAATATCTTACTTAAATTGCGGATTTTTAAAATATGCTTTTTCATAATAATCCCTTTTTTTGCAAAGTCTTATCACAATAAGAAGTATCGCTGCAAAAATACTGCTTTTTCCCGTAAGCATCTAAAATCACATCTAAAAATACATCAGTATTTCCACATCTTTGACACGCATGCCCTCCAAAGCTCTCCACTCTAAATGCCCTATCATCAAATTTTAGCGGCTCTACTTTAGTATATGGCGGAATGGCATAGATTTTTTTCTCCCTACCTGCGCCAAAGAGCTGAAGTGCTGCGGAGTGATTTAGCTTTGGCGTATCATATCGCGGAATAGGGCTAGGGTCCATAGCATAACGATTATTTACTATCACAGGATAGCGATTTGAGATTCTACTATCGCCTAAAATGGCAGTATCTTCATATAAAAGCACCCATAACTTAGCATAATCCGCGTGCGCGTGCATTTCCTTAGCCTTAGCGGTATTAGATTCTACAATCTCTAGCACATCAGGGGTTGGCACTTGAAATATTAGAATCTGCCCTTGCTTTAATCGCTCCTCTGGGATTCTATGTCGCGTTTGTATAAGTGTGGCTTGTGTGGTATCTGTGGTAGTTTGCACATCAGTGGTAGCCACGATAAAATTTTTAAGATTTAGCGCATTTACGCTCTCATCGCTACCTTGGTCGATTACTTTAAGCGTATCATTTTCATTAATAAGCGATAATGTAAGCTGCAAGCCCCCAGTCCCCCAGCCCTTTGCCATAGGCATTTCACGCGAGGCAAATGATACTAGATAGCCAGGGATTGCTATGGCTTTAAGTATGCTGCGGCGGATTTCTTTTTTTGCTTCTTCATCTAAAAAGGCGTATTTTGTGTTATTCATCGCTATCCTTTGTTGTGCTAGATTCTATATTTGTGTTATTAGATTCTCTAAATTTCTTAGCATTTTCAAATACTTGCAAAATCGCTTGAAATGTCACATAATGCGGCAGTTTGTAATGATTACTAAAGCCCATAGAATCTACGCCATCAATATGATGTAATATCATCTCGCAGCTTGAGGCAAAGTGCGTGTCATTTTCTCTATGCTTTACCGCATAAAGATTTAAGTCCAAAATCCCCATACAAATTGCCTTTGTCTCATTAAAGCCAAAGCAAAAGCCAAAGCCAGTATTAAGCTTCACACTCCCATCAAGCTGCTTTTCTACCTCGCCCACGCACTCAACCGCACTCACTTCAATTTCACCAATAATTACTTCATTATTAGTAAGTGGGTGGGTAAATTTCACCTCCACACTCCCTAATCTTAAATCACCAATCGTTGGGTGTATATCGCCATAGCCACGCATAGAAGTATAAGCAAAGCCTAGCATTGAGCCACACTCTCCTCTACTCATTGCCTGCATCATCGCACTACGCGAATAAGGAGGATTTGGAAAAGTGCGTGTAATATCATCAGGCTGTTTATCTTTTTGCTGTTTTTTAATAAATCCTAGCTCACGCAGTGCGTCCATAGCGGAGCGTATTTTTTTATCTTTAGAATCTAAATTGCTAGATTCTAACTTAGTAGAATATTTTAAATCTATAGAATCTAAAAGCTTTATTTGATAATCATTACTAGGTCCTAGAATCTGCCCGCCCTCAATATCCTTAAACGCCGAGCTAATACGTCTAACAAGTCGCATATCATTAGTATCAATCATCTTTGCCTCGCCAATTCGCTGACAAGAGCTACGATGCGCACGCAGGAAAAAAGCAGCATTTAGCGTATCGCCACTTGATTTAATTAATGCCTTAGCCGCTAGCTTTTTACTATATAAACTCCCCTCACTCATCACTCTATCCACGCCTAAGCGCATAGATTCTATAATTACATCAATATCTAACTTCTCATTCACAAAGGTATTATTAAAAAACTCTAGTGAATGTCTAATAGCATTCTCACCGCCCTTAATTGCTACAAATCCCATTACACAGCCTCCAGTTTTGTCGTGCGCGATAAGGCTAGTATCTCGCCATTTTGCGTATTAAGGCAATATAGCTCAAAGCCCATAGGAAAATTTGCATTATGCTTTAGAATCTCTTTTATAATCTCATTATCTAATGGATATTTTTGCATACTCTCACCATCAATGCCAGCACCTTTTAGTCTATACTCAAATAATGGCGTATTTAAACCATAGCAATAAATAATACTCGCACTAAACTCAGGGTCTTTAAAACTCCCTTTTTTAATGCTGCTAATCATATTAGAATCTATATTGTGCGTAAATATATAATCTGCATTTTCTATATTTTCTAACTTTGCATTACAAATATTATTTAATAAATAAAAGTCAGAATCTGTCAAATTTATAAAGCTTACCTCGCTATATAAAAGCGTGCTAGCAATTGCTAAAGTGTAAGAATCAAATGCTTTTTGTATCTTATGACTTGTGCCAGGCATCGCTAAAGCATTGCAAATTGCCCTAAAATTATGCCTATTTAAATATGTCAAATCTTTACTCATTTTATTCCTTTTGCCACTATAGAATCTACATTAATTCAAACTGCACTTTTGTAGAATCTATTTTTTTATTTTCCTCTTGTTGTGCTAAATTTATACTCTCTTTTGTTGCCTTTGCTAGATTAAAGATTTCTTTGCTTAAATTATCTTTTAAATCCATTCCTATATATGAGTCAATAATGGCAAGATTTAGTGCGTATTGCGCGTTATCATCTAGCACCATAGCCCAGCCTTGCGCTTTTATAGAATCTTTATGCAAACAAATAAGGCTAGTAGTAACTAGCACCTCCCCACCATAAAAGCTACCATCACTAATAGGGTCTTTTACCGGCAAAAGTAGCATTTGCTGCGTTGGAGCTAATAGTATTTCTACCTTAAAATCCTTTTTTATAGAATCTACAATCTCTAGTATAGAATCTAAACTCGCATTTTGCAAAATAAAATTTAAATCCTCCCTTTTCATTCACACTCCTTAAATATATCTTTTGCGAATAATTGCAGAGATTTTATCCACGATAAATACCACTGCTACGATAATGATTAAAATCGTGCAAACACTGCCATTCTCAAAGGCGCGAATCTTATCAAAAAGATAAAATCCAATCCCACCAGCCCCAACAAATCCTAATATAGAAGCAGAGCGCACATCGCTTTCAAATCGATATAAAATCATGCTGACATAATGCGGCATAGTCTGTGGCAATATCGCATAAATTAGCACTTTAAAAAAGCCAACTCCCATAGATTCTAAAGCCTTAATAGGACCGCTATCAATGCTTTCATTTCCTTCACTTAAAAGCTTTGCTAAAGTCCCTGCAGTATGCACGGCTAGTGCTAAAATCCCAGCCATAGGACCAAGTCCCACAGCAGAGACAAATATTAACGCCCACACGATTTCATTAATGGAGCGGCACACATTTGCAAACAAAGTCGCACAAAAATATAGAATCTTTTTTAGCGCAATAAACACAAAACTTTGCTGAGGGAACATAATCTCTAAAATATTTCTTGAAGCAAACCAAGAGAGCGGCACAGCGATAATAACAGATAGCACAAGCGCAATCACTGCCATTTCCAACGTCTCAAGCATCGCTAATAAATATGTCTTAATCTCACCTAAATCATAGCTAGGGCTAAAATATGAGCTATTTGGTATATCTTTATTCCCAGATAAATAGCTAATCATATTTCCCCAGCCATGAATTAGCGCACTAAAGCTCATCTGCGTATCTATCCAGCTTTGCGCGATTATATAAAGCACCACGACGGCAATAAGCAGATTAAGCGGCTTAAAGGGCGAGGAGCTTTTTTGCAATTCCTTAACATCAGGCAAGAGTTTTGGCTGATTTGACATAGTGCTTTCCTTAAAATGTTTAAGACTATTTGCCCTTAGCTTTCATAAGCTCTCTAATCACATCATAATCGCTGTCTTTACCCACGATAAAGCCACCATTTTTAATGGCATCAAGCGTTTGCTTGTCTTTAATGTTGATAAATGTATTTTGAATTTTATCTTTCAAATCTTGTGGCAAGTCTTTGCGTGCGGCAATAGCAGCGCCTACGATTAAATCTGAAGTCCATATTACATTAAAATCATCTTTTTTCCAGCCTTTGCCTATGCCTTTTTGGAAATCTAAATCATTAGTTGCAGCGCCATCAAGCCTGCCTGCTTTCACGCTAAGGATAGAAGCCTCATGCCCGCCTGAATAAATCACTTTTGAGAAATATTTTTGTGGGTCAATGCCTATTTTTTTGAAATACACGCTTGGCACGAGTGTGCCGCTTGTAGAGTTAGGGTCTGTAAAAGCAAAAGTTTTACCCTTTAATTGCTCTAAGGTAGTAAGCTTACTATCTTTTTTGGTGATGATAATGCTGTGATAGCCCGCTATGCCTTGTGTATTCACTTCTGTAGCAAGCACTTCTGCATTTGCCCTTAGTGCTGCTTGCACATAAGATTCTGGACCAAAATATGCTAGCTGCACATGGTTATACTGCATAGCTGTAATCACGCCCGCATAGTCATTAACAAATTTTAAATTAACTTTCATACCCAAATCTTTCTCTAGCCTTTTTACCACAGGACCCCACATAGCCTCCATAGAGCTAGAGCCAGCCACAGGGATAACAGCAAAGTTTAGCTCCTTTATCTCTTTAGCGTGCAGCGTGCAAGCAAAAAGCATTAAAGCCACTATTTTTACTAAGCCAAAGCCTACATTATAGAATCTAGCAAACATATTTCACCTCACTTGTTAAATTTTAAAATCCACACAGATTCTAAGCCTATTTCTTAGAATCTGTATAAATTCTCTCAATAGCAGCCTCGTTTAAATCCTTAGGCTTCCCATCAAAGATAAGTCGCCCATTATTTAGCCCAATAATGCGTTGGCAATATTCCTTTGCATAATCTAAATGGTGCAAATTTGCAATGATATTAACATGATAGGTTTCATTCACTTTTTTTAGAATCTCCATAACCTTTGTCGCACTTTTCACATCAAGTGCAGATATTGGCTCATCAGCTAAAATAATCTTAGGATTTCCCATAAGTGCCCGTGCAATCGCTACGCGCTGCCGTTGCCCTCCACTTAGCTCATCGCAACGCTTTAGCGAGTATTTTTCAATATCCACAATATCCATAAATTCTTTAGCGCGTTTAATCTCTTTTTCTTTATAATATCGTATGAAAGCGCGTGGCATAGGCAATTCTTTTAGCATACCGCTAATGACATTATCAAGCACACTTAGCCTATCCACAAGACAATATCCTTGAAAAATAATGCCAATTTCCTGCCTTATATGCGTTAGTTCTTTTTTCTTAAGCTTTTTCATATCATGCTTTAAGACATAAAAGCTACCATCAAAGACTTTAATCCCTCCAGCAATGCTCATCAAAAGCGTGCTTTTCCCCGCACCACTAGGACCAATGATGCCAACAAACTCACCTTTTTTGATTTTTAGATTAAAATCCTTTAGAATCTTTTCTTTACGATAGCCTAAGGTTAAATCTTTCATTTCGATTATCATTTGTTGCCCTAAATGTAGGATTTTGGCAGGCATTGTAAAGAAAAGTTGTAAGATAGAATCTATGATTTTGTAAAATCAATGTAATGTTAAAAAGCTCTATTAATGGGTTTAATTTTACAAATTTTGCAGCGGCTCAAGTTCTTGTTTTTTAGTCGCATCAAGGAATACATACCCAAATGAAAGCGAAAATCCCACAAACACATTGCTTCCTAGTTGGTCAATATGTCGCCCCTGCAGCGCGTAATATTTAATAAAAGGCGCTAGAGAGAGCTTTTTATACAGCTTAGTATCCACACGCACTTCAAATTCAAGCTGATAGAGCGGATTATACAAATCATCAGCAGTGCTATGCAGATAGTGGCGGAAGTTGGTGTAATAATAAAGTTTAGAATCTGGACTAAAAGCATACTCAAATCTTATGCCACCCTCCCAACCATAATTCTCCGCACTTCTTTGTAAGCCAAAATCTTTTTCAGTAAAAGCATTCAAATGCAAATCTTTAACATAAATGCCATCAAAAAGCTTCATACCCATATTTAAGCGTGTAATTTGGCGTCTATTTTCAAAGCCTGTTTGATAATTTGCTCGAATAAAAGGACCCACTTCAAAGCCTCCTACAAGTGTAGGCACATACCAGATTCTATGCGTGTAGTCTGTGGAAAGCAAGATTCTATCAATAGTAGTGTTGCTAATGCGCTCATTCCCCCTTACAAGCGTCGTGCGCCCATATTCTGCTAGAGCTGAGTTAAAAAATACAAAGCGTGCTGAGTAAAAATCAAGCCCCATATCAAAATACCCCTGCCCGATAAGTTGAGAATCCCCGCTAATGCGGCTATCTGAAAAACTTGCGTATGCTGTTTGCCCCTCCACCGAAGTAGAGCTAAGATTGATTGCTACGCGCTTAAGCTCGGCATTCCAACCTCTTTTATCTGGATTTATATCAATGCCTACAGGTGCGCCATACACGCCCACTGCGCAGCACATCACAATTAAGCATTTTTTTATGCCCTCACTCATTTTATTTTTCATCTTCTCTCTCATCTTGGGCTTGTTTGGCTTGCTGTGTGATTTTAATAAGCCACTCATTAAGCGTTTTCTCAAAACCTTTTGGGCTAGATTCTATAAATGTTAAGGGCTGCGTGAGATAATCCTGCTGCACCCACCCGCCAAAATCATGCGGATACAAATAATGTTTGCTATCTGGCATAATATGCTCTGGCACATCTAACACACAGCCATTTTTTACAGAATCTAGCGCCTTATTTATGGCATTATACGCGCTATTGCTTTTAGGTGAAGAAGCAAGATAAATCACGCATTGAGAAAGGATAATGCGAGATTCTGGATAGCCAATTTGTCCCACTGCCACAAGCGTGCTAGTAGCGAGATTAAGCGCGTTTGGATTAGCATTGCCAATATCTTCACTAGCCAAAATCACTAGCCTGCGTGCGATAAATTCGGGGTTTTCCGCGCCTGCGATGAGACGCGCTAAATAATAAATGCTCGCATTCACATCACTGCCGCGTATAGATTTAATAAGCGCGCTAATAAGGCTATAGTGCGTCTGCTCATCGCTCGTGCCATCATGGAGCGCATATGGGCGCAAAGCACGCACACACTCAAGCGTAATATGCTTATACCCCGCACTTATAGCCCCATCAAGCAAATTAAGCATAGCGCGTGCATCGCCACCGCTTGAGCTAATGAGATAATCTCTAGCCTTAGATTCTAAAGTGATGTGTTTGTTAAAATGATTTGCCACATACAAAAGTGCGCGCGTTAGAATAGAATCTAGCTGCTTAGCTGGAATGGGTGTAAGCTCAAAGATAAAGCTGCGCGAGCGAATAGCGTTAGTTAGAGTATGAAAAGGGTTATAAGTGCTTGCCCCAAAAATAATCGCGCTATAAGATTCCATAATGGGCAAAAGCACTTCTTGCTGATTTTTGCTTAATCTATGCACCTCATCAATAAAAATAAGCGGCTGATACAAGCTGCCCTCATAGCTTTTTATAAACTGGCGCAAATCCTCGATTTTAAAGCTTGTAGCGTTAAATGAGGCAAATGGCTTATCGCATTGTTTTGCCACAATTTGCGCAAGTGTAGTCTTGCCACTACCCGGAGGTCCATAAAAAAAGCAATGCGCTAGGGCATTATTTTTTAGCATATTAAAAAATGGGCTTTTATCGCATAAAATATGCTCCTGGGCAGCAAAGTCCTCCAAAGTATGAGGACGCAGCAAAGCAGCTAGATTGAGCAAAATATCCTACTTTTTTTGAAATAAAATAATCTCATAAGAGCTTTGATGTGTCTTTAACACATTGCTACTGCCCTTGTGCTTGGCAAGATTTTCTCTTAAATCCCCTGTCATTTTATCAAGCTCATCAAGCCTCTCTTTAAGGCGCAAAATAATATCTACGCCTGCTAGATTAACCCCCATATCGCGTGTGAGGCGCAAAATAGTCTTAATCTTATCAATATCGCGCTGCGAATACAGGCGCATTTTCCCATCTGTGCGACCGGGCTGTATAAGCCCCTCCTTTTCATACTGGCGCAGGGTTTGAGGGTGGATTTCAAGTATTTTAGCCACCACACTTATAAGATACACAGGTTCATCATAGCTATACATTGGCACTCCTTTTATTTCATAGTTGCTCTTGGAGCATTTTTTGAAGTTCTGGACTTAGAGAATCTAAACTTGGCAAAATGATATTTGCCCTCACATACAAATCCCCCATAACTCCGCTTTTGCGATTTTTAATCCCCTTACCTTTAATGCGGAATTTTTGGTTATTTTTGGTATTTGGAGGAATGGTGAGCGTTACTTCTTTATCAAGCGTGGATAATGCCACTTTACCGCCAAAAAGAGCTGTTTTTAGCGGTATGTCAATATTTTTATACAAATCATCTCCATCGCGCTCATATTCTTTAGAATCTAGCACCTGCACTTTTAAAAGTAAGTCTCCACTGCGCCCATTTTGTGAATTTCCCTTGCCTTTTAGGCGAATAGTCTCTCCATTTTTTAATCCTAGCGGAATTTTAATATCAAAGCTCCCACTGCGCCCGCTGTAATGATAGCTCCCGCCTAGTGCTGCGCTCTCAAATGGAATTTGAATGCTCTCTTGCACATCAAGATTTGGCTCATCAAAGCCGCCAAAGCCAAAATTATCCCAACTACTGCCAAACATACCGCCGCTTTTGCCTCCAGCGCCTTTACCACCACCAAAACTAAAACTCCCGCTGCTGCCCGCGCCAAAGCCACCTTGCCCAAAGATAGATGATAAAATATCATCAAGATTGACATTGCTGCCTTGCGCGCGAGAAAAGTCATGGAAATTCTGCCCGCCAAACATCGCATCGCCAAAGCGGTCATACTGCGCTTTTTTGTTTTCATCACTTAGGACTTCATACGCGGCATTAATTTCTTTAAACTTCTCCTCCGCGCCGGGGTCTTTATTAATATCTGGGTGATATTTACGCGCTAATTTGCGATAAGCCTTTTTAATCTCATCGCTTGAGGCATTTTCACTAATTTGTAATGTATCATAAAGACTTTTTGACATATTTGCTCCTTTTGCATCACTTAAGATTCTAAAAATAAATAAATTTAAGTGTTATTCTATCATAAAAGTTTAGCAAAGTGTAATCAAGGTTTAAAATTAAAATTTCATAGGCTATACTTAGAATTTTACTTTGGCATTTTATTTCATTTATTTTAAGGTTTAAATGTGCAAGATACTCACTCACAAAACACACAAGAGCAGTTTCTAGCCCTCAAGGCTTCAGCAGGTAGCGGCAAGACTTTTAGCCTCTCTTTGCGCTTTATTTATCTTTTATTCCAAGGGGCAAATCCGCATCAGATTCTCACCCTCACATTTACCAAAAAAGCTTCAAATGAAATGCGCCATAGAATCTACTTTCATCTAAAAAGCCTTTATGAAAGCATACAAAGGGGGGATTTTGCGCAAAATGATGTATATCAAACGCTTAAAAGCAAAGGCTTAAGCGATGAGATAATGCAACAAAATATCGCGCGCATTTACGCGGAGTTTAAGCAAAGTAATCCGCGCATAGAGACTATTGATGCCTTTTTTAATGCTGTGCTTAAAAAATTTTGCTGGTATGTAGGCATTTCTGCTTATTTTGAAATAGGTGAATTATCCAATCAAGCGCTATATGAGCAGTTTTTAAGCATGCTAAGCGCGCAGGATTTAAGCGATTGCGCGCAACTGTGCTTTTATGATGGGGCAATAAGTTTAAAAAAATTTTTAGAAATGCTAAGCGAATTTTGTTTTTTGCCCCATGAAGTCGCAGCGCAGTTTGCAGATGTAGATTATGATGTGCAAGAGCTAGCACAAATTGAAGCGCAGATTCTAGAAAAAATGCAAGTCATTCATAATTTTATTAATAAGCAGCCTGATATTCACGGGAGGGCTAGAAATTTATTTAATAAATCCTCTGTAAGCAAGATTTTAGAATCTACGCCCAATATGCTCCTGCAGTGGAGAAATCACACCTATTTACAAAAGCTTGCCACATCAAGTTTGCTTGATGACACACGCGATGAGATATTAAATCTTTTAATGCGCTATTTTACTATTAAAGAGGGGCAGCTCTTTGCACGCTATGGCAAGTATCTACAGACTTTTAAACGCGCCAAAACGCATCAAATAAGAAGCCAAAATCTCTTAAGCTTTAATGATGTGATGATACATAATTATGAATTGCTTAAAGTCCATACCGATAGGGATTTTTTCCACTTTCGGCTTGATGATAAAATCGCGCATATTTTGCTTGATGAATTTCAAGACACAAGCATTATGCAATATCAGATTCTAACGCCCATAATTAAGGAGATAACATCTGGTGAGGGGCGCATAGGCGATAGAAGCGTGTTTATCGTAGGCGATGAAAAGCAGAGCATCTATCGATTTCGCGGCAGTTTTTTGGGTGTATTTGAAGCAGCCACAAAAAATATGCACATACAGAATCTGCCCTATAACTACCGCTCAAAACCGCGCGTTATTGACTTTAATAACGCCACATTTGAGCCATATTTTAATCACTACATTCATCAGCAATATCCCTCTAAGCAAGAACATCTAAATGATGGCTATGTGCGTATATTTGAGGCAAGTTTAGACAATCAAGCCCTGCAAGAAAGGGTATATACCGAGCTTATGGCGCTATTAGATAAGGGCGCAAACCCAAATGATATTGCTATTTTAACTTTCAAAAATGATGATATACAAAGCATTAAAGAATATATCCAAGCCAAAAGCGCACATTTAAGCATCATCACAGAAGAAAGTTCCTCACTTTTTGATAAAACAGAAGTAAAAATCCTCCTTTGTGCGCTTGAATATATCACACTGCGCGCTAAAATGCTAGCAGATAATCCCTCATTACATCTTAGTAAAAGCGACATACAAGCCGCGCTAAAACTTTGTGAAAAAAAAATAATAAAGCTCTTAGGTAAGCCCTACGCGCAAGATGTGGCATTAGCCCAGCAATTTCCCTCTCTCACACTGCCTAGCACCACTTTGCCTGCAACTGCTTTGCTTGCTTTGATTGAAGAGTTTAATATCGCGCAAAGCACTTCGCTTAGGCTTTTAGAATTAAGCTGCGCATATAATAACATTGCAGATTTTTTAGATATGTGCTTTTCATCAAGAATTAGCGCGCCTAGCTCAAGTAATGAGGGCATAAAGATGATGACTATTCATAAATCAAAGGGCTTGGAATTTGAATATGTCATTTTGTGCGATAACCTAAGTGGGCAAAGAGGCGATACGCAATCGCTTATTTTTGCCTATGATGAGGCAAAAATCGCGCGCATTTATCGCAAAATTAAAAATCGCGAGCATTTTGATAGCGCATACAAGCAGGCTCTAGAGGAGCATAAAATACATATCCAGCAAGAAAAATACAATCTACTCTACGTGGCATTCACCCGTGCAAAGCATGGACTAAGCATTATAAAAAAGCATCAATCCAGTATGTTTGATATACTTAATCTCTCTCCGCGCTGTGATGAGATAAGCATACTAGATTCTATACCTGCGCAAACTCATATACAAAATCCTCCTCGCATAATTCTTGAGCAAATGCACTCACTTGGCACACAAAGTGATTTCATTAAACAAGATGAGCTTTTGCATAAAGACATCACTACACCGCAGCAGTGGCGCAATATTATCTTTGGATACGCCTTGCATAGCGCCTTTGAGCTATATTTGGGCTATGATATGCCGCGTGTAGATATAGAGCATATTTTATTCAATCGCTATGGCTTTGCACTCAATGCCAAAAGCATAGCTCAAGCCCTACATTACGCAACAACATGCATACAAAATGCTTTTTTTACGCAGCTTAGAAGCGCAAAGGATATTATGTGCGAAGTGAGATTTATCACGCAAGGGCGCTTGTATCGTATAGATACGCTTTTGTGTGGGGAGAAAGAGTGCATTATCCTTGATTATAAAAGTAGCGCAAATGAGCAAGCCCTGCAAGCAAAACAAGTGCAAATGTATATGCAAGTTTTAGAATCTATCTATCAAACAAAGGCTATACGAGGCTTTATTGTCTATCCGCTTAAACATACAAACGAGCAATTCTATGAGGTGCATTAGTCCCGCATTGACACAACTTGGCGTAAATGGATATTATTTGGATTCTATAAAACACGCGAAATTGCATAGATTTACAAAGCCTAAGCCTTGCAAATCTTAAAAAAGCCGCTTATTTCTGTAGTTCTTTTGCTACATCAGTCACCTTACCAGTTTTTAAATCAATGCGATAAATTTCCCTTAGCACATTCCCACTAAAGCCAATCTCCACGATAGAAACGCTATTAAAGCTTGCCTTTATGCCATCTGTAATAACGCCATTTAGCTCATTTGCCAAATCTGTAAGCTCATTTTCAATATTTGCATTTAAATCCATCATACTATAGCTAAGCGTAATATGCGGGCGATACATGCGCTCCTCTTTGCCATTTTTGGTGCGATTAAGCCCACTCACGCCCAATTCTTCAATTTGTGATTTTGCTTCTGGGCTAGAATCCTTATAAATGCTCCCACTCACGCGAGGCAATGGAGAATCTCGTAAAGGTGTTAGAGCCTTAACCGCTTCTGCGTTAAAGGCAGCAATCGCCTCATAGCCCGCATTTTTATCCACATTTATATCAAACCACCAAGGCATACTTGAATTTTTTGATGCTTTTATAAAAGCAAATTTTTTCAGAGTGAGATTAAAAGGTTTTGGTGGCTTTGGCAGGGCTTTAAGCATTTTTTGCGGCAAAGTCGTATCTTTTGTATGCAAATGTAGCACGGTAATATGCGGGATATTTGTGCGATTTAGCGCATCAAAAACCTTGTTTTGCACCAATATTTCACGCAATGGACCATTTGAGACTGAAAGCACCTTTGACATAGGCGCTTCAGGCACTACATAAACAAGCCCATAAGTCTTATAGTGTTTGCCCAAATCACTGCCTTTAAGACTTGAATTATCTACAGCATCTGCACTAAGCGCAAACACACCAAAACCAAATAGGAAAGACAAAAATCTTTTTTTCATAAATGCTCCTTGACTAAAGTGAATGCCACTCTAAGACATTGTGGCTTGCGGGATTGTAGGGCAGCTATGTAAAATGCGCTAAATTTAAACATTAATAGAATGTAAAAATTAATAAAATTCAAAAAATCAAAATTACAATATGTATATTTAAAATTTTGTGCTAATCTTTTCAAATTATTTTAAGTAAAACAAAAGGGCAAAACTATGCAACAATCATTTCTTTTCACTTCGGAATCTGTGACAGAAGGGCACCCAGACAAGATGGCAGACCAAATCAGCGATGCCGTGCTAGACTACATTATCGCGCGCGATAAAAAGGCGCGTGTGGCGTGCGAGACGCTTGTGAGTAATGGCTTTTGCGTGATTGCCGGCGAGCTAAAGACTAGCGTGTATGCGCCTATGCAGGAGATTGCGCGTAAGGTCGTCCAAGAGATTGGCTACACTGACGCGCTGTATGGCTTTGATTATCGCTCTGCTGCGGTTTTGAATGGCATCGGGGAGCAAAGCCCTGATATTAATCAAGGCGTGGATAGGGAGGATGGCGAGATTGGCGCAGGCGACCAGGGCTTGATGTTTGGCTATGCGTGTCGCGAGACGCCAGAGCTTATGCCGCTGCCTATTTGGCTTTCACACCGCTTGGCGGAGGGCTTGGCTAAAAAGCGTAAAGATGGCAGTCTCCCATTTTTGCGTCCTGATGGGAAAACGCAGGTTACCGTGCGATACGAAAATGGCGCGCCAAAAAGCATTGATACGATTGTGATTTCTACCCAGCACAGCCCTGAGACGCAGCAGTCGCACTTAAAGGAAGCCGTGATTGAGGAAATCGTGCAAAAAGTCCTGCCGCCGCAGTATTTAAGCGATAATATCCGCTATTTTGTCAATCCCACGGGCAAGTTTGTAATCGGCGGTCCGCAGGGCGATGCGGGGCTAACCGGGCGTAAAATCATCGTGGATACTTACGGCGGGAGCTGTCCGCATGGCGGCGGTGCGTTTAGCGGGAAAGACCCTAGCAAAGTGGATAGGAGTGCGGCGTATGCGGCGCGATATGTCGCCAAAAATCTTGTGGCAAGTGGCGTGTGCGATAAGGCAATCGTGCAGGTGGCGTATGCTATCGGCGTAGTCGAGCCAGTCTCGATATTTGTAAATACGCAAGGCAGCGGACGCATAGAAGATTCTGTGCTAACAGAGTGCGTGAAACGCGTCTTTCGCCTAACCCCTAAAGGCATTATAGAATCTTTAGATTTACTGCGCCCCATATATCAAAAGACTGCAGCCTACGGACACTTCGGACGCGAACTACCTGAATTCAGCTGGGAGAAGACAGATAAAGTCGAGGAGATAAGGGAGTTTTGCGGCGTGAAGTAAGCAAGCCGCAAAATAACTTATGCCATAGTAGATTCTATAATTTCCACGCTGTTGCTTTTTATAAAAAGCCGCGCGGTCTTGCGTGAGATAAGTAAAGCTCATTTCACGCGCCTAAAGTATAAAGTTATAGCTGCTTAAAGCATCTATCAACTTGTTTTTTAAGGTTAGATTCTATAACTCATATTCATTTGTAATCACATTGTCACAAAAAAGCATAGCAAAGAATAATTTAAGGAAAATGAGTTTGGGTAATATATGCCACTTTGGAATATATTTTGCTTATATCTGTCATATAAAACTCCAAAAGAAAAGGGTTGCAAATGGCTATTGCAGATATCTCAAAAGTTTATCCTGTAGTTTATAAGGCGCTTGACTATCGCTCAATCCGCCAAGATATGATTGCCTCAAATATTGCCAATGTCGATACCCCATTCTATCGCCCTAAAGATGTGAATTTCGAGCAGTATTTGGCGCGAGAAAATAAAAAGATTTTTGGAAGCGGTGAGCGCAGCTATAAGCTTGAACTTGCAAAAACTTCAAGCAAACACCTCGATAGCAGGCGTATTCATAAGGATAGCGCGACTATGTTTTGGCGCGATGGGCATTTGGCAAAAAATGATGGCAATAGCGTGGATTTAGATGTAGAGACAAGTGAAATGGGCAAAAATAGCACCATGTATCAAGCCCTAACAAGCGCGCTCAAGCGCCACAAGGGCATTTTTGCCTACGCTTTAGATTCTGGAAGAAATATTTAAGGAGTGAATGATGTTTTTATCAAGCTTTGATATTAGCGGCTATGGACTTTCTGCGCAAAGGGTGCGCGTTAATACCATTTCGTCAAATATTGCTAATGCCAACACCACGCGCACTGATGAGGGCGGACCATACCGCAGGAGAGAAGTGGTATTCCGCGCGTTTGATTTTAATAAAGTTCTCAACGAAAAATTGGGAAAAAATAACCAACAGCTTAAATACGAAGACCCATTAAATGAGGGCGATTTGGGAAAAGAACCAAAACCTGCTATAATGAGCGTTTATATCCAAAAAATCGCGCGCGATGATAGGGAGCCACTTATGAAATACGACCCAAGCCACCCTGATGCTAATTCTGAAGGCTATGTCGCTTATCCTAATGTTAATCCCGTTGTCGAAATGGCCGATTTGATAGAAGCGACAAGGGCTTATCAAGCCAATGTTGCGGCGTTTCAAAGTGCAAAAAATATGGCAGGTAACGCCATTACGATGTTTCAAGCATAAGGCTTAGAAGCAAAAGAGCGAGATTAAAAGAGTTAAAGAGGAGAGGCAGATGGCTAATCAATTTGGTGTAATCACAAACAACATTCAAAGCATACAAAATAAAGGCGTCGAGCAAGCCCAAAATAAGCAAGATGGGCTTGATTTTATTAACACGCTTAAAAGCTCCATTGAGGAAGTCAATACAGAACAGCAAGTATCTGAAAAGGCACTAGCAGATATGGCAAGCGGGCAAGTGAAAGATTTGCACCAAGCAGCCATCGCCATTAATCGCGCAGAAAGTAGCATGAAAGTAATGCTTGAAGTGAGAAATAAAGCCATTAACGCCTACAAAGAAATCCTAAGAACCCAAATCTAAGGGCGTTTGTGGCATATTATGCAAAAAAGACAGGTGTGCTTATATCTGTCTTTTTGTTAATCCTCCTATGTTTTGTCATTTTCCTAAGTATTGTGTATGTGAAAATGATAACCCCCCGCAAACTCCCCGCTATAAATGCCACCAAGAGCGATACATCAGTGCGCGGCAGCCTTTATACCAGCGATGGTTTTGAGATTGCCTATAGCGATAAGCTCTATAAAGCCAGCGTAAATACCCAAAGTATCGACCCAGATAAAAAAGAGCTATTTATCACACTTTTTTCCATTTATAGCGGCATTCCAAAAGAAGAGATAACTAAAAAACTAAGCCAAAAAGGCTATGTCGTGCTATCCTACACGCTTAATTCTACCGCTGCTACAAATCTAAAAAACCTCAATCTAATCCTTATTCGCTATGATGTATTTCGCGAGTATGAGGACAAAAAAGGGCGTGTCATTCAAAAAATGGGCTTAAGCATTGAAGTGAGCGGAAATAATAGAATCTACACTTACAAAAATATCCTTGAGCCGCTCATTGGCTACACACGCAAGATTGAGAGCCAAAATATCACGCGCGTTGATGGCGTAAAAGGCGTGGAGAAATACTATAATGACATACTCTCAGCCAAACAAGATGGCGCTATCACGGGCAAGCGCGATGTGGGCTTTAACATCATTGCTAACAAATCTGCCAATATCCAAACGCGCCAAGATGGCTTTGACATCACGCTTAGCATTCCGCTTAATTTGCAAAAAAAGATAGAATCTACCCTCGATGAGGCAAAAAAACGCTACAAGGTGCGTGAGATTATCGCAGGAGTTATGGATTCTAAAAGCGGCAAGATTCTAGCCCTTGCCACCTCAAACCGCTTTGACCCCAAAAATATTCAGCAGAGGGATTATCCCCACCTTAACCTTAATGCCATTGAATATTCTTATGAGCCCGGTAGCACCATTAAGCCCATTATTTACGCTATTTTACTCCAAAAGGGCATGATAAACCCAGATGACATAATCGAACTAGATAATGGATTCTATAAGCTTAAAAGCTACACCATACGCGACACGCACCCACTGCAAAGTGCTAGTGCGGAAGATGTCATCGTGCGCTCAAGCAATATTGGCATGGTTAAAATCTCTAAAAATCTAAAACCCAACGAATACCATATCGCCCTGCACGCCTTTGGCTTTGGGGAATTAAGCGGCATTGATTTACCCTATGAAAAAACAGGCTTAGTCCCAAGCCCAAAAACCTTTAATAATGAAGTGTATCGCGCAAGCGTGAGCTATGGCTATGGTATGAGGGCGACTTTTATGCAGCTTTTGCGCTCTTATGCCATTTTTAGCAATGGCGGCTACCTTGTAACGCCGCGTGTGAGCGAGTATGTAACCTCTCCTAGCGGAGAGAAATACCTCCCCAAACGCTTTGAACCCATTGCTATCATTTCGCCTCAAACCACGCAGCAGGTGCGGCACGCGCTTATTGAAGTGGTGAAAAGAGTGATTAAAGTCGCGCAGGTTGAGGGCATCATCACAGGGGGCAAGACAGGCACAGCGCGCATAGCCCTTAATGGCAAGTATGATAGCAAATATAATGGCTCATTTTTTGGCTTTGCCCAAGATGAAAAAAATGCCTACACTATCGGCGTAGTCGCCTTTGAATCAGATATAAAAGATGATTATTATGGTGCGCGCACAGCAGCGCCTATCTTTAGGCGCATTGTAGAGCTAATGCTTGAAGATGGCTATCTCACGCCTATTACAGAATCTGCCCCGCAATCCTCTTTAGAATCTGCACAATAATTTTACTCCCACTATTTTACACACTCCTTTTGGAGAGTATCTTTCTAAAAGGTAAGTATCTTACCTAAATTTCCGTATTGTGCTTTTTTTATATTTCATTTATAATGCGCACTTTCAATTCAAACCCAAAAAAGGAGAGTATATGTCAAAACAAGTGTTATTAATCAACGGCGCTAAGGCATTTGGCGAGTCTAGTGGCAGACTAAATGAGACGCTACAAGGCGTAGCAAAAGAGTTTTTAGAATCTAGTGGCATAAAAGTGGCAGAAACGCATATAGATAGCGGCTATGACGCGGCTAAGGAGGTGCAAAAGTGGCTAGATTCTAACATTGTGATTTGGCAAATGCCAGCGTGGTGGATGGGCGAGCCTTGGATTGTCAAAGAATACATCGATAAGGTGTTTATGGCGGGCTTTGGCAAGTTTTTTAAAAGTGATGGCAGGCATCGTGATAACCCGAATGTGAATTACGGCAAGGGCGGGCTTTTGGGCGGTAAAAAGGCGATGATTAGCGTGACTTGGAATGCCCCGCTTTATGCATTTACTGACAAAAATGAGTTTTTTGAAGGGCTTGGTGTGGAGATGGTGTATTTTCATTTTCGTAAAATCCATGAGTTTATAGGAATGAGTAATCTGCCCACATTTATGTGTAATGATGTGATGAAAAACCCGCAAATACCGCAGTTTATCGAAACTTACAAAGCACATCTCAAAAAGCATGTATTACCGAATTTGAACTAGATTCTAAGATAGAATCTGAAAAGGAAAAATATGCAAGAAAATAGCAAAATTTTGCGTTTAATTTATCCGCAATGGCAGGGCGGCGATATAGCGGGGTGGTTTAAGGATATGGATACTAAAAGTGCGTCGCAAGGCTATATTTTGGGCGCACAGATTCTAAATTTGCTAGTAGATTCTATTAAAGATTCTAAAATGCAATTAGAATCTAAATCGCCTCAAAATATCGTTACTATCGATATTTCACGCGACTTTATAGAATCTAGAAAAGACGCAAAAGAAGGCATAATCGATAAAGAAATTTTGCAAGTCCAAACCCGCCTTGCTTTGGAGATTCTAAACGCAAAAAAGCCACAAAAAATTCTTACACTTGGGGGCGAATGTAGCGTTTCCATCGCGCCTTTTAGCTACTTAGCGCACATTTATAGTGGCGAGTTAGCAGTGATTTGGCTTGATGCACACCCTGATATTGGGCTGCCACACGACACTTTTTATCAAGGCTATCACGCAATGGCGGTAAGCGCGCTGCTTGGCAAACGCAATAAAAACGCGAGATTTGACTTGCAAAAAGACTTTGGGCTACCTACGATTATAGAATCTAGCAAGATTTTACTAGCCGGGCTAAACTCAAATGAGGCTACGCATTTTGCAGAGCGCGTAAAGGACTTTGGCTTAAGCGCGCTAAGTGCCAAAGATGTGAGCCAAGATTCTAACAAAGTGCTATCCTGGCTCCAAAAAAGTGGCGTAAAAAAAGTGGCTATACACCTTGATTTAGATGTGCTAGACGCCAAAGAGCTATATGTGGCGGTGGGCAATACTGGCGCGCTTAGCACTACGCAAGTAGCAAGGCTTATTAATGATGTGGCGAGCGAATGCGAAATTGTGGCACTTACAATTGCGGAGCATTTCCCAAAAGTAGAGATAATGCTAAGAAATTTTTTAGCTAAATTACCGCTAATTAAATAAATATAGAAATTCTATATTCTTTAAATAGGGTGGTGGGAGGCGTAGGTAAAAGTATAAAAAACTTATAGAATTCTTGATTCTGTAATTACCCTTTTGTTACTTCGTTTACCACACTTAGGGCATTGAGCGTGCGTGGATAGCCGATGTAGGGGCAAATAGCAGTAAGCGTAGCAATAAGTATCTGCCTATCATTTTTCATATTCAAATTGCCCTGTGTGTGGGCTTTGAGCTGGTTTTCACACCCACCAAGCGAGGCGATAAACACAAAAGTCAAAAGCTCCCTAAGCCTCAAGCTAAGCCCATTTCGCGTGTAATAATCGCCAAAGCAATTGCTACTTAGAAACTTAAAAATATGCTGCGTATCAGCACTAGCATTCGCACTAGCCCTCCTAAGCGCCTCGCCAAAGATTTGCACCTGAATATCTAACCCTTTTTCATGGCGATTTGCTCTATTTGTGTTGCCCTGCGGCGCCAAAGGCAGCGCGATTTTAAGCTCATTAAATGCGCCAAATATCGCCTCAAAGCCACTATACGCCCTGCCAAATCCCACATAAGGCACACTTTGATACAATATCTCGCGCACCTCAATGGCATTTAGCGCACTACTCTGCATACAATCTTTCACAAACTCTTTAATATACGCACTTTGAGCTGCTATGAGTGCGCCCAAAATGCTTGCTGTGCGCTGTTTGGGATTTAGAATCTGGCTGCTAGATTCTATCTCGCCTAAAAAATGCGTGAAAATCTCGCTAAATTCGCTATCTAGCTTATCTTTTGGGGGTTCAAACGCACTAAGCCTCTGCCCGGAAATACCCATAATCGCGCCTATCATTAATGATTTGCCTAAAAATTTTCGCCGATTTTTCATGACCGCTCCTTAAACTTAGAATCTAAACGCAAGTATAAAGCATGAGATTTACTCTAAGTCAAGGGGTTTTATTAAGAAATATAGAATCTAACTTATAAATTTCAGCCCCACACTTGAGGCTAAAATCAAAAATAAAAAGAAAAGTTTCGCCACACTCGCACTTTCCTTAAAAAATAAAAGCCCCACAATCACGCCTCCGCCAGCGCCAATCCCTGTCCATATCGCATACGCCGTGCCCATCGAAATGCCCTGCATGGCAAGCGAGAGCAACCCAAAGCTTAGGGCAAACTGCGCGATTAGGGCTAGTATGAAAATTTTGCGGCGCGTTTGGGTAAATTTTTTCATTGCAATGACGCCAAAGATTTCCATGCAGCCCGCAAGTAAGAGGTATATCCAGCTCATTTTTGCCCTCCATTTTTGCGCTCACAGGCTGCATTTTTAGATTCTATAGAATCTGTATTTTTAGAATCTATTTGGGCTAATTTTTGCTCTATTTCATCAAGTCCAAAGTCTTTTTCTAAAGTGTCTGCAAGCACGCTAGTATCGGCGTTTTCACTCTCTTTGCTCACTAATTTTAGCCCGATTACCCCAGCTATCAAAATGGCAATCAATCCTACTTTTAAGCTCGAAAACCTTTCATCAAAAAACGCCATCTCGCCTATAACCACCCCAGCCGTGCCAATGCCCACAAACACCGCGTAGCACACGCTAACCTCAATGCGTTTTAACGCCAAAATCATGCAGCAAAATGACGCCGCGATGCCTAGTGCCGTGAGCGAATACTCTAAAAAATTGCTTGAATATTTTAGCCCACTTACCCAAAAGCACTCAATCATGCCGCCTAGTAGCACCATAGCCCACGCAAGATTTGTAGAAATTTTAGGGCTTTTAGATTCTGTATTTTTAGATTTTATACTATTAGAATCTTGCAAATTTTGCATATTTGCTCCTTAAGGATAGGCTAGATTCTATAAACATTACAGAATCTAGCCTAATAAAAGCTAGCGCGTCCATGCATATCTGTAAAAAATCGCTGCCTTTTCTCACCAAGCCTCTGGCAGGCACTTTGCACAAAATTATCATGAATGATTTCTTTATCCTGCACATCACACAAAAAATCTTGTATTACGCTGCGATTGACAAAAACGGGCAGATATTCCACCCCAACCCTGCTCATTATGCCCAAAAACACGCCATTTTTATCATAAAATGCCCGCCCATAGGTGTATTCCTCATAGGAGTCACGCTGTATTTCAAAGCCATAAATCTGCTCTTTTCTGCTCTCAAAATCATAATACGAGGCAAATTTAGCTAGCTCCAAACTCTGCGCGCTAAAGACAAACATACTATTAAGATAGGGATAATACGCCTGCGTGTGCAGCGGGATATTGGCATTTGAGGCAAAAACATCAATACCAAATCGCTTATAGATTCTATCATGATAGTAGCTCTGCGCGCGCGCATTGCAATAACTATCTGCGGATTTTGCAACCTTTAAAAGTGCTAAGCCCGCGTCCAAATCAAGCGCTTTAATATGCAGCTGCGCTACACACATCATATTTTCATGCATATCATCTTGCATTTTTACATAAATGCTCTTAGGGGTGATTTTGCCATTATAGATAACCTCTGAAGAAGTGATGAAAAAGCCATTTTTAAGCAGTGTGGCTAAACCTTTTTTAAAAGAGCCATCAATAAAGTGAGATTCTATAATCGCTGTGCTGTAAATCCACGCGGGATTTATGGGGGGCTTCATATCGCGCGGGCTTAGAGGTCTTGCTGGTGTAGAGGGCAAATCTTGCGTGGGCGCACTAGATTCTATGCTAGATTCTGTATTTTTAGCATTTATAGAATCTGCTAAATCTCCTTGTGGCGCGGCATTATTGGCATTAGATTCTGTAGTAAAAAGCCTCTGAGGACTTTCATAGCCCTCAAGGACTGCCTCTATAGAATCCTCTGAAGCATACAGCGCCACTGCTATGCATAAAATACTAAAGCCCACTCTTAACACGCGCCAAACCCTTTTAAAAAATATTAAATTAATATCGGTAAAATCCGCCAAATTTTTTATTATACAATTTTAAGGAGTGTGCTATGGAAGAGCTTAAAATTTATGAAATTAATGAGCAGGAGCTAAATAAATATAAATATGCCATTATTCATGTCAATTCAAAGGAGGGCAAGCCGCTTGGGGCTATCACGCTTAAACTCTTTGGAGAAAGCGCGCCCCAAAGTGTGATGAATTTTGCTACATTGGCACAAAGTGGATTCTATAATGGATTAAATTTTCATCGCGTGATACCTAATTTTGTGGCGCAAGGTGGCTGTCCTATTGGCAATGGCACGGGCGGTCCGGGCTGGCGCATTAAATGTGAGCTAAGTGATAATAAGCATAAGCACAAAAGAGGTGCGCTCTCTATGGCTCACGCTGGGCGTGATACGGGTGGCAGTCAGTTTTTCATCTGCTTTGCCCCACAACCTCATCTTGATGGGGAGCATACGGTCTTTGGCGGCATTGATGAAAATGATGCACAAAGCTTTAAAGTCCTTGATAGTATCAAAGAAGGAAGTGTTATAGAATCTATACAAATTTGTGAAAGCCTCTAGCATAATGATAAAGCGAATTTTCCCTCTAGCGCTGATTACAAGCCTGCGATTTTTTGGGCTTTTTATCGTATTGCCAATTATTGGGCTTTATGCTGATGCATTTCATACAAGCGCGTTTCTTGCGGGCTTAGCCGCTGGAGGATATGCCATTACGCAAATCATCTTTCAAACGCCCTTTGGGATATGGAGCGATAAATATAATCGCAAGCATATTATTGGCATTGGTTTAGTGATTTTTCTTATCGGCTCGCTGGTGTGTGCGTTCTCTAGTGATATTACTATGCTTATTATTGGGCGTTTCTTACAGGGTGCTGGTGCCATTGGCGGTGTGGTGAGCGCGCAAATTGCAGATTTAGCCAAAGAAGAAGAGCGCAATAAAGCAATGGCGGTGATGGGTGGGGGAATATTTTTAAGCTTTGTGCTAGCTATGCTGCTTAGCCCTATGATTGCTAGTCATTTTGGGTTGAATACGCTTTTTTTGATTACAAGCGTGCTTTGCGTGATTTCACTCATTATCCTTTACTGGAAAGTGCCTAATACGCCAAATGTGCAGTATCACTTCTTTGATGATAGCCTGCAAAGCGTGGTGAAAGATAAAAATTTATTGATTATGAATCTCAGCGCATTTTTGCAAAAGTTTTTGATGATTTTTGCCTTTGTGTGCGTGAGTTTAGCCCTTACACATCATTTTGGCATGAGTGAGGGGGAATTGTGGAAAGTCTATACGCCAGCGGCACTTTTAGCTATTTTGGCTATGGGTCCCTCATCTGTCTTTGCGCAGAAAAAGGGGCAGTTTAAAGCTGTCATGCTCTTTGGTATTTTTGCATTTATGCTAGCGTATTTTCTTATGGCTTTTGCCACAAAGCAGCATAGTCTTGCGCTCTTTGGCTGTGGGGTGCTGGTGTTTTTTGTGGGGTTTGCCATTCATGAGCCTATTATGCAATCACTTGCAAGCCGCTATCCAAAGGCACATCAAAAAGGTGCGGCATTAGGGATTTTTACCACGCTTGGTTATGTGGGTTCAGCACTTGGAGGCGTGTGCGGCGGGTGGCTCTATGATAGAGTTGGGCTGCTTCATTTATCACTTATTATTGGCGTTGTGTGCGTTGTGTGGGCGATATTGCTTGCTGTATTTTTAAGTAATCCCAAAAATCATAAAAATATTTACCTGCCCATTGAGGAGGCAAAAAATCTTAATAATCTTGATAAAGTTCAAGGCATAATCGAGTGGTATATTAACCAAAGTGAGCATATTGCTATTATTAAATATGATGATACTTGCATTCATAAGGCGCAGATTCTATCTTTGCTAAAAGGAGGGGCGTAATGGATACATACGAAAAAGTCATTATTGCTTCTGTAATGGGCTTATACCTTTGCTTTTTAATTTATCAAAATAGAGATTATTTTAAGCGTGATAAAAAATGAATGCACAAGCTCCTATCACTACGCCTAAAGCCACTAAAAGCGCGCCAACTATTAGCAAAAAAATTTTAAGCATTGTGGGCAGATGCAATGCGCAATATGGGCTTATAAAAGAGGGTGATAGCATCTTGCTAGGCTTAAGTGGAGGGAAAGATTCTATCCTTTTGGCTACTATTTTTGCCTATATGCAAAGACATGCGCCTTTTAAATTTACTTTCAAAGCGCTAACGGTGGATTATGGCAGGGGTGGAGAATATGAATATATTTTTGAGTATTGTGAGCGGCTAAAAATCCCCTATGAGCTGTATCGCACAGATATTTATGAGATTTTAGAGCAAAATAAACGCGAGGGGACGATTTATTGCAGTTTTTGCTCGCGTATGCGGCGTGGAGCGCTGTATAGCAAGGCTTTGGAGGGTGGGTTTAATAAACTAGCCCTTGCCCATCACCTTGATGATGCAGCGGAGAGCTTTTTTATGAATCTTACTTATAATGGCAGCCTGCGCTCTATGCCGCCTATTTATCGCGCGGAAAATGGCTTGGAGGTTATTCGTCCGCTTATTTTTGTGCGCGAGCGGCAAATTATTGATTTTATCGCAAGTAATAGCATCTACATCGCGCCAGATTGTAACTGCCCTATTAATTGGCTAGATTCTGATAAAAGACCTTATGCGCGGGAGGCTACAAAGACATTTCTTAAAAATATGGAGCTAGAAAATCCTAATTTTTTTAAATCACTTAAAAATGCTTTTAGCAATCTGCACATTAGCAGCTTTTGCGATGAGCGCTATATAGAATCTTAAACATATTAAGTTTATAGAATCTGCAAGATGACATTTAAAAAAGGAGTGGTAAAATGAGTATTAAAACCACCTTGCTAGCGCAAATCTATGAAATGCAAGGCTTAAAAGAAGATGCACTTAAGATTTATCGCGATATACTTTCAAGTGAGCCTGATAATAGGGAGGCGCAGGCAGCTATTGAACGCCTTTTATCCACAAAAAGGCATTTTCCTTCGCCCAATCTGGCGCAATTAGAGCTTTTTAGCAATCCTCGAAATGAAGAGGATTTACTCCAATTTCAAAGGTGGCTACTAGAATGGACCTCAAAGATTTAATACTTGAAACGCTTAATGAACTCTCTCCAAGCGATACGCCAAAGGAGGCAAATGCCGCGCCTTTGCACATTAACCATAGTGGCAATATCACGCCCATCACACCCGCACAGCTCTCCAATATCCAAAGGGTGAATAAAAGCCATGAAGCACTGCGGGAGGAATGTGAGTTTTTAGAAATGCTCCAAGAGCGGCTTTTGGTGCTTTTTGAGGGATTGAGCGTGGCACAAAATAAAAATATAGAATCTGCTCTAAATATTACGATAAATTTTCTTGAATACGAGCTTAGCATTATTCAAGAACGCTTAGATGATATAAGAGGGTAAATTTACACAGCGTAAAAATGTGCTGTTAAATCTATATTTAAAAATATCTCTTACAATGCCTCCTAGCCTTTGACCCGAAATGAGATAGGGCGAGGTGATGGATTAACCCATTGTGAGCGTCATCTCAAAAAGGAGGTTATCCCCCTCCAACTTCCTCCTTGTTTCCTCTAAAGATGCTCACACCGATAACCAAACTTTTATTGATACCGCTTGAGACCCCCACTTGAGCGGTTTCTTTCTCCATCTCCTCTTTATCTCACTCTCTTTTAGCACAAGGGCTTTAAGCTATCTAAAAAGTGTTTTATTATACAATCCTTGACTTTTTTACATAACACAATGACACAAAGGCTGGGCAATGCTAGAAGTTTTGATGATTGAAGATGATGTTGAGTTAGCAGAGATTATCACAGGCTACCTCAAGCAATATGATATGAATGTAACCAACTATGATGAGCCATACACAGGTATGAGCGCGGTGAATGCTAAACATTTTGATATTTTACTCCTTGATTTGACCCTGCCAAATCTTGATGGCTTAGAAGTGTGCAAGCGCGTAGCTAAGCAAAATAGCATTCCCATCATCGTATCTTCTGCGCGCAGCGATGTTGATGACAAAGTAGAGGCGCTAAAATCTGGCGCAGACGATTATATCTCAAAGCCTTATGACCCAAAAGAACTAGTCGCCAGAATCCAGTCACTGCTAAGGCGCTACAATAAAAAAAGCATTAAAGAGCAAGATAAAGAAAAAGATAGCGTTTTTAGGATTGATAAATACAGCCGACAAGTGTTTTTTAAAGATAAAAAGCTTGAGCTTACGCGCGCAGAATACGAGATTCTTACTTTACTTATTAGTAAAAAGGGGCATGTATTCTCCCGCGAGGCAATTGCTATAGAATCTGAATCAATTAATCCTGAAAGTTCAAATAAAAGCATTGATGTGATTATCGGGCGTTTGCGCTCTAAGATTGAAGAAAATCCAAAGCAACCCCAATACATTATTTCCGTGCGCGGTGTAGGCTATAAACTCGAGGCATAGCCAATGCTGCAATTTCGGCATTCAATCTTTTTTAAAATCATTATTCTTTTTCTATGCGCGCTTCTTAGTTTTTTTGCTATTTCTTATTATTTCATTGAAGACCATATAGAGAATGAAAATCTCCTCTCTGAGCTGCGCTACAAGCAATTTACCGCTACCATTAATGAGATTATGCAATATGGGGGCAATATTGATATTATCAAACAATATTTAAAAAGTATGCAGTTTATTCCAGTTGAAGAGCAAGAAATAAAAAGAGTGCTGCAAGAGATTAATAAAATTCCTAATAATTTTAATGGGCTTTTTGCAAAGGCTGTCAATACCCAAAATGGCATTTATATTCTACTTGAAACACACGATGAAACCACGCTATATAAGGATAATTCACGCCGCTCTTATGAGGATTTTTATGTGATTACTTTTATTGGCATTGTGCTTTTGACTTTTGTGTTTTTTATCGTGCTAAAGAGCCTTATGCCGCTTAAAGTCCTCAAAGGGCAGATTAAGCAATTTGCTGAGGGCAATTTTGATACACAATTTAACCACAACACCAAAGATGAAATTGGTGAATTATATGCCGAATTTCACAAAGCATCAAATAAAATTAAATCCCTAAACGAATCGCGCAGCCTGCTTTTGCGCTCTATTATGCACGAGCTTAAAACGCCCATAACAAAAGGGCGCATCGTGGCTGAAATGGTGCAAGATAGTATGCAAAAGCAGCAGCTTTGCTCGGCTTTTATGCGCCTTAATGAGCTTATTAACGAATTTGCCAAGTTAGAGCAAATTAATTCCAAAAACTACCACCTCAACAAGCAAGAATTCCTCCTAGCAGATTTGATTAGCCACACAGAGGATATGCTGCTCATCGATGGCAATAGCCCCATTACACTTCTCTCGCCAGATGCACTCATCAAAGCAGATTTTGATTTATTTTCTATCGCGCTTAAGAATCTGCTTGATAATGCCATAAAATACAGCAGCGATAATAAAGTGTGCGTATATGCCAAAAATGACAAACTCTACACCAGCTCAAAGGGCGAAATGCTACAATATCGCTTGCAAGATTATTTCAAGCCCTATTTTAAAAATCCCAATAACCCCTCATCACAGGGCTTTGGGCTTGGCATGTATATCATTAAAAATACCCTTGATAATCAAGGCTTTAATTTTAGCTACAAATACGAGGATGGCTGCAATATTTTCATCATTCATCACTGCGTGGTGGAAAATTACTGCCTCATTGATAAAAAACCAAAATTTTATAAAGCAAAAGGAGAATAAATGTTTAGACGCCTTAAACGCACGCGCCTAAAATCTAGCCTACGCGATTTGGTAAGAGAGACGCAACTTCATAGGCAAGATTTTATCTATCCGCTTTTTGTTATGCATGGCACAAATATTAAGCACGAGGTCCCCTCAATGCCGCAAGTCTATCAGCTAAGCATTGATAATGTGTTAAAAGAATGTGAGGAATTATCGAAGCTTGGGCTGTATCATATTTTACTTTTTGGACTGCCTAAACATAAGGATTCTTTTGGCAGTGAGGCTTTGAGTGATGAAGGCATTATCGCGCGCGCGTGCCAAGAAATCAAAAAGCATCACCCACAAATGCTCATAAGCGTGGATTTGTGCTTTTGCGAATACACAGAGCATGGGCATTGCGGGATTTTAGATAAAAAGCTTGATAGCGTGGATAATGATGCCACGCTTGAGATACTTGGGCAGCAAGCCGTAGTGCTTGCCGCAAGTGGCGCAGATATGATAGCTCCAAGTGCGATGATGGACGGTATGGTGACTACTATTCGCCGCTTTTTAGACCAAAGCGGATTTGCGCATATTCCTATTATGAGCTATTCTACAAAGTTTGCAAGCGGCTACTATGGACCATTTCGCGATGTAGCAAACTCTGCGCCTAGCTTTGGAGATAGAAAATCCTATCAAGAAGACCCCGCCAACCGCAGAGAAGCCATTTTAGAGAGCCTAACTGATGAGCTTGAGGGCGCTGATATTTTAATGGTGAAGCCAGCCTTAGCGTATTTAGACATTGTGCGTGATATTCGTGAGCGCACCTTGCTGCCTTTGGCTGTGTATAATGTAAGCGGGGAGTATGCTATGCTCAAATGCGCGCAAAAGGCGGGCTTAATTGATTATGAGCGTGTGCTGCTTGAAACGCTTGTAGGCTTTAAGCGCGCCGGAGCTGATATTATCATTAGCTATCACGCCAAGGAGGTAGCGCAGATTCTATAATACCGCGTTGGCTTTTAGGTGAAAAACGGCGATGTGTTCGCAAAGTGTTTGGTCATTTATATTTAATAAACTCCCTGCACACTTTGCTCCAAAACCCCGTTTTTAACTCTAAAATCCTGCCGCTATTTTCTTATAGAATCTAACCTAAAAATAAGTTGATAGATGCTTTAAGCAGCTATAACTTTATACTTTAGGCGCAAATGTGAGCTTTGCTTACATTTGTAAGACCACGCGGCTTTTTGTTAAAAAAGCAACAGCGTGGAAATTATAGAATCTGCATCACTATCCTGCTTTCTGTCCATATCACTCAATTTATAGAATCTAAGACTAAATTTTATAATACCGCGCTGCTATGCATTCCCTAAATCTCGCTCACTATGCTTACTCTTTGTTTGTTGTGCGTATTAGTATGCGCCATATCCACCACAGCAAGGGCTAAATCAGCATAGCTCCCCTTGCTCTCGCCTTTGGAGTTAGTGAAAAGCTCCTCACCCCCAATAGTATATTTCCCACTTCTTGCGCCATCTGCGACATAGTCAGCCGGCGGACTTACATAAGTCCAGTTAAAATCCTGCTTTCTCAAAAAGTCTAGCGCATCTGCTGTAGCTTGCGCTACGCCTAAGTATTCTTTGGGGAATGTGGGCAAATCTAAAAGACGGGTTTTATGCTCCTTATCCACATACAGGCTGCCCGCACCGCCAATAACTATAAGCCTTGTGTGCGAGAGATGGCTAAATACTTGCGCCAAATGCTGTATATGTTTTAGGTGTAAAGAGAGATTTACCCACTCGCCAAAGGCATCTACGACCACATCAAAGCCAGCCAAATCGCTAGATTCTATATTAAAAATATCTTTTGTAATAATTTTTGCTCCATTTGGCACATTTTGCTTGTTTTGCCGCACGAAGGCGCTCACCTCATCACCCCTTGCCAAAGCCTCTTTCACAACGAGACTGCCACTTTTGCCATTTGCTGATAATACTGCTATTTTCATAAGAATCCTTTCAAAATAAATCAAATCTGCCTCTGCATATTGCAAGGCTTGATTTGTCGTTTGGAATGCTAATAGATTTAGTTAATAAAATCAAGTAGGTATAAAAATATAATGTAGTAATAAATTTATAACTAATACGTATTTTACGATTAAAAATGATATGAAAAAATCTAAAATTCTATAGAATCTAAATTATTTTATGTAGCATTTTTCATAAAATCTACCCAATCCCCCTTGACTTAGAGTAAGTCTCATCTTTTATACTTTCAATTTAGATTCTATCAAAAGGAGAAATTATGAAAAATCAACATCGCAGAGAGTTTCTAAAGCATTCAGGGAAATGGACATTAGCTGCTGTGGCACTAAATGCTGGAGTATCAAATCTTTTTGCAAATACTACAAATGCTACAAGCACTGCAAACGCAAGCACCACAAGCACCATAAAATCCAAAGGCTTAGCTGCCTTTGATAATAGTGGCATTTTGCGCCCTTTTGAGTTTTTTCGGCGCGCCCTTAGCGATAATGACATTTTGATTGACATAAAGTTTGCAAGTATTTGCCATAGCGACATTCATCAAATTAAGGGCGATTGGGGCGCTCAACAATATCCGCAAGTCCCCGGGCATGAAATCGTAGGCATAGTGGCAAAAGTGGGCGCGAAAGTCAAAGGCTTTAAAGTGGGCGATAGAGTGGGTGTGGGCTGCATGTGCGATAATTTTAAGCTGCATAGCGCGCCAAATAGCCTAAAGGGCGGAGAGCAATACGACAAGGACACGCTTTTTACTTATGGCTTTAAGGATTTGCGCGAGCCTAGTGGCATTTCGCAGGGCGGATATTCGAGTAATATCGTGGTAAATGCGCATTTTGCGGTGAAAATCCCTGCGAATCTGCGTTTTGAGGAGGCTGCGCCCTTGCTTTGTGCGGGGGTTACGACTTATTCGCCTTTGATGAAATATAATATTAAAAAGGGCGATAAAGTCGGTGTGGCGGGCATTGGCGGCTTGGGGCATTTGGCGGTAAAACTTGCTGTAAGCAAGGGCGCGAAAGTCTATGCTTTCACTACCACGTCTCTTAAAAGTGCCGATATTAAGGGCTTTGGGGCAAGTGAGGTGATTGTAGTTAAAGACGCGCTAAAGGATACAAGCGCGCTAAATGCGTATAAAGGCAGCCTTGATTATATGATAAGCACGATACCTGCAGCCTTTGATGTGGGGGCGTATGCGGCGTGTGTGAAGCCCTTTGGGACTTTCACGCAGGTGGGTATGCCGCCTAAATTTGAGGTGAGTTTGTCAAATCTAGCCCTTAGTCAATCGCGCGTGAATTACACCGCATCGCTTATTGGCGATATGAAAGAAACGCAAGATGTGATAAACTACTGCGCAGCGCATAATATCCGCCCACAAATTGAGATAATTAAGGCAAATAGCGTAAATTCTGCGTGGCAAAATGTGCTAAACAAACAAGCGCGCTACCGCTATGTCATCGATAGTGGAAGTATTTAAAGGACAAGCATGGATACTAAGAGATTACAGAATCTAGAGCTAGCACAAAGTCTGCCTAGTAAAATTGGGCTTGATAGGACGCATAAAAAGTGGCGCAGCACGCCTGCTCCTACAAGCAAAAGAGATATTTTCACGCGTGATAAAGCAGGCGAGCTAGTGGATATGAATGACCCTGAATGCGAGCAGATTCTAGAAATCATTCGCCGCGCAATGGGCCTTACACATATGCTAAATAGCGTGTGGCACAGCGAAGAGGAGGTGCGCGAGATTTGGAGTGAGATTACAGGGCAGGAGCTAGATTCTAGTGTGTGGATTATCCCGCCATTTTACACAGATTTTGGGCGTAATATCCGCGTAGGGCGCGACTTTTTTATGAATCAAAACTGCACTTTTATGGACCGAGGTGGCATAAATATTGGTGATGGTGTGTTTATCGCGCCAAACTGCCGCCTAACGACTATTAATCACGACTTTGACCCACAGCGACGCAAAGCGACTTTTTGCAAGCCCATAAATATCGGCAATCGCGTGTGGATAGGCATTGGCGCGATTATTTGCCCGGGGGTAAATATCGGTGATAATGCTATTATTGCCGCAGGGAGCGTAGTGACAAAAGATGTGCCAGCAAATGTGATAGTGGGTGGAAATCCTGCAAAGCCGCTAAAAAGGCTTGTATAGGGCGCTAAGTTAAATGCAAAATACTAGATTCAAGGAGAGTATATGAGCTATAGAATCTTAATGCTAACTTTTCTATTTTTAGGTGTGAATGTGCCTGCGCAGGGTGCAAAGATAAATGTAAGTGCAAAAGCAGTGACAAAAGGAGCTAATATGAGCGTGAAATTAATCCTAGAGGCAAATGGTGAAAAACTAAGCACAAATGTGGCGCTAGATTCTAGCCCTGCAGCGTTAGAGTTTGCAAGCCTGCTGCCTTTAAGCTTAAACTTTAGCGATTATGTAGGAAAGGAAAAGATAAGCCCAGCCTTGTCTAAGCGGCTCACAAAACAGGGAAAAAGTGGTTATATCCCGCAAATTGGGGATTTATTTTACTTTTCACCTTGGGGAAATTTAGGCATTTTTTATGAAGCGCAGCCACCACATAGCGGGCTTGTGTTTTTGGGCAAGCTAGAAGATAGTGCGTTTTTAGAGACACTAAAAGCCCAAAGGGGTGATTTTATCTTGCATATTCAGGGGCAATAATTTTACTAAAGCGCAAAATGCGCGGCTCTGCTGCGCTTTGCAAGATGCGCGCGGCTTTTACAAAAGCAATAGCGTGGATTCTATAGAATCTAGCCTAGAAACTCGCGGATATTTTGCGCAGTGAGTGAAAGAAGCTTTGCCCTAGCCTCTTCATACGCCCACGCGATGTGTGGAGTGAGCAGGATTTTAGGCGCGATGGCTTTGTCTAAAAATGGGTGATTTGGTTTCATAGGCTCATTCTCTAGCACATCTGTGCCAAAAAACATAGATTTAGTGCGCAAAAACGCCGCTATATCACGCTCATTCACAATCCCTCCGCGTCCGACATTAATGAGTATGCAATTATCTTTTAATAATGGCAAATTCGTGGCATTAATGAGATTATGCGTATGCGTATTAAGCGGAGCGTGGATAGAGATGATATCACTTTGGGATAGAATCTGCTCTAAGCTTTTATGTGTAATGCTCTGCTGCGTATTTTTGCCGCTTGTGGAGTGATAGCTCACATTCGCGCCAAAGCATTGTGCGAGCCTTGCGACCTCTTGCCCAATATTCCCAAAGCCAATAATGCCCCACTGCAAGCCCTTAAGCTCCCTCATACCGCTATGGATATGCGCAAATACCTTGCTTTCACACCACTCCCCACTTTTGCAATAATTATCATAATAGCTAAGATACGCCAAAAAATGCAGCACCAAGCTCAAAGTATGCTGCGCTACAGAATCTGTAGAGTAGCCCGCGACATTTTTCACCACAATCCCCCTTTGTGCGGCATAATCTAAATCTACATTATTAGTGCCTGTAGCGGTAATGCAAATGAGCTTAAGCTTATTAAGCTGCTTTAAAAGCGCCTCATTAAGGATAACTTTATTAGTAATAATAATATCAGCCTCCCTGCAGCGCTCCAAAGCCTGCGCAGATTCTGTAAAGCCATAGCTCACTACATCGCCCAAAGCCTCTATCTGGCTTAAATCACATTCCCCCAAAGTATCCGCATCAAGAATGACTATATTCATATTCACCTCCTTGCCTTAGAAATTAAGATATAATACATTTCAACTTTGAATAAGGGGTTTAAGTTATGCAGAAAAATGCAAAAGTTGTGAAGATATTGCTAGATTCTCTGCCCTTTATTAGAATCTTTCGCGGACAAATTGTAGTGATTAAATACGGCGGCGCAGCGCAAAGCAGTATTGAGCTAAAAGAAAAATTCGCCCTTGATATTGTGATGATGTATATGCTTGGTATTAAGCCTGTAATTGTGCATGGTGGGGGAAAGCGCATTAATGAAATACTTGAGAGTATGGGCATTGAGAGTAAATTCATAAATGGCTATCGCGTGACCTGCGCAGATTCTATGCGCGTTGTGGAAATGGTGCTAAGCGGGGAGATTAATAAAGAACTCACAGCATTTTTAAACTTCTATGGCGCAAAGGCAGTGGGCATAAGCGGTAAAGATGCGCAATTATTGCAAGCTAGGGCAAAAGATAATGGTGCATTAGGCTACACTGGAGAAATCACAGCGGTAAATCCTAGCTTTTTATTGGATATTATAAATGATGGTTTTGTGCCAATTATTGCGCCCATTGCCACAGGTGAGGGAGCTAGGCATTTGGGCTATAATATTAATGCCGATATAGCAGCCTGCCACATTGCAAAGGCATTAAAGGCAAAAAAGATTATATTTTTAAGCGATATTGCCGGCGTGCTAGATAAGAATAACGCGCTCATCTCCTCCCTTAACCCTTCGCAGATTAAGCAGCTAGAAAGAGAGGGCGTAATTAGCGGAGGTATGATACCAAAGCTTGAAGCCTGCGTAGATTGCGTGGAAAATGGCGTAGAAAAAGCGCATATCATTGATGGGCGCGTGGAGCACTCGCTTTTATTAGAGCTTTTTACTACACAGGGCATTGGCACAGAGATTTATAATAATAATGCAAGCACAGATTCTATAAATGCTACAGAATCTATATGAATCTACATGGGAGGGGGAAGCGCATGGATTTGCAATCTTATCATTATGGATTATTTGAGCGATTGTGGCTTAAGTTTGAGCTGCGCTCTGTGGATAAATATACAGAATCTATAATGAATATTTTGCCCGTGCTGCTTTTTATGCAAAAAGAGCAGCTGCCCAAATGGCTTGATAAGCTACCTAGCATACTTTCACAATACATTAAGCCGCATTTAGTGGCGCGCGTTTTTTCCGCCATTGTGCTAAAACTGCAAGAATACACCAAAAATGAGCAGCTCTTTATCCAAAATCGCCATAAAGCACTTGAATGCATCGCGCAAAATATTCAGCTCTATGGGCTTGTGCTTGATATGCTTAGCCAAGATTCACACAGCCTTAATATCATCGAACAAGTCGTGCGCAAAAAATTTGATAAAGACTATGAATTAAGTAAAGAAAATCTAAGGCTTTTAGCCTATCAGGAGAAGCACTGCGGCGGGGGCTAAAAAGCGTAGATTCTATAATTTAAGTCATACTTTAGTGAAGTATGGAATCTAGAAAAAGGGAGAGATAAATGGATAAAATAGCCATGCTAGAGCGATTGCAAACGCACTTAGATGAGGTAAAAGCAGCTCACCCTACGCCGCGCTTTGAAGCAAATAAGGAGTGGGTATCACAGATTTGCTCCCTGCTTGGAATTCCAAAAGAGGGCGCGGAGATGTGCGCACAGATTCTCACACATAAGCCTCCAACCAACCTTGTATGGCTGCATATGGCAGAATGCACAGGCTGTAGTGAAAGCCTCCTAAGGCTTGATAAACCCGGGCTAGAATCGCTTATTTTTGAGTGCATATCTATAGAATATCACGAAACGATTATGGGTGCAGTGGGCTTTGGCGCGAAAAAGTCCTTGCACGATGGATTAAAGAAGGATTTTATTTTAGTCATTGAAGGCGGCGTGTCTTTGGGCGAAAACGCATACTTTTTAACCTCTGGCGCAGAGAGTATCACAGGCGAAATGGAGTGCAAGGAAGCAGCAGAGCAAGCTCAAGCCATTTTTGCCATTGGCACTTGCAGTAGCTTTGGCGGTGTGCAGGCAGCCTACCCTAATCCCACGCATGCAAAAGGTATAAGCTCGCTCCTTAAACAACGCGTGATTAATATCCCGGGCTGCCCACCTAGCGAAACAAACATCATAGGTAGCCTTATGTATTATATTTTGCTAAAAACCCTCCCGCCTTGCGATGAGCTTAATCGCCCTTTGTGGAGCTATGGCAAAAATTTGCACGATTTATGCGAGCGCAGGGCGAGATTTGAAGCGGGCGATTTTGCCCAAAGCTTTGATGATGAGCGCTTGCAAGATGGATATTGCTTGTATAAAGTGGGCTGCAAGGGACCTTATGTCTCAAATAACTGCCCTAAGGTGAAATTTAACGCTAAAACAAGTTGGCCTGTGCGCGCCGGACATGGCTGTATCGCGTGCAGTGAGCCTGATTTTTGGGATAGTTTTGGGCATATTGAAGAGCCGCTAAATAACGCAAATGCCTATATCACAACGCCAAAAACTTTTAAAACACTCCCCTTTATCCATGATATGAACGATGATTTAAGCACTGAAACGCTTTGCCTTGAGCTTGATACGCATTTGCCCACACGCATTTATAAAACAGAGGGCGAAAATTTACTGCATTGTAGCTTTTCGGCGCATTTGCCTATATTATTACAGAATCTAAGAGGCAGAAATAAGCTTGGCGCGCGCCTTGTGGAGAATTATGAGCAATGGCGCAAAATGCAGCCACATATAGAATCTGTAGATTCTATAAATCACGCACAAGCGGAGATATCGCATAATATGAGCGATATCTTAAAGCTCATAGGCGAGATGTTTGGCGAACGCAAGCCTTGCGCACTTGATACGCTTAAGGCAGCGCAATCATATTTATTTGCGCATGTAAGCAAGCTTGATATATGAAATTAAGCGGGAGCGAGATATGCAGTATTGATGTGGAGAAATCCCTGCGCTTGCCGCTTTGCTACCTGCTTGGAGGGCTAGAAATAGAGGGCGTAGCTTATGGCGCAGTAAGCTCGATATGCGAGATTCTATCCCTAAGCCTTGTAGAGCTTGCAAAAGCCCATAATGTGGAGAAAGTGGTATTCAAAGGCAATCTTATGCACCATAGCCTTATACAAGATAGATTTGTAGCCTATTTGCCAAAATGGCTGCAAATTATCTAAAGTCCTAAGCACAATGGCACGCAGAATCTAAGATTCTATCATCGCTAAAAGCCCAAAGCGCCCAGTTATGCGCTCCTTTCGATATGAATACAACAAAGGCTCACAGCATGAGCAATGCGGACTTATCTCGATATGATTATCCATAATGCCTAGCGCCCTTGCCTGCATTGTGAGACACATAATCAAATCAAGCCTATTGCGCTGCAACACATCGCGCCCAAAGAGTGCTAGCGCTTCATTTTGTATCTCTTTGCCCACCTCATAGCAGCAAGCACGAATAGATGCGCCCACATACATCAATATATCCTGCGCGCGCGTGGCAAAATGTGTGTGCAAATGCTCTAGGGTCGCTTGCAAAATATTGCCAAACACGCCCTTGCGCCCAGCGTGTATGAGCGCAAGGGCGCGGTGGATTCTATCATAGAGCAAAATGGAATTACAATCTGCCACCATAATGAGGGCGAGCTTATGGGGTGTATGCGTGATAATCCCATCAGCCTCGCCCAAACACACGCTTGCGCCACTTATATTTTGACTAGCAAAGGCATCTTCTAATATCAAGCTATGCGTGCTGTGTATTTGATTACAATAATGCACTATGGGCGCTTCTATAGATTGCACATTAAAGCAATTATAGAATCTATGCGCGATAAGTGCGTGATTTTGCGCTACATCGTGTGCCGCATCGCCCACATGATAACCAAGATTAAGCGTGCTAAATGCGCCTTTACTCACACCTCCTAAGCGATGAGTGAGCGCAAAACGCACAGGTTCACTAGCAAAAAGTGCGCTCTCCAAACTTGTATAAAAAAACATATTTCCCCTTTATTTGATATTTATCAAATCATTTTTATAGCAATAATAATAAAATTCTAGCGAGTGTTTTCTTATAGATTCTCACTCGGCAACACAAATAAGGAGGGTTTATTGAGACGAGATAGACAAAATCAGTCGTCCTCTCTGCTGTCAAATATTTTCACCTTTCTCATCATTGCCGTTGTTGTGCTTGCGGGCTATACATTTTACCATGCCAAAGGCACATCATATCTTAGTAATGATAGCGAAGCGTGCAATAATTGCCACATTATGAACGAGGTGTATAACGACTATCTTAGCGCCCCTCACTCTCAAAAAATCGCAGGACAGCCAAGAGCGACTTGCAATGATTGCCATTTACCGCATAATTTTGTATCCAAATGGATTGCAAAGGCTAAAAGTGGCGTTGGACACGCCTATGCCTTTACTTTTGAGCTTGAGACATTGCCCACTAACCTTAGCGCCAATGCCTCAAGTAAGCAAATGGTGCAAGATAATTGTGTGCGATGTCATATCGATTATGTGCAAAATGCGGTTAATCCCACGACCACACCCGGACATAATAACGCTTTAAGCTGTGTTTCGTGCCATGAGGGCGTAGGACACAAGCGAGGATTCTAAAATAAGACTTTAAGGAGGACAAGATGCAGAAAAAAAGAGGAATGCTGCCTATACTGATTGTTGTGGCTGTTGTGGTTATAGTGGCACTTTTGTGGCTTAATCAAGATATTTCATCAAAGCAAGCGGGCAATACTGGCGTTATCTCCAAACAGCTTGTAGAGCTTACAGATGAGAATCCAACATTTGATTTTTGGGGTAAAAACTTCCCTGAATACCTTGATATGTATCTCAAAGTAGAGACAGACACCCCAAAATATACAAATTTCGGGGGGAATTTGTCGTATTCAAAACTTATCCGCTACCCGCAATTAACGATTTTGTGGGCAGGCTATCCATTTAGCATTGATGCAAATGAAGAGCGCGGGCATTTTTGGATTCAAGTAGACCAAATGGACACAGCAAGGAATAATAAAGATTTTCTTAACGCGCATGGTTTTGCAAAATTTGGCGGACAGCCTGCTGCTTGTATGAATTGCCATAGCGGCTGGACTCCGTGGCTTATTAAAAATGCGGCCAAAGGGGATTTTTCTGTATTTAATAGCACAAAATATTGGACTATGATAAAAAATATTCCCGCACGAAATGGCATTCAAGAGGGTTCAGCAGAGCATAGCGGGCCACATGGGGGCAAAAGAATGGGTGTAACCTGCGCAGACTGCCATAATCCTGATGATATGAGCCTAAGAGTAGTGCGCCCTGCGCTCATTAACGCCCTTGTAGGCAGAGGCTATCAAGCCGACCCTGTGCAAGGCGTAAAAGCGGATAGAAAAGAGATGAGAACGCTCGTATGCGCGCAATGCCATGTGGAATACTACTTTAAGCCCACAGGTCAAAAGGTCAAAGTCATGGGTGAATCTATCGCTACTGATACAAGCAAAAAATGGTGGAATGGCACGCAAAAAACTTATGATGAATACGAGCATTGGAGAGAAGGTAATAAGGCTACAGAAATTGAAGTTGATGGCATTAATCTCACATTCCCATGGAGTGCGTGGAAAAAGGGTGAAAACTTTAGAATAGAAATGCTTGATGAGCATTATGATGCTGTCCGCCCTGTATTTAAAGAAGACTGGACGCATAAAGAAACTAAGGCGCCTATGATTAAGATTCAGCACCCAGAATATGAAATGTTTAGCGGCGGCGTGCATGCGGCAAATGGCGTGAGCTGTGCAGACTGCCATATGCCCTACATTAAAGGTGCTGGCGGGAAAAAAGTCACACAGCACAATATCACTTCGCCACTTTTTGATATTAACTCTGCGTGCAAAACCTGCCACGCTCAACCTGAGGAGTATCTAAAGCAACAAATTGCTGATATTCAAAAATCTGTAGCCTTTGATTTAAGAAGTGCGGAATATGCGACTGTTAGCCTTATTTTTGATATTAAAAAATTGCGCGAAGAGCTTGGCAAACTCCCTGCTTACCAAACAGATGGCAAGCCAGATGATGCTAAGATTTCAAAAGCCCTTCAAGAGCCACTAGAGCTTCACCGACGTGGGCAAATGAGAGGCGACTTTGTAGGTGCGGAAAACTCCACAGGATTCCATAATCCTCGAGAGGCGAGCCGTATGCTACTTCAAGCAGTTGAAATGGCAAGAATGGGACAAACTAAACTTGTAGAAATCGCTAACCAAAATGGCATCAAAGGCTTTAAAACCTCAAATCTAGGCTTTGATGATATTCAAAAGTTTAATCCCGGCGAAATTGTCTATAAGATTGATTTAAATGGACATACTGCGGGAGAGCGCTATTACAAACATAAAGAAATCAATGGCGAAGCGCCAAAAGAACTCTTAGAGCTTGATAAAAACACTAAGCCCTATAACTTTAGTGAAGTAGATAAGGTCTCTGCAAGCGCTACTAGTATGAAACAATAAGCCTCGTTTACTAGCCTATCTGCACAAGATGGGCTAGATTCTATACACATCAATAATTATGAATTTATGCTATAATCCCTCCCTTTACTTATCCCATTTCTCCAAAGGACATTTATGAAAAAACTCATCGCCCTTATCTTAGGAATTGGCGCGCTTATCGCCATAGCACTAGGTATTTTTGTTTCATCAAAAACTAAAGAAATGAAAAGCCAAATGGAGCAAACGCTCAACAAACAAATGGAAAATATCACAAGCAAAGTAGCCGCTATTACTAGCTGGGAGCCTTTTGTATGTGAGGGTATCTTGCAAGTGGGCTGTTATAGCAAGCAAATTGTGGTCAATATAGATGATTATGCCAACTTTATCTTGCGCGGTGTGGGCTTTGATATTAATTCACTTGATGAACATTCGCTACAAGCTTTGCTGAATGTGAAAGAAATGAAGCTAGAAACACAAGAACCAGAAGCACAAGAGGATAAGCAAGCTTATGAGCAGATTATGAATGTTGTCCAATCGTTTATCCCTCAAAATGCAGCGTGTGATGTTGCACTAAACCAAAGTGATGATCAACTCATTGAGCAAGTGCATTGCAACATTAAAGCCTCAAATGCCGATTATGAAGTGCAAAATGAGGAGACCTACCAACGCAGCCAATTTAGCACGCAAAACATTGCGCAAATTTTAGAGGAATTTTATGCCAAAATCATGCTCCAAGACACTTTTAATGCGGGCGATGGTGCGGTAGATTCTGTAGATGATATGGGATATAAATACGCTATCAATAAAAGTATGATAAAGACTAGAGATAGAGGCTTTAGCAATGATTTGTATAAATATTTTGAGCTTACTAGCGCGCTGCAAGGTATGCCTGCAGATAGAGAGACTTACGCCCAGTATGCAAAGCAAATAAATACGCTTTTTACCATTGGCGCGAGCCTTATGCTTAATGGTGATTTTTATCAAGATGCGCTTATAAAATTTGGCGATGCCTTAGAATCTTACATGTTAGGCAATACGCACGAGCTAGGCTTTTTATTCTCACATAAAAAAGATAGAGAGCTGCAGTTTGTCTCACCAGAAGTATTTATGGAAGACCCAAATATATCCCACTTTTTTGAAAACTACGAACTTGAAGTGATTTCAAACTAATCTTATGCAAAAAAAGCCAGAGCGCAATGACAAGAAGGGCAAGAGGGGCTTTAAGCGTCTTTATAATGCCTTTTTTTTCTCACTTGATGGCATAAGGGCTGCGTGGCAAGAGGAAGAGGGCTTTAGGCAAGTGCTGCTTATAGGCATTGTCTTAAGTCTTATAGCCTTTTTTCTTGCGCAAAGTTGGGTAGAGCTTGTGCTGCTCGTACTGCCTTGTGTGATGTGTGTTTTAGCCGAGCTTATTAACTCTGCGATTGAAAATGCCATTGATTTTACAAGCCTTGACATTCACCCACTTGCCAAAAAAGCTAAAGATATGGGCAGCGCCTTGCAGCTACTTTCTTGCCTTTTTGTCGCTTTTGTATGGGGCAGCTACCTCATATGGCGCTTTATTTTGTAAATAATAAAATCAAGGCTTTATAGAATCTAGATTCTATAACCCTCTGCATTTTGTCCCTAGTTTTGCGATTTGGTAGCTATGCCTTTGGCGTAGCAGATAATCTCTGGACGATACTCAAAATGCATTGTATCATAATGCCACCATCGCCCACCCCATATAAAGCCCTCCTCCTCAAACGCCCGCACAATCTCTAGTGGGATTTCATTTTCATAATGATACATATCGTGCTGCTTTTTATCCCATAGCCAATATTTAGAAAATTTAGTATTAATATCTAGCGCAATGGCAAAGCTATGCGGGCTAAGATTAGGAGAATCTGCTATATTGCGCCAATAAAATGTATCTTGATACATCAAAAATTTATGATACTCCTTGGGCAATTGTTTAAGCCTTGCTATCACGCGTGTTAAGGCTTTATCCACGCCATTTGCTGTTGTTATTAGCACAAAGTTTTTAGGGAAATTTTCAAACCACGCAAGCGTTACTAGCTGCTTTTTTACTTCAGATTCTGTATGCCCATAAATTTGCTTATAAAACCCCAAATGTCGTATGCGCGAGGTATCCTCATCACGCTTTGTTACAAAGCCGCTTAGAGGATAAGGAGTGCCAAAAGCATCATTCATATCAGGATTTGAGAGCTTTTGCTCATAGCTTTTATCCAATCCATCGTCCCACACAAAGCGGCTGCCATCTTTTAGTATCACTTCATTATTGGCAATCTTAGCTACCTGCGCGTAATGCTTTTTAATGCAAGTTTGAGCTAAAACATCATTTATAGAATCTGCCCTAAGCCCCATACAGAGAGCCAAACACATTATCATCTTGTGCATTTTCTACCTCGCTTTAAATGCCACATTATAACGCGCTTTAGGTATGTTTAAAATTTATCCTCCGCCTTTGGCTTATAGAATCTTTGTATCCAATCATCAAGGGGCGCTAGCAACCTATACATAGCTGGCACAATAAGCAGGCTCAAAAACATTGAAAAAAGCAGCCCGCCGATGATACAAACCCCCATAGGCGACTTCATACCCGCTCCAGAACCACTAGAAATAGCCAGCGGTATCATACCAAAGACCATAGCAATGGTGGTCATAAGAATAGGGCGCAGGCGCGATTCACCTGCTAATATAAGTGCTTCATCGGTGCTATACCCCTCCTTGCGCTTCTCATTTGCTACATCAATGAGTAATGTAGCATTTTTACCAACTAAGCCCATAAGTATCATAAGTCCCATAAGTGAAAACATACTAAAAGGCTGCTGCACCACAAAAAGGGCGATAAACGCACCAGAAAAGCTAAAGGGCAAGGTCATCATAATAATCACAGGCTGCAAGAATGATTCATATAGTGCGGCGAGTATAAGATAAATAAGCACTACAGCCGTTAAGACCGCTACTAAAAATGCTACCATCATTTCTTCTGCATTTTCTGCCTCACCCTGAAGCTTAAAGCTTGAGCCAGGAACTAACCATTGGCTCGCCTTTTGCGCCGTTACATTCATCATATCGCCCAAAGAAATGCCAGAATTTTTCTTAGGATAAGCATACACAATCACAGAGCGTTGCCTATCAAAGCGCGTAATCACCGATGGTGCGCTTGTAGATTCTATCTCTACAAGCCCTTCTAAAAACATTAAATCCCCTTTTGCATTACGCACTTGTAATTTTTTAATATCATTAAGTGAGATTCTATCCCCACTAGGTGCGCGGATAGTAATATCATACTCCTTGCCATTTTCTTTATAATAAGCAATTGCCGCCTCACCAGAGAATGCCCCGCGCACTACCTCGCCTATATCTTTTGAGCTAACGCCGTAGCGATTGGCATTTGCTTTAAGAATTTTTAGGCGGTATTCGGGTGAATTTGGTGCGGTATTTAGGTGGATATTATCTACCTTTCCAGCGAGTAACTCATCATTATTAAGTAACGCAATAAGATTATCTTTAGATGTTTGTAATGCCTCTTCATTAGGGGCTAAAATTGCCACCTGATAGGGCGAATCGTCCCCACCAGCAAAATCTGATACTTCTGATAAAGATAAAATAAACTCCTTGCCCACTGCGCTTGCTTTGAGCCTATCACCAATTTGCTCCATAATCACAAATTGCGATAATTCGCGCTCTTTTATGGGTTTAAGATGCGCATAGATTTGGGCTTTAAAAATATTTCTCTCCGAGTTGTAACCAATTTGCAAAGTGGTAAAATCTACATTTTTATCCGCCATTACAATATCTTGCAAAATGCCCGTTTTTTGCTTCATAGATTCTATGCTAATGCCCGGCTTTGCCTCCATAAACACCTGAAATTCGCTTTTATCATCGGGCAGAATAAACTCCATACCAAGCTTTGCTAGTAGCATTAAAGACAAGAAAAACACGCCAAAAATACCAACAACCACCTTTAATCTATGTCGCAGCACAAAGCCTAAAGTGCGCACATAATAGCTATCAAGGGCTTTAAAAAATGGCTCTGTGCGATAATAGAATCTTGAATGCGTAGGATTTACCACAATGGCAGAAATCATGGGGATTATAGTAATAACAACAATATAAGAAATCCCAATAGCCGCTGCCACAGTAATCCCAAAGCTTTGAAAAAATCTCCCCACAATACCACTCATACTGCCCACAGGGATAAAAACAGATAGTAGCATAGCCGAAATAGCAATGAGCGCAAAGCCTATTTCGCGCACACCCTCATAAGCTGCTTCACGCTTACGCATACCGCTTTCAAGCTTTTTATGAATATTTTCAATCACCACAATCGCATCATCAATAATAATTCCAATGGCAAGGGCTACAGCAAGCAGTGTGAGCATATTAAGCGAAAATCCAAAGAAATTCATAAGTGCAAAAGTGCCAAAAATAGACACAGGAATACTCACAGCCGAAACAAGCGTAATAGTCGCACTACGCAGAAACAAAAACACCACAGACACAGCAAGTATTACGCCCAAAAATACATCAAATTCTACAGATGAAATGGCTGCGCGAATGTGCTGTGTGGTATCTTTAAAGGGCTTAATCTCATACTCTGGGCTTATAGCCTCAATTTGTGGCAAAACTTTCATCACCTCATCAGCAATAGCAATTTCATTTGCACCTGCAATCTTTTGCACTTCAAAAATAACGCCCTGCGTTTTATTGAATGCAGCAAAAGTCCTATCCTCCTCTATGCCATCTTCGATAGTGGCAATATCCCCTAGCCTAACGCCCTCTGCTACGCGGATATTACTCACATCATCTAAATTGACACTTTGCGCATCAGTCACCACAGACCATTCTTGCAGCGCGCCAACGAGCCGCCCGCCATCAATTTCTAGATTCTCTAATCCAATTTTATTCGCAATATCTACATAAGTGAGTGCGTATTTATTAAGCATCGTAGGGCTTACATAGATTCTAATCTGTCGCTGCCTATATCCCCTTAGCTCCACCCCGCCTACACCTGATATTTTTTGCAAAAGCGGCTTAATATTATCCTTAGCATGCCTCATCATTTCTGAAGACTTAACCTTATCGCTAGTCAAAAAAAGTGAGATAATAGGCGAAGATGAGCTATCAAATTTATTAATGCTAGGCGTTTTCACTCCAGAATCTAGCTGCACAGAGCCAACTTTGTCGCGCACATCATTCACAGCCACATCAAGGGGCTTTTCTAGCTCAAACTGCACAATAACCACACTTGTATTGCGCACAGAATTGGAAGTTACACGCTTAATGCCATCAATGCCCATAATGGCTTCCTCAATTTTATCTGTCACTTTTGTCTCAACAATCTCCGCACTCGCGCCCGGATAGCTAGTGATAACAACCACAATGGGAAAATCCACATTAGGAAATAGTGAAGTTGGCATTTTAAACACACCCAAAAAGCCAAAAAACAAAATTGCAAAGGCAAACATAAGTGTAGTTACAGGACGAGTAATGGCAAATTTATACATATTTATGTCCTATTTTGCTTCTGTTACATGGATATAGCCATCGCCAAATGTGCCGGGTATAACATTAGACGCTAAAGCTTCTGCTTTCACCTTGCGCGTGCTAGTGCTAGCGGTGGGATAGATTTTTGATATTTTTACTTCTAGATTCTGTGGCTTACCATCAATCCTAAAGCTAAATAAATCACCCACTTTGACCTTACTTGCGTATTTAAAATCAAACTCAAGCACCAGTTTTACATCTTTGCTAATAATGCGAAACAAATCCGTGCTATTAGCACTCACGCCATCGCCTAGCTCGATATTTTTCTCCGCGATTATGCCATCAAATGGCGCTTTGAGCTGTGTTTTACTAAGCATGGCTTGCTGATAGGCATAATCTGCCTCAAGCTTTTTATACTCAAAATAGTATTTATCAAGCGTATTTTTATCCACAGCCCCGCCAGAGCGTTGGTAGCGCTCATATTGCTTTTTAGCAAATAAATATTGCTGCTGTGTGGATTGCATTTGAGATTGCACATCTTTATTAAAGAGGCTTAAAAGCACATCATTTTCTTTCACCTCACTCCCCACATCTACAAAGATTTCCTCCACAATGCCACTTGTAGCTAGAGTTAATTTAGCATCTTTTATCGCCTCTGCGTTAAAAATCGCATACACATCTTCTGCCCACATATTTACCGCACATAGCAGTGCTAAAAATATTTTATACCGCATAATATCTCCTAAAATTATAGAATTTAATAAGCCTTCTACTCGATATGCGCGCGCAAATCCTGTCCGCTGTAATAAATATAATACGCCTTTTGCATTTCATAATTATTCAAAGCTTGGTTGTAAGTGGCTTCAGCTTCAAATTTTTTGGTGAGTGATTGTAAATAATCTGTGAAATTGAGAATCTGCGCATTGTATTTTTTAGCAATAGATTCAAAAGCAATATTTGCCGAATGTAGCGCGGCTTCAGAGGCTTTAATCTTAGCCACAGCTGTTTCTAGTGCCTTACGATAGAGCTTTTCATCTTTTTTCTGCTCCTCTTTTTTATAGGTCAGCTCTTTTAAAGATTTCAAATAGCCTAATCTTGCGGCTTCATTTTGATGATAAGTGCTAAGCGCATCAAGATGAAGAGTAGCATTAATCATAATTTGATTTTGATTTAAAGGAAATTGCCGTGACATGACACCTAAAAATTGGCTTGTTTCAGCTTGTGAAAGCCCCTTAAATGTGAGCGCACCGCCCTTAGTAATATCACTATTTAGCACATAAGTATCGCTTATACTCACTATGGGCAAGTAGGTATATTGCCGCGCTTGGTATTTTGCGCCCTGTGCTTGAAAATTTAACATATTTAAATCATGGCGATTTTCATCAAGTTTGAAAAGTGGGGCTTTGAGAGTTTTACGCTCTAAAGACTGCACCTCTGTGTTTGATAGGAGTGAAAGCATAAGCTTATTTTTCTCAATCTCCATTTTGATATTAGCAATCTCATGCTCTGTAGCTAGCACTTCTGCGCGCAAAGATTCTACATCATCAATAGTAGTAAGCCCAGAATTGAAAAGCCGCTCCACGCGCTTAATATTAGAATCTAGCTGCAATCGCTTCTGCTCTAAACTTAGAAGCTGCGCGCGATTAGTAAAATAGCCATAATATTGCTCAATCACATTTAAAAATAACTGGTCTCTAGTATTTTCTCTATCCTCGATGCTCGCGCGATAAAGCGAATTTTTCTCTAAAGTTTTATTATAAGTTTTTAAACCGCTAAAAATCTCCCAATTTGCCTTGATGCTACCCGTTCTAGCCTTTAAACGCATATTTGGATTATCAGTCTCTTGATATTGATATGTTCCATCAAGTGTGGGCAAAAACTCGCCATATGCGGCTCTTTTGGTCGCTTGAGCCTGCAAAATGGCTAAGTCTTTAGCCTCGATATTATAATTTTTCTCCGCCCCTTCGATGAGTTCTATTAGGCTAAAAGTCCTCCCACCAGATTCTGTAATCTCTTCTTGTGGCGTGCTTACTATGAAATTAATCTCATCATCTGCGTAAAATACAGAGATTAACGCTAATAAAAGAATGACTTTTTTCATACCCACTCCTTAAAATTTATGAAAATTAGGTTAAAAGGTGGGTATTGTAGCCTAAATGTGTAAATAGTTGCATACGCAACTATTTTAATGTGCTAAGCCTTGCTGTAGATTCTGTAATATCAGTAAAAACAGAATCTATACAATGCGTGAAGGGTGTGTATAAACATTAAATGTATCGCCGCGTGCAAAGCCCACGAGCGTAACGCCTAAGAGCTGCGCAGAGCGAATGCCTAAATTTGTCGTAGCAGAGCGCGAAACCACCATAGGTATATCGCTCATCGCCGCTTTAATCACCATTTCCATAGACAAACGCCCACTCACTAGCAAAATCGCATCGCGCATATCCGTGCGGGAGAGCCTTGCATTGCCAATAACCTTATCAATAGCGTTATGCCGCCCGACATCTTCGCTAATAAAAGTGCGCTCGCATACTAACATCGCCTTATGCACGCAGCCTGTTTGCAAAAAAAGCTCACTAGGTTTAGAAAACTCATCAAGCAGCGCAAAAAGCTCCTTAGCGCTTATACGCATATTTGAAGCGATAAATTTCTGTGTAATCTCGCCATCAAAGTTTGCGCTCACCCCCACGCAGCAGCCTGTTGTAAGCGTTTTTTCCTTATGCAGATGTGCAAGCTTATCTTCTTTAATATGAGCTTGCATATACACACTTAAGCCATCGCTAGCAATTTCTAGGGAGATAATATCATTTATAGAATCTAGCACACCCTCGTTCATCAAAAAGCCCACAAAATGCGCATCTTGATGATAGGGCAAACTCATTACTGATAAAAGCTTTGTGCCATTGAGATAAAAGGCTATGCGCTGCTCCTCAATGACACAATCTTGCGTCATTTGAGATGAGCCATCGCGCGAAATTTTAAGCATACGCAAATTATGCACAAAGTCGCTCAATGCCAAACTCCGCTTAATGCTTTACGCGCATAGAATCTAGCTTGCCTTGAGCTTTTAAATCCTTATAATAAAGGCTATGTAGCATAGAGAGTTCTTCCTCGCCCATTTTGCCATTCAAAATAGATTCTATAGCGCCCTCAATAGCAAACACTGCCATATAAATATGCGTAATCAGCAGTGCCACCACCGCAAATCCTATGACATTATGCAAAATTGCCATTAAACGCAGGGTATTAATATCTGCATATTGAAAAAACATCATAGCTCCGGTAAATACCATAAACGCTCCGCCAACTGTGGCAACCCAAAACCACATCTTCTGCCCTGCGTTAAATTTATGCGCGGGTATTTCGCGATTAACCTTATCAAGGTAGCCGCCAAGGATAAGCATCCACTTAATATCCCATATTCGAAACAAGCAATCTTTCACCCACATGAAAAACATAAGTGTGCCAAATACGGCAAAAAACAAAGTAGCAAACCCATGCACATCACGCGCAAAGCGAATGAGCGCGCCGCCACCTAGTTTATCACCAAAAACCATCATAAGTCCTGTGATACAAAGCATCACAAAAGGCACAGCCGCACACCAATGCACGATGATATTGTATTTAGTAAAAACGACTAAAAAACTATCATGTGAATAGTGGCGCTTGCCTATAATCTTATAATGTCCAAAAAATGCCATTGGCACAAAAATAACAATGAGTAAGAAGATTAGTGCAAAATATTGCCCTTGCAAAATAGTGAAAAGCTCGCCAAAGCCATTTGTCCCGCGGATACCGCCAATTGGCTCACCATTTGTAAGTGGCTGTATGCTTAAGCCTCTATCTGCATCATCTTTAGGTGCGTTAGAATGCAGCCTATCCTCGCCAAAGCCCCAAGTTTTCATCGCCTCAATTTGTGCTGTGCCATAAATGTGCTTATTGACATTAAAATTTACTTCTTCATCTTCGTGCGCATAGGCAAAACCCAAAAGCAAAGCACATACTAATATAATATTTTTCATACTCCCTCCTTTAGATAGTATCGCCATAAGCTTCACGCCACTCAAAAGGCGTTTTTGGCTCTATCTGCTTATGAGATGCCCTATCGCGCACAATAGATTTAAGCTCATCGCTTCCGCCTGCAATCAACGCCTTTGTAGAACACATCGCCGCACATGCAGGCACTTTACCTTCTGCGATACGATTTTGCCCATAGAGTTTGTATTCTTCAGTACTATGTGTTTCTTCAGGTCCGCCAGCGCAGAATGTGCATTTATCCATTACCCCGCGAGAGCCAAAAATATCACTTTTTGGAAATTGTGGAGCGCCAAAAGGACAAGCATAGAGGCAATATCCACAACCAATGCAAGTTTTTTTATTATGCAATACAATGCCATCAGCACGGATATAAAAGCAATCCACAGGGCATACCTGCGCACAAGGTGCATCTTCGCAATGTTGGCAAGCAATGGAGATAGACTTCTCTTTACCCACCATACCTTCATTAAGCGTAATCACGCGCCTGCGGTTCATACCCACAGGTAAGTGATGAGCCTCTTTGCAAGCCACATCACACCCATGGCAATCAATGCAGCGACTTTCATCGCAGTAGAATTTAACGCGCACGCGCTCGCCTATTGCTGTTTGTGTTATATTTTCGCTCATATCCTGCCTCCCTATGCCTTCTCAATGCGGCACAATCCGCACTTTGTCTCTGGACAAGCCGAGTTATAATCAAAGCCATAGCTTGAAATCATATTCGCAGACTCACCTATTGCATACGCTGCTGTGCCTTCTGGATATTTATCTAGGCGGCTTTGTCCCTGCTCCATACCTGAAAAGTTCTGCGGCACCCACACACTATTGACATCTACACGATATGAAAGCTTCGCTTTAATAAGCGCGCGTGTCCCCATTGTGCCATACACCCATACCATATCACCATCTTTAACATTGAGCTCTTTGGCTTTTTCGGGGTGAATTTCTATAAACATCTCGCTATGCACTTCAGCAAGATATTTCGCACTCCGCGTCTCTGTCCCTGTTCCCATATGAGAAACTAAACGCCCGCTTAGCATATTAATTGGAAATTCCTTTGTCCAATCTTTCTCACTCTGGCGCGATTGATACTTAATATTTGCCCTATAGTGATTTGGCTTATCTGGGAAAGTAGGATACTTAGCCACCAAATCAGGTCTTATAGAATGCAATGGCTCTCTATGCAATGGAATCTTATCATACCAATTCCACACTACAGCACGCGCCTTGCCATTACCATAAGGACAAAGTCCCGCTTCTAGCGCTTTTTCAACCAAAATATTATTGCCATAGCCTAGCGCAAATGTACTGCCCTCAATGGCTTTTTTCTCTTCACTTGTAAGTTTTATACCTAAAGATTCTGCATTCGCCGCACTCACAAATGAATGCCCGGCAATTTTCGCATTAGGTAAAGTCCGCGCGGAGAACATACTTTGCCCATCAGGTGAAGTATCACCCCAATTCACCCTAAAGCCCATACCGCCTTTCATAACAGGAATGCTATCATTGTAAAATACAGGTGTGCCGGGGTGTTTATCACTCCAGCAAGGCCAAGGAAGCCCATAATACTCGCCTTCAAATTCTCCTTTGCCTGCTAGAGTTACTTTGTCAAACATATGCCAATTTTCTTGATGAGCCTTTAAGCGTTTAGGACTCATACCTTGCAAGCCTATGCTACGCACCGCTTGAGTAAGCTCTGTGGTCGCATCTTCTGGCCAAATAAATTCTTTACGCCCATCGGCCTGCGCAATTTTATACAAGCTGCGTTGCAACTCCTCTAAGAATCCAAATCGCTTTGCGAAATCAAAGAGTATCTCTTGGTCTTCGCGACATTCAAAGAGCGGTTCCATAACTTTAGAACGCCACTGATAGCTACGATTAGTCGCTGCAACCGAGCCAGAGCTTTCCATTTGCGAAGCTGCAGGCAATAAAAAGATATTATCTGTCTTATCGCTATAAATGGCTAAATCATTCACATATGGGTCGATAAATACGACTAATTCAAGCTTATCCATTGCCTTTTTTTGCAATTCAAGCAAAGATACAGAAGTCATACCTGTGCCAATCACCACAAGCGCGCGAATCATCGTGCCACCATTATTTGCTGCATTCTCCTCATCAATCACGCCAAATTTCCATGTTGAGTGCGCAAAGCCCGGAGATTCCATCATCTTTTTATCTTTAAAGCGTGAAAGCAGCCATTCATACTCTACCTGCCAATGCTTTGCAAAATGTCGCCATGAAGATTCTGCTAAAGAATAATATCCGGGCAATACATCAGGGTTTGCTGCCATATCTGAAGAGCCTTGCACATTATCATGCCCACGCAAGATATTCACGCCTCCACCATTTTTACCCATATTACCCAAAAACATCTGCAAGATTGGCATTATACGCGTGTTGCTTGTGCCAACGGTGTGTTGAGTAAGCCCTTGATTCCATATAAGTGTCGCAGGCTTTGCCTTTGCCATATCCTCTGCAATGTGGCGAATCTCATCAGCTGGGATTCCAGTAATATTTGCTGCTTCTTCAGGTGTGTATTTCATCGCTTCTTTAATGATTTCCTCATATCCATACACACGCTCTTCTAAGAATTTTTTATCATGCAAATCATTACTAATGATATGATGGAGCATACCATACACAAGGGCAATATCTGTCCCACTGCGGATTCTATGATATTCATCTGCTTTGGCTGCAGTTTTACTAAAATGCGGGTCAATCACTACAATCTTTGCTCCAGCCTCTTTAGCGCGCAAAATATGCACCATAGACACAGGGTGATTTACTGCAGGGTTTGCGCCGATAATAAAGATGTATTTTGAAAACATCATATCAGCGATGTGATTTGACATTCCACCAAACCCAAATGTATTCGCCACACCGGCGACTGTTGGGGAGTGTCAAACGCGATTGCAGTGGTCTAGGTTATTTGTGCCAAAAAATGCCGAAAACTTCCGCAAATAGTAGCATTGTTCATTTGAAAGCTTCGCACTTCCTATCCACATTACCGCATCAGGTCCGCTCTCATTACGAATTTCAAGCAATTTTTTGGAGACTTTATCCATCGCACTATCCCAATTTGTGCGCTGCCATTGCCCGCCAACCTTTTCAAGCGGATAGCGCAAACGCGTTTCACTGCGCGCCCTATCGATTAAGTCCGCACCCTTGCAGCAATGCCCACCTTGTGAAATGGGGTGGTCTTGCGCTACTTCTTGTCGCACCCATACACCATCTTGGACTTCAGCAATAATCCCACAGCCCACAGAACAATGCGTGCAAATAGTTTTCACGCGCTTTGCATCAGGAAAATTCTCCCTTAACTCCGCTTCACTAGCTTTTTTAATAACTCGCTCTCCCTCATTTCCAAAAGCACTGCTTACACCAGCCACAGAAGCCAGCGCAGAGAGTTTAAGAAATGAGCGGCGAGCATTGCGTCTGTTATCTGCCTCACTCATCTTTACTCCTTAGAATCTACTTATTTGGCAACTGAAAAATAAGTCTGCCAATACTTTGTATCACCACGATACAGCACTTCTTGCTTTTTGCTTTTGCCCTTAATGACTTCCTTTTGTGTGTGTTCTCCAGAACAACCATTCAAACTAAGCGAGCCTATTGCAACCACAGCACCACCAACCCCAGCAGCTTTCAAAAACTTCCGCCGAGATTGAATTTCTTCTTGCATATTCGACATAGAGCCTCCTCTTGTTTGGACTTTGGGATAAACCCATTTGAGCCTTTTAAAAAAAGCTCAAATCAATCTAGCCTAAAGCGCGCTCTACATTTAAAAAACTCTGCAACAAACTCCCTACACTCGCATAATAGCTTAAATCCTCCCTTTGACTTAACACATTAGTCACAAAATCACCCAAAGGAATGACTAGCTCTTTACTCACTTCAGCACATAATGCTTTGTCCGCCTCATCTTGTGATAGCAGCAAATGCCGCATTAAAAGCAATAAAAAACCCAAATGCTCCTCACTCTCTTTGCATTCTTTAGTATTTAGCCTAAAAGTGCTTTTTTTAGTGAGCTGCCGCGCTTTAAGCAAAGCCTTGCCATTGAGGCAGCCCTCAAGGTAATGCGAAAGATAAAGCATAACTTGCGTATTTTTACGGGGCTGCTTGCCCTTTTTGCGCTTCATTGGCATTTGCTCATGGGCTTTTGGCACACTAAAAGATAAAAGAAAGGTATTGGTGTATTCACGCAGAATCTGCTCCACTCCCCTACGCTCTAGCTCACTTTGCAAAAGTTCAAAATGCACGCTATCATGCTCATTAAAAGCATTTTCTTTTAAGATTTTCACTTGATTTAATAACACGCTAGAGCGCTCGCAAAGCAATTCATACAAGAATAACCCCGCAAAAAAATCATAATACAATGCCCGTGCGCGCGACAAAGAATCTAATGCATTCATGAGCGCGCCTCCTCAAACATTACTTTCACCTTGCAATCCGCACAGCATTCTAAAGTCTTTAGCTTAAGCGGATTTTTGCCAAAGGCTGGGGCTAGAATCTGCTTAATTTTCTCAATGCTTCTGCGTGTGGCAAAAATCTTATCACACTCTACACATCTAAATGGTTCATCTTGCGCGATTTGCGTATATTCAAAACTTTCTTGGGCAAGATTTAGGCTGCTAGATTCTATACTTAGCACATTTTCCGCGCAGCTTGCCACACAATAACCGCAATCTGTGCAAAGCGAAGGCTTATAGAGTAGCTCAAAGCGCGTTTGATTGCTAATGAGTGCTTGCGTATTGCACGCCTCTACACAGCTTAGACACAATGTGCATTTTTGCGCATTAATGCCCAAAATACCAAATCCATTTATGCCCACCTTGCCATAATCCTCTTGCTTTACCCAAAAGCGCATACGTTCAGAAAATATATCCTTGCTTGTTTCAGCACTTGTAGGCGTGTAAATATAATGCGTCTGCGCTATAGGCGCTATGTCCCCTGCGCATATTATAGAATCTGCATAAGTATAAATAGCCTTTTTGCCAAAAATACGATGATAAATACCATTTATAGATTCTATATCCTTGTGTGTATGCTCGCCAAGTGGTGTATAAAGCGCAATGGGCGCTCCACTCTCTTGCAAAAGTGTAAGCAAATAAGTGCTATTTAGCATATCAGGCACAGGCATAACAAAAGGCAAAAATAGAGCATTTTGCGCCCTTAATGCCTTGAAATCTTGCGCAAACTCATCTGTGTTAAAGGCTTGCTTTGAGACAATAAGGGGTATATAGCCCTTATAAAGCCTTGATTTATAGCTAAACGCCTCTAGCCCATCGCCCTCCCTCTGCACGCTCCCTGTAGGGCATACGCTCACACACCTGCCACACGCGATACAATCAATCGCAGAAAGCTCTAGAATACTTAAAGTTTTATCGCTACTTATACCTAAAGTTGGGCATATATCGGCACAGGCATGGCATACACTGCTTCCATCTGCAAATGGGCGGCGCGATTGAAATTGACAATGCGTAGGGTCAAAAATAATATTGCGCGTATATTCATAATCGCCGCATAGGGATAATATAGAATCTAGCATCTCTCGCGCGCTACTATAGTTACTTGGCAAATGCACGCCCTTAAACGCGCGTAGATTCTGTAATGGGGAGAAAGACACCACTTGTGCAGTGGATAGACTTTCTACCCTACCATTAGCATTTTTAAAAGTCAGCTCAAATGCTCCTAAATGCCCTTTAAGACTTACAAAATCCTGTGGCAAAAGATGTAAAAGCTCAAGCTTTGGCGTATGCTCATCATTAATACACATTGCCAAAAACTCATCACATAACTCGCCATAGCCAATCACCACGCATTGAGGCGCCACTACGACTAGCCCATCTTTGCTTAGCGAAGTAAAATCAAGCGTAAGCTCATCATATTCATGTAAAATTGCTCTTTCCTCATCGCTTAACAAAGCTAAGACGCCTACATGTTGCTCCATTCCGTGCCTCTTTTGTAATAATTTGTTGTTTTGTAATTCTTAATTTGGCGCAATAATACAATAAATCGAAAAAATAAAACTATTTTTTAACCAACTCGCAATTATATAAATTTATATATATCCTTTTTGGTAACATTTTACTTAACCAAAGCTTAAAATATTGCACACTATAAACAAGGCAATTTTAAGCCCTTGCTTTGTGTTATATTTTTGCGCCATTTTTAGCCTAAACAGCGCGGATTTAAAGGCAATTCACAGGATTGTATCACTACAATACGCCCACAAACCCCAAAGCCTCAAGGATACATATGCAAGATTCTATACACCCACAAGCGCGCCTATGGCAAAGGACTTGGCGATATGTGAAAGATATATTGCGCCGCGCTAAATATGCCTATGTAGATTCTATAAATAAGCGCGTATCGCTCTCCGCGCAGGTTAAACGCATTAAGGCTGCCAAATATATCCTTAATCTTACGGGGGGGGGGGAGCTATGCACAATATGGGCAAGATTTATTTGTGCAAATCTTCTTTTCACGCCTACCACGCAAGGAGTCATACTTCTTTGTCGATGTGGGCGCAAATGATGGCATAAGCTTTAGCAATACCCTAGCCTTAGAGCAAAGCCAAATTCAGCATTGGCAGGGCATACTCATCGAGGCAGATTCTCAAATGTTTGCCAAATGTGTAAAAAATCGCCCTCACACGCCCGCATACAATGTCGCACTATGCAATAAAGATGAAATGGTGCATTTTATGGCAATTGAGGGCTATGCGCAGATGCTAAGCGGCATTGTGGAGGATTATCACCCAGCTCACCTTGAGCGTATAGAGCGCGAGATAGCGCAATATGGCGGCTCATATAAGATTTTTGAAATGCAGGGCGCGCGCTTTTGTAGCATAATGTCGCACTCCCAACACAAGCATATTGATTACCTCTCCATTGATGTTGAGGGGAGTGAAATGCAAATCCTGCAAGGCATTGACTTTGAGCGCTATGATATCACACTTATTGGCATTGAGGATAATTACCCCACACGCTCTAAGATTCAGTCATTTTTAAAGCAAAAAGGCTATGTGAAGGTAGCAAAACTAGGCGCAGATGTGTTTTTTGCTAAAACACAGAATCTATAAGCGCGCCAAAGTAAAATCACAACAAAATCATAATCTAAGAAAATTGCGCATAATGATTTTGCCTTGCGCTTGCAGGATAGATTCTGGGTGGAACTGCACGCCATAGGTATCAAAAGCGCGCGCTTTAAGCGCCATAAGCACATTTGCTTCACTATATCCTAATGGCTCACAAGCGCCCAATTTAGAGACATATAAAGAATGATACAAGGCTATTTTCACGCCTTGCTTTACGCCCTTAAACAAAGGATTTGGGCTAAAAAATAATCGCCCACTTTTAGCGTGTATGGGATTTTCTAATGGGATAACCTCCCCGCCAAAGGCTTGAGCTATGCATTGATGTCCTAAGCATATGCCTAAAATTTTTTTAGAAGGTGCAAAATACCTAATCGCCTCCAAGCACACGCCAGAATCTAGCGGGTGGCTAGGACCAGGCGAGATGATAAGATGAGAAAATGTATGCTGCTGCAATGTGGCTAAATCTACATCATTTGTTAGCACAATGGGCTGCAAGCCTAGATTCTGTAATAAATAAATGATGTTGTAAGTAAAAGAATCATAATTATCAATCACTAGCACTTTTGCCCTAAATGCGCACTTTTGCCCCATTGCCTGCCTTTATATAGAATCTACAATATCATACAGAATCTGCCAAAGATACTTCTATCACGCCACGCACGGAGTTTATGCACCATATTCGTTGCGCATTTTGCAAATCTGTTAATGTTAAAGACGCCTCCCGCGCTAAATGATTGTCCAACATTAGCGCGCGCAGTGTCCCCCCAAGCAGCCCGCATTTAAGCGCTGGCGTATAGAATCTGTGGTTAATTTCACACACTACATTGCTGCGCGAACCCTCCGTGATAAAGCCCTTATGATTGTAAAAAATCATATCAAAAATACGCGCTTCCTTAATGAGCTCACTTGCCTTAGCAAAATGCGCACGGCTTGTGGTTTTGTGATACACAAGCATATTTTTCGCCTCTTGTGCGGGGGAAAGCACAATTTTGCGTGATTGCACCTCTTGAATGGGCAAAATCGCTACAGCAAGCTTGCCATCAAAAGAGAGCATAAGCCTAATAATGGCGCGATTTGTGGGCATTTGTGTATTAAGATAAGCAAAAAACGCGCTTGCATCTTGCCACAAAGCACTATCTGCCCTATAAGCAAGCGTAGTGTATCGCGCCAAAAAATCATTAAAGGATAGAATCTGCTCGCCCACAGGCGCAATACGCTCGTGCAACGCAGAAAGATAGGCGCAATTAAAGCCTAAATCTTGCGCGCTTTTTAGCATACGCGCGATATGAGCGTGCAGCAAAAAAATATGCCCATGCTCATAAAGCATAGTCTCAAACAATCCATAAGATTCTAAAGACGCACCCAAAAACTGCGCCTTAAGCAAAAGCTCTGCAAATTCATCTTCGCATACAGAATCCCACACCACGCCACTGCCCACACCATAGCGATAAAATGATTCGCTGTGATGTTTAAAAAGCGTGCGAATAGGCACGCATAAGCATGTGTGATGCGCAGAAATCACGCCCAATGCACCACAATACACGCTCCTTGTGCGAGATTCTAAAGCGCTAATAATCTGCATGGTTTTTAGCTTAGGCGCGCCAGTAATGGAGCCGCAGGGGAAAAGCGCTTGCAAAAGTGCCTTTATGGTAGTGTGCTTTTCAAGCCTGCCTTGCAAGGTAGAGACCATTTGATGAAGGCTAGGATATGAGTGTATCGCGCATAACTCCTTTATGCGCAGGGAATGGGGGGCGATAATCTTGCTTAAATCATTGCGCAATAAATCTACAATCATCATATTTTCGCTGCGATTTTTAGCATCTATGCGCAAGAAGGCTTTAAGTTGTTTATCACTTTGCGTGCTTTTATTTATAGAATCTGCACGCCTTATAGTGCCTTTCATAGGCTGGATAGTAATTTTTTGATGTTTTATCTCAAAAAATAGCTCTGGAGAAAAACACAGAATCTGCAAAAAAGCATTGCGCATATAAGCCCTGTAGGGAGTTGGCTGCTTGCATAAAAGCCGCTTGAAGAGCTGCTTTGGCTTTAGCATAGAGTGCAAAAGCAGCTCATTTGTGTAATTGACCTGATAAGTATCACCCTTTGCAATGTGCGCTTTAATAGCATTAAAGCCATTTGCATAGACTTTAGAATCTAAACCCTGCAAAAGTGAGAGTAGCGGGAGAGACGAAGGATTTTTATATTTATTTTTGAATGTGATTTTCACCCGTTGGCTAAAAAGCACAAAATAAAGGAGCGGTTCTCTTTTGCGAGTGATGAGGGCTTGGGTGCGCTGAAAAAGCGTTTGATAACTTTTTGCCTGATAAGTTTGCAGCAACACACCTGCTTCATAGGTGATGTAGCCTACAAAATATAACTCTTTATGATGTTTTTTTAGATGTTGCTTTTTTTGAGAATCTAGCACGCGCTCTATAGAATCTAACGCGCTTAAGACACCCTCCAAATCAAAGGCTACAAGCCTACGCAATGGCTTTTTATAACTAAAAGAGCCATAAATCATTTAGATTCTCTGGCTCACTGTGCGCTTAATCCACAAGCTCGATAATCGCCATTTGTGATGCATCACCCCTGCGGAGTCTTGTGCGGTGGATTCTGGTGTATCCGCCATTGCGCTCTTTATATTTTGGAGCAATTTGGGTTACAAGCTTTTTGGTAGCAGACTTATCTTGCAAGAATGAAAATACATGCCGGTGTGCGTTTAAATCACCCACACGCGCTGCGGTAATAAGTCGCTCAATATAGCTTTGCAATTCTTTTGCCTTAAACACGCCTGTCTCAATCTTGCCATACTCAATGAGCGCGATAGCAAGATTTTTCAATAAAGCCTTACGATGCGCCGATGTGCGCCCTAATTTTCTATATCCGTGTTTATGTCTCATATCTCACTCCCCACTAATTATTTTTTATCTTAGCCATTTTGCGATTAAGCAGCTGCACAATATCATCTGCAAGCTCTGAACCCACAGGATATCCAAGCTCTTCAAGCTTTTCTGCAATTTCATCATAAGATTTTTTGCCCATATTTTTGATATTTTTAAGCTCATTTTCAGTCATTGTAACAAGCTCACCTACATATTTTAAGCCTGACCTATCAAGGCAGTTAAAGCAGCGCGCGCTAAGATTTAGTGTATCAATCTTAATCATTAAAGTTTTAAGCTCGCCAGAATCTTCGGCAATATTTTTAGCCCCGCTAGATGCAGCATTTAAATCCACACCAAAAATACCCATTTGTTTATGCATAATCGCAATCGCCTCTTTAAATGCAGTGAGAGGCTCTATCTGCCCATCTGTCTCAATGTCAAAAACAATCTTTTCATAATTTGGATTATCCTCGACAAGTACATTTTCAATCTCATATACTGCCTTTTTTACAGGCGTGAAATACGCATCAAGTGGGATATAATCTTCTGCTATCTTGCCACGAATGCTCTCACTTGGAACATATCCTATGCCCTTTTGCACGATGAGCGAAAAGCTAATAGTGGCATTTTCATTGATTGTCGCTAAATATGCTTCAGGATTTACAATGCCCACCGCATCATTAGCCAATTCGCTGGCAGTCAAAACCATTGGACCCTTAAAATCATACTGCAACTGCACACTATCCAACTCTTTGTCCTTAATAAAAAAGCGGATATTTTTAAGATTGCTAATAAAATGAGATACATCTTCTACAATGCCACGAATAGAATCAAACTCATGCGTTACGCCTTGAATCTTAAGCGCAGTAGGCGCATAACCAACTGAACTTGAGAGCAGCAGGCGACGAATAGGGTGAGCTAATGTAATAGCGTAGCCTGCCTCAAAAGGAAAGGCACTGATTTTAATTCTATTAGTTGAAATCTCATCAATCTTTATATCCGTGGGGATATAAGGTTCAATTTTAATCATATTCATTTCACAACCCTTATCTTTTATTTCTTACTTAGAGTAAAGCTCAACTATCAATCTCTCCTCGATAGGAATAGCTACCTCTTCTCTTTGTGGAAAGCGAGTAAAAATACCAAACTTCTTATCCTTATCCACATCAACCCAAGGCACAATACCTGTTTGCGCGGTTAAATCAATAGCGCGAATGACTTGAGGATTATTTTTAGTTTTCTCACAAACTTCAACCTTTTGTCCGGGTTTAAGCAGAAATGAAGGGATATTCACACGCTTGCCATCAACAAGAATATGCCCATGAGTAACCAGCTGACGGGCAAAACGACGTGTAGTAGCAAAACCCATACGATACACAACATTATCAAGTCTTTGCTCAATAATGCGCACAAGATTCTCTCCCGTGTTACCATCTTGACGATTTGCCTCCCTAAAGAGTGCGCGGAATTGCTTCTCGCTCACGCCATACATAATCTTAGCCTTTTGCTTTTCGCGCAATTGCAAGCCATATTCAGAGATTTTTCCACGCTTTTGTCCATGCTGCCCGGGACCATAAGGACGCTTATCAAGCGCACTTTTCCCAGCCAATCGTCTCTCACCTTTTAACGCAAGAGATACGCCAAATCGTCTCTCCAATTTCTCAACAGGTCCTCTATATCGTGCCATATTACTCCCTTACACTCTTCTTCTTTTTGGCGGTCTGCAGCCATTATGTGGCAATGGCGTAATATCTTTTAGCCATAACACTTTAATCCCTTCCACTGCGCCCACGCTCTTCACGGCTGTTTCGCGCCCACTTCCAGGTCCTTGCACCTTAATACCCACTTCCTTAATGCCATGCTCCTTTGCTTTCTCCATAGCAGATTCTACGGCTTGCTGCGCGGCATAAGGAGTAGATTTTTTACTTCCTTTAAAGCCTAAGCCCCCAGCAGTAGCCCAGCAAATCACATTACCCATTTCATCAGTAATCGTTACATTTGTGTTATTAAATGAAGCAGATATACACACTATGCCCCTAGCAATATTCTTTTTGATATTTTTTTTCTTTGTTACAGGTTTTTTTGCCATCTGCCCACTCCTTACTTACTACCAACTGTTTTCTTTTTACCCTTGCGTGTGCGAGCATTATTTTTCGTAGTTTGCCCCCGCACAGGTAAGCCCTTTCTATGTCGCAAGCCACGATAACTTCCTAAATCCATTAATGCCTTAATGTCCATAGTTACCTTTTTGCGCAAATCGCCCTCTACCATGTAACTTTCCTGAATCTTCTTTGCAATAGATGACACTTCATCTTCGCTGAGATCATTAACTCGCTTATCAAAAGAAATATTTACGGCATTTAAAATGTCCCTTGAGCTTTTAAGCCCAATGCCATAAATATAAGTGAGTGCGTATTCCACTCGTTTCTTTTTTGGCAAATCTACACCAGCAATTCTAGCCATATTCTATCCTTGTCTTTGTTTATGTTTTGGGGTTGAGCAAATCACTCTCACCACGCCCTTACGCTTAATAACCTTACACTTGTCACACATTTTTTTGACTGAAGGTCGAACTTTCATACCTACTCCTTTTTGCTTCTAACTTTTTTAAGTTGAAACCGAACATTCTATGAAAAAAATATTTAAAAACTACTTATGCAATGCCAAAAACACCGCTAAAAGAACTATTTGTGTCGATAAGTAATCCTCCCTTTATCCAAGCTATATGGCGTAAGCTCAATTTTCACCATATCGCCGGGTAAAATCTTAATATAGTGCATGCGCATTTTTCCTGCAATATGACACAGCACTACATGCCCATTTTCAAGCTGGACGCGAAAAGTCGCATTTGGCAAAGCCTCAATAACTTTGCCATCAACTTCAATCACATCATCTTTTGCCATTTTTTACACCTCCGTTAGAATCTCTGCCTTGCCATCAATAACAGCAATAGTATGCTCATAATGACTGCCATTTAGCCCATCTTTAGCCACCACAGACCATTTATCCTTAAGGATTACTGGCTCACCATCACTATGGGCAATCATAGGCTCAAGGCAAAACACCATTCCCTCTTTAATTTTTGGACCTTGCTTAGGATTAGCAGATTCTAAATAGTTTGGAATTTCTGGCTCCTCATGTGGTTGCCTCCCAATGCCATGCCCACAGAAGCCACGCAAAGGCACAAAGCCACGCTTGCAAATATTCTCCTCTAGCACCAAACTTAGCTCTTTAAAGCGCATACCCACTCGTATTTGCGAAATAGCCTCATATAAAGTATCTTTGGCACAAGCAATCAAATCTTTATCTGCCTTGCTTATTTCACCAATACCAATAGTAACAGCCCCATCACCATACCACCCATCATACTCAACGCCAATATCAATACCAAGCACATCGCCATTCTTAAGGCTATAATCCGTGGGAATGCCATGTATGATTACTTGATTGACAGAAGTGCAGATAGATTCTGGAAATCCATAAAGTTTATAAAATGCCGCGCGCCCACCCTGCGAGGTAATAAAATCTCTTGCCATTGCATTAAGCTCAAGCAAGCTCACACCCTCCTTAGCCTCATGAGATACAAGCTGCAAGGTTTGAGCGACAATTCTATTAGGAATACGCAAAGATTCTATATCTTTTTTACTCTTAATGTTAATTGCCATATGCTAGAGCCCAACGGCACTTAATGTTTGATATTTACTCATATAAACTTGAGCCTCAATGCGTCTCATTGTATCAATGGCAACCTGCACTACAATAAGCACCGCTGTCCCACCAAAGTAAAAAGGTATGCCTGTGAGTTTCACAAGTACCCAAGGTAGAGTTGATACAAGCGCAAGATAGAGCGCACCCCAAAATGTCAAATTGCTTGCAACATTATTAAGAAAATTCGATGTCCCCTCACCCGGTCGTAGCCCGGGGATAAAGCCACCCTGTCTTTTAAGATTATCGGCGATATCTTTTGCATTAAATACAATAGAAGCATAAAAATAAGCAAAGAAAATCACAAATAAAAACATCAATAAATTATAAATATACCCATCAGGCTTTAAAATATCCGCCACAGCTTGAATAACACTATTTGAAGAAGCCTGCAAAATAGTTGATGGAAAAACAAGCAGCGCAGAGGCAAAAATAGGCGGGATAACACCACTTAAATTCATTTTCACAGGGATATAATTCATAATGCGCTTGTTTTGATTTTGCATAACCACCTTACGCGCATAAGAAACGGGTATGCGCCGCTCTGCAAGCTCGATATAAATAATCACCCAAATGGTAACTGCAATGACCACAATAAGCCCTAAAAGCACAGCAACATTAATCTGCCCCGTATTGACAAGATTAAAAGTCTTGCCTATGCTTGAAGGAATAGCTGAAACAATCCCTCCAAAGATGATAAGACTAATTCCATTACCCACGCCGCGTTGAGTTATCTGCTCACCAATCCACATAAGCAACATCGTGCCAGTAAGCATAGAGAAAACAGATACCGCAATAAAAAGATTTAAATCAATCTTAATGGCATTGCCCATACTATTAAGTCCTATACTCACACTCACCGCCTGAATGATAGTAATCCCAATGGTTACATAGCGAATAATTTGCATATACTTTTGCATACCATCGCGCTCTTTTTTCATCTTTGCCAAATTAGGAAATGTAGCAGCAAGAAGCTCCATAATGATAGAAGCAGTAATATAGGGCATAATACCCAGAGAAATAATGCTAAATCGCTCCACAGCGTTACCACTAAACATATTAAATAAACCAAGCGCATTATTGGCATTATCATCAATAAATGATTTAATCACCCCAACATCCACGCCAGGCACAGTGATATAAGCCAAGATTCTATAAACAAATAAAAATGCAAGTGTAATGAGAATCTTATTTACAATGCTTCGTGTCATTCTTTACTTCCACTTGTCTTAATGCACTCATCTTTAATCTTTGATTTTAAAGTTCGCGCTTTCGTGCCAATAAGCTTTACGCTCACCGCATTTTTAGGAATACTAAAATGCTCGCGCAATACTGACATATCAATATGAGCTAGAGAATCAAAAACCTTTGACTTATCGACATTGATTACCACAGGTTTTTGCACATTAGAAGTAAATCCAACCTTTGGTAAGCGCCTCTGGAGCGGCTGCTGCCCACCTTCGAAACCTCTTTTTGCCTTATAGCCTGTTCTAGCAGTCTGTCCTTTGCCTCCACGAGTGGAAGTCTTGCCCATACCGCTACCTTGTCCGCGCCCTACTCGCTTAATATCTCTCGTGCTACCCTCTGCTGGCTTAATCTGCTCTAACATAAAAAACTCCTTAAGCTTTAATTCGCGCGAGCGCGTCGATAGTTGCGCGCACGACATTGTAGGGATTGTTTGAGCCAAGCGATTTTGTCAAAATATCCTTAATCCCCGCAAGTTCAATAACAGGGCGTGTAGAACCGCCTGCGATAACGCCTGTCCCCTCACTGGCTGGTTTTAACAAAATCTTACTTGCGTTATACTTATGCTCAATATCATGCGCAATGGTCGTGCCTTTGATATTTACTTTAATAATATTTTTAAACGCATCATCAATGGCTTTTTTAATCGCATCTGGCACTTCTTTAGCCTTGCCAAGCCCAAAACCAACAAGCCCATTCTTATTGCCCACAACCACAAGCGCGTTAAAGCGAAATCTACGCCCACCTTTAACAACCTTTGTAACTCTGCCAATATTCACCACCACTTCGCTAAATTCTTCTCTATTGATTTCCATAATATTCCCTTTATAACTTTATGCCATTTTCACGCAATGTATCAGCAAAAGCTGCTACAACTCCGTGGTAAAGGTATCCATTTCTATCAAAAACTGCTTCCGTAATGTTAGCTTTCTTAAGTGCGCTCACAAATTCTGTGGCAATTTGTTTAGCATGCTCTTTATTATTTCCTAAGCCTAACTTCCTACCATCTACGCTTGCAAGCGTTACACCCGCTGTGTCATCAATAGCCTGCGCGTAAAGATGCTTATTAGATTTAAACACACTTATCCTTGGCTTATTCGCCACGCCAAAAATTCTGCTCCTTGCACGCAACTTACGCTTTGCTCTTAGAATCTGCTTTTGTTTTAATACTTTATCTGTCATACTTCACGCCCTTACTCTATTTTTTAGAAGTTTTACCCGCTTTGCGAATAATAACTTCATCGCTATACTTAATTCCTTTACCCTTATAAGGCTCTGGCGGTCTAAACTCGCGAATTTCTGCGGCAATCTGCCCCACCTGCTGCTTATCAGTGCCTTTAATAGTGATAGTATTCTTATCAACGCTCATTTCAATCCCCGCAGGAATAGGATACACCACAGGGTGTGAAAAACCCAGAGCCATTTCGAGATTTTTCCCACTCACACTTGCCTTATATCCTACCCCATTAATCTCAAGCACTTTTGTGAAGCCTTGACTAAGCCCAACTACAACATTATTTGCCAAAGCTCGATATGTTCCCCAATATGCACGCGACTGGGCTTGAGAATCTATACTTTCAAAACTCAACAAACCGTCTTGCACATGCACCTTTACTCGCCCATGGGTTTCAAGCTCTTTTTGCTCTTTGGCTCCCTTGAATACAATCTTACTGCCCTGTATTGATACTTCAACGCCCTTAGGAATGCTAATAGGCTTTTTTCCAACTCTTGACATACTTCACTCCTACCATATACTACAAAGTGCCTCACCACCGACATTAGCCCGATAGGCTTCATCGTTGGCAATCACTCCTTTGCTCGTGCTCACTACTATCGTGCCATATCCATTTTTAAAGCGTTTCAGTTCACTTTTACCCTTATACACGCGGCGTCCGGGTTTGCTAATACGCTTAATCTCATTAATTGCGCTTTTACCATGCTCATCGTAAGCAAGCTGCACCATAATAGACTGCTTACCATCTTTATCATTTATCTTATAATCTTTAACAAAGCCTTTTGTCTTAAATACTTCTAAAATTGAAACAACTATTTTGGCATAATACAGCGTTGTAACCTCTAGTCGCCTCATTGAAGCATTACGAATTCTTGTGAGAGAATCTGCAATAATATCATTTACCATACTTTCTCCTTACCAACTTGCTTTACGAAGTCCGGGTATCAACCCCTCATTGCCCATTTTGCGCAGGCACACCCTACAGAGACCAAAATCCCTATACACAGAATGCGGTCGCCCACACACTTGACAGCGCGTATAAGCTCTAGCGCTAAATTTTGCCTTTCTCTTTGACTTTGCAATAATAGATTTTTTTGCCATTTTATCGTCCTTTCGCAAAAGGCATACCAAGCAGCTCAAGCAACTTAAACGCCTCTTTATCACTTTGAGTAGAAGTTACAAAAGTAATATTCATACCATGTGTTACCATAATGTCGTCATACACCACTTCAGGGAACATAAGCTGCTCATTTAAACCAAAGCTATAATTGCCGCGCCCATCAAAACCATTACGCTTTACACCCCTAAAGTCTTTCACGCGTGGCAATGCAATGACGATAAGCTTTTCCAAAAAGTTATACATCATCTTCCCTCGCAGCGTTACTTTCACGCCCATAGGCATACCCTCGCGCATCTTAAAGCCTGCTACAGATTTTTTTGCTATGGTAATCACTGCCTTTTGCCCCGCAATAAGCGAAATAGTATCAGCAATATTTTGCATAATCTTAGAATCTTTAGCATAATCACCAGCGCCCACGCTAATGATAATCTTCTCCAGCTTTGGTAGCAACATAGGATTGCTAATATTAAGCTCGGTTTTGAGCTGTGGGATAATCTCATTTTTATATCTATCTCGAAGAGCAAACATTAGCTATCTCCTTTTGCTTTTTTCACATTTGAAATACTCATAGGCATCTCTTTTGCCACAAAGCCGCCTTTGGGATTTTTCTCACTCACCTTAACCGCCTTTTTGCTCATCTTGCAGCCCTCAACAATCACTTGAGCGGACTTAGGCAATACTTGCAGCACTTTTGCTTCCTTGCCCTTATCATCACCCGCGATGACAATCACCATATCGCCTTTTTTAATCTTAAACTTTGCCACTATAACACCTCCGGGGCTAGGGATACGATTTTCATAAAATTTGCATAGCGCACTTCTCTGCTCACCGGTCCAAAAATTCTCGTACCAATAGGCTCTTTTTTAGAATCTAATATCACCGCTGCATTATCATCAAATCGAACTAAAGAGCCATTGTCGCGATGAATCTCTTTTTTTGTGCGCACAACAACAGCTTTGACAACCTGCCCTTTTTTCACCTTGCCATTTGGAATAGCCTTTTTCACAGATGCGACAATCACATCTCCAACATGCGCATATCTCCTATGACTTCCGCCTAGAATCTTAATGCACATAATCTCTTTTGCACCGCTATTATCTGCAACGCTTAAGCGTGTAAAACTCTGTATCATAGCTCTACTCCTGCGGTAATAATTTCTTTAAATGTAAAAGCCTTCGTTTTAGAAATAGGCTTACACTCTATCGCGCTCACCACATCACCAATTTTGGTGCTATGATTTTCATCGTGGATAGTATATTTTTTAAAGCGTTTAACAATCTTGCGATATTTGGCATGCACGACTTTACGCTCTACCAAAATCACTACACTCTTTTCCCCTGCCCTACTGACTACTTTTCCTTGTATTACTCTTTTGTGTGCCTGCTTTTGCTCCATTTCTAATCCTTCTTCGCGCTTAAGGCTGTGTTAATTCGTGCAATATCCTTACGGATTAATTTAATCTCGCTGGGATTAGTAATTTGCATGGTCCTTAGTTGCAATCTCTTTTCAAAAAGCAACGACTTTTTTTCCTTCAACATACTTTGCAATTCTGCAATATCCTTGTCTTTTAACTCAGTAAATTTCATTTTCACTCTCGCTGGTTATGATTTTAGTTTTAAAGGGAAGTTTGCTTTGGGCTAGTGCTAAAGCCTCTCTTGCTAAACTTTCATCAATGCCTGTCATTTCATAAATCATACGACCGGGCTTAATATTCATCACCCATTTTTCGACGCCCCCTTTACCTTTACCCATTCTTGTTTCAAGCGGTTTGGCTGTGAGAGGCTTATCTGGGAATACTCGTATCCACACCTTCCCTGCCCTTTTAATATGCCTTGTCATTGCAATACGCGCAGATTCTATCTGGCGAGAATCTATCCTGCCATGCTCAACAGCCTTAATGCCAATATCACCAAAGGCTAAAGCATTGCCACGAAAAGACTTTCCGCGGTTGCGTCCTTTCATTTGTTTTCTATATTTTGTTCGCTTTGGCATTAACATAATTTATTGCCTCCCTCTTCTTGTTCTTGTGCGAGCCTCTTTGTCTGCACCTTTGCCCTCATCTTTCTTTTCGGGCAATATACCCTTATGAAGGACTTCGCCTTTAAAAATCCATACCTTAACGCCAATGATTCCATAAGTCGTCATAGCTTCAGCAAAGCCATAATCAATCTTGGCGCGCAATGTATGCAAAGGCACACGCCCTTCCATATACCATTCTGTCCTTGCCATTTCAGCCCCTGCCAAACGCCCAGATACCTTGACTTTTATACCCTTTGCGCCTGCTTTCATAGCCGCTTGCATAACCTTTTTCATAGCGCGTCTAAATGCAACGCGTTTTTCAAGTTGTGTCGCAATATTTTCAGCTGCCAACTGCGCATTTGCCTGTGGGCGCTTTGCCTCTTTTATATTGATAAACACTTCTTTATGTAAAATAGCCTTCAATGCCTCTTTATGCTTATCAATATCCACACCTTTTTTACCAATAATTAACCCCGGACGAGAAGCGATAACAGTCACACGAATCTTATTTGCCGCACGCTCGATAACAATCTCACTCACGCCAGCATAATACATTTCGCGTTTTAAAAATTTGCGTATTTTATGGTCTTCTAAAATATTGGAAGGTGTTACTTGTGATACAGAAAACCATCTCGAAGACCAGTTACGATTGATACCTAATCTTAAACCTATTGGATTGACTTTTTGACCCATTGTTATTTTTCCTCACCTTCAGTTTTTTTCTTAGCTGCTGCCTTTTTTGTAGTCTCACTTTTTGCGGTTGTAGGCTTTGACTTGGGCGTTCTCTCACTTTGGCTGCTGACCTTTGGTTTTGGAGTTTTCGCCTTTGTCTCTTTAGTGCTAGATGCTTTGCTTGCTGGCTTTCTTTGCTGATTAGATTCTGTATTTTCTGCTTTTATTTGAGAATCTTTAGTGCTATTATCCTTTGTCTCCGTTGTTTTTTGAGGATTTTGTGCCTTTTTGACTTTTTTAGAATCTACTTCTACCAAAATATGTGCTGTTGGCTTACGAATGGGGGTAGCCCTACCTTTAGCACGAGGCATAAAACGCTTTAGCACAGGACCGGCATCTACACGACAAGAAGTGATAATAACATCTTGGGCATCATAGCCCCCATTTGCCACCGCAGAAGCTATTACTTTTGAAATAATGCGCGCTGCCTTATTTGGCGTAAATTCTAAACTTGCAATAGCAAGCTCTGCATTCATTCCCTGCACCTCTCTAGCGATAAGGCGCGCCTTTGTCGGAGATAATCGAATATATCGTAATAATGCTTTACTCATCTTAGCCCCTTACTTGCCAATTTTCTTTTGGACACTTCCTTTGTGTCCCTTAAAAGTGCGCGTAGGAGCAAACTCGCCAAGCTTATATCCCACATGATTTTCCGTGATATACACAGGCACAAACGCTCTACCATTATGCACATTAAAGGTAAGTCCTATCATATCAGGTAAAATCGTGCTTCGTCTTGACCAAGTTTTGATAGGCTTATTGTCCTTGCCCTCTTTTGCTTTCTCAACTTTTTTGATGAGATAATCATCAATGAATGGACCTTTTTTAATCGACCTTGCCATATTTCCTACCTTATTTTTTCTTTCTTGAGATAATCAATCTATCACTCGCTTTTTTCTTACGAGTTTTAAAGCCTTTTGCAGGAGTTCCCCATGGAGATACGGGGTGTCCGCTTGAGCCGGTTTTACCTTCACCACCGCCGTGGGGGTGGTCTACTGGGTTCATCGCACTACCTCGTGTTTGTGGGCGAATGCCACGATGACGATTGCGCCCTGCCTTACCAATGGAGATATTAGCATAATCCTCATTACCCACAACGCCAATAGTCGCCATACATTCCTCTAAAATATATCTCATCTCACCGCTTGGCATTCTAAGGATAATGTATTTGCCCTCGCGCCCCATAATCTGCGCGCTCGCACCCGCACTTCGGGCGAGTTGCCCGCCAGCTCCGGGATACATCTCAATATTATGCACAATCGTTCCAATAGGTATGCTTTTGAGCTTCATAGCAAAGCCTACTTTAATATCAAGCCCAGATTCTGCAGAAGAAATAATATCTCCCACTTTTAAGCCGCTAGGTTGAATAATGTAGCGCTTTTCACCATCAACATAATGCACAAGAGCTATGCGACAATTTCTATAAGGGTCATACTCAATAGTAGCAACCCTACCTTCAACATTAAATTTATTGCGCTTAAAGTCAATAATTCTATAAAGTTTTTTTGCTCCACCCTCTTTGTGACGGCTTGTAATACGCCCTCTATTATTCCGCCCCGCACTCACAGGCAATTTTACAAGTAGGCTCCTCACACTTGGCTTACTTGTAATGTCGCTTGAGCTTAGATTGCTCATAAACCTGCGGCTTGGGGTATAGGGCTTATAAGTTTTAACTGCCATATCCTACTCCTTATACAGATAGCGCGTCAAGTTTCGCGCCCTCTGGAACTTTTACATAAAATTTCTTAGATGAAGCTCTCTGCCCTATTTTGCCTCTAAATCGCTTTACTTTGCCCTCTTGTCGTAAAGAATTAATCCTAACAGGCGTAATTCCAAAATATTCTTTAAAAATCTCTTTAAGCTGATTCTTGCTCACATTTGCTGCTGTTTGCACGACCAAAACGCCGCTTTCTTTAAGTGCGAGAGATTTTTCTGTATAGAGGATTGATTTTATATCTGTAATATCTGCCATCTTACTCCCCCTTCTTTTCTGCAATAATTTCATCAAACACAGCCTTTTCAATCACAACAGAGCGAAATGCTGCCACCAAATACGCATTAAGCTCGTTTGCATCGGCTAAATAACACTCTTGCAGATTTCTAAAGGCTAAAAATGTTCGTTCATCGCTCATCTGTGTAACAAATAGCGTGCTGCGTTGTTTAAGTCCCTTAAACAGTGCATACGCATCTTTTGTCTTGCCACTTGGCATAGCAAGCGATTCTATAATGAATAATTTACCCTCTTGTGCCTTTTGATGAAGCGCACACTCAAGGGCTAAACGCTTTTGTTTTTTATTAATCTTAAGGCAATAATTCCTATCATTACCTGGACCATGTGAAACACCGCCGCCAACAAATACTGGAGAAGTAATGCTCCCTGCACGAGCGCGTCCGCCACCTTTTTGATTCCAAGGCTTTTTGCCCCCACCACTTACTTCACCGCGTTTTTTTGCTCGCGCAGTATTTGCTCGAAGCGATGCAAGATAAGATTTCACATACAAATACAAATTATGCTCCTTGATTTGTGCGTATCTCTCTGGCAACGCAATCTCACTGCTATGCTGGAGCTTTTTATCTAACAAAATTGCTTTACTCATATTGCTGCCTTACTTTATGATTTGTATTCTACCAAATGCGCCATTAAAGCCTGCCACAGAACCCTTAAGCACCAAAATAGCACTCTCTTTATCAAAAGAGATAACATCATTTTTTGCACTCACCAGCTCGTTGCCATAATGTCCTGCCATTTTCTTGCCCGGCTGCACTCGTCCCGGCCATTCGCGGTTACCGATAGAACCCACGCGCCTATGGAATCTACTCCCATGCGCGCCTGGACCACCTTGAAAATTCCACCGCTTCATCGCACCGCTAAAACCACGCCCCTTTGTTTTAAGCCTTACTTGCACGCGCTTTGCCTCATTAAGTGCGCTCATATCTAGCTCACCTACTTCTTTATTGCCAACTTTAAGTGTAGCAAAGCGGTTAAACTCTTTGCTTAGGCTATATTTTTTTTGCTGTCCAGCGATTGCTTTATTCATGGCTTTTCCACGCACATAAGCCACCAAAGCCTTCCCATTATCGTGCAGCTCGCACACCTTTGCCCCAAGCACACGCAGCAGCGTAACTGCCTCGCTCTTAGTGCCTATGGTGCGGCTCATACCAATTTTTTCAACTATAAATTCCATAACTCAAATCCTTAAACACTTCTATTTGCTCATAGACATTACTTCAACATCAACCTCTGGAGCCAAATCAAGCTTCATAAGGCTATCTACCGTATCGGGAGTAGCCGATATAATATCAATGATACGATGATGCACTCTAATTTCAAACTGCTCGCGAGAATCTTTATTAATATGTGGCGAGCGCAAAACAGTATATCGCTTCTTTTTGGTAGGAAGTGGCACGGGACCCCTTATTTCTGAACCTGTCCTCTTAACTGCTTCTATGATAGACGAAACTGACCTATCAAGAACCCTATGGTCATAAGCTTTAAGCCTAAGTCGTATTCTTTCCATAACTCTTATCCTCACTTAAAGAACACATCAACTTTGATGTTTTTAGCGCGCCATTATAATCAATTTTAAAAAATAAAGTCAAGAGTTTCGCCTATTTTTCGACATTTTTTATATTTTTAATATCCTTTTAAAAAGGATAAAAATATTTCCAATGACAGAGGTAGATTCTATAAAGTTTTACACATTGATATATAAAGATTATAGAATCTGGCCCCAAAATTCCGCTAGATTCTATCTTTTCAATCCACTGCGCTTTTAAGCCTTTTCAAACTCACTCACAAATCCCCTAAGCACACTATTATGCTCATCAAGCATTACAGAATCTACACGCACGCCCCTTTCATCGCTCTGCCAAGCAGAGAGTTCTATCCATTGTTTTTTCGCGCTCAAAGCCCTGCGAGAACACTTTTCGTAGGGAAAATGCCAAGAGGGCATTTCTGTGGATATTAAATGATTTGTATGCGGCACCAGCTGCTCATATTCAAGCCACTCAATAAATTTTAAACCAAAATTATTTACCAGCCAATGGTCGCCTTCAAATACACCTTTGCAAGCATTATCAATATAGATTCTATGATTTTCATACAAAAAATCTATACGCGAATGCAGCACCATATCCCACACTTTTTGCGCGAGATAAAAGCTCTTAAAAAGCTTGCCTGCCTCATAAATATGGTCAATATCAATTTTTACAAGCCACTGATGTTTGGGGATAACTTTAAGCACATATTCATAATATTTATAGAGCTTATTCTCCTCCCTTGCAGGATTATGAATATCCACATGGTAGGGATATTTCACGGGTATAAAGCTAGGAAAAGCCGCGCAAAACTCTAAAATTATTTCTTCGCTCCCATCATCACAATCATTGTAGCCTATCACACCCCTTTGCACAGCTGGCAAAATCGAATATAAACTGGCTCTAAGCGTGTTTGCTTCATTTTTTACGCGGATATAGCCCCACGGATTGCGCGGGCTAAAAATATCTTGAGCTTCTTTGTGGGCGCTAAAATATCCTGTATGTTTAATATGCAAATGTGCTTTTTGAGCAAGATTCTGTAATACTTCTAGCGCAATGGGGGGGGGGGGCAGAATGATTTTGCGCGCGCAAAATATGCAGTGGCGCGGGGTGTAAAATGGCTTTGTATGAGGGGAGAAAATCTAGTGGCGAGCGAGCCTTTATAGAATCTAAAACTGCTTGTGGCACATATTTATCCACATCTTGTAGCAATACCATTTGCTTGCCAAATCCTAGCTCACTCCGCAGCGCTAATCGCCATTTTTTGCGCGGCACAAAGCAACAAAGCACTTTTACTAAAAATCGCTTTATATAAAATTCAAACATTTACTCTCCTTAGATGGCACCAAAAAGATTCTATCATATTTGTGCATCTACACTATTGCGCACTTAGGAGACTTTGGGCTAAATCTTTTGCGCCCTTTAAATCCACCTTGCCCGAGCCAAGCAGTGGTATAGAATCTACGCGCAAAATTTTAGAGGGCTTAAAGAGTGCAGGAATTTGAGCTTGTTTGATACTAGATTCTAACTTTTGGCATTCACCCTCATCGCCGCTTACTAAAAGCACTACCATTTCGCCCTTTTTGCTATCCTCCACGCTCACAGCGCTATATTTTAGCCCCTCATCAATCTCGCTTTTTTTAATAATTTTAGCAATTTCCTCTTCAATGCCACCCAAGCTCACCATTTCGCCGCCAATTTTAGCAAATCGTGAATATCTATCCACAATATGTATAAAGCCATCAGCGTCTAAATGCCCCTTGTCACCGCTCTTATACCACCTAATGCCATCAATTTCTACAATGGCATCTTTGGTTTTTTGCTCATCATTGAGATAACCTAGCATGACTTGATGTCCGCCAATAAGAATTAAGCCATCTTCGCCCACAGGCAGCTCCTCTATAGTGTTTGGGTCAACTATCCTTATAGCACTTCCGGGCAGAGGCATACCTACACTGCCTTCTTTGCTTGCCTTATGCAGCTCCCAATTGGCTGAATCAAACTCACTAGGCAAATTCACACTTGCCACAGGGGTGGTTTCTGTCGCACCATAGCCCTCATAAATCTCTTTATTAAACTTCATCACAAAAGCTTCTTTGACATCTTTTTTAAGCTTTTCTGCTCCAGCTACCACTAGCCGCAAAGAATCAAACATCATCTTATCCACCTTAGGGCTGCGCGCGTAAATGCCTAAAAATGTCGAAGTCGCGCACATCACACTTACTTTATTTTTTGCTACCGCTTTTGCCACACCTAGCGCGTCTGTTGGGTCGGCGTGCGTTACACAAAGCATACCATCTATGAGCGGCATAAGGGTCGTTACGGTCAATCCAAAGGCATGGAATGGCGGCAAAGACGAGAGAATAGAATCTCCATTGCGCGCGTGGATTACATCTGAAATCTGCAAAATATTGCTCATAATGTTAAGATGAGAGAGCATAACACCCTTTGGCTTGCCCTCACTGCCGCTGCTAAAGAGAATTGCGGCTACATCTGTATTTTGCTGTGGCTTCACATACAGCCATTTAAGTATAAACGCAGGGTATAAAATCGCCTCCACCATAGCATAAACAAAGCCTAATTTATTGCTCTTCACACGCTCAATTAAATCTTCCATATAAAAGATATTCACACTATCAGGAATGGCTAGCTCCACGCCCTTATCTGTGAGCTTTTGCATAAATTGCTTTGAAGTATAAATGCTTTTAATCTCTGCAGATTCTATAGCAGCATTAATAGCCCGTGCGCCTGCGGTAAAATTAAGATTTACTACACTTTTTGCCGCTAGGAGCAAAGAGATATTGCAAAGCGCACTAGCCAAGCTAGCAGGTAAGATAATGCCTACATTTTTCTCCCGCGCTTGATGCTCAAATATTTTTGATAAAATAAATGTAAGGGCTAGCATTCTAGTATAGCTCATAGAGCCGCTTAGGCTATCTACAATCGCTATTTCACTATTCCACTTTTTTGCACTATCTATCCACGCCGCACCAATAGTTGGCAATGCCTCACATTGTGCTTTCCACGCACTAAAAGAAAGCTCAAAGACTTTTGCTTTGACACGCTCCGCACTTGAGTGAATATCAAGACACTCGCCAAAAGCAATAGTAATATTACGCTTTGCAAAGCTTTTGCGTCGCTCTTGAAATCCCTCATGACTGCGAGAAAACGCGCTCCCCCACAGCCCGCGAATATAAAAGGGCAAAATCACAGCTTGATTACTTTGGAGCTGCTTTGCTGCTAGCTCAAAGCCACCCTTAAAGGTATTTAAATGCCCATGTCGTGAGATAGCGCCCTCTGGAAAAAGACAAACCATATGCCCCTCTAAGAGTTTATTGGCAATAGATTCTAAAGCCTTTTTACTCCCTGCATTTGAAACAGGAATAACGCCAAACATATCTAAAAATATGCGGATATACCACCTATCATAATAGCTGCGCTCCATAACAAAATACACCTTTCGAGGTAGCGCTAACTGAATCATTGCCCAATCAATAAAAGAAATATGATTCCCAAGTAATAGCACACCGCCCTGCTCTGGCACATTTTCAAAGCCTTCAACATTAAGGCGATAGCGCTGAAAAAATGCAAGCGTTACAAGCATTCTAACAAGCGAAAAAGGCAAAAGTCGCACGACATAAATCGCGCCTACAAACGCCACAATCATGCAAAAATAAAATAAATAGCTGACATCAATATCCCACAAAGATGCCAAAGTGCCAATGCACAAAAAGCCTAGCATACCGACATTTTGCACAAAGTTATTGCCCGCTAGCACTTTACCTAGCTCGCCCTCTTTAGCGTGAAACTGAATGAGGGCATTAAGCGGAATAATAAAAAGTGCGCCGCCTAAACCAAATAAGAAAAACACTATCGCATAAGGCATAAGACTTGAGAAGCTTAAAAGCAGCAAACACATAAGGCACACAAGCGCAGCGCCCAAAGGGATAAGCCCTGTTTCAATATAATTTTTTGAGAATCTACCCGCAATAATTGAACCCACAATAATGCCAAGACCCGAACAGCCAATGACCATTTGCACCTTAAAAGTATTTAGCTCAAAAAATGTCGCCTTTGCATAAGTAGGAAAAGAGGCTAAAAGCAGTTGGGAAATAGACCAAAAGATAGTAATGCCCACCACCGCAAGCCAAATATTTTTATGCGAAGTAAGTATGCCTAGATTCTGTTTTAATAGCGTGCCTTTCATGTAGGCGTCTTTATCAAACACTTCTTGTGTGCTTTTTGTGAGTGTGGGAAGTCTGTAGCAAAAATACAGCTCACACACCGCGCACAGCACTAGCACAAATCCTAAAGGTGCGACACTTTGCAAAATCTCATCTTTTTGGGCTAAAAACCCTAAATTGCTACTAGCATATATCATTTCAAAAAATAATGAAAATACGCTCATTCCGGCTAAAATAGCCACAATCGCTGTTGCTTGCATCGCACCATTACCCCAAGCAAGCATATCTTTGCCTACTAAATCCTTAATAAAGCCATATTTTGCAGGCGAATAAATGGCTGATTGCATAGCCATAAGCAAAGTGGCTATAAATGCTAGCCAAAACCAGCCCATAAAGTAACAAAATGTGATAAGTAATGTAAGAGCCACACCAACCCATGCACACACACGCATAACGATATTTTTAGGATATTTATCTGCTAGAAATCCAGAGGGCGTAAAAAGCAGAATAAAAGGCAGTAAAATAAGTGCATTAACAATGCTAACAAGCAATGTCAAATCACTGCCATCATAGACTTTATACAATGTATTTTGAATGGTAATTTTATGCCCCAAATCCACAAAGGCATTAATAAAAGCCACAATAATAAAGGCGCTAAAGCCTTGAATTTTCCATAATTCTCGCATTTACACTCCTTAAAATCTTAAAAACAATTTGCTAGATTCTATAATTCCGCGCTGTTGCTTTTTTAACAAAAAGCCGCGCGCATCTTGCAAATGCAAGCAAAGCTCACATTTGCGCCTAAAGTATAAAGTTATAATCTGCTTACGCAGCTTATCAACTTATTTTTTAAGGCTAGATTCTATAATTTCTACGCTGTTGCTTGTGTGTCTATCAACTTCGTTTCTTTTCTTAATGCTAGATTCTATAATACTTTAGATTCCTATATATTGTAACACAGAATCTAAAATCCACTCATTTAAGAGTTTCTTGCATTGATGCTAAGATGACGCGCATACGGGCTTAAAAAATAAAGCTATATTGTAAGAAGATTCTATGCGTTGCATTTTGCGGCTCGTGAATGCCCACTGCATTGCCGCTATTTGTAGCTATGGTGCGCATAGTATCACCCTCGCCAATACGCCAATACTCATACACAATGCGCGCTTGTCTAAAGCCGCCATCTTGCGCCCTAAAGTTTGCACCTATAAATGCGCTCACGCCAAAGCCTTGCCTTTGTGTAGTAGAATAGTCATTTTCCACGCCATATTTACTCGCTGCGGAGAAGTGATTGCCAAAAATCAAATGCCGATAGCCTCCGCCATAATTTAGGCACACTTTTGGATTAAGCACTAATTCGCCCTCTATTTCAAGCGGCACATACAAATAGCCCTGCAATCTATCCATAGTAATAAATTCTGTGCGACTAAAATAATAGCCCACACCTGTTTGCACATAAAAGCTTGCCATTTGATTGGCGCGCAAAAAATTATAACCTGCCTTTAGCTCACTATCAGTGTTAAACGCTCCTGTTAGGCTCTGCACTCTTTGACCAAGTGAGCCATCATATCTATCAGGATTATCCACCTCTAGCACATGCCCTGTATAAACGCCCATCGCAAAATTTGTGCGCAAAGTCCCCTCTAGCTTAATTCCACTGCCATAAACCGCGCCAAGCTGCCCTGTAAGCCCAAAAAATAAGGTATCAAAGTGCATAAAATGCGCGCCATTATTGTCAAACTCACCATAGCGATAATAGCCCATCATATAGCCAAGCGATTTATACACGCCTTTTTTAAGTAAGCCTAGATTCTCATTAGCTAGGGCATTTGTAAGCATTAAACTTATGCAAATAAAAATAAATTTTCTCATAACATTATCCTTTATAGAATCTAAAATCCATAGCCTATGCGAATACCCGCCTGCGTGGTGTGGCTAGCAGGATAATATACATCTGTGCTTACATTAGGGAGGATAACCTGCTCTGTGGTGGTGGGCGCGGTGGTTATGCGCCCGGTACTTGATTGTCCCCAATGTGTGTAAGAAGCAATGATTTGGGCAAAAAAGTAAGCCTTATTGCTCACATAATAACGCGTGCCAAGTGCGAGGCTAATCCCATAGCCTTCAGTAATTTTAAGCCTTCTGCCCTCTAAGATATTATCTGTCTTTGGCACATTTACGCTTGCATTTAGTAAGGGACTAAAGGCGATAAAATACTCAAAATCAAGCTTTGGCTGAAGCGCGATTAGCCCACTTGCCTCGATATTTGCATAAAAGCTTGTAAGCTGCGGAAATGTAGGAGAGAGGCTAGATAGCGTGCTATTAGTTAGCATACGAATGCCAAGACTTAAAGCAAATGGCGTGTCATACTCCCTTCTTAGCACATCATAGCCTAGCCGCAGCGTTAAATCTATGTCAAGATTTGTCCCTCCGCGCGGGCGGTAGGTGGTGAGATTATTCATACCTACAAGATGATAAGCGTGATTAATATTTGATGGCGAACTCCCCACACTCGCGTTTGAGCCATAAAAGATATGATTAGAGAATATATTCTTGCCCTCATAATAAAACGCTACCGCAGGGCCGGAGCTATTTGCACTCACAGCCAAATGAGTAGCATGCGTATAAGAGAGTATATTTATGCCTACTTTTGTGTCAAGCTCATTTTTTTCAGCACGGCTCAAAAAGCCTTCCGCATGGGTAAATTGCCATAAACCAAATACCCATAAATAAAGCAAGTTGCGTATAAATCTTTTCATAATGTCTCCTTATATTCCACACCACTAGTATAGAATCTAAATGCCAGATTCTATAAATTCTATGTGGCTGCATGCTACAGGGGCTTTACAATTATTTTTCGCTTAGAATCCTTATATGTGCGTTTTCAAGCACTACATACATATCTTTTTTGCCCATAGAGCTAAAATTTACCTTGCCATTAAGATAGGCTTTATAATCTTGCACAAAACTAATGCGATACATATTGCGATTTGCCTCATTTGGGTAAATTGAAACATTAATATTTGAAATGCGTATGACCTTATCTTCATTTTTAGCAAATATATTTTTCTTATACTCCTTAAATGCCTTAAAGCTCATACCATCGGGACGATAGAAATCCTTTTCATCATAAAAATTTAAATAACTTGCTAAATCACTCCTTTGCCACGCATCTTTCCACTGATAAAGCTGTGAAAGCACGATAGATAGCTCCTCTATGCTTGCACTCTTAAATGCGCCTTCATAAGTGATAAGCATAGTTTTTTTCCAGTCAATGAGATTATCATATTTTTTAAGCAGCTCATTCTCAATGGCTATGCAGCCGCGCGTATTCAAATCCTGCCGATTTCCATTAAGCGGCAGCCCGTGAATCCAAATACCACTGCCTGTTTTTTTGAGCGATTTATCATACACATTAGGATAGTCTGTAGGAAAAGCAAGCGGTCCATAGTATTGGTCTAAACCTGTAAGCCGCCCGGTTAAATCATAGCTGCCAATGGGTGTGGTCAAATCACCCTCTTTTCGCTTATTACCCTTGCCCTTTGCCACAAGAGCTGGCGAATCGCCAATGAGCGTAAGCTTTAAATCCGCGACTTTATAGAGCTTAAGACTAGGCGCACTTTTATCTGCGACAAATAAAAATGATAAATCCTCAAAATATCCATATTCTGTGGCATTTTCTTTCAAATAATCCGCCCAATACGCGCTACTTGTTAAATATTTATCAAATGTAGATTCTATAGATTTTATACCATGTTTTCTGTATTCATTTACTAGCTCCACGACCTGCGCATCAAGTGCGTAAAGTCCGCTTACACTCCACACCACGCACAAAAGCCACTTTCTAAATCCGCTCATAGCCTCTACTCCTTGAATGCTTGCTTTACTGCGCAAAATCATACCCTATTTTTTTCAACACATCTTTGTGTTTGCTCCAGCCTTTATGCACCTCTACATCAAGCTTTAAAAATATATCTTTGGGGCTAAGTGAGGCAATTTTGTGCCTTGCACATTGACTAATGCGCTTAATGCTACTCCCGCCTTTGCCGATAACTACTCCCTTTTGGCTTTGCTTCTCTACAATAATATGCGCATAGATTCTATCACGCCGCACACCCTCTTCAAAATGCTTAATCACCACATCGGCTTCATAGGGGATTTCATCACTTAGATTCTCAAATAGACTTTGTCGTATCATTTCTTTATAAATCTCTTTAAGCGAAGCGGGCGTAAGTAGCTCATCATCGTAAAAAAAAGGCGCATAGGGCAAATGTGAAGCAATACACGCTAGCAACTGCTCCCTTTGAAAGCCTTTTTTAACGCTTATAGGCAAAAGCGCTAGAAAATATTGGCTAAAAGCTTGATACTGCGCTATTTTTGCTAGTAGCTCACTTTGCGTGCATGTGTCAGTTTTAGTCAAAAGCAAAATATGCGCTTTATGCTCATAGAGGCGCAAAAATGCCTCATAATGCTTTACATCATCACTCACTGGAGCTAAATACATTGCCAAATCACAATCACTCATTGCCTTTAAGGCTTGGGAGAGCATATATTGATTGAGTAATTTCTCTTGATGATGAATGCCCGGCGTATCTACAAAAATAATTTGCGCCCTAAGCGGCGCGTAAGGCACGATAAGCTGTAGCTGCTTGCGTGTGGCATTTGCTTTGTGCGACACGAGCGCGAGATGCTCGCCTAAGAGATGATTAAGAAGTGTTGATTTGCCAGCATTTGGTCTGCCAAGTGTCGCCACAAATCCCGCTCTAGTTGGCTCATGGCTTTGTTGCGTGTCTTTATTTTCTGCCATAATTAACATTTATAGAATATAGCGCGCCAAATCGATATTCTCCACCAAATCCCCTAGCCGCTCGCGCACCATTTCTCCTGTCACCTCTATTTCCTTACCCGCGTAAGTATCCACATCAAAGCTAATATCCTCCAGCACGCGCTCAATAGTTGTATGCAAACGCCTAGCGCCAATATCCTCTGTGCGTTCATTAGCACTATGAGAAAGCCTAGCAAGCTCCCTTATAGCCTCATCGCTAAACTCAAGTGTAATATTTTCAGTATGGAGCAGTAATTGATATTGACGCAAAAGCGAACTTTTAGTCTGTGTAAGAATTTGATACAAACTCTCTTCATTTAAGCTTTGTAGCTCTACACGCAGGGGAAATCGCCCTTGTAGCTCGGGGATTAAATCACTAGGCTTGCTAAAGTGAAACGCGCCCGCTGCGATAAATAAAATATAATCTGTTTTAATCTGTCCATATTTTGTATTCACCACACTGCCCTCAACAATAGGCAACAAGTCGCGCTGCACGCCCTCTTTACTGGGGTCTTGACGCGAGCTATCTTTGCTCCCAACGGCTACTTTATCAATCTCATCAATAAAAATTACACCATTTTCCTGCGCGCGCCGCAAGCCCTCCGCGCGTATAGAATCTGCATCTAGCACAGATTCTGTAGCCTCAAAGGTAAGAGCTTCTTTTGCCTCTTTGACGCTCATTTCTTTTTTAATTTTATCTTGTGTGACATTTAACACTTTAAAAATAGATTCTTGCACTTTTATCATATCAGGCGGGAGGTTTTCATCATTAACTTGAGGCTTTTTGCTCACTTCTACTTCAATTTTTAAATCATCAACCTCGCCTTTTATCACGCGCTGCTTCATTTTGGCAAAACTTATATCATACTCATTTTTCTTTGCCTCACTCACGCCACTTGGCAGAGGTGGGAGGAGCTTTTGAGTGATTTTTTCAATAATATAATCATTAATTTGTGCTTGCGCGCGCGCCCTATGCTCATTCTCTACCAAATTTACACTTGCTAGCACCAAATCACGCACCATAGATTCTACATCGCGCCCCACAAAGCCCACTTCAGTATATTTGCTCGCCTCTACTTTCACAAAAGGCAATCCCATCATCTTTGCCATACGGCGAGCGATTTCAGTCTTTCCTACGCCCGTTGAGCCAATCATCAAAATATTTTTGGGCGTAATCTCATCTTGCACCTCTTTATCAAGCCTTAAGCGCCGATAGCGATTTCTAAGCGCAATTGCTACAGCCTTTTTAGCCTCATGCTGCCCGATGATATAGCCATCAAGATATTCCACAATCTGCTTTGGTGTCATATTTTCTTTCATTCCCTCTCCGTTATAATGCTAAAATTTTAATATTTGTATTAGTGTAAATGCATAGCTCACCAGCTATTTTCAAAGAATGCTCTACAATTTCGCGCGGTGAGAGCTGGCTATGGGCGTCCAAAGCACGCGCTGCACTTAGGGCATAATTTCCTCCGCTGCCAATAGCGGCAATCTTACCATCTTCTGGCTCCACCACATCGCCCGTGCCGCTTAAAATATAAATATGCTCGCTATCTAGCACAATCATCATCGCTTCTAGTTTGCGCAAATACTTATCTTTGCGCCATTCTTTGCTAAATTCTAGCACGCTGCGCACTAAATCGCCCTTGCGCCCTTCTAAAATACGCTCAAACATATCAAATAAACTAAACGCATCTGCTGTGCTGCCTGCAAAGCCGCTTAAGATTTGCCCATTATAAAGCGTGCGGATTTTAGTGGCGTTATTTTTTAGCACGCAATTGCCAAATGTTACTTGCCCATCACCACCAATAATAGCACACTTTTTGCCCTTATACTCGCCCTTGTAGCCTAGTATGGTTGTCGCTTCAAACATTAAGCTTCCTTTAGCGGCTCTATAGTGAGCTTCAAAGTCGCATTAATGCCGTGCCCTAGCTTTATTTGCACATCAAATGCACCTATGTGCTTGATAGCATGTGCGATTTCAATATGCTTTTTGTCAAGCTCGATTTTATGCTCCTTAAGCACTTGGGCGATTTCCTCTTTTGTGATTGAGCCAAAAAGCGTATCATTTGCGCCCACTTTTTTATGCAAAGTAAGATGGATAGATTCTATATTTTTTTTCATTTGCTGCATTTGAGCAATCTCTAGTGCGGCTTGCTCCTCTGCCTTTTTTTGCTGGGCTTTATATTTATTAATCACCTCATTTGTAGCGCGCGCGGCTTTATTTTTAGCGATTAAAAAATTCTGCCCATAGCCGTCTTTGACTTCAACAATCTCACCCTTTTTCCCTAGCCCCTGCACATTCTCCAAAAGCAACACTTTCATATTTTCTCCATTGCGTTATAATGGCTGAAATTATAACTAAAAGTGTCAATATAATGTTAAAAACCCTGCAAAAATCTTATGCAAAAGCCTCTAGCATTTCTCTTGAGCGCAAAAATATCAAATATCCGCGCATTGTGATTAAAGCAGATTTATCCCTTTTTGTGCGCGTGCCAATGGGCTTTTCTAGCACTGAAGTGCAGCAATTTATTAACACACATCATTTGTGGATACAATCTCACCTTGATAGGCTATCCAAGCACACTTCCTCCACGCATTCGCTCCTGCAATCTCATCATAATGAAATACTTATCTTTGGCGTATGGCAGCATTTAGATTCTGTGCGTATAGAATCTAGCACGCTTTTTACCCCTACGCTAAAAAAGGCGCTTCAGCAAAGGCTTTATGATTATATTATCCCGCGTGCGCAGGAGTTTAGCGCGCGTATGAATTTAGCTTACAAAGCCATTAAAATCACCAACGCCACTTCGCGCTTTGGCAGCTGCACTTATGATAATCGCCTCTTTTTTTCATTTATGCTTATTTTTGCGCCGCATTCACATATTGATTATGTTATTATCCATGAACTAGCGCATATTAGGCATAAAAATCATTCATTTAAGTTTTGGAATCTTGTCTTGCAATATTGCCCAAATGCTAAAACTATCCGCAAAGATTTGCGCGAGCAGGCTAGAATCTACCCATTTTTGCTTGAAAAGTTATCTCCACGCTAAAGCGTGTAGCCCAATTTATAGAATCTAGGTTAGATTCTATCATGTCCGCGCTGTTGCTTTTTTGACAAAAAGCCGCGCGCATCTTGCAAATGCAAGCAAAGCTCACATTTGCGCCTAAAGTATAAAGTTATAGCTGCTTACGCATCTATCAACTTGGTTTTTGAGGTTAGATTCTATCATGTCCGCACTTGTTGCGCTTACGCGCGGTGCGGTCTTACAAATATGAGCAAAGCTCACATTTGCGCCTAAAGTATAAAGTTATAGCTGCTTACGCATCTATCAACTTGGTTTTTGAGGTTAGATTCTATCATGTCCGCACTTGTTGCGCTTACGCGCGGTGCGGTCTTACAAATGCAAGCAAAGCTCACATTTGCGCCTAAAGGATAAAGTTATAGCTGCTTACGCATCTATCAACTTAGTTTTTGAGGTTAGATTCTATAAATGCCACTAGCAATGCTCAATCTTTTTTAAGCATTACAAGTGCGCTAGATTGGGACATATCGTTTGGATTTGTGCCTAGCTCTCCTTGTGGCACGCTTTCTCCAAGTTTGGCAAATAAATCTTGCCAATATTTGGGCAATGAGCCATCGGGCGCGTAAAAATTCATAGGCTTTGCCTCAAAAATATGCCTGCCCTGCTTATCAAGATAGGATTCATACACCAGCTCGCTGCAATACATTCTGCCATTATTCACGCCATAATAATCATCATAAGGCTGCCCTAAAAATGTCTTTGCCCTGCGAATAATGGTATTTATATCTTGAGGCTGCTTTAATCGCATCACATCATAAGAGGGATTTTCTGCCTTAAAATCGCTCCATTCGCTCCTTACTACGCCTTTTTGCGGGTGGGCTTCTAGCACATAGATTCTATGTTTATCCACTTCGATAATGCCCACATGCGTGTAGTTTGTCATCTTTTTTTGCGTGGCTGCCACAATGGCATCATCAAATACAGAATCTGCTGCATGCACAAAGACCAAATCCCCGCTTTGCACATTCTTTTCATTCCCATAGCTTAAGCCACACAGCATACACACGCACAATAAAAGACATCTCATCTTTGCTCCTTAGTGTTTATGCTTTAGGCTTTCTGCCATAATGTGCGCAATAGAGCCAGAATATGCGATATGTTCAGCTGGGATAGAATCATCATTCAAAAATTCATATCCACCATCTTGCATAGCCCTTAGCTGCGCATTTAGCTCATTTTCCTGATAAGTGTAGTGCATATTAGCACTCATGACACCCTCTAGAGTCTCTAAATATTTATTTAACGCCATTTCTTCGCCTGCATTGGCTGCTTCAATCACTACAATAATATGGCTAGATTCTCTATCTTTAAGGTAAATTTCACAGCCCTGCAAACCCATAATCGCGCGCTCCACATCATCAAATGCCGCTTGTGTAGTCTTTACCACAATGCTTGAAATATTCATATCCTAACTCCTTAAGTTAAAATCGCCAAATCACAAAACTCTTATCATCATTGCCCGAAATGAGTGTATGCTCATCATAAAACAGCAGTGTATTTACAAGCGAGCTAGAGCCTTTAAGCACAAAATACTCTTGCATATTATCAAGTCTTACAAGGCTTATATCATTTTGCTCATTTTTTGTAAAAGCCGCCCACTGCGCTTGTGGCGAAATCCCCACCGCATAGATGAGAAATTCACTCCTTAAGCTTGTGGCACGCTGCAGGGTAAAACCTATTGTATCTTGTTTTTTAGAATCTGCAAAGGTAAAAATTGCCATTTGTTTATCCACGCCAGCGGTTAAAATGGTGTGCTTAGCAGATACTACTTGATAGTTATTGTCTTTATTTATCGCAAGTCTTTGCAATAAAGCACCACTTTCTGCATTGAATACATTCACAATGCCAGATTCATCAGTGCTAAAAATATAGGGCATATTCACGCATAAGTCCGAAAATCGCGCCACACTTGCATGCGCAGTGTAGAGAAAGGTTTGTTTATTTAAATCATAAAGCTTAATTTCATTACTTAAAAATCCCAAAACAAGCCTATCTTTACCCGCTGTGCGCATACGCTTAGGCGCGCTTGTGGTGGTCAAAACAACTTGCACATTTTTAGTATCCTTAAGATTAAGCTTTAGAATCTGCCTTTTGCCTAGTGAAGCCTCACATAGGATAAATAGCTCCTTACCATCAAAAGTAGCCACATCATACACACGCGAGGGGTGTTTATTCCCAAAATAATCCTCAATTAAAGGTAAATTGATACTAGCAACTTTGCGCGCGTGCTCGGCACTATTGAGTGTAAAAATATCTATGCCACCCTCTGCATTGCCTGCAAAAATCTTATCATCAAATAAACTAATATGCGTAAGAATGGCGTCTATATGGATAACTTGCGCATCTTTAGCATAAATGCTAGTAGATTCTATATTTTGCGCTACAACATCTTGCGCCCCCAAAAATGGGCTTAGAGCGCATATAAAACATAAGATTTTTAATGTGTGCCAATACGCGTGCAGCAACTATTTCACACCTTCATTAAGCACATCAAGCAAATTTGAAGCGCTCTTGCCATCTTGTGTGCGGAAAGTGGGCGAAAAAGTATTGGCAATAGCTGGAGCTACATTGGCTTGAGGCGTGTGGCATAGCACGCAGTTAAAGCGCGCATGAGCCACTTCATTTAATTTCTTATCTGTGCGCAAATCATAAGTATGCGAAGCAGGCACAGGAATTGCCCCAATGTCTGCTGCAATAGCGGGGTCATGGCAGGCTAAGCATTGATTATTATCCGCTGTAATAGGCAGCATATCATCAATATTGTGCGGTATCATGGGCGGGGCATTCTCATAAGAGCGCTCAATTCTAGTGCTTTCGCCTGCTGATGCGGTAGGATACTCATACTGCAGCAATTTCACATCTTTTTCATCTTCTAAATCTACCTTTCTTATCCCAATATCCGTATCTGCTACCTCCTCTTTTGCAGATTTAGAATCTGAACAAGCAAACAATGCTAACCCAAGCAAGCCAATCATCAAACCTCTAGCGTATTTTTTCATTTTCTCTCCTTAAGTGTCAAATTTAAGATACTAAATGTTAGTGCATTATCATCGCACGCCTCAATACATCTCCCACAGCGCAAACAAGTCATCGTCTTAAACGCGCCACTTTCCTTGCCAATAGGCTTTAACACCTCTGGTTCTGGGCAAATCTGCACACATTGCATACATTTTGTGCAATTTGCTACATTATGAGAAACGCGCAAAAGTGCAAATTTCCCTATAAGCGAATACATCGCACCTAGCGGACAAATATGCCCACAAAAGCCATTTTTCACCATAAATAAATCAAATAAAAACACCGCCACAATAGCAAATACACCAAATCCCATACCAAAAACTACGCCACGATGCAGCATAGAAATAGGGCTAAGTAGCTCAAAGGCTGCCACACTAAAGATAGCACTTAGCGCTAAGCCCAAAGCTAAAATCACAAATCGCGTTAAGCGCGAGAAAAACAGCTTACGCGGGGCGCGGTTTAAGCCTAGTTTTGTGCGCAAAAAACTAGCCAAATCTGTAACTAAATTAATAGGACACACATACGCGCAATACGCCCTACCCAAAAACACACCATAAATAATTACTACAAGCGCCACGCCCAAAAGCACATCAAGGGCTAATCCACCTCCGGCTAGAAAAATTTGCAACGCACCTAGCGGGTCTGCTAGGCTAAAAAGCCCATTAAACCACTTTGAATAGCTTAAATTCCCTTGCACAATGCTACTTATCGCACTTGGTGTTTTAGCCAAAACAGAGCTAGAATCACCGATGTAAGATTCTATATCACCACCAAAAATGCCTATTTCCTCCACATTTTGCACATTTTTAAATGTAGCGATAGAATAATTCCCTAGCACAAACAAAATAAGAATAGCAAACTGGCAAAAGCGTCTCAAAAGAAGATATTTCATCTTTCTCATCATAAATCCTCTAATGAGTTATTAAGATAATCTAAGCCACCGCTTGCTGGTGTATTTTGCGGCTTTTGTTGAGAATCTTTAACCTCAAAAAGGCGAGATTCATCACTTTTATCCCAACCTTTAATGTAGTTTGTCCCCATTTTGCCTAGCGCCACACTACGCGGCAAGACAATAATCGTAGGAAGTTCTGTCACGCAAGCCTTTTCGCACATACCGCAGCCCGTGCAGTAATCACTATCCACCACAGGGAGCAAAAAGCCATGTTTGCCTGTGCGCTCATTACGCTTATACTCAAGCTTAATAGCCTTATCTAAAAGTGGGCAAGCGCGATAGCACGCATCACACTGAATCCCAGCATACGCGATGCAATGTTTAGAATCTACCACAGCCACGCCCATTGTGGCATTATTAATATCTGCTTGCGTGTAATTTACGCCCTCTTCGTGCTTTTTAGGCTGATACAATCGCTTTAAATCAAGTGCATTCGTAGGGCAAGCCGCCGCGCAAGGAATATCCCTGCACATATAGCAAGGCACTTTGCGCGCTTCAAAAAAAGGTGTGCCAATGACTGTGTCATCATTTGGTGTAGCAAGCTTTAGCGTATAAAATGGGCAAGCCTCCACGCAAAGACCGCATTTAATGCAGCTAGCGATAAACTCCGCATCATTTTTACTCGCCCCAGGTGGACGCAAAATATTTGCATTGCCTGCTTTTGCCACATTGATATAAGCCCCCCAAATAAGCGCGCCAAAGAGAGCAAAGCCTGCGTTCTGCCCTATTTTTACTAATGCTTCGCGCCTTTGTGGGTTAAACAATGTCGGTATTTTATGTGACACATATTATCCTTATGCTTTATAGACTTTCACGGCACATTTTTTAAAATCTGTCTGCTTAGAAATGGGACAAGTCGCATCTAAACAAACTTTATTAATAAATACATTTTCATCAAACCAAGGCACATAAATAAGCCCTTTTGGCGGACGATTTCTACCACGCAAATCAAGCTTAGCCTTAACTTTTCCGCGCCTAGATTCTACCCAAACTACATCATTTTGCGCAAAACTATGCGCATTTGCATCTTCAGGGTGCATATAGCAGAGCGCTTCAGGCACAGCGCGATAAAGTTCAGGCACACGCATAGTCATTGTCCCGCTATGCCAATGCTCCAGCACACGCCCTGTGCAAAGCCACATAGGATATTCCTCATTTGGCATTTCGCAAGGGTCCATATAAGGGCGTAAAAAGATTTTTGCCTTATTATCAATGCTCACTTTTGCTTCACTAGGCGCATTAAGCGAACCAGATGGCATATCTTTGCCTTTGTTTCCATAGAATGCAAATGCCTTGCCATTGCCATATTTTTGGGCGTAGTAATCATACTTTGCATTAAATCGCCATTGTGTTTCTTTGCCATTCACCACAGGCCAGCGCAAACCTCTTACTTGATGATAGGTATCAAAATCTGCCAAATCGTGTCCATGCCCTAAGCCAAACTGACGATACTCCTCCCACAAATATTTTTGAATAAAAAATCCATAGCCCTTAAATGTCTCTCCACTGCCATCTGTAACATTGCGGTAATCGCCAAACACCTCTGTATTTAGCTCATCTTTCAATACAGAATCTTGCGCACTAAAAGCCTTTGCGCTTTTATTTGCATACAGCACATCATAGAGCGTATCATCGGCTTTATAGCCCATAGCCTTAGCAGATTCTAACACAGGCTTTAAGCCAAGTTCGCTATATTCTTTCCCCCATACTTCGCTTAATTTAAAGCGCTTAGCAAATTCCATCATTTGCCAAATATCAGGCATAGCCTCACCGGGCGCTACAACTTGTTGCTTCCAATGCTGCGTGCGTCTCTCCGCATTGCCATACGCGCCCCATTTTTCATAAATCATAGCACTAGGCAAGATTAAATCCGCTACTTTAGCACTCACGCCCGGATAGCAATCACTCACCACGATAAAATTATCTAATTCTCTAGCTGCGGCAATCCAGTGATTTGCATTGGCTGTATTTTGCCATGGATTATTTACCTGCACCCACGCCCATTTGATTTTGCCATCTTCTAAATCGCGCATAATTTTAAGATAAGGCGAGCCAATTTTGCCATTTAATGTGCCAGCGGGCAAATTCCATATTTTTTCAGTAACTTCACGATGTTTTGGATTTGCCACTACCATATCTGCGGGTAATCTATGAGCAAATGTCCCCACTTCTCGCGCTGTGCCGCAAGCACTTGGTTGCCCTGTGAGTGAAAATGCACCATTGCCGGGCTTTGCCTGCTTGCCAAGTAGCATATGCACCATATAGCTTTGCTCATTCACCCAAGTGCCTCTTTGGTGTTGGTTCATACCCATTGTCCAAAAGCTCACTACCTTGCGATTTTTATCGATGTAATAATCAGCTAGATTCTGTAATTTTTGCTTAAAAGACTCCAAATCCTCATCAGGATTGCCCTTTGCAAGCTTTGCGACAAAATCAAGCGTATAAGGCTCTAAGCCCTTCTTAAAATCCTCAAAGCTAATGCCCCAGTGATTACCAGCAGCGCCTGCTTTGTCCATTTTCATTTCATCGCCTGCTTTTATGCCTAGATATTGCAGCGTTACGCCCTCATCATCACTCATAATTTTTGATACCTCTTTAGCGACAATATCGCGCTCTTGAGGTTTAAACTTGGGGTGATTTGGATTATTTCTCATACCATAGCCAATATTGACAAAGCCTGTGCTAAAGACACAATTTTCTTGCACAAACTCATTATCAATAGCATTGCGCTTCACAATTTCGCGCGCAATAAAGTTCCAAATGGCTAAATCTGTGTGAGGTTTAAAAATAATCTCAATATCGGCTAAATCCGAGGTGCGGTTGGTGTAGGTTGAGAGATTTATGACTTTAATTTTATCATGGCTTAATTTTCTATCTGTTACGCGACTCCAAAGCACAGGGTGCATTTCTGCCATATTTGCTCCCCAAGTGACAAAAGTATCAGTAAGCTCAATATCATCATAGCAGCCCGCTGGCTCATCAATACCAAAAGTCTCCATAAAGCCAACAACCGCGCTTGCCATACAATGCCGCGCATTAGGGTCGATGTTATTGCTTCTAAAGCCGCCTTTAATAAGCTTAACAGCTGCAAATCCTTCAGGGATAGTGTATTGCCCAGAGCCAAATACGGCTATGCCCGTTGGTCCTAGCTCATTGTAAGCTTTTTTAAATTGCTTTTCCATCTCATCAAATGCCCTTTTCCAGCTCACAGGCGCGAACTTGCCCTTTTTATCAAACTCGCCCTTGCTATTTACGCGCAAAAGTGGTTGGGTAAGCCTATCTGCGCCATACATAATTTTGGCGCAAAAATACCCCTTAATGCAGTTTAAGCCACGATTTACAGGAGCTTCTGGGTCGCCTTTCACGGCTACGATTTTGGCATGCCCATTACTATCTTTTTGCGTGGCTACCATAATGCCACAGCCCGTCCCACAGAATCTACACACTGATTTATCCCACTTCCAAAGCTTTTGAGCATTTTGCGCTTCTGCGCTCATCACGCTTGGAACGCTTAATCCCACGCTTGCTGCTGCTGAAGCGGCGGCTGCGCTTTTGATAAAATCTCGGCGCGAAAGTGCGGATTTGCTTTTTTCAATCTTGCTTGTCATAAAACCTCCTTAAAGTTGTAGCGCTAAAACGCTGTAGATTCTATAATTAATTCTCATTTTGGCGTTTTGATAAAAATCAATCCAAGTTAAGTAAAAATTGTCTTTATACCCCCAAGCCTTTATACTTTAAAATATATAAGCAGCGATGTTTTGTCGGCGTGTTTTGTAAAGTTTATCTGCCAAATTGTTGGGGCGCTATTGTGCAATTATGTAGAAACATCTGCCATAATGGCTCTTAGATTCTGTGCTACTTCAAGGATATGTATGAAACAACACATTGTGCTTTTTGATTTAGATGGCACGCTTATAGATTCTACGCAAGCCATTTATGAGAGCTTTTGCAAAGCCTATGAAGCAATGGGGCAAACCCCGCCATCATTTGAGCAAACAAAGGCTTGTATCGGGCATACTTTAGAGAATATGTTTTTGCAAAATAATGTAACAAGTTTCAATGTAGATAAATATGTCAATCACTACAGAATCTACTACCGCGCGCTTATGGAGAGCGGCACACATTTGCTCACCCACGCAAAAGAGGCAATCATAGAGGCTTATAATTTTGCATATCTTGGGATTGTAACCACAAAGCGCGGAGATTTCTCGCAGATTCTGTTAGAAAAATTAGGCGTATGGGAGTATTTTGAAACCATTGTCGGTATAGAATCTGTAAGCAGCCCTAAGCCTCACCCACAGCCTATTTTAATGGCATTGCAGCAGTTTCCTCAACAAGCGCGAAACATTCCCAAAGATAGAATCTACATGATAGGCGACACGCCCCTTGATATACAAGCAGCACAAGAAGCGGGGATTAATCCCATAGGCGTGCTATGTGGCTTTGGCAAAAAAGAGGATATGCAAGCTTTTGGCATACCTCTGTATGAGCATACATTGCAGGCAGTGCAGGCTATTGCGCAAAAATGCAGCATTTAGCCCTTGTTTATTTTACTTTAGCTATGATTAGCAATTTTGTTTGAAATCACTATTTATAGGGAGACAAATGGCAACAGAACCCATGACCAATTACGGCTATGAAAAGCTTGTAGCAGAATTAAAAAATTTAAAAGAAGTGCAGCGTCCAAATATCGTAGTAGAAATCGATGTGGCACGCTCGCATGGAGATTTGAAAGAAAATGCAGAATACCATGCTGCGCGCGAAAAACAGGCTTTCATAGAGGCGCGCATTAATGAATTAGGGCTTATGCTAGCAAATGCGCAGGTGATTGACCCCTCCACGCTGCCCCATGATAAAATCAGCTTTGGCTCAAGTGTTAAAATCCTTAATCTTGATACGGATAAAGAATTTATCTACACGCTTGTTGGCTCAATGGAGAGCAATCCATCGCAAGGCTTAATCTCTGTGTCCTCACCTATTGCTAAGGCTCTCATGGGCAAAAAGCAAGGCGATGAAGTGAGCATTATGCTGCCAAATGGCGAAAATGAATTTGAAATCCTTGAAGTATTTTATAAAGATATTGTTTTTTAGGATTATATTATGAAATACGTCACGCTAAAGATTAAAAAACTGCATAAAGATGCCATAATCCCTGCTTACCAAAGCCCGCAATCAGCAGGCTTTGATTTGCATGCTATTGAAGATTATGAGCTTCAAGCTGCACAAAGAATGCTAATTAGCACAGGTTTAGCCTTTGAGATAGAATCTGGCTTTGAAATTCAAGTGCGTCCAAGAAGTGGGCTAGCGCTTAGAAATGGCATAAGCGTGCTAAATACGCCCGGCACGATTGATAGCGACTATAGGGGTGAAATTAAAATTATCCTTATTAATCATTCAAATGAGACATTTTTTATTAAAAAAGGCGATAGAATAGCCCAAGCTGTGATTAATGAGATTTATCAAGCTGTGTTTCAAGAAGTGGTAGATTTAAGCGATACAGAGCGCGGAAGTGGGGGCTTTGGCTCTTCTGGCGTGAGCTAAAATATCAATAAAAGGAGATTGTATGGATTTGCAGACAAATCTTAAAGGCATTAAAGAATCATTTGACAATGACGAAAAAATGCTAGAGAATGCCTTTAGGCTAGAGCGATTATGGAGGAAATACCGCACTTTTATTATCGTGCTAGTGCTGTGTATTATTGGCGCGCTCATATACTGGCAAGTGGCGCAATATCTAGATTCTAAACGCGCGCAAGAGGCTAGCAGTGCTTATGATAAGCTCACACAAAATGCAGAGGATAAAGAGGCTTTGCAAACCTTAAAGCAATCTAGCCCGCAGCTGTATGATTTATATCAATATTTTAATGCACACGGCGATAGGGCAGTGTATGAGGGGCTTTTAGATTCTCAAAATGACTTTGTGCGTTTGCTCGCGCAATATGAAATGGCTTCTTTGCAAGCAGGTGCGATACTAGAGGCAAACGAGGCGAGCAAGCCAAATGAGGATATAAATGCGCTCTTGCAGCCTCTAGATTCTATAAAATCTGCAAATCTTAAAGATTTAGCCACTCTGCAAGCAGCCTACATACTCTTTAAAGCCAACAAAATAGACCAAGCCCACCAAAAGCTTATGCTTATCCCTCAAGATTCGCCACTAAGAAATGAGGCAACTATGCTTAAGCATTATGGCATTGATAATAAGCCATCATCATAGCGGAGCGTATATGAGAGAGCAAAAATATGTGTTTTTATGGATTATCTGCGCGCTATTGCTCATAAGTGGCTGTAGCTCAAAAAAGCATTTTGAGCCAAAGCTCATAAGCGGTGAGATGCCCTTTAAAGGCACACTTAGCGCGCCTCTGCAGAGCGTAACAAGACAGGGAGCTACGCTTAAGGATAATACACTTATAAGCTTTTGGCAAGGCATTACGCCTTTAGTGCTGCAGAAAGGCTATACTTTCCTCACGCAAGATAATCACACTTATGTCGTGCAGAAAGCTTGCGGCGAAATTCTCATTATAGAATCTAGCACGATAGAATCTAGTGCGCAAAATGCGCGTAATGCACCGCAAAGTCATCAAAGCATTTTGCACACGCTGCCTTTTGATAGCTGTGTGATTTCTGCAAGCCTAAAGGGCGATAAACTCGCTCTTGTGATGATTGATAACACGCTTATTTTTTATGATATAAGCGCGCAAAAAGAGATTTTTTCACAAAAATACCCCCAAGCCATTGCCATTAACGCCTACCTTGCCGCGCCTCAAATCACTAATGAATATGTGATTTATCCCGACTTAGAAGGGAAAATCCTCATATATAGCATCGCGCAAAATAAAATTATTAAAGATATTCTCATAAGCAGTGATAAATTTTTTAATAATGTGATTTATATGTATGCGCAGGGTAATTACTTGCTAGCGGCTACTGCAAAGCGTGTGAGCGCCATTATTGATGATAAGAATTTCAAATATGATGTGGATTTGCGCGATGTGCTGTTTGCTAATAACAAAGTGTATGTGCTAAGTATTGAGGGCGAAATTTTAGAGCTTGACCATACTTTAAAACTTTTGCGTAAAACGCGCCTGCCTTTTGCGGTGCTAAGTGGGCTTATTATCCATAATGACACGCTTTATACGCTTGAAAAAGGCGGCTACACTATCGCTATTAATCTTAGCGATTTTACGCCATTAGTGTATAAAAATAAGCTCCCTAAGAAAAAAAGTCTTTTTTATACCAAAGATACTTTTTTCTACGATAGGGCATATACAAGGTTTGAATAATGCTTTTGTGCGATGTGGGCAATACTTTTTTGCATTTTTATCATAAAGGGCGCATTTGGAAAGAAAAGCCCTACGCACTCACAAAAAAAAAAGAGAATCTGCCCATTTATTACATAAGCGTAAATGAGCGATTTGAGCGATGTTTGCTCGCTTCGCACCCTTATTGCATTAATGTGGGAGAGTATATTGAGCTAGATACGCCCTATGAGGGCTTAGGTATAGATAGAAAGGCCGCTTGCAAAGCCATTAGCGATGGTGTAATTATCGATGCAGGCAGTGCTATTACTGCTGATATTATGCATGAGGGTATCCATATGGGTGGCTACATTATGCCCGGGCTTGCTGCGTATAAAAAAATGTGTGCTGATATTTCGCCCGCGCTCAATAAAGAGCTAGAGCCGGGCGTAAATCTTTATGAATTGCCCAAAAACACCACAGACGCGCTAAGCTTTGGCGCGATAAAAAGCGTGATATTAATGATTAAAAATACTTCGCGCACTAAAAAGTTATATTTTACTGGCGGTGATGGCAAATTTTTTGCGCGTTTTTTTGAAAATGCCATTTATGATAATACACTGGTATTTAAGGGCATGCAAAAAGCCCTAGAAAAACATATCTAGATTCTATAAAGGAGGCGATATGATAAAGGTAGCCTTACCCAAAGGGCGCATAGCAAATGAAAGCCTAGCATTATTTGAGCGGCTGTATGATACGCAATTTGTCTTTGATGATAGAAAGCTGATTTTAGAGCATAAACATTTTACTTTTATGCTAGTGCGTAGCCAAGATGTGCCTACTTATGTTACTCACAAAGCCGCTGATGTAGGTATTGTAGGGCTTGATGTGATAGAGGAGCAGCAGGCAAATGTAGTAAGATTATTAAACCTAAACATTGGCAAATGCAAGGTAGTAGTAGGCTCTGAAGTGGGCAAAAGCCTAGATTATCAAAAGCCTCAGCTTAAAATCGCTACCAAAATGCCTCATATCACGCGCCAACACTTTGCGAGCAAGGCTGTATCTATCGAGGCGCTAAAGCTTTATGGCTCTATTGAGCTAGCTCCGCTTGTGGGGCTAAGCGATGGAATTGTGGATATTGTGGAAAGTGGCAATACGATGAGGCAAAATAATCTTAAAATCGATGAAGTTATTATGGAATCTAGCGCATATTTAGTCGCCAATAAAAATAGCTTTTATGAGAAAAAAGAGCTTATCTTAAGCCTTTATAATCGCCTAAAGGAGATAGTATGAGATATATAAAAGTAGCATTATGCGCATTATGTGTGAATATCGCGCTTGCTGGTGAATGGGTGATGTTTAGCGATGGGAAAGATACTTATATTTACTCAAGCAATACAGGTGAAATCTACATTCGCCACAGTATGGGCAAGAAAAATTATGAAGATGTCTTTGTGAAAATGCCGCGCGGGCAGCAGCCCACTGAAATAAAAGGCAAAAGCGCAGCCAACATTCCCCAACCGCAGCTACCCGATAGCCAAGCATTTAAAGATATGCAGCTAAACGCCCTTAAAAAATCACAAGAAATGCTAAACACCGCTATTGAGTAGATTCTGTTTGTAAAACATACACTTGCGCGGGGAGTTTAAAAATATTGCCCTTGTTGCTTAGATGGTGTTTTACACCTGCATTTTGCAAGCCCCACGCGCCAAGACTTAAAAGATTATAATAAGGCATATATCCCCAATTATCACTAGCAAATAACACCTTATGCGAGGCAAGTATAGAATCTACAAAGGCGTTATCAATAAATATATCCGCATAATTACTAAGCACCAAAATATCCGCGCCATTTATAGAATCTACAATCTCAAAATTACGCACATTATAAAAAGTTGGCAAAACACTATACCAATGCGGATACATCCATTCATTATAGCCACCCTTTACAAAGCCCACAAAATGTATTTTGTAAGTTTTCTGCGGGGATTGCTTCAAAAAATCAGCCAAAAAGTCCATAGCCTCATTATAGCTATATGTTTGAATTTTATTTTGCCCATAGTAGTGCAAGCCCTGCGGAAAGGTGCTTGTAAGCCAAATAAATCCCATAACTGCCACACTTAGCTTGGTAATCCACGCTTTTTTAATACGCTCCCTATAAGTGCGCCAGAAAAATATCCCATATAAGCATACAAGAACGCTAGGCGGGACAAAATAATGAAAGCTTGCCATACCTAATACCAAATACGCTATCACATACAGCGCCGCTATGCATAAAATACTATCCCAAAATGCGTTTATGGCATCTTTACGCACTAATACGCCATAGATTCTATAAATAAGCATAAGCGGGAGGGCAATACTTACAAAAGGCAGCGCAAGCAGTAGCACCACAAGCGTGCGCAGCGGGGAGAAAACACCATTTTCTGCATAGCTACTACTTGCCTCGCGCGTAAAATACATATACAGCACTAAAAACAAAACCGCACACAGCATGCATAGCAGAGAAAAAATAAGCTCTTTTTTACTTAATGTCTCTTTGGCATATATTTTAAACGCGCAATAAAAAAATCCAAATCCACCGATAAAAATAAAAGATACTTCTTTAAGATAAAGGCATGCATTGGCGCATACTAAGCCAAAAATTGCATAGATTAAACTTTGTGTAGAAAATAATTTATACGCGCAAAGCAAGAAAAGCATAAGAAATAGAATCTGCGTAGTTTCAGGGAAAGTAATTTGTGTCATAATTTTGACAAAGCCCACACTTAAAGCCACCAAAGCAAAGCTTATAAGTATATAGTGGTGCGGCACATCTAAGCTTTTAGCCAATATATAAAAACTTAAAGCAATGCCAAAGACACTTAGAGCATTAATAAACATAAGCGCATAAGGGTCAATAGATATATATGCCATTAAAGTCAAAGCCCAGCCTGCTAGAGGGAAAAATCGCCCATTGCCAAAAGCTAGCCCATGCCACGCGCTTTTATCCTGCACAAGCTGCGTATAAATGCTCATATCATCGCCACCCATAAGAGGCATGCTCGACTTATACACAATGGCTATGATATAAAGGCTTACAAATAGCCAATACCCCCCCCCCCCTCGTAACAATATCTTATCTATCATTTTTACTCCTTTAATATCCATAGTAATAAAGCCCATAGGTCACAAAAATACGAATTTTTGTCTTGCTCACTGGGCGCGGATAGTCTTTATATGCAATCTCAATCGTGCGCTCGCTATTGCGGTCTAAGAGCATATATTGCGATGAAATGATAATCTTTAATCCGCTAATATCGCCATTTGGGTGTAGATAAAACTCCACCGCACTCACACCCTCTTGCCCTAAGCGCGCCGCACTTGGTGGATAGCGCAAGTATCTTTGCGTAATGCGCCCAATATCGCGCAAATTATTCACTAAAAATTCTTGCTCCGCTAGCCCATAGTCCCCAAACTCCGCGCCATAAAGCTCCTCAATATCTCTTCTTGCGATATTATCAATGCCCGGAAATTTAGCTAGCGCCTTAAGGCGGCTTTTGGGCTTTTGATTTTGCTTAGCCTTGCCGGTGTTATTATACAAGCTTAAGGAGCTTAAATCAAATGTGGGCGGGCTAGATTTGGCACTTGGCGTTTGCGGTTTGGGAGGGGTTGGCTGTGTGAGATTACGCAATGGCGCGGCGACTTGAGTTTGGGCATTATCACTCTCCTGCACCTCCCCACCTCCTAGAATCTGAAAGCCTGCAACTTTCATCTGTGGATTACTCGAAGTGCCTTTTTTAAACTGCAAACCCTGAAATCGCACAAAAAGCAAGGCCAAAATAAGCAGATGAATGATTAAGGAGACAAGTAGCCATAGCCGCAAATGCGAGTGAGTCTGCGCATTAAGCCCTATATTTGCTTGCATACTATTTCTCATCATGGATATATTGAGAAAGTCGCTCTTGCTTTTGCTCTAAGAGTTTGGCAAACTGGTCATCAAGGCGCAATTGCTCCTCTTTGCTAATACTTTGCGGGATAGGATAGCGGTCAATAAGCGTAGTGCCCGATAAACCAATAAGGATTAAATACCGATAGCCATTAGATTCTATAGTTAAGATTCTGTGTTTAGAATCTAGATTTTTCTGCGAGATAATCTCTATCTTTGTGGGGTCAAATGCCGCTTTTTTGGGCGTGGAAAAATAATGCCCAAACTGCTTTTTATGCACTACATATCGCTTGACTATCCATAGCACCAACACAAGCACGCCCATAACGCCTAGCACAGCCACATATCGCCAAGTATCAATGCTTAAATCATTTTTAAATGGCAGGAGATTCTGGTTTGTTTGCGCAGATGTGGGCTGTGTGGAAGCGGACTGCATTGGATTTGGCGTTTGGGCAAGCGCTGCTTGCGCGGGGTTAGATTGGCTATTTTGTATCTCAATAGTTGGGATATTGGCATTATGGGGCGTTTGGAGCAATTTATCAAGCTCACTTTGGGGTGGGGTAGCGCGACTAAATGTGATTTTTAGCGCATTGGGCGCTCTACCCACATTCACACTCATAAAGCGCGAATCGCCTATCCCTAGCACATAGAGCTTATCTTGGACATTAAACACTTGTATTTGACTGATAAAAGTTTGCTTGAAGTTTTCATTTTTAGAATCTGCTTTAAGATTCGGGAAAATCACACCTTTATAGCCCTCATCTTCTGTCAAACTAGGGGCTTTATCATACGCGCTATCAAGCGTGAGGATAAGCTCAATGCTTTGACTTGTTTGATTAAAAGTAAAATCCTTTACTTTTACATTAGCCCAAAGCACACTAACACACAAAGGCAGCAAACATACAAAAATTATCTTTTTCATATTTGTGATAGTCTAAACTACTTTTCATTCTCACGCGTGAGATAATACACAATGGCATTAGAATCTAAAATTTCATTAATACGAATAGCCAAATTGCGCTCATACACCATAACTTCACCCTTACCTATAACGCGCCCATTAATAAATGTCTCAATGCTCTCCCCTGCAGGCTTTCCTAAATCAATAATAGAGCCTTTCTCAAAGCGCAAAATCTCGCCAAGCGGTATTTTGGTATTACCTAGCTCGGCATTAAATAGCACTTCCATATCTAAAAGCCCGGTATAGTTTTTCATCATATCCTCAAGATATGTGGCAAGCTCTATTTCTTTGGCTGTGTGAATGCGCTGTTTGTCTAAAATAGTCTCTCCAGCCATAAGCCGCTCCTTTTATAGAATCTGATACACCATAGAATCTACAGCCTACCTCACGCGGCGCATATAAATACTGCATCGCCCGCGCGATAGCCTAAAATGTAATCCATGGTCATAATTTTTAATCAAACGATAGCCTAAATACTCCGGTGTTGAGATATTAAAATTTTTGCCTAATTCTTGCGTCATCACCTTTGCCCTGCCTACGACAAGATTAGCAAGTTCCCTTGCCATATCCTCCAAAGATTGCTCGCTAGGATTCTTATCCCCTAAAAAATCGGCACAAAAAATACGCAAAAAAGCCTTATTAAATAACAAAAACACATCATTATGCGTGCCAAGCATACTAATCTTGCTCAAATACCCCTTTTTAAGCGGCATGATAGAATCATGAGGCGTCTTACTAATGCTATTTTGCACAATATCAAAAAAACTACTATGAATGATGTCCATAACTCACCACCTTTTTACAGAATCTAGCGCATATTATATAACATTTTGCGGCTAAGTGGGCTTGAAATTGCACTTATTTTGACAAAACGCACTCACAAAGCAGCTTTCACACATAGGTTTTAGCGCCTTGCAAGTATAGCGCCCAAACAGCACAAAAGCTTGATGAAGCGTAGAAAGCTGCGTTTTAAAGAGCTTTGTAAGCTCCTTTTCCGTCTCTAAAGCACTTTTTGCTCCACTTAAGCCCAAACGATGTGAGACGCGAAACACATGCGTATCCACCGCCATATAATTTTGCTCAAAAAACTCAATAAGCACCACATTAGCTGTTTTCTGCCCCACCCCTGCTAGGCTTTTTAGCTGCTCTTGCGTGGTGGGGATTTGCCCATTAAAATCCCTCATCACTTGATTTGCCATAGCATGCAGGTGCTTGGCTTTATTATTAAAAAATGACACAGATTTAATAAAGCCCTTTATCTCCTCAATATCAGCCCCTGCTAGGCTTGCGACATTAGGATAGGCTCTAAAAAGTGCTGGAGTAACGATATTTACGCGCTTATCTGTGCATTGAGCGGAGAGCATAACGCACACAAGCAATTCATATAGATTATGATAAATAAGCTCTGTTTTTGCATCTCCAAAATGCTCCAAAAACAATGCCTTAATGGCTTGCACATCTTTTTGCTTGCATTTTTTAAACTGGGGCGCGCTTTTAGAATCTGCCATTTCAATTTGGCTCATGCCTAAGCGGCTCAACTACGATAAGTCTGGCTTCAGAATCTCTTAGCGCCACTTGCGTGCCATCTATCATTATTGCCACCGCTAGCCGCCCTAGCGAGTAGCGCATGACCTTACATATTTTATCTTTTACAATACCAAAGGACATAAGCCTATCTTTAAGCGCGCTATCTTGGCTCTCGCAGCGCACGATTTTGCACACATCTCCCAATGAGCAATCACAAAGCGTCATTTTCATATCCTTAATGTTGGTAATAATTTTTAAGGAGCGCAAGTATAGCGGAGTTTAGATAATAAGATTCTATCCCACTGCGCTATAAATTTTATTAATTAATCTCATACAGGCTCGTACTTATGGCGCTTCCACTTGCGGGAGGTTTGGCTCATTTATAGAATCTGGCTCTTGTGCGGGGCTTTGGGCAGATGGGCTAGATTCTAAATTCTCTTGTATTCCTTGCGGTGTTTGTGATGCTGGCATCTCTTGTGATTGAGATGTTATAGAATCTGGCGCGGGAGCGGGTGCGGATTGTGTAGGATTAGATTCTGTAGTGTTTGCAGATTCTGTAACATTTGTAGATTCTATAGCATTTATAGCATCTAGCTCCTCGGATAAAGCTGGCTCAAAGTATGGCTCTGGCTTCTTTAATGGACTAGATTCTACACTTTCATTAAGCGCGTTTGATAAGCCGCTAAGTAGCGTATCCACAGGCTTTAAGATTCTGCCTACCATTTCAAATGGGCTAAGCAAAATATCCTCTGCAGTATTTACCTCACTCTTTGGATTATCTAGCGTGCCTTTGAGGGCGATTCCGGTGGTGAATTTGCCATCACTGCCCAAAATCACATAGCCCACAAGCGGGATTTTATCAATAATATCCGCCAAAGTTTTCAAAGTAGAGGCTTTTAAAATCACATCAATTTCTTTTGATTGTAGCCTAATAAGCCCTCCGCCCTCCACATCAATAGAGCTTCCCACTAAATCGATATTTTCAAGCACTAAATATTCGTCATTTAAGACAAAATCCACTTTCCCTTGCTTAATCTCATAGCCATTTGCGCCAAGTCCGGGCTTGCGGAAAGTAAGCAAGGCAGGGATTGTATCAATAAGGGCTAAAATATTTTGCACAATGGCTAAGTCTTTATAAGTGGTATTTTGCATACTTATTTCGCCCTTAAGCACGCCCTCATCATAAATGCCCCTAAAATTAAACAAGCCGCCACTCACAATATCACGCTTCCACACGCGGTTTAAAAACACATCGCTAAAGTTATTGAGCCGCACATTAGCACGCGAATACGCCACATCGACATTAGCCACACCATTGCCATAAGTAGCATCAGCGCGTATTAAGCCATCGCGCATAGAAACAGATGCCATATCTGTGGGAATAATATAATCATTTAAGTAAAAATCCATATTTCGCGCTTCAAGGTAAGTAATATGCGGGGAGAGCTTGTGCTGGCGCTCGTATTGTTGCTTGGCTTTAATGAAAGCTTCTTGTGCTTGGCGCTCTTGTGGGCTTAGGGCTTGACTGGTTTTACTCTCTTCATTAATTTGCGCAAGGGCTGGGATTTGACTATTTAAAAGCTCATCAATGTTTAAATCATAGCCATTAAGCATAAGCTTTATTACATTGCCTTCTTTCACAAATAAAAATTTTCTATTTTGTGAGCCGATAAAAATACCCCGCTCATCGATTAGCCCCTCAAGCACAAAGCGCGCTAATTGATTAGATTCTTTATCATAAAGCGGATAGGTAAGATTACTCACCTCGCCACTTAAGCCAAACTTCTTAAAATCTTTAGTAGAGAGCCTCATATATCCATTTGGTATGCCAAAATAGCGCAATATGGGAGAATATGGATAAATTTTTGCAATATCACTTAGCTCAAAGACACTTTGCTCACCTATATAAACATTTAGTCCAAAATCTGGCAAGGATATGACTTTATCATCTTGGCTTAAATGCCCTTTAAAGTGGATTTTTTTAAGCTCATTAGGATTAATTTTTAAAATCTCCTCGCTAAATCCTTTTTGAGAATCTGCATAAATAGCTTCAATAATGCGCTTTGTAAGCTCATCACTCCCCTCTGGCACAGCAGGCATACCTGCATTTTGTGATAAAGCCTGCGAGCTTAGTGCAAAATGCTCAATGAGCAAATCCCCTTGTAGCGAAGAATCCTCTAGATTCCATATTGCATTAAGGATACCTTGTATATTTTTCGCATAATCAATCTTAGTATTTAGTAGCTGCACATAGCTTTTAGAGGGCTTTTGAGAGAGAATTACATTAACATCGCTCATATCTAATCTTAAGCCTGCGATACTAAGGCTAAGTGTGGGCGCGCTTATATTGCCATTAGCTAGGATAGACATTTGCTTATTTTTATCCTGCTGCATATCCACATCAACTTTTAAGCGTAATTTAGAATCTACGCTGCGCACCGGTATATTGATGTCATAAAAACGAAGTATATCCGCTAGCTCATCACTAAGCGTGGCATTATTAGAGCGAATGGCGATTTTTATACCCATAGGCTGCGTGAAAACATTGCTTATTTGCACTTCAGAGCCTTCAAGCTTAGTGTCTGTAAAAGATGGCTCTTTAAATAAAAAGCTTAGATTCTCTTCGCGCATATACACAATCACGCGCGTGGCTTCAATGGGCTTAAGGTGGGGAGCAAAATAGACTTTAGGAGATTCTATAGCTAAATCAAGGGCTAAGCTCTGCTGGAGCTTGGCAAAAAAATTCCTATCAAGCGTGCTTTGAAACCTTAGTGAATGCACTTTCATCACATCATATTGCACATTTTTAAAAAGCCAATTATTGAGCATTTTATTGTTGAGCTTTAGCACATAGGGCTTAATTGTATCAAGGTTGTAAAGGTGTGTGGAGGAGGCCTCCATCTCGATGCGATAAAAATCTGTAATACCCTTTATATAAAGTGTGGGCTGCTCTTTATCGTTTGTAGGCTCTTTGGGAGAGAGTGAAATATCCATTTCGAGCGTTTTTTTCACATTTTGATACACAAACTGCCCTTGTATCTGCAAGCCAAATCGCAAAATCTCAAGCTCATGGATAAGCAGCTGCGTATTTTTGTGATTATCCTCAACGCCAAATTTAGCCACAAACTCTGGCGCAGAAATCTCATATTCTCTGCCATCATAATGCACACTGCGCTTTAAATTATCGCTAAAGACGATGTTTTGTATATCAAGCTTTTCAAAATATGAAATCACAAATAAACATCGCTTAATCCAAGTGAGGATTTCATCAGCACTTATAGAATCTGCCTCATCATCTTGCCCTTTATTTTGAAGCGCAGAGACATCAAGGCTTTGTATCTCTAAAATGAGCTTGTTATTTAATCTAAGATACAATCCATCGATATGGATTTGTCCAATGCTAAGAGATTGGCTATGAATGCCATTGGATAGAATCTTATATCCCATAAGAGAAAGTGTGAGTAAAATGCCTAAAAAGATGATGATACTTGCGATATTTTTAGATTTTGTTTTCCTCATTACAATAACCATTTTATTTTATTTACTCCAGCCTATGCAAACTGAACGCATAATCAACCTGCCCAAAGGCTCATTGCCCAAAATTATAGCATACTTAAATGATAATGGTGCGCATCTTAATAAGCTTGATGCGCTTTTTATACGCTTTTTGGGGCAGCCTCAAAGTGGGTTTATTGATATGGGAGCGCAGAGATTGCCAAAGGGTGCGTTTTTAAAAGCCCTAACAAGCTCCAAAGCCGCTACCAAAGAAGCCACACTGATACCGGGCGAGACTTTGTATTATTTTATCCGCATACTCGCAGAGCGCTTTAATCTCTCACCTGATATGCTCCAAAGTGCCTATGATAAGTATTTCCCATATCCTGATGGCGTAATATTCCCTGATACTTATCATCTCCCGCTAGGTATTAAGGAAGATGAGATGATGAAAATGCTCTATGAACTCTCCATAGAGCGCCACAAGCAAAGTGCCATAAAACTGCTTGGGGAGTATAATCAAGAAGTATGGTTTAAACATGTCGCCACTGCCTCCATAGTGCAGAAAGAAGCGGCAAATAATGATGAAATGCCTCTCATTGCTGCTGTTATCTTTAATCGTATCAAGCAAAATATGCCCTTGCAAATGGACGGCTCACTTAATTATGGCGCATACTCGCACACTAAAATAACACCAGATAGAATCCGCAATGACAATAGCCCTTATAATACCTACAAGCATAAAGGTGTGCCACCCTATCCTGTGGGCAGTGTGAGCTTACCAGCTATTGAGGCAGTGCTAAAACCTGCCAATGTAGATTATTTGTATTTTGTGCGCGATAGAAGCACGGGGACGCATAAATTTAGCAAAACTTACGAGGAACACCGCAGTCATTTTTAATTTTAATTCATTTTTAAGTTAAATTGTTTCATAGTTAGCAAGTTAAAATTTTTGTTTAACTTTTGCAGATTTTAAGTTAAAAAAGACAAATTTTATCGAGGGAAAAATGCTACAAAAAATCGCTATCATCGGTGGTTCTGGGAATGTTGGCTCGCATATTGCGTTTTTGGCGGCTATGGGCAAAATGGCTAGGGAGATTTTGCTTTTTAGTATTGACTTGCCACGCTGTAAAGGTGTGGGGCTTGACATTTCTCAAGCAGCCGCTGTGTTTAATCTCCCCGTTTTTGTCAAAGGCTGTGAATCTTATGAGGAGTTAAGCGGAAGCGAAGTTGTTATCATCTCTGCAGGATTCCCACGAATGCCAGATATGAGCCGCGATGATTTGCTCCTAAAAAACGCTCACATTATGAAAGAAATTGCCCAAAACATTGCTAGGGTAGCGCCGCAATGCTTAATGATTGTAGTATCAAATCCACTTGATGTTATGTGCCTTGTAGCAGAGCATTGGAGCGGCTTTCCTAAAAAGCGTGTAATGGGAATGGCAGGCATACTCGATGGCGCAAGGCTTGCGTATGAAAGCAAAATAAGGCTTAATAACCCCGCACATCATATAGAATCTTATGTCATAGGCGCGCATAGTGATTTTATGCTACCCCTGCTTAGGCACTCTTTATGCGATAATAAAAGCTTAATGGAGCAATTTACGCCATTTGTGCAAGAAGAGCTGATTGAGCAGACCAAAAATGGTGGCGCAAAGATTGTGGGCTACTATCAGCAGGGCTCGGCATACTTTGCTCCAGCAAGTGCAGTTATTAAAATGCTTGAACTTATTATGAATGATACAGATGAAATAGTCGTATGCAGCGTGTATGCGCAGGGCGAATATGGCATTAAAGATATCTATATTGGCTTGCCCATTAGGCTTAATCACAAGGGAGTGAAAGAGATTATCACATTGCCGCTTAATGACCAAGAACGCGATATGCTCCACATGTCTGCTCAAAGCATTAAAAAACAAGTTGAGATTCTCAAAAATAACGAATTGTTAAATTATAGAATCTAAGATTGTGCATTTTCAATTAAACACAAGAAAGGATAAGGAATGGGAATAAAAAAAGCGCCACAGAATGTGCCTGTGTGGGTTGATGAGAAGCGTTGCAAAGCATGCGATGTGTGCGTTTCACTCTGTCCCAGCGGTGTGCTAGGTATGAAAAAAGATGAGCATAAAATACTAGGTAAAATTATTTCTGTGGCTCACCCAGAGAGCTGTATAGGCTGCAGAGAGTGTGAATTGCATTGCCCTGATTTTGCTATTTTTGTGGCTGATAAAAGTGAATTTAAATTTGCAAAATTAAGCAAGGAAGCCCAAGAGCGCGCTATAAAAATTAAAGAAAATAAATTTATGGTGATATGAAGGAGAGAAGATGCGTGAGTTAATTACAGGAGGAAATGAGCTTGTTGCGCTTGCTGCGATAGAATCTGGCTGCCGGTTTTTTGGTGGGTATCCTATCACTCCATCAAGTGAAATTGCGCATGAAATGAGTGTGGAGCTGCCAAAAATTGGGGGGAAATTTATCCAAATGGAAGATGAGATTAGCGGGATTGCTGTAGCCTTAGGCGCTTCAATGAGCGGCGTTAAGGCTATGACTGCTACTTCTGGTCCGGGCATATCGCTTAAAGCTGAACAAATCGGCTATGGCTTTATGGCAGAAATTCCGCTTGTGGTGGTTGATGTTATGCGAGGAGGTCCATCTACAGGACTGCCCACGCGTGTTTCGCAAGGCGATATCAATCAAGCCAAATCACCAAGTCATGGCGATTTTTGCTCTATTGCTATTGCTGTTGGCAATCTTGAGGAGGCTTATACACAAACTATCCGCGCTTTTAATATTGCTGAAAAGTATATGACGCCTGTTTTTCTCCTCCTTGATGAAACCGTTGGGCATATGCATGGCAAGGCGCTTATCCCTGATTTGGAGGATATTAAGCCCACTATCATTAATCGCCAAGTGTTTCAAGGTGCGCCAAGTGATTATCAACCCTATGGCGTGCCTCAAGATAAGCCCGCTATCCTTAATCCGTTCTTTAAAGGCTACAAATACCACATCACCGGGCTGCATCATGGCGCAAGCGGCTTCCCTACAGAAGATGAAAAGCTCTCACAAAATCTCATCGATAGATTGTTTAATAAGATAGAGTCTCACCTAGATGACATTGTAGAGTATGAAGAATACATGCTAGAAGATGCGGAGATTCTCATTATCGCCTATGGTTCTGTCTCACTAGCGGTTAAAGAAGCTATCCATACTTTGCGCAAAAATAATATAAAAGTGGGACTTTTCCGCCCCATTACGCTATGGCCAAGCCCAGCTAAAGAGCTTAAAACCTTAGGACAAAAATTTGAAAAAATTTTATTAATTGAGCTTAATAAAGGGCAATACAGGCAGGAAGTAGAGCGCGTTATGCAAAGAGATGTGCAATTTTTAGGCAAGGCTAATGGTCGCAGCATATCGCCCACAGAGATTATAACGACAATTAAGGAGATGTAAATGGCTTTTAATTACGAAGAATATTTGCGAATGGATAAAATGCCCACACTTTGGTGCTGGGGCTGCGGCGATGGTGTGATTTTAAAAAGCGTAATCCGCGCTATTAACTCACTAGGCTGGAATATGAATGATGTGTGCATTGTGAGCGGTATTGGCTGCTCTGGGCGCTTTTCATCTTATGTTAATTGCAATACCGTGCATACTACGCATGGCAGGACTATGGCGTATGCCACAGGCATAAAGCTAGCCAACCCCGATAAAAAAGTCATTGTCATTTCAGGCGATGGAGATTCTATGGCAATTGGCGGTAACCACACTATCCATGCCTGCAGGCGCAATATTGATTTAAATTTAGTGATGATTAATAATTTTATCTATGGGCTTACTAACTCTCAAACTTCGCCCACCACACCAAAGGGCTTTTGGACGGTTACAGCTCAATATGGCAATATCGACCCTAATTTTGACCCCTGCGAAGTGGCAAGCGCTGCGGGAGCAAGCTTTGTAGCGCGTGAAAGTGTGCTTAATCCTAAAAAACTTGAAAAAGTGCTTATGGAGGGCTTTACGCATAAGGGCTTTAGCTTTTTTGATATTCATAGCAACTGCCACATCAATCTAGGGCGCAAAAACAAAATGGGAGAAGCCACCTCTATGCTTAAATGGATAGAATCTAGACTAGTGTCTAAAAGCAAATTTGAGACCTTGCCTCCAGAAGAGCGCGTAGATAAATTTCCAACAGGCGTTTTAAAACACCAAACCGATAAGATTGAGTATTGTGAGGCGTATGATGAAGTGATTAGAAAAGCCCAAGCCGCGAAAGGAGGGCATTAAAATGATGCACCAGCTGCGATTTACGGGTGTGGGGGGGCAAGGCGTGCTTTTAGCAGGTGAAATCCTAGCCGAAGCGCAGATAAAAGACAATGGCTATGGTGTCAAAGCCGCTACATACACAAGCCAAGTGCGCGGAGGACCTACAAAGGTGGATATTTTGCTAAGTGATGAGGAGATTTTGTATCCTTATGCCAATGAAGGGGAAATTGAATTTATGCTTTCAACCGCGCAAGTGAGCTATGATGCATTTAAAAGCGGCGTGAAAGAAGGCGGCGTGATAGTCGTAGAACCTAATCTTGTGCAGCCTAGCCCAGAGGATTTAAAGAAATTTAAAATCTATGAAATCCCAATTATTACCATTGCTAAAGAAGAGGTGGGCAATGTCGTAACGCAATCTGTCGTAGCCCTTGCTATCACCACAACACTCACACAATGCGTAAATCGCGACCTAGTGTTTGAAACCATGATAGAAAAAGTCCCGCCAAAGGTGCGAGAAGCTAACAAAAAAGCTTTTGAACTAGGGGAAAAATACGCCAAAGAAGCCAAAGTGATAGAAGCCTAGATTCTATCACCCCTACTTTTATACTCCCCACTCCCTCATCACACCACTTTTACAAATAAGCCAACCCACACACATTTGCACTTAAATTCTTAGTTATAGAATCTAGATTCTATATTTTAATCCCAACGCCCACCTATTGCCCTTTTTCAACATTTTTTGCAAAAAGCTCTTGACTTAGAGTAGCTATCATCATTTATACTTGCATTTAGATTCTAAGAATCTAAGTTTAGTTTAAGGAGATTGAATGTTTGATTTGCAAAAGATTTTGAAAAGGCACTGGAAAATCCTGCCTTTTGTTTGCCTTAGCATTATTGGCGGGCTAAACGCACTAAAAAACACAAAGGAGGCAAAATGAAAACGCGCAAATTAGGCAATTTGGAGGTTTCATCACTAGGGCTAGGCTGCATGGGGCTAAGCTATGGCTATGGCAAAGGCTTGGAGAAAAGTGAGGCAATAAAGCTCGTGCAAAAAGCCTATGATAGCGGCATCACGCTATTTGACACAGCGGAAGCCTATGGGACGCTAAATGAGGAAATCGTAGGCGAGGCGCTGCAAAGTGTGCGCGACAAGGTAACCATCGCCACAAAGTTTGGAATCTATATGCAAAATGGCACTCAAGTGCTAGATTCTAAGCCAGAGCGCATTAATAAAAGATTAGATTCTATAGAAATAAAAGGCGATAGATACCCGCCAGAGCTAGCCAAACGCGTGGGGAAATAAGGAAGCAAAATAAAAACGCGAGAATTTATAAAGACAAGTGGACTAGGAATCTAAACGTAGGAAACGATAGGCAAACCCTCCTTGCAGTAATCACTGCTCTAATCCCCTGCATCGGCTACTTCCGCGCCATAAATGCGCTAAATGAGGTGAGCAAGGGATAAGTTTTCTAAGCCTTTAGACTTTGCAGCAGGGCTATATGGGCTTTTTAAAGGCTAGATTCTATCATTTAACGCAAATTTATCTCGCGCGCTTATAAGAGTATGTTTTATTATTTTTGCTAAAATGCGCAAATTATTTATTTTTATTTTAAAGGATTCTCTTGGCGCACACAGCATTTGAAACAAGCATAGAGAGCATGCTTGAAGAACCAAAACTCTATCGCGTATTAATTTTAAATGATGATTGGACGGCTATGGATTTTGTCGCGCAGATTCTTATGGAGGTCTTTGATAAGACTTCTGATGAAGCCACTGCTATCACGCTCAAAGTGCATAACGATGGCAAAGGCGTATGTGGCATTTACCCCTATGATATTGCCGAGCTAAAAACGCAAATCGTAAGCCAAAAGGCAAAGCAGCACGGCTATCCCTTACGCGTCATTACAGAGGAAATGCCCTAAAGGAGTATGAATGATAGGACAGAATCTCACGCTTATTTTTAATGAATCTATCGACATCGCGCGCGAAATGCGCCATAATATTCTCACCACCGAGCATCTTTTCTTAGCCACACTTAACAACACGCAAGGCATAAGTATCTTGCAAAAATGCGGGGGCAATATCCAAGAAATGCGCCGCGTTATCAATCTCTACTTGCAAAAATATGTGCCATTTTCCCATGAGCTTACCCAAAAGCCACGCCAAACCCCAGCGCTTGATAGAATCATCGAAACTATGGTCAAGCATGCCGAAAATAGCAATCGCCAGAATATCGATGTGGGCGATTTGCTCGCCTCGATTATGGAGGAGAGCCAGAGCTTTAGCACGCAGATTCTCAAATCGCAAGGCATTAATCGCTTAAATGTGCTTGAGGTCATCACTCAACAAGAGCAAGACTATAAAGAACAAGAGCAGCAGGATACAAAAGAGGCAGGAGAGAGCTACCTAGCCAAATACACTAAAAATCTATCTATGCTTGCAAAAGAGGGTAAAATCGACCCAGTTATTGGGCGTGAGGAGGAGATTTGGCGTGTGAGTGAAATTCTTGCACGGCGCAAGAAAAATAATCCTATCCTTGTGGGCGAACCCGGTGTAGGAAAAACAGCTATTGCCGAAGGGCTAGCACTTGAGATTTATCATAAAAAATTGCCAAAAGCCCTGCATAATGCGCAAATTTTTGCCCTTGATGTGGGGGCTATGATTTCAGGAAGTAAGTATCGCGGGGATTTTGAAAAACGCCTTAAGGGTGTGCTTAAAGAAATTACACAAATGCCTCATGGCGTGCTTTTCATTGATGAAATTCATACCATTGTAGGCGCTGGAGCGACTTCTGGCTCAAACCTTGATGCATCAAATCTGCTCAAACCTGCCCTTGCTAATGGCTCACTGCGCTGCATTGGTGCGACTACATTTGCAGAGTTTAAAACGCATTTTGATAAAGATAAAGCCCTCTCACGCCGCTTTAGCAAAGTAGAAGTAAAAGAGCCAAGCCTGCAAGATTGCTATCAAATTTTGCAAGGCTTAGCCCCAATTTATGAAAAATATCATCATGTCAAATACAGCAAGGGCGCACTTGAAGCCTGTGTCAATCTCTCTGCAAGATATATTAGTGATAAATTTCTGCCCGATAAGGCGATTGATTTGCTTGATGAAGTGGGCGCAAATATGCGAATCTACCGCGCAGATTCTGTAAATCACCCCACCATCACCATTAAAGATATAGAATCTACCCTAAGTAAAAGTGTGCATATCCCCAAAAGCTCTATTAGCAAGGACGAGGGCAAGGCGCTTATGCATCTTGCCTCAAAACTTAAAGAGCGTATATTCTCGCAGGATAAGGCTATCGATGAGCTAAGTAATGTGATTAAAACCAATAAGGCGGGCTTGAGCGAAAGCAATAAGCCCATAGGCAGCTTTGTATTTGCTGGACCAAGCGGTGTGGGGAAAACAGAGCTAGCAAAAGAATTAGCAAAGATTTTAGGCATTGCATTTATCAAATTTGATATGAGTGAGTATATGGAGCCTCATTCTATATCTCGCTTAATTGGCGCGCCTGCTGGATATGTGGGCTTTGAGCAGGGTGGGCTGCTTGTTGATGCGGTGCGCAAAAGTCCTCATTGCGTGCTGCTGCTTGATGAGATTGAAAAGGCTCATCATGATATTTATAATATTTTGCTGCAGATTCTAGACGCGGCGAGCCTTACGGATAATGCAGGGAATAAGGCTGATTTTAGAAATGTTATTGTGATTATGACAAGTAATGCTGGCAGTCAAGAGGCAAATACGCTAGGCTTTAATGCCAATATGCAGGGCAAGAACGCCACCGCGATAAAATCACTTTTTTCACCTGAACTCCGCAGCCGCATTGATAGCATTATCCACTTTAATCCACTAGGCTTGAAAGAATATACTCTCATTGCCAAAAAATACATTAATGACATTGCCACACTGCTTAAGGCACGCCACATTAGCCTAAGCATTGATAATCAAGCATTGCAATTCCTCGCCTCACAAAGTATGGATAAAGCACTGGGCGCAAGGGAGCTAAAAAAGATTATTGATAGCCAAATTAAGCTTGCATTGAGTGATGAAATTCTCTTTGGCGCGCTTAAAAAGGGTGGCAGCGTGAAAGTAAGCCTTTTACAGAATCCAACTCCGCACATCACGCTTAAATACAAAAGCGCACAGAGCAAGAAAAATGCCACCAAAGCTCTTTAATTTTTCATGGGAAGAGCATTTAGCCTGCGTCTATCGCCCTAAATTTGAGGACTTTGGCGGGTATTTTAAGCCTATTAAAGCACTGCAAGCGCCTACCAAACTCATTGGCTTAGAAAATGAAATGAGCGCACTTACTCACAATACAAAAGCCCTCATACAAGGTAATAGAGCCTCTCACGCGCTCCTTTGGGGTGCTAGGGGCTGTGGGAAAAGCTCATGTTTGCAATATGTGCTAAGCTCGCTACTTGCTTTTGATAGCCCTTTGCGCGTGGTGGAAATTGCTAAAGAATCGCTAAGCCTTTTGCCTATATTGCAAGATGCCTTGCGCGAGCTGCCTTATAAATTTGTCATTGTATGCGATGACTTATCATTTAACGCTTTTGAGGATGGCTATAAGGGGCTAAAGAGTTTGCTTGAAGGCTCGCTTGAGGCAAAGGCACAAAATATTGCATTCTACACCACTTCAAACTATCGCCATTTGATTATAGAATCTTACCCACAAGACACGCTGCACATGAATGATATGCAAGATGAGATTCTATCCCTTAGCGATAGATTTGGGCTTACTTTGGGCTTTTATACTTTGGGACAGGCGGAGTTTTTAGCATTTTTACAAACGCTTTTTAAAAAGCCTTTGAGCGAAGCGCTAAAGCTCCAAGCAGTGCAATTTAGCACGCGCAAAGGCTCTTATAATCCGCGCATAGCACATGAATTCTACACCCTCTGCCAAAACGCCATTGTGCGAGATGAGAATGGCTAATTTACACAAATTGCAAACTTTTTTGTTATGATTGTAATCCACTTAATTTATAAGGAGATTTTATGCATATTAAGCTCTTACTTAGCGCGCTAGCCCTTAGCTTTGCCCACCTCTTAGCACAAAATGCCCCAGCCCACACCATGCAGCATCACCAAGAAATGCTAGATTCTAAAGCGCCTTCGCTCTCTACGCAAATACTTAACGCCATGCATGAACCAATGATGAAAGCGGTATTTTTAGAAGATGATAATTTGGATTTAAATTTTTTAACCAATATGATACCTCATCATCAAGGCGCTATAGATTCTGCAAAATTACTCCTTGAACATTCTAAAAATAAAAAAGTGCGTGCCATTGCACAAAATATTATTAAAGCGCAAGAGGCTGAAATCGCGGAATTTGAAGCCCTCTTACCGCCGCTCAAAGAGCAAAAAAAGCTCTATAGCCCAAAAGAAGTTACGCTTTTTAATAATCAAGCCAAAGCCGATATGGAGGCTATGGGCAAAGATATGAGCAGCATTAAGCTTACACACAAGATTGATAAAGATTTTTTATTAGGTATGATACCTCATCATCAAGGCGCGGTTAATGCCTCTAAGCAGATTTTGCAATATACGCAAAATGAGGATATAAAAGCTATCGCCCTGCGCATTATTAAAGACCAAGAGCAAGAAATTGAGCAGTTCCAAACCCTCCTTAAAACCATGCACTAACACAGAATCTGCCATTATTATAGGCAGAGTGCAAAAGCTCTATATCGCCAGATTTAGCGCGCATGGAGCGTATTTGCGCGCGAAAGAGGCGCAGATTCTATCATCACATTTATCTTATACGCACGCTACAGAAGTGCTTTTACCAAAGAAATTTCTAACCCCCACGCACGCCATAAATGATGAAGTAGAGGCATTTATCCTTACAGATTCTAGCGATAGATTAGTGGCAACCACACAAACCCCAAAGGCACAATATGGCGATATAGCACAACTTGAAGTGGTAGGCTATGCGCCTTTTGGCTGCTTTTTGGATTTAGGCTTAGACAAACATATTTTTATGCCAAGCAAAACTCCTCATAAATTTAGCCTAAAGCAAAAAGTCTGCGTATTTATCACCCTTGATAAGCAAGGGCGGCTCATTGCTAAGCAAGGCATTAAATCTTACCTTAAAAGCGCACGCCCTGCACTCTATGCGCCGCATACGCTTACTAAAGCCTTTGTCTTTGAGCAAACACCTCTTGGCTTTGGCTGCGCGATAGATAATGCCTATTATGGGCTTATTTATAAAAATGAATTGCCCAAAAGTGCTGAAAATCTTACCTTAGGCGCATCTATTAATGCCTACATTAAAGCCGTGCGCAAAGATGGCAAGATAGACTTAACACTTTATCCGCCAAGCAGCCATAATCAAAAGGCGATATTGCTTGAGAGTATGCCGCTTTATCTTAATTTTTCCTCCTCACCGCAAGCCATTTTTGATGCCTTTAAAATGAGCAAAAAGCTCTTTAAGCGCCTCATTAATGAGCTTGTGAGAGAGGGGAAAATAGAGTTTGTAGCGCATAGGCAGACTTTTGAGCTTTGCACACATTAACATCACACTTAAACTAAAGGAGTTCATATGACAGCACTTATTACAGGCGCATCTTCGGGGTTTGGAGCAGATATTGCAAAGATTTTTGCTCATAATGGGCATAGGGTGATTATTCTAGCGCGCAGGGAGGAGAGGCTCATAGCTCTTAAAAACGAGTTAGGCGCGCTGTGTGAAATGATTGTGGCTGATGTGCGCGATACACAATTTATAGAATCTGCCCTAAAAGCCCTGCCCGAAGCATTTCAAAATATTGATATGCTAGTCAATAATGCAGGATTAGCTCTAGGCTTAACAAGCGCAGATAAAGCCGATATGGCCGACTGGCAACAAATGGTAGAAGTAAATGTGCTAGCTCTAATTAAACTCACTCACCTGCTTTTACCTCAAATGGTCGCGCAGGGCTATGGGCATATTATTAATATCGGCTCTATTGCTGGGACTTATCCTTATCCGGGTGGGAATGTGTATGGCGCGACAAAGGCATTTGTGAAGCAATTTAGCCTGAATTTACGCGCGGATTTGTATGATAAAAATATTCGCGTTACAGATATTGAACCCGGACTTTGTGATGGGAGCGAGTTTTCACAAGTGCGATTTAAGGGCGATGTGCAAAAAGCCAAAAGTGTATATGCAGACACCACGCCGCTTATGTCAGCAGACATCGCTCAATGCGTGTTTTGGGTAGCAAGCCTGCCTCATCATGTAAATATTAATCGCCTTGAGATTATGCCCACCACTCAAGCCCCCGCTGCACTCAATGTGTATAAAAATCACAAACAATAACACAGCATTTAAGGAGGATTTATGCAATGGAATGCAAAAAGTTGGCGCACTAAGCCCATTAAGCAGCACCCTACTTACAAAAATACAGCACTTTTAGAATCTGTAGAGGCGCAGCTTAAATCTTATCCGCCGCTTGTCTTTGCTGGCGAGGCACGAGCTTTGCAAGAGAGATTGGCTAAAGTGTGTAGGGGAGAGGCGTTTTTACTACAGGGCGGGGATTGTGCGGAGAGCTTTTCGCAATTTAATGCTATCAATATCCGCGATTTGTTTAAGGTGATTATGCAAATGGGCGCAATCCTCACATTTGGGGGATTATGCCCTATAGTCAAAGTGGGGCGCATTGCGGGGCAGTTTGCCAAACCACGCTCAAGCGATACAGAATCTTATAATGGCGTGAGCCTGCCTAGCTATCGCGGCGATATGATTAATGATATGGCTTTCACGCAAGAAGCGCGCGAGCATGACCCTAGTCGCCTACTGCAGGCGTATAATCAAAGTGCTGCTACGCTTAATCTCTTGCGTGCGTTTGCACAAGGAGGATTTGCCGACTTGCATCAAGTGCATAAATGGAATCTAAGCTTTGTGAAAAACAATGCCTTTGGGCAAAAATACGAGGAGCTTGCCTCGCGCATCACGCAAGCACTTGATTTTATGAAAGCTTGCGGGATAGATTCTAAGCATACGCCTACTTTACGCGAAACAGAATTTTACACCTCTCATGAAGCCCTTGTGCTAAATTATGAGGAGCCGCTCTGTCGCGAAGATTCACTCACTGGAGAATGGTATGACTGCTCGGCGCATATGCTGTGGATTGGCGAGCGCACAAGGGGGCTTGATGAGGCGCATATCGAATTTTTGCGCGGGGTGAAAAATCCTATTGGTGTAAAAATTGGACCAACGGCTACAAAGGCTGATATTATGGGACTTTGCGATATCCTTAATCCCCATAATCAAAGCGGTAGGCTAAACCTCATCGTGCGTATGGGCGCGGATAAGATTAAGGCACATTTCCCCAAACTTTTAGAATCTATAAACCGCGAGGGGCGCGAGATTCTATGGAGTTGCGACCCTATGCATGGCAACACCATAAAAGCGCATAATGGCTACAAGACACGCGTGTTTGATAATGTGCTTGATGAGGTAAAGAGCTTTTTTGAAATCCATAAGGCATATGGTAGCTACGCTGGGGGCGTGCATTTAGAGATGACAGGTATGAATGTAACAGAGTGCGTGGGCGGCTCGCAGGACATCACAGAGGAGGGCTTGGCGTGCAACTATAACACGCAGTGCGACCCGCGCCTAAACGCCACACAAGCTATGGAAATGGCATTTCTCATAGCCGATATGATAAAAAATCGCTAGGGGTTTTTACAAAATAGATAGCATTTATTTTATTATGGTTTTTTTGTATTTTATGTAGTCATAATAGGAATATTTTATTATTTTTAGTATTTCATAGATACAATCACAATAAAGGGTTTTAATCTGATTTTTTACAAGTTGAATAGTTAAAGAGGTAGTGTGAAAAGGGTGGCGATTGTGCGTCTTAGTGCGCTTGGCGATGTGATTATTAGTGCGAGTTTTTTGGGCTTTTTAGGCGAGATAAAAAAGGCTTTTTTGACGCATAAGGGCGAGACGCTTAGAATTGAGTGGTTTATTGATAAAAGATTTGCGGATATTTTGGTGGATTCGCCTGTGATTGATTGTTTGCATGTGCTTGATTTTAAAAAAAACTTAAGAAGTATTAGCGGACTTTTGAGCCTTAAAAAATATTGTAAAAATTGCGGGGAGTATGATGTTGTGCTTGATTTGCAGGGTCTTATTAAATCTGGGATAGTTACTAAAATGCTAGATTCTAAAGAATTTATCGGTTTTAGCTTTAAAAGCGCTCGTGAAAGCCTAGCTAGTTTTTTTTATTCTAAAAAAATTCATATTAGTTATCACGCTAATATTTTGGAGCGAAATTTTAAGCTTATTATAGAATCTATTAAGATTTTAGAGCCTGAAAATGGGCATTCAAATCTTTTGCAAAGCGATTTAAAAACTGCGTTAAGACTGCGTAAAAATGGCTTTTCTTACAATAAAAATACGCTAGATTCTACCCTTTTTAAAATACTAGAAAACAAGTGTTATAGAATCTTATTTGTGCTTGAGGCATCTATTAAAGAGAAAATTTATCCAGCTAAACAATTTATTGAATTAGCTAGGAAAATTAATACTTTAGATTCTATAAATACTACATTTTTCCTAACTTTTAAGGATAATATTGATAGTGCCAATGAAATTTTTAATGCTTTAAAGTTAGAAAATATAGAATGTATAAAGCTTCATAACCTTGATTTTAATAGCTTAAAATATATGCTAAGCAATATGAATTGCGCTATTGGCGGAGATACGGGGCTAACTTATCTTGCGTGGGCTCTTGGTGTGCCAACTATTAGCCTTTATGGGAATAAAGATTCTAAAAATACAGAATCTAAAGATTCTAAAAAAAATAAAAAAAGCTCTAAGAATATGCGAAATACAGAGCTTTCACGCATACTTTTAGGCAACCCTTACCTTGTCTCACAAAGCGATAATTTCGAGATAGAATCTATTAGTCCAAATGATATTTTTAATGTATTCAAAAATGAGATTTTAAAGATTTAAAGCGGAATTAAAAGATGTATTTAAAAGCGCACAAATAGCCATTTACCTATTTCATTGCATAAGGTTATAAAAAGCATTGTTTTGTAGCTTCAGCTGGAGCCGCACAATTATGCCTAAAATATAAAGTTATAATCCACTTGTACAGTCTATCAACTTCATCTCTTAAAGTTAGATTCTATAATTTCTACAGAACCTACTCAAAAAGTCCCTTTTGCTCCAAAAAAGGAATGCGCAGGAGTTCATAAGTCTTTGGGCTTGCTATGCGCCCTTTTGCCGTGCGCTCCAAATAGCCATTTGCCAGCAAATAAGGCTCAATCACATCTTCAATAGTCGCCTCGTCCTCGCTCATCGCCGCAGCAATGGTATTTAAGCCTATTGCCTTCCCCCTAGATTCTGCCAAAATGGCCAAATAGCGCAAATCCAGTTCATCAAAGCCAAGTTCATTCACACCAAGTTCATTAAGCGCGTAATTCACGCATTGCAAATCAATCTCCCTATCAATCCCCCCATCACTCACATCAGCAAAGTCCCTCACGCGCCTCAAAAGCCGCAATGCGATACGCGGTGTGCCACGCGAGCGGCGAGCAATCTCATCTGCTCCATTATGCGCAAGATTTCTCCCAAGCTTTTTAGCAGCGCGTAGCACGATATTTGCAAGCTCTTTAGGCTCATAAAACTGCAGACGAAAACTCATACCAAATCTATCGCGCAGTGGATTTGAAAGCATTCCCGCGCGCGTTGTCGCGCCAATAAGCGTAAATGGCGCTAAATCAATCTTAAGCGTCTGCGCAGCAGGTCCTGAACCAATAATAATATCAAGCCTAAAATCCTCCATCGCAGGATACAAAATCTCCTCAATAGCAGGGCTTAAGCGGTGTATCTCATCGATAAATAAAATATCCCCCGCGCTAAGATTAGTTAAAATCGCTGCTAAATCGCCAGATTTTTCAATCATGGGCGCAGCACTTACTTTGATATTGCTCCCCATTTCATGCGCGATAATATGGCTAAGCGTCGTCTTTCCAAGCCCGGGCGGTCCAAAAAATAAAATATGGTCGAGGCACTCTCCACGCTTTTTGCTTGCCTCAATAAACACTTTTAGATTTTTCTTAATTTTTTCCTGTCCGATATATTCCTCCCACACACTCGGGCGCAGTGAGGCTTCTTGCGCGGATTCAAAACTAAATTTCTCTACCTCTACGACGCGATTGGTTTCTGCTAGTGTGAGCTTTTCCATTGCTAATCCTAATAACTCTCGCTCTCACTTGGAAAAGCCCCATTTTTCACATCTCTCACATAAGAATCTAGCGCGCCTTGCAGCAGCTCTTTGCCATTTAGATAATGGCGCACAAATTTTGGCTTAAAAGTATCAAAAAATCCAAACGCATCGCTCCACACTAGAATCTGCCCATCACAGCCGCCCCCAGCGCCTATGCCAATGGTAGGAATGCTAACGCTTTGCGTAATTTTACTTGCCACTTCACTTACCACGCCTTCAATCAGCAAGCCAAACACGCCCACTTCCTGCAAATTTCGCGCCAAATCAATGAGACTTTGCGCCTCTGCCTCACTTTTGCCCTTCACCTTAAAGCCCCCATCAAATCGCATAAACTGCGGCTTTAGCCCAATGTGCGCCATTATCGCCATTCCCTCATCGCACAGCGCACGCACGACTTCAAGTTTATCCGCCCCCACCTCGAGTTTTAGCGCGTCAATCTCGCAAGATTTATAGAATCTAAGCGCGTTTTTTAGCGCGACTTCCTTGCTAGAATAGCTGCCAAAGGGCATATCCGCGATAAGAAAGGACTTTTTTACCGCGTGACTTACCGCCTTTGCGTGATAAATCATCTCGCCCACACTCGCACCAAGCGTGCTGCACTCCCCACCAAAGCTCATTTTTAGGCTATCGCCAACCAAAATCATATCCACGCGCCCATCAAAAATATGCGCCATAAGAGCGTCATACGCCGTGATAGCCGCGATTTTTTCTTTATTTTTTTTCGCTTTAAAGGCATTTAGTGTGAGTTTTTTATCTAGCATTTGCTCTCCTTAATTCTCATTTGTCCATCTATTAAACACCCTTGCAAAGGGCATTTTAAACACAAAATAAAGCCCAGCTAATAAAGCCAAAAGGCTGGCTGCTAAGCCCACATACGCTATGCCAAGGTGATTAACCACAGCGCCGCCAATCATCGCTCCGCTAGCTATGCCGACATTATAAATGCCAGAGTAAATTGACATAGCTATCATGCTTGCCTCTTTGGATATGGCAATGGTTTGAGACTGAAACACCAGCCCAAAAAACATAATACACATTCCCCAAAATGCACAAAGCATAATTACTGCTATTTTATAAGATTCTATCAAATATAGCCCACCAAAGCTAATCCACAGCCCAAACAAACAGCCAAAAACAAAATATTTATGGAATCTATCATAGTATTTTGAAAAAAGCACGCTAGATATTATGCCCATAAGCCCAAAAAGCACAAGCACAAAAGTGATAGCACCATCGCTAAAGCCGCTTACTTGCGCTAAAAGCGGCTCTATGTAGGTGTAAGCTGTAAAATGCGCAGTGATAAAAATCATAGTCAAAAAGCAGATTCTTAAAAACTTTTCATTTTTAATAAGCATTAAGAGATTAGCCGCCCACGCAGCATGCCTATGTTTAGAATCTAGCGGATTTTGCGTAGGGTGCGAAGTCTGCAAAGGCTCAATAGTAGGAAAAACGACATAAAACAAAATACCAATGAGCAGCGCAAACACGCCAATAACGCCAAAAGTCGTGCGCCAATCAATATATAGCCCAATCACTCGCCCAAGCGGCAGCCCAGCAACCATAGCAAGCGAAGTGCCAGTAATTATAAAGCCTAGAGCCATACTTTGCTTGCCTTTTGGCGCGACATTCACAGCCATAGGCGAGGCAATAGACCAAAAAAGCGAATGAGAGAGTGCTACGCCAATACGCGAAACCATAAGCATATAATAGCCGCTAGAAAACGCAGAAAGAAAATGAGAAAGCGTAAAAAGTGCAATCACGCAAAGCATAAGCCTTTTTAACTCCACACGCGAGCATAAAAGCATTAAAGGCAAAGAAAACAAAGCCACCACCCACGCATAAATGCTAACAAGCAGCCCTGCGTGCGCCTCACTCATATGAAAATCACTCGCAATAGCGTTCAAAAGCCCAATAGGCACAAATTCCGAAGTATTAAACACAAACGCCGCACATGAGAGAGACACTACAGGCAGCCAAGTTTTAAAAGGCGCACTTGCTCGCATTTAACGCACCTGCCCATTACCATAGATACAATATTTATAACTTCGCAAGGATTCTATCCCCATAGGACCGCGCGCATGAAACTTAGAAGTAGATATGCCAACCTCCGCGCCAAAGCCAAACTCCCCACCATCACTAAAGCGCGTAGAAGCATTAAGATACACGCATGCCGCATCAACTTCTTGCATAAAGCGCGTGGAGGCTTGCTCATCACTGGCAATTATAGATTCTGAATGCTTTGAACCAAAGCGCGCAATATGGGCTAATGCCTCATCTATGCCATTCACCACCTTAAGATTAATAATCTTATCGCCCCACTCTTTTTCATATATGGCTAAATCATCGCCCTGCGCGCCATATTTAGTAAGCCATGTCGCATCTTCAAACATCACGCGCACATCGTTTTTATGCAGCACATTAAGCAAATGTGGTAAAAATGTCTCAACCAATGCTTTATCAAGTAGCACACATTCGCACGCATTACACGCCGCAGGATAGCCTAGCTTTGCATTAAGGATAATTTCCTCTGCCATGCGCAAAGACGCGCTTTTATGGATATAAGTATGGCACACGCCTTTATCGTGCTTGATGATAGGAATAGTGGCATTGTGCTTCACAAACTCAATAAGTCCCTCACCCCCGCGAGGTATGAGCAAATCCACATATGCGTCCATTTTAACAAACTCCAACACCGCCTCGCGCGAAGTATCCTCTATCATGCTTATGCAGTGCTTTGGAAGAGCATGCTTCTCTAGTGCGCACTGCAAGGCTTTATAAATAGCCAAATTTGATTGATAAGCCTCTTTTCCGCCTTTAAGCACACACACATTTCCGCTTTTAAAGCACAGCGCGGCAACATCGCTTGTAACATTAGGGCGAGATTCATAAATCACGCCAATTACCCCAAGTGGCACGCTTATTTGCTTAATCTCTAAACCTGCTTTATTCGTCCATTGCCTCATCACCTGCCCTACCACAGCGGGCAAAAGCGCAATATCGCGGATAGAATCCGCCATAGCGCGCACTTTTTTGTCATTTAATTCAAGTCTTTTTTGCATATTTATGGGCAAATGGTGGGCTTTTTGCACATCTTTAGCATTTTGCGCGCAAATAAAGGCACTTTGAGCCTCAATCTCATCTGCCATACTCCTAAGCACAGCATTACGCCTATCCTCGCTTAAAGTAATGAGCGCATTTGAGCTTTCTTTGGCTCTGTTAAGCATATCTTTCATCATTTGCTTCATTTTCCAATCCCAGCGTTATTTTTAAGCGCATTATAGCATAAACCCTTAAGCTGATACTATTAACGCTTTTTTGCCATAATTTCGGACTTAAGAACTACACTTGAAGCACAAAGGAGTAAGTATGGCTTATACGATTAAAGAAGTGGAGAAAAAAACAGGTATTTCAGCCCATACGATTAGATTTTGGGCTAAAGAGGGGCTATTTCCTTATGTTGAGCGTGGTGGTGCAGCGAGCGTGCGCTACTTTAGTGATAAAGATTTAGAGTGGGTGGCTATCGTGCATTGCTTGCGCAGAGGTGGGCTAAGCATTGAGGCAATCAAACATTATGTGCATTTGTGCCTTATGGGCGATGAGACTTTAGAGCAGCGGCTTGAAATTATGCAGGCGCAACGGGAGGAGACATTAAAAATTATAGAATCTTACCAAAATGCCCTTGATAAGCTTGACTGCAAGGTGAGATTCTATAAAGATGCTATCGCAAAGCGTGATAGAGATGTCTATAATCCTGCAAAGGATAATAACGCGCTAAGTGATTACTTTGAGCGAGTGCAGGGCTATGAAAATTTTGATAAAAATATGGCAAAAAAGATTGCCAACTAAGCCTACAAGCACACTTTTGGGCTAAGGCTACTTAAAAGATTTAGCCCTGCCCATGAGATTTAACTCCACTTATAAGATTTAATTCTTCTAAACTAAATCCCGCGGCAAGCCTTGCGTCTATGTTTAGAATCTTTGGCATTTGACATAGATAGTTAAACTTTTTAAGAATGGCTATAAACTTTTCTGGCGTGGCATTTGAGCTAGCATATCTCCACCATCTATCGCCTTTTTTGACATGCTCTATCTCATCGCGCAAAATAATATGTAAAGATGAGAGGATATGAGGCGTTACACTATGCTCAAAAGTGGCTATTTTACTCGTAACAAAGGGATTAGCATCAAGCCCATTTGCCTCTAAACCACGATGCAAAAGAGCCATTCGCTCGTACAAATGAGGTGTAGCCACTTGCGCGTCAAAAAGCTGCGTATGCACAGGGAAATCGCCATACTCATAGCCAAGCGATTGCAAGCAAGTGCGCAAAAGCTCAAAATGCTCTGCCTCCTGCAGTGCCACACTTAGCCAATCACTATAATACTCCAAAGGCATATGTCTAAAACGATAGAGCGCATCAAGGGCTAAATCAATCGCGCTATACTCAATATGCACGATAGAATGCAGCACTTTTGCCACAGATTGAATGCTTTTAAGATGTTTAGGGCGGCGGATTTTAGTGGGGTGAGTGATAGTGCAAAATGTAGCATAGGATGGCATTTTGGGCGTATGGAGCGATTGAGAATCCACAAAAGTTATGCGCTCTAGCAGCATTTGCCCATTTTGGCGCAAAACTTGCATTAAAGCAAGCTTAGATTCTATATTGCTTGCTTCTTGAGCCTCAAGGCAAAGGGTAAAAAAATCATTCATTTATTTGCGCTCAAGCACCTCAAATGCAGGCAAAACTTTCCCCTCAAGCAGCTCCAAACTCGCGCCCCCACCTGTTGAGATAAAGCTCATATTATCGCGCTCCCCTGCTTTATCAATCGCATCAGCTGTATCCCCTCCGCCAATGAGACTAAAAGCATAGGTATCGCTTAGCGCGTGGGCTAGATTAAATGTGCCACGTGAAAAGGCTTGAATTTCATAAACCCCCAAAGGTCCATTCCAAATAATAGTTTGAGAATCTCTCACCACTTCACTAAATAGCTTACTTGTCGCAGGTCCCATATCCACTGCCATAAAGCCCTCTGGCACATCTTGAGCGGGCGTGATTTTAATATTATGATGCTCTTTTATATTATCTGTGCTTACCACATCAACGGGCAAATAAATTTTGACATTTTTTTCTCTTGCATGCTCCAAAATCTTGCGCGCTTCGGCTACGAGATTATCCTCTACAAGCGATTTTTGCATATCAAAGCCACAGGCTTTAAGGAATGTATTGCTCATCGCCCCGCCGATGATAATTTTATCCACGACATTAAGAATATTATATAAAAGTGCGAGCTTTGAGCTTACCTTACTCCCGCCAACGATAAGCAGCACAGGCTTCAGCGGATTTGTCATTGCCTTAGCAAATGAATCAATTTCTTTTTTTAATAATAGCCCCGCTACGCGCTCTTTGGCAAATTCAGCAATGCCACAAGTGCTAGCATGCGCGCGGTGGCTTGTGCCAAAGGCATCATTAACATACACATCGCACAAAGAGGCAAGCTTGCTGGATAGCTCTTTGCTATTTTTTTCCTCACCCTCATAGAATCTAATATTTTCTAGCAAAATCACCGCCCCATCGCTGCTTTGCTCTTGGAGTTTTTGCACATCTTCAATATTTTGCCCAAAAGCTATATCACGCCCCAAAAGTCGCTCCACACGCTTAAGCACATGTTTGAGTGAGAATTGCCAATCGCGCTCCTTTGGTCGCCCTAAATGGCTTACAAGCACAATATTTTTAGCGTGATTATCAATGCAGTAATTAATCGTAGGCAATGCCTCGCGAATACGCGTATCATCGCTTATGTCAAAATCCTCGTCCATTGGCACATTAAAATCCACGCGGATAAGCACTCTTTTACCTTGAATATCAATATCGCGCACGCTTTTTGTGTTTTTCATTAACTCTATGCCAGCCTCTTTCATGCCTGCTCCTTTGGATAATTATTTAGATTCTATAAAAGGGATTTTAGCACACATAAAATAACTATTATTCCTGCATTGCTACTCCTATGCTGCTCTTTGCGCTTATTTGGGACTTAAATCACAGCCTATAAAGTTGCGCTCTAGCTCAAGGCAGCATTCAAGCACGCTAAAGCTCCCACTAGCTGGGTCTAGCACTAGCTCACCTTTATGTGTGCAAGATTCTATCAGTGCCTTTTGCAATCCCTTTGGTTTCGCGTGTGGGTGGAGTTTTTGCACATCTGTAGGAATTTTTTCACTCCACACATCACGGATATTATGCGCATACCAAGTGCCTTTAGCCTTGCACGGGGATTTTTGGAGGATTAAGAGATATTCGCTTTGCTTTCTTGTGCGATAACCCATACCCATTTTGCCCTTATCCCAAGTGATTAAATCCACAATTTTTAGCTCTAGCCCATCTATCCACGCTCCAACACCCTCGCACAAATGAAATTTATCAATCCATAGCATAAGATAGCTGCTAGATTCTATCACGCGATAAATTTCTTTTATGAATGCTATAATCGCCTCTTGGCTCATTTGAGCTAGCTCGCTTCTACCCTTTTGCCGCTTTCCCTCATTGCCATATCTCATTTTATCAAGCACACCGCGATACTGCGGGTCAAAAAAGCATAACTTCACGCTTTGAGCAGGCAGATTCTGTAATAAATCTAAGCCATTCATTTTTAGTCTTTTATTATATAAGTGCTGCATGCTTTTTGCCCTGTAAGCCTTAGCCCTTTACGCCTCCTCGCGCTCTTTAGCAAGTGTTTCCACTTCAGCAATAAAGCGCTCCAAAAGCGCATCTTCTTTTAATTTACACAGCACCTTGCCGCCTTTAATAATAAGCCCATCGTGATTGCCAAAGGCAATGGCAATATCAGCGTGCTTCGCCTCACCTATAGCATTAACCGCACAACCCATAACGCTCACTTGTAGTGGGATTTTGATATGCTTTATGCGCGTTTCAACTTCTTGCACCATTTTGACCAAATTTGCCTCTATGCGCCCACAAGTAGGGCAAGAAACAATAGTAACCCCGCTTTTTTGCCGCCCAGAATACTGCAAAATCATACGCGCGACTTTGATTTCCTCTTCTAGCTCGCCAGTGATTGATACCCGCATCGTATCGCCGATGCCCTCCATAAGCAAACCACCTAGTGCCATAGCGCTTTTTACCATAGAATGCGGCAATGTCCCAGCCTCTGTAACGCCTAAATGAAAGGGGTATTCAACCAAAGGGCGCAGCATTCTATACGCCTCCATTGTGCGCAGCACATCGCTTGCTTTTAGTGAAACTTTTAAATTTGTAAAGCCAAAATCTTCTAACAATTTAATATTATAAAGCGCAGATTCCACCATTCCCTTAGGTGTTGCGCCATATTTTTCATCAAATTGCTTCTCCAAACTCCCGCCATTTACACCGATGCGAATGGGTATGCCGCGCTCTTTGCACGCATCTGCCACTGCTTTAATCCTATCTTTTGAGCCAATATTTCCGGGATTAATGCGGATACAATCCACACTTTCAGCCGCGATGAGCGCGTAACGATAGCGAAAGTGAATATCTGCAATTAATGGCAGAGGCGAGATAGCCTTTAGGTCTTTAAGCGCATTAGCATCTTCACCGCAAGACACCGCCACGCGCACCATATCCGCTCCAGCAAAATACAATCTATCTAGTTGGGCTTTTGTCGCTTCAATATCGCGCGTTTTGCTAAAAGTCATACTTTGCACAGAAATGGGCGCATCTCCACCCACAGGCACAGAACCGACAAAAATTTGTTTTGTTTTTACTCTTTGCACAATCAAACCTTTATGAAATTTTTGCTTATTTTATCACTTCTTAGGTAAAATTCCACCCATAACTTGCGCAAGGATAAAAATGCACGAATATTCTATTATCACCTCTTTAATTGAAATGTGTGAGAGCCACGCTAAAGCCAATAATGCTATCTCTGTGGCAAAAGTATGTGTTGCCATAGGTGAGCGCAGTGGCGTGGATAGCGCACTTATAGAAAGTGCGTTTGAAACTTTTAAGCTAGATTCTGTATTTATGCAGCAAGCCAAACTTGAGCTAAGCTATCAGCCAGTGATATTACAATGCCAGCAGTGTGAGCAAAGTTTCCAATCTAGCAATCTTTCCTACAGCACTTGTCCGCATTGCCAAAGCCAAGATGTGATTATTACACAGGGCAAGGAGCTGCATCTTTTAAGCCTTGAGCTTGATATACCATCTTAAAAAAGGACAATTATGAAAAAGCAAGCAAAGCCACTAGCCCAAAAGCTCGATGAGCAGGTGTTTGAAAAACTTTTGAAATATGATGCTAATACACAGAATCTATGGGATATTGTGGGCATTTTTGAGCATGAGCGCGCCAAGCTAAGGCTTGAAGTCGCCCAATATGAGGAGGACATCACAAATTGCAAAACCACGCTTAAAACACTGCGAGAGCAGATTAAAGCCGCTCAAGACATACTAAAAGGCCTTGAAGAGAGGCTTTCCTCAATGCCCACTTTGCCAGCAGATAGCGAGGCTTTGGGGCTAAAAATCACCGAGCTTGAGCTTGAAAATTCCAAACTACGCGTGGAGATAAGGGATTTAAAAAGTGAATTTCAGCTTGAAGAAAATCTCGCGCAAGCGCGCGTAGATTCTAAACATACAGAATCTAGCAAGCCTTCATCTAAAAATGCGCCCAAAGCTTAAAGGCATAAAATTTGAAACCTATAGAATCTACAGAATCCACACTCTCTACACCAGCGCAAAAATCGCTTTTTGTAAGCGCATGCGAGCCTAGCGCAAATGTGCATTTAGCCTATCTTGCAAAGCACCTTGATACATCATTGCGCATTTGTGGAGTGTTTGAACCTGAAGTATTTGCCGATTTTAAACATGCGCAGCCCTCATTTACGCTTAAAGACTTTGCTATTATGGGATTTTTTGATGTGTGCAAAAAGCTTTTATTCTTTAAGCGCGCTGTGCAAGAGATGAGCGAGCTTGCAAAGAGTTGTGATGTCGTGCTTTTGCTTGATAGCTCAAGTTTTAATCTGCCCATCGCTAAGCGCGTGAAACAATCTAACTCCAAAGCGCGCGTGGTGTATTATATCCTGCCTCAAGTGTGGGCGTGGAAAGCGTGGCGCGCTAAAAATATAGAATCTAGCTGCGATTATTTGTGCGCGATTTTGCCTTTTGAGCTAGATATGTATCCGCGCGCCCTACAGGAGCAGCGCATAAAGTATGTAGGACACCCGCTCCTTGATGAAATTACGCATATGAAATCTAAGCCGCTAAGTCTCAAAAATGGCAAAATAGCCTTTATGCCCGGCAGCCGCAGGGGCGAGATTAAGCGAATTTTTCCTATCTTTGCCGCACTAGCAAAAAAGCTTAATAATCCAAAAATTTTAATCCTGCCAAAGCATTTTCAAAAGCTTACCCCGCAAGCGCTCACAGAGCTTTATGGAGAAGCGATAAAGGATTTTGAAATAAGCTTTGATACTAATAGCGCACTTATAGAATCTAGCTTTGCTTTTGTGTGTTCAGGTACTGCCACGCTTGAGGCCACACTCATTGGCACGCCGCTTGTTCTAGGCTACAAGACACGCGCACTTGATGTGCTTATCGCACGTGCATTTGTGCGGCTTAAACACATTGGGCTTGCAAATATTTTTTATAATGCGCTGCATTTTGGGAGTCCAAAAGTGGGCAATATGCAAATTCACCCTGAATTTATCCAATCCCAGCTCACTACGCAAAATTTGCTCAAAGCCTATGAGCAATATGATGTGGAGGATTTTTTCAATAAGGCTATGCAAATCCGCGCGTATCTCAAGCATGGCAGCGCCAAAGAAGTGGGTGCGCTACTTACAAAACTGCTCAATGAAAGCATTGCGCGAGATTCTTATGGCTAGATTCTATAAAATTACAGAATCTACAAGTTTGCAGCACTTGCGCGAATAACTATTTTTAAGTTTATTTTTATTAAAATCGCGCATTTTATTTTATATATTTTAGGAGTTTTAATGGATTCACAATTAGCTAATGGGGGGGGGGCAAAGCAAGATTTATCGCCACATTTATCTGGCGCGAATACACTTCATAAACTCTCAATCATCATTCCTTGCTTTAATGAAAAAGCCACGATAAAAAATATTTTACAAGTGGTGGATAATGTCGCGCTGCCCTATGAAAAAGAAATCATCATCGTTGATGATTGCAGCAGCGATGGCACACAAGACATTCTTAAATCCTTAGAATCTACATATAAAATCATCTATCATACTAAAAATCAAGGCAAAGGTGCAGCCCTTAGAAGCGGCATAGCACAGGCTAGCGGGGATATTGTGCTTATCCAAGATGCGGATTTAGAATACGACCCAAACGAGTATGCAAAGCTATTGGCGCCATTTGAAAAGGGCGTGGCGGATGTGGTCTTTGGCTCACGCTTTGTGAGTGGTGATTCTCATCGCGTGCTGTATTTCTGGCACAGAATGGCAAATGGTATGCTCACCTTGCTTTCAAATATGATGACAAACCTTAATTTGACTGATATGGAGACTTGCTACAAAGTCTTTAGGCGCGAAATCATTCAAAGCATCACGATAGAGGAAAATCGCTTTGGCTTTGAGCCTGAAATCACGGCAAAAATTGCAAAAATTAAAGGCATTAGAATCTATGAAGTGGGCATTAGCTACTATGGGCGCACTTATGAGGAGGGTAAAAAAATTGGCGTAAAGGACGGCTTTCGCGCACTTTGGGCGATTGTGAAATATAGGTTTAAGGATTAATAACTACACAAACTTAGATTCTAAAAATATTTAAGGAGAATAAATTATGGGCTGGTTTATTACCAACTTACTTATTGCTTGCGTGCTTTTAGCGTGGATTGCAAGCGTATATGGCTATGGTGGGTTGGCACTGCATTATTTTACGCGCTATGTAAAGGGAGGGGATATATTTAAAAGCATTTTACCTTTAAAACTACTTGCAAGCGCTCTTTTGGGTGTTTTCTTTTTAAGTTTTATAGTGCAGATTCTAAATTTCTTTTTGCCTATTTCATCATTTATTTCAATTGCCCTCCTTGTGTGCGGTATAGGACTTTTTATTTATTTTTATAGAATCTACTGGCGTGATGTGTGGCTTATTGCGAGTGCGGCTTTTGCGTTTTGTATGGTTGCACCACTTAGTATGATAAGTGATTCTGTGGGTGATAGTGTGAATTATCATATACAAATTGTTACTTGGATACAGCAAAGCCCTGTGATTTTCGGACTTGCAAATATCCATAGCCGACTAGGCTTTAATGGGCTTATTTATAATTTTTACGCACTAAGTGATGTAAGTCAAATTATCCCACATTTAAGGGCATTTATTGGCAATGAAATCGTGTATTTTGGCTTAGCTTTTAGTGGGATTTACATCTTTTTAAAGCGAGAATTTACACATTTTTATTATGTATTTTTGGGCTGCTGCTTATTTGCTTTGCCTTTTTTGATGATGTGGGGTGAGTTTCAAGGGCTTTATTGTGAGGGTATTGGCGCGGTTATGGGTATTTGTGTATTTTCTCTGCTTTTTGCTGGTTTTGAGCGTAAAAATAGCGCAATATTTATCCTTTGCTTTTTTATAAGCCTATTTGCCATAATGGTAAAAATTGCTAATGCCGCGCTCATAGTTAGCGTGATATGCTGCTTTATTGTGCTTTTTAGGGCTTATATTTTTACAAAATCTTTTATAAAAACTTATGTGATTATAGGCATTTGTGCGCTTATTTTGGTGCTACCTTGGGCGATAAAGGGCATAATGACTACAGGCATGATAGCCTCTCCTGCGCCCATTGGCTTTATACAAAGTCTGCCTTGGGCGATGAGTGAGAGTGTAAGGCAAAGTGATGTGTGCTGGATTATGAGCTGGGCGCGCGCACCGGGTAAAGACTGCAGAGAAGTGCTAGCAGATTCTATGTGGCTTATAGATTGGCTTAAAATGAAGCCGCATTATTTTGGCTATTTTAAACATTTTTGCTACGCGCTTTGTGTGTCCTTAATCATTTTTGCACTTGTTAGATTCTGTAGAATCTATGGCGCAAAAGTTTATATAAACGCAAATAGCGCACTAGATTCTATGCCTCGCTTTGGATTTGTGAGTGTGTTTTGCTCTATTTGCATAGGTATTATTTTTTGGTTTCTCACAGGTCCTGACCCACGCTTTGGAATGGTGTATATCGTGCCTTTACTTGGATTTTTCTTTGCCTATAATGTTTGCGCGATAAAAGGGTTTGATGATGGCTTTGTAAAATACGCACTATATTTGCTTTTTCTTATAAGTGTGATATGTTTGTTTAAGTCCGAACGTGCTGCTTTTGTGCTTGTATGGGCGGTTTTACTGCTACTGCCTAAAGGCATAAATTATAGAATCTATGTATCTCTTGCCATTATCTCACAACTGTTAGCTATTCCAAATCTCTATCGCAATCAATATGTTGCTATAAAAGAAATACCAAAGGTGCGCCCTATTTTTATAGAGGAGCAATTTACAGATTATGGCGTTAAAATATATGTGCGTCGTGACAATCCCACTGATAAAACTACACCATATGACTATGAGCCGCGCCCTAGCGGACCTTATCTTATGAAAAATGTAAAAGAGAGCAGCATTGGTGGCAGAAAGGCATATATTATTAAATAAAGGACACAAATGAAAGAAGCGATTTTAGAGCCGCTATTGCGAAAAATGAGACTTGCTAGAGTGCTGCCTTACATACAGAGCTTTGCAAATCCAAAAGTCTTAGATATTGGCTGTGGGTGGGAGGCTAGACTTTTGCGCGAGATTGAGCCTTATATTTCAAAAGGTGTGGGCATCGACTTTAAAGCCCCAAAAATTAGCACACCAAAGCTTGAGACTTTTGCCTATTTTTTTGAACAAAAAGAAGAAATTACAGAATCTAGCCAAAATGCTTTCACTTTTAACGGGGGGGGGGGCAATGCAAATTTATCAACCAAACATTGCCACTTACCTTTTGAAAATGAGGAATTTGATGTGGTAACGCTTTTGGCAGTCTTAGAACATTTAAACCACCCCAAAGAAATGCTGCAAGAAATTGCACGCGTGCTAAAACCAAATGGCATTTTGCTGCTCACTGTGCCTAGCCGCGCGGCAAAACCTGTGCTAGAATTTTTATCTTATAGGCTTAAAATTGTAAGTGAAGCGGAGATAAGAGACCACAAACGCTACTACAACAAGGCTGATTTAGCAAATCTAGCTCACCAAGTGCCAAACCTTTGCTTACAAAAGCATAAATATTTTCAATGCGGTATGAATAATTTTGCCCTCTTACGCAAGGTGCAAGCATAATGCCGAGCATGCAACACAATTGAGCATACTATGAAGCCCGCGCTATCACACAAATGCTACGATTTGCTTACGCACATACGCTCAAAGCAATTTCTTGTGAAATTTGTTAAATACCTGCTTGTTGGCGGGTCGGCAGCACTTATTAATTGGCTTATTTTTTATACTGCCATTACATTTAATATGTGGTATATCTATGCGGGGTTATTAAGCTTTGTGCTAGCAACTTTGTGGAATTTTATTTTAGCTAGACTTTTTATTTTTAAAGCCTCACAGCACTCATTGCTTAAAGAAAGCACGCTAGTGTATTTGGTAAGCCTTGGGGGATTATTAATTGATATAGGCATTTTATTTGTGGGCGTGGATTTACTTGAATGTAATGCCATGCTAAGCAAAATCATCGCCACAGGTGTGGCTTTTATCTTTAATTTTAGCCTGCGCTATGGCGTGATTTATAAATCTCACATCTCACATAAAGGAGCATAATGCAAACTCACCCTACACAAACTTATCAGCGCCTTATAATTTGGGGCTATTTTTTGGCGCTATTTGGCGCACTTTTGTTGTTTTATGGTTATATGTATCCTGTGGTGGTCTTTTGGGGTGATGATTGGCAAATGCTAAGCGGCGAGCCTAGCCTTAGACCAAAGCCGCATTCGTGGATTCCCGCTAGAATCTTGCCCGTGTATTTACAAAGCTTTATAGGCAGCTTTGGCAATTACATAATAACGCCCATTGTAAGCCTTTTTACGCCTATTAGCTTTCTAGATTCTATAAGCCTTAGTGTCGCGCTTATTTGCGCAAGCGCGTTTAGCGCGCTAAATTTTGCACTCTATATACTTACGCGCGCCCTTACACAAAGGCATATATTTAGCCTGCTTTGCCCCACACTTTTCACACTTGGCATTTTTGTGGCTATGCGCGCGCATTTAATGCCACTTGCCTATCCTGCAGATTTAGAAGCAGAGGGAATGGGCTATGTGCTAACTGTTATGTGCTTTTACACACTGCCTTATATCCTTAATCTCTGCCTTGTGATATTTTTCCTGCTGGTGTTTTTGGGATTTGTTACACAAAGGCAATTAGTTGTATTTATTAACGGGGGGGGGGGCGATACTCATATTTTTGAGCCAATTTTCAATGACCACAGCAAGTTACATTTTGGCAAGCTTTGCTGGGCTTTTGCTTTGCTTTACGCTCTATCAACGCCTAAAATTAAAGATTATAGAATCTAGCCCTACAACATCGCGCACTATAGAATCTAGTGTGCCAAAACGCCCTATTACAAAGCACTTTGCAACATTTTTAAGCACTTTTAAGCACTTTGGCGCGCTTGAATACACGCTCCTTGCTATTATCGCACTTTGGGTAAGTGCTGCTATTCTTGATATGGGTAGCGGGAGGGCGCAATATTGTGGTGATTTTCATCTATCAAATGGACTAGCATACGCCACGCATTCACTTCAAAGCACAACAAGTGGCTTTAAAATATTGTGTTTGCTCTGCTTTGCTATTGCACTTTTTGTGGCATTTAGGGATAAAAAATATCGAGTTTTGCTCTATGGTGGCGTGATTTGGCTTGTGCTTATGCTTATTTTTTATACGCTGGTAGTCTCAAAATGCGGCGCGAAATACTACCTTATGAGCGGCTTTTATTTGAGCGTGCTTTGCGTAATGTGCGTGTGGGTGAGCATAATTATTGCTAAAAGTCGCACTTTGGGCTATCTTAGCTTATGCTTTACTCTCATTGCTGCCTTGCAAAGCTCAAATTATTATAAGGAGCGTCCAAGGGTGGCATATCATCATATTAAAAGCTACTCTAGCGCGTGGGTTGCGCAGGCTCAAGCCTTTGACAAAGCCCTAGATTCTAAAAAAGCAGCATCTCATAGCGCAGATTCTATAATTACAGAATCTAGCGGCACACCCTCCGCACAATCCATAGAATCTAGCACACAAAATAAGCCCACAAAGCCAACACTTACAATCACTATCCCCGCCTCCTTTCCGCATTGGCGATGGGAGAGCTGGTTTTTCCCGGGCTTTACGCATACATTGCGCGTATATGGGCTAATCAAAAATGATTTTGACATAATCTTTATGCCAGAGCCTGCGCCATAAATGTAGCCCTTATTTGCGCCCCTGTCGCGCTATAATCTTATAATGCCACCAAAGCGAGATAAGAATAAGGCTAGAGCCTGCGCAAAATTGCCCAAAATGCTCGATTTTCTCACCCCACACCAAATAATTTGCCACAATCGCTAAGGGGATAAGCACATTATTCATAATCGCCAAAACTCCGCTATCCACCGCGCAAGCACCCCTATTCCATAAAAAATATCCCAAACCTGAGGCAATTACGCCAAGATAAATAAGAATAAGCCACTGATATAGCTCTCTTGGGAGATTCTGCGCGTTACCAAAGATTACAAAACTCACTATCCCCACGCACAGCGCGCCCACATAAAAGTAGCCAAAAATATGCTCCTGCTTTAAATGTCCATAAGATTGCATCACATACTTATACGCGCTCTGCCCTATCCCAAAGCACGCATTCGCGCCCTGAATCCACAAAAACCCCACCAAAAAATCATCGCTCACATCACCCATTTTAATAATATACGCCCCAAGAACAGCTAGCGCGATACTTGGCAAATATCGCCAACGCATATTACGCATACATAAATCATAAAATACGCTCACATAAAATGGCGTAAAAATCGTAAATAGCGCCACTTCGTGAATACGCAAATATTTAAATGATTGATAATAGCACACATACATAATGCCAATTTGCACTGCGCCTATGGCAATAAGCGAACATTTAAGCTTCATATCCACGCCCCTCCAGCGCATAAATGGCGCAAATACCAATAGCGCTAGTCCAAATCTTACCACAATGATAAAATAGCTATCCACAGGGTGCGCTACACTGCGCCCAACTAAATAATGTCCAATAAGCGGAAATGAAAACGCCCAAATAATGCTCACAATAACTAAATACCGCACCTATGCTCCTTTTAATATCTGCTATAAATAATTCCAAAAATTTCCATGCATTTAAAACAAAATCCTAGCTTAATTCAGTAATATTTAATAAATCCTTAAGTAATATGCCTTTTTTAAGCGCAGCCTTCATACTCTTATATGCGCTCTTATGGCAAATAATGGACAATCTTTGTAGATTCTATAAAGACACAATATGCAAAAAGGTTAAGATAGTGAATAATTTTAGTAAAATCGGCTTTATCCTTGCCGCTCTAGGCAGCTCTATTGGTTTGGGACATATTTGGCGATTCCCCTACATTGCTGGGACAAATGGAGGCAGTGCTTTTGTGCTGCTGTATTTGTTTTTAGCCCTAACTATAGGCATTGCTATGCTTATTGGCGAAATGCTCATCGGCAATAAAGGTGGGGCAAATGCAGTCAAAAGCTATGAGAATCTAGACCCAAATCCCGCCAAAAGATGGCGCTGGGCTGGGCTTAGCTTAATTGGCGGTCCTATTATTCTTTCATTTTACTCTATCGTGTTAGGCTGGGTGTTTTACTATCTCTTTGTCGTAAGCTTTAGCCTGCCGCACAATATGGCAGATTCAGATGCTATATTTAACGCTCTCTATGAAAAAGGCTTTGTGCCACAACTGCTAGGATTATTGTTTGTTATGGGCGCAACGGCGTGGATTATCTCACGCGGTGTAAAAAAGGGCATTGAAGCGCTAAATCTTATCCTTACGCCATTACTTTTTCTTATCTTTTTTGGCTTATTGCTCTATGCAATGAGTATGCCCTCTTTCCCTAAGGCTCTAAATTTTATGCTAAACACCGACTGGGCAAAAGATAGTATCGCAAGCCTTACGCTTGGCGATATAGCGCAAGCTAAGCAAACCTTAAAGCAAGTATTTAATCTTAATGTCTTAATAGATTCTCTAGGGCAGGTATTTTTCTCACTCTCCCTTGGTATTGGCATTATTATCACTTATGCAGCCTCCTCCGCACCCAATCAAAATCTCCTTAAAAGCTCTCTATGGGTGGTGCTTTCTGGCATTGTAATTGCTATCATGGCAGGGCTTATGATTTTTACACTCGTATATGAATACGGCGGCGAAGTGGGCAGCGGCACAGGACTTATTTTTAAAACACTGCCCGTTATGCTCTCTCACCTCGGCATTTGGGGAAATATCATTGCATTTCTTTTCTTTGCTGCATTTAGCTTTGCAGGCATTACTTCGACCATATCGCTTTTAGAACCTGCTGTGATGTATGTGTGTGAAACCTACAAATGGAGCAGAGCAAAAGCCACTTGGACGCTTACTCTTGCCATTGTCCTGCTTGGTATAGTGATTATTTGCTCCATTTGCACGCCTGCAAAAGATTATCTCACCTTTAAGAGCAAATCACTTATGGATATTATTGATTTTCTCTCTGCAAATGTGATTATGACGCTAGGGGGTCTTGTAGCAGTGATTTTTGTGGGCTGGGTGATACCAAAAACGCGACTAAAGGAATTTAGCGCTTCATTTTTTAATAATTTTGGCTTTAGCGTGTGGTATTTTATCGTGCGCTATGTTGCTCCATTTATTACAGCCATTATCCTTATAGCCGTGTGCGTGAAGTTTTTCACAGGGCAAGATGTGATTTCACTCCTGTTTGAAGATGCTCCAGATTCTCTCTCACAATAATTTGAGCCATTTATAAGAATCTCAATAAGTTAGCCTATAATACGCGCTTAGCACAAAATAAGGGCAACGACATAAGGAGGAGTGTATGCGAAGTGATATTATTAAAAAAGGCTATCAAAGAGCGCCGCACAGAAGCCTTTTGCGCGCCACAGGTCTAAACGATAGCGACTTTGAAAAGCCCTTTATCGGCATTGCAAATAGCTATATTGACATAATTCCGGGGCATTTTTTCCTAAATCATTACGCAAAAATCGTGAAAGATGAAATCCGCAAGGCTGGCGCTGTGCCTTTTGAATTCAACACGATTGGCGTTGATGATGGCATTGCGATGGGGCATGATGGCATGCTGTATTCGCTGCCTAGCCGCGAGCTAATCGCTGACTGCATAGAATCTGTGATGAACGCGCACGCGCTGGACGCCATGCTGTGCTTGCCAAACTGCGATAAAATCGTGCCCGGAATGCTTATGGGCGCGCTGCGTGTGAATGTGCCTGCGATTTTTGTAAGCGGCGGTCCTATGAGGGCTGGGCAGCTTAGTGATGGCACAATTTTGGATTTAAGCTCGGCTTTTGAGGCGGTGGGCGAGTTTGCACAGGGCAAAATCACAGAATCTAGACTGCATGAAATCGAGTGCAAAGCCTGTCCGGGCGGGGGCTCTTGCAGTGGCATGTTTACTGCAAACTCGATGAATACGCTATGTGAAGCCATGGGCGTGGCACTCCCAGGAAATGGCACAATCCCGGCTTTAACGCCTGAGCGCGAAGAGCTACTGCGTCGTGCGGCAAGGCGAATCGTAGAAATCGCGCTAGATTCTAATTTAAGCGAAAAATTTAGATTTCGCAATATTTTAACCAAAAAAGCCGTGCATAACGCATTTGTCGTGGATATGGCGATGGGGGGCAGCACAAATACCGTGCTACACATGCTTGCAATCGCTAAGGAGGCAGAAGTTGATTTCAACTTAGAATCTATCAATGAAATCGCCCAAAATGTCGCACATATCGCTAAAATCGCCCCGGCGTTAAGCACTATTCACATGGAAGACATTAATCGCGCGGGGGGCGTGTCTGCCGTGATGCACGAAGTTTCAAAGCGAAATTCGTCTCGCACGCACGAAATTTCAACACCAAACACAGAATCTAATCCCATAATTCACCTAGACGCCCTTACCATTACCGGCGAGACTTTGGGGGAGCGCATAAAGGAAGCGGCGATTTTAGATTCTAATATTATCCATAATAATGAGAATGCTTACTCGCAATTTGGCGGCTTAAAGATTTTGTATGGCAACATCGCAAAACAGGGCGCGGTTTTGAAAGTCGCCGCCGTTGATGAATGTATGAAAGAGTTTAGCGGCAAGGCAGTGTGCTTCAACAGCCAAGATGACGCGCTTAAGGGAATCGCAGGGGGCAAGGTGAAAGCCGGGAATGTCGTAGTCATTCGCTATGAGGGACCAAAGGGCGGTCCTGGAATGCAAGAAATGCTTGCGCCCACGAGCCTTATCATGGGCATGGGGCTAGGGGATAGCGTGGCGTTAATCACTGATGGGCGATTTAGCGGGGCTACGCGCGGGGCGTGTATTGGGCATATTAGCCCTGAAGCGGCTGAAGGTGGCGAAATCGCACTTATTGAAGATGGCGATATTATCGATATTTCGGTATCTCGTGGCACTTTGGAATTAAGAGTAGATTCTAAGATTCTAGAAAAAAGACGCAAAAATTGGCAGCCAGTGAAAAAAAACATCAAAAGCAAATGGCTAAAACGCTACTCCCTATTAGTCTCAAACGCCTCTAGCGGCGCCATTCTAAAAACGGAGCTTTAGATTCTATAATTTAGTGCAGGGCAAAACTTATGCTACAATAACGCCCTTAATAAGCTTAGCTATTGCAAATAGTTATCACAAATTTAGCGCATTGCGCGCTTAAATGTTTTAAATTTTAAGGATATTGTATGAATATTGCCCTCCTGCAGCTTCCAGAACTTACAGCGCCATGCACACCGCTACTTGAGAAATATTTTCAAACTTGCAAAAAGCAAAAAGTGCAGATTGTGGCATTTGGCGAGTATATTTTTAATCCCTTTTATCACAAACTTTGCGCGCATAAGCCAGCTGCTCAAATTGCCCACACAAGCGCGCATACGCTTGATATACTCCATACGCTCTCCAAAGCACATAAGCTTGATATCATCGCGCCCATCGTGCTTGAGAAAGAAAATAAACTCTACAAAACTATAGCGCTCATTCAAGGCAGCAAGTCGCGCTTTTACTATCAGCAGAGGCTTATAGCCTATCCGCATTGGAATGAAAAGGCATTTTTTGCTAACCCCACGCCAAAGCACCCCAAAACGCCGCTTATTTTTAAGAAAAATAACTTTAAAATCGCTGTAATAGCAGGATTTGAAGTGCATTTTGATGAAATATGGCTTAAACTTAAACAATCCCAAGTGGATATAGTGATTTTGCCTTGCAGCAATACTTTTGCCTCCAAAATACGATGGCGGCGATTGTGTCAAATGCGCGCCTTCACAAACTCTATGGCGATTTTGCGCATTAATCGCATAGGCAATGAGCATTATGAGAAACTTGATTGGCAGTTTTATGGCGATAGTCTTTGGATTGACGCAAATGGCGATATTGAGGAGAGTTTAGGCGATAAGGAGGGCATGCTGCTTGCAAGCCTTGAGCTTAAGCACCTTAGAGCATTGCAGCAAGAATGGGGCTTTAGGGCATAAAATCCTTAATTTTTAGCGTTGGCATACCGCTAAAATCATCGCGTATAAGCTCAAAACTCACATTTGCGCTTTGCCCTATTTGGCGCGGGTGTGGTGCGAAAAACTCTATGGCGCGCAAAGTGATATTATTGCGCTTATCTTTTAATGTGTAGCTAAAATGCGCACCTGCTTTGCCTAGAGGCTTTATAGATTCTATATTTAAATCCTCACACACAAAAATAGGCTTAGGATTCCCACAGCCATAAGGCTCAAACGCCTCGCATATATCTAATAGCTCCATATCAATATCACAACTCTCAAGCACGCCCAAAGCCGCGCTCTCCTGTGTTTCCTCTGCATACACAAGCGTAGATTCTAAAGCCTGCACAAAATCTTGTATATGCTGCACCTCTAAACTCAAACCCACAGCGCCGCTATGCCCACCAAAAGTGAGCAATATCTCACTAAGTGGCGTAAGGCTTGCGATGAGATTAAGCTCGCCATTACTGCGCCCGCTACCTTTTAGAATCTGCTCATCTTGGCTTAAAACAAACGCGCTTTTCCCCATCTCTTGAGCAAGTTGCGCCGCCACAATGCCTAGCACGCCCTCATGCCAGCCTCTAGCATAGCTTATAACAAAATGCTTAGATTCTATAATATTTGCGCGCGCGGATTCTAAAATCATCGCTTGCAGTGCCTTGCGCTCACTATTTAGGCTACTCAAACGCTCATAAGCAAGATTAGCCGCGCTTATACTTGGTGCAAGCAAAAGCTCTAAAGCAAGATTAGCATGCGCTATGCGCCCAGCGCAGTTTAAAAGCGGCACAAGGCTAAAGGCAAGATTTTGAGCATTTAACATTTTGCACTTTGCGCGTGTGAGGCTAGCAAAAGGCGTAGATAAGCTCTTAAGGCGCTTTATGCCACTTTTTACAAGCATACGATTAACCCCTACAAGCGGCATAACATCGGCAATCGTGGCAATGGCTAAATATTCTAAAAATATGCTCATATCTATGTTGGCTTTTAGAATCTGCTTGAGTGCGGCGCAAAAATACCATGCCACCACTGCGCCACAAATTGCCTTTGGCTCAAAGGTGCATTGTGGCAAATAAGGATTTATAATCACGCTCGCTTCAGGCAAGGTATCTGTGGGCGTGTGATGGTCAGTAATAATGAGCGCTACACCCCTTTGCTTACACCAAGTAGCCGCGCTTAGCGCGGTTATGCCATTATCTACGCTTATGACCACAGCGGCATTATGAGCGTATTTGTCTAAAAGCGCGGCACTCACGCCATAGCCATCTTCAAAGCGATGAGGGATAATAAGCCTAAAATGCGCATAGCCTAAATGCTCAAAAAACTTTATCATCACCGCACTCGCGCACACACCATCAGCGTCATAATCCCCAACGACTAGAATTTCTTGCCCTTTTTGCATAGCCTCACTCACTATCTGCGCGCCTTGTAGGGCAAAGGTAAGGCTTGAGGGCAGTGGCAAATCGCGCAAGGAGTGAATGCCAGATTCTATATCACGGCTTTGTAAAAGCGCGCGCAGGCTTTGTTTATTGAGCTTTTGCATACTTACTTTTACGCCGCTTTAAGCTTTTTTATGGGCTAAAGTATGCTTCACAAAATCTAGGATAATGGGATTTGGATTTTGCAATCTTGAGGTAAATTCGGGGTGAAACTGCACGGCTACAAACCACGGGTGATTTTTAAGCTCAATAGATTCTATAAGTCCATCGCTTTCACCGCTAATAATCATACCTTTATCCTCAAAAAGCGTGCGATAGCATGGATTTGCTTCATAGCGATGGCGATGTCGCTCTCTAATGAGTGATGTGCCGCCGTAAGCCTTAAAAAGCTTAGTATCCTTTTTAATGTGGCATTCATATTCGCCTAAGCGCATAGTCCCGCCCATAGGGGAAATATGCGTGCGTAGCTGCTTATTGCCCTGTGTGTCGATAAAATCCTCAATCAAATACACTACCGGCTCTGTGGTATGGGGGTCAAACTCTGTAGAATTTGCCTCTTTTATGCCAAGCACATTGCGCGCAAACTCAATGAGAGCAAGCTGCATACCTAGACAAATGCCAAGCATGGGGATATTATGTATGCGCGCATACTTTATGGCCTCTAACTTACCAGCAATGCCGCGCTCACCAAATCCGCCGGGGATAAGGATAGAATCTACATCATGTAAGAGTGAAAGATTTTCGGCTAACTCCTCACTATCAATCCATTTGATATTCACGCGTGTATCGGTATTTGCCCCTGCGTGAATAAGAGATTCTATAAGGGATTTATATGATTCTTTTAAGCTTAAATATTTCCCCACAAAGCCAATGGTGATTTGAGATTTTGGAGCGATAATTTTTTTAACCAGCATATCCCAATTATCCATTTTAGGTTTTAGCTCGCCTAGCTCCAAAAATCTCGCAATAGGCGTTAAAATACCCTCCTCTAAAAAATTAAGCGGGCATTTATAAATACTTTCTGTATCTTCAGCCACAATCACGCTATCATCATCTACATCGCAACTCATGGCTAATTTGCACTTTAACTCCTTATCAAGTCCCCTCTCACAACGCGCCACTAGAATCTGCGGTGAAATCCCTATACGACGCAACTCCTGCACAGAATGCTGCGTGGGCTTAGTTTTTAGCTCACCAGCAGCGCGCACAAGGGGAATAAGCGTTACATGAATAGAAATGACTTGCTTGCTGCCTAGTTCATGCTTCATTTGCCGCATTGCTTCTAAATAGGGCATTCCCTCTATATCGCCAACCGTCCCACCTAGCTCCACGACCAAAAAATCACTTTCACTTCCTGCGAGCTTAATGCGAGATTTAATCTCATCAACAATATGTGGCACGATTTGAATGGTTTTGCCCAAATACTTGCCCTTGCGCTCATTTTCAATCACAGACATATAAATCTGCCCTGTAGTAAAATTATTAGTCTTATAAAAATTCTTATTCAAAAATCGCTCATAATGCCCTATATCTAAATCTGTTTCCGCGCCATCGCAGGTTACAAACACTTCTCCATGCTCTAAAGGACTCATTGTGCCTGGGTCTACATTAATGTAGGGGTCAATTTTAAGAATAGACACGCTATATCCGCTGTGCTGAAGTAAAGTAGCAATTGATGAAGAGGTAATGCCCTTGCCAAGCGAGCTTAGCACACCTCCTGTTACAAATATATATTTCACTGACATCATGCAATCCTTGCTCAATTTTTGCTCTAATGATAATAAATGAGTGGTTAAAAGCTCGTTAATTTACCTTTTTTTGTGATTTCTGCCTTATGATTTTGCCGCGTAATTCATAAGTTTATTACATATCTTAAAGGAGTATAAGTGATATTATTTATATTTATTGGATTATTTGTGTGTTTATATGCGCTACCAAGCATTACACTCGCACTTTTGCAAATAAGACACATTAAAAAAGAATTACAAAAACCAGCCATTTTATTAGAATCTGAAGATTATTTGCAAGCAGGGGCGTATGCCATTGCCTCACTACGATTAAATATCATCTCCACTTTGCTTGAGACTATCCTTTTTAGCGCGTGGGTGTGCTTTGGCTTAAAGCTTTTAAATCATGAGCTCACACTGCTCTTTCCCCAAACGCTTAATCCCCTATGGCAAGGTGTGGCTTTAATTTTAAGCTTTGTGCTGCTTGGGAGCATTATCGAGCTGCCTTTGTCTATTTATAAAACTTTTGGACTAGATAAAAAGTTTGGATTTTCAAAGCAAAGTCCGCAGCTTTTTATGATTGATTTATGCAAACATCTGCTTTTAAGCCTTATTATTGGCGGCGTTATTGCGGCTTTGCTTATTCTTATTATCGAAAATGTCGCGCTGTGGTGGATTGTGGGATTTATTGTTTTACTTTGTATAGTGATTTTAGCAAATCTCATCTACCCCACACTTATCGCCCCACTCTTTAATAAATTCACTCCCCTAGAAGATGACAATCTCAAAGCTCGCATAGAATCTTTACTCAACACCATAGGCTTTAAAAGTAATGGCGTGTTTGTCATTGACGCAAGCAGGCGCGATGGACGATTAAATGCGTATTTTGGCGGCATTGGCAAAAGTAAGCGAGTGGTGCTATTTGATACTTTGCTAGACAAAATTAGCGCCGATGGGCTTATTGCTATTTTAGGGCATGAGTTAGGGCGTTTTAAACACAAAGATATATTAAAAAATATTTTAATCATTGCTTGCTTGCTTTTTGTGCTATTTTTTGTGGTGGGGCATTTGCCTGCAAGCCTTTTTAGCGCACTTGGGCTAGCGCAAAATGGCGCGGGAGTGATTATTGTCATGCTGCTTATATCGCCTGTGCTTACCTTTTGGTTTATGCCATTGGTGGGATATTTTAGTCGCAAAGCAGAATATGCTGCAGATGCTTTTGGTGCGAGCTTATCAAGCAAGCATTGCCTTGCAAATGCCCTTGTGCGCCTTGTGAATGAAAATAAAAGCTTCCCAAGCTCTCACCCTGCTTATATTTTCTTTTACTACACGCACCCTCCACTTTTGCAGCGCCTTAAAGCCTTGGATTATGACATACAGCATTGATAGAATCTTATTAGATTCTATTGCTAAGCTGACTAAAGCGCCATTTGCGCTTAAAGCGCGCTATGAAAGCGAGCTACTCCTATCCTTTGTCTTAAATAAACCTCGCGTGTTTTTGCACGCCCATAGCGAGCAAATTATAGAATCTAGCCTAGCAGAGCAGTTTTTTTTACTCATTAATGAGCGCGTAGAAGGCAAGCCCATTGAGTATATAACGCAGAGTGCGAACTTTTATGGGCGCGCATTTTATGTAAATCCCTCCGTCCTAATCCCGCGCCCTGAAACAGAAATATTAATCGACACAGCAAGCCATATCATTAAAAAACACAATATTAAATATATCGCAGAAATAGGCATTGGTTCGGGGATTATTACTGCTACATTAGCGCTCCTGCACCCACAATGCGTATTTTTTGCCACAGATATTTCAAGCGCTGCCCTTGAAGTAGCGCACAAAAATATTGCTACACACGCTCCAAATGCACAAATTGAGCTGCAGTGCGGCTCGCTGCTTGCAGATTCTATAAAAAAATGCGAACTTATTGTGAGTAATCCGCCCTATATTAGCACAGACTATCCCATAAGCCTGCCGCTTTCTTTTGAGCCAAAAATCGCGCTTTTTGCAGGGAGTGAGGGCTTAGATGTGCTGCAAGATGTGATTATAGAATCTAAAGCCCGCCGCGCTAGGCTTATTTGCGAAATAGGCTATGAGCAAAAAGACAAGCTCTTGCCCCTGCTTAAAGACGCCAAAGAAGTGCAATTCTATAAAGATTTGAGCGGTTTTGATAGGGGATTTAGTGCGAATTTTGGGGATTAGCGCGATTTATATTGAGTGCTGTGCATAGCCAATGCGCCCTTTTGAAAAATCAAGCAAATCCTGCACGCTTTTAACATACAAAGGCAGCATACAGCACGCCACTTCAAATACTTTAAAGCTTGTGAGCGCATCAGCATACGCGCGGTGGGCAATGGGTGTATTAATACCCAAAAATGTATTTAAATACGACAACGCATAGCGCGTAGTAAGAATGGTCTTTCTAGCCAAATCAATCGTGCAAAGCTTAGGATTTAATAGCCCAAAAAGCCCGCACTGACGCAAATGATAATCCAAAAAGCCATAATCAAAGCTCACATTATGCGCCACAAACACCCCATCATCTAAAAAATCTCTAAAACGCCTTAATACCACTTGCTTAGGCGGCGCTAGGGCAATATCAGCTTGCGTAATACCTGTGAGCTGCGTGATATTCTCTGGCACGATGCTAGCATACACATAGCTTTCAAATCGCTCAATAATTTCGCCATTGCGCACTTTAAGCGCGCCAATCTCTATAATCTCGCAGCTTTGAGGCTTTGCGCCATTTGTCTCAATATCCACAAATACCAAATCACACTCCTGCCATAGCCTGTGCGTGGTATTAAGGCTAAAGTAAATCTTGCCATCATATTCTTGCTTGCATATAGGCGCACCCGCACCTTTGAGCAATTCTAATTCAGATTCTATATCTGCATAAAGTCCGCCAATATTTTTCACATACATATAAAATTGCTGCTCGCTTAGGGGCATTTCACGCATTTTCTCAAACAGCTGGGAATAAGTCATAGAATCTAGCGCAAAGACGCAATAGCTTTGGCGTAATCATTTGAACTAAAAATAAAGCTCCCCGCCACCACCATATCAATCCCTGCATTTTTTAAAGCAGCAATATTTTTATCACTCACCCCGCCATCAATTTCTAAAAGGCATGCAGGATTAAGCCTATCGCGCATAATTTTTAGCCTTTTTAATTTCTCTAAACTCTGCGGGATAAAGCTCTGCCCACCAAAGCCCGGATTTACGCTCATAAGCAATACTAAATCAATATCTGGCAAGATATATTCTAATAACTGCTCGCTCGTGTGGGGATTAAGTACCACGCCTGCTTTTATGCCATTATCTTTAATATGCCAAATAAGTCGGTGCAAGTGCGTAACTGCCTCAATATGCACGCTTAAAAATGCTGGCTTTATATCCATAAATAAATCCACAAAAAATGGCACATTTTCTACCATAAGATGCACATCAAGCGGCTTAGTAGCGTGATTTGCGATACTTTTTACAATATCAGGTCCCATGGTTAAATTTGGCACAAAATGCCCATCCATTACATCAATATGCACAAAATCACAGCCCGCCGCGCAAACGCGCTCCACCTCATCGCCTAAGCGCGCAAAATCCGCTGATAGCATGCTAGGAGATACAAGCACTTGCTTTGCCATTATTATCCTTCAAATTATAGAATCTAGCCTTAAGAAAAAAGTTGATAGGCTGCATAAGCAGATTATAACTTTATACTTTAGGCGGCGCAGGGCAATTCACTTGCCCAGAGATAAGACCACGCGGCTTTTTATAAAAAAGCAGCAGCGTGGCGTTATAGAATCTAGCCGCCATTGTAACACAATCATTTTGTATTGCACTTTAAGGAATGCTATGCGCGCTTATAAATTCTATTGGCTGCTTTCTCCCTTTGTCCCTACTCTCATCTATCCGCGCGCACTTTTGCCAAAGCCGCCCGCTCTTTTTAAACCCTATGGGATTAATATCCCCGCACAAAATACAGAATCTAAAAATATAGAATCTAGCCTAGATTCTATAAAAAATTATAAAGCCATTGTGATTTTTGTCGGTGGATTTTGTGATACGATTATTAGGGCTGTGTATAGGGAGTTTGCGCATTTTGATGAAGCACATGTGATAAAAATCTATGTAAGCTTTAAATGCACGCATCTCTTTACTTCTTCGTGGCTCTCTATGCTCAATCAAACGCAGTTGCCGCTTTTTATTATCGCGCATTCTTGGGGGGCTAGCAATGTGCATAAAGCCTTGCAGAAAAATCTTTTTGCTCCTACCCTGCACTACTTACTTACCCTTGATGGCGTGGGATTAATAAAGCCCAAAGCGCGACTTTTAAATGTGCAAATATGGGAAAATGTATATATTCAAGATAAGCTTAATAATCCGCGCCGCGTAAATCTCATAGCCCTACTTGGTAGAGCGTGGGATAAACTAAATGTGAGTGATTATAATGCTAGCCTCTCACGCCCTTTTCACCATGCAAGCATTCATCAAATGATAGCCCACTCGCATTTTTACAAAGAGCTAGCAAAAATATGCAAAGCTTAATCCTAAAATGTTATAATCGCGCTTTAAAAACACAACACATCACAAGCCACGCATTTACCACTACAAGGAGCATTTATGATTAGCGTTATTTTTGATACTCTAAAAGAATCTGCCCTCCGCATAGATTCTCTACTAAAAAGCACGTCCGCGCAGTATTTGCAAAGCACCAATACTAGCGGAGATATGCAGCTTGAAGTTGATGTGCTAGCCGATAAATTATTGCAAGAAAGCCTGCTTATGCTGCCTTGTGTGAAAGGCATTTGTAGTGAGGAGCAAGCAGATATAGTGTATTCTAGCCACACGCAAGCGCCTTATATGATTGCCTATGACCCACTTGATGGCTCTTCGCTCATTGATAGTAATCTAAGCATTGGAAGTATTTTTGGTATCTACAATCACAGCCTGGAGGCAAAAAACCTCATCGCAAGCGCGTATATCATTTATGGACCAAAGCTTGAAATGCTTATCGCTCAAGAGCAACCCCTGCACTATCGCTATAATGGGCAGACTTGGCATAATCTAGGCGCACTGCAGCTTAAAACTAAAGGCAAGATTAACGCACCCGGCGGCACGCAAAAGCATTGGGAGGGTAAGCATAAGGCGATGATAGAATCTTTATTTGCTCAAGGCTATCGCTTACGCTATTCGGGGGGAATGGTGCCTGATTTGCATCAGATTCTTATTAAAGGTGGAGGGCTTTTTAGCTACCCTGCGACTAGTGATGCGCCTACAGGAAAGCTGCGCAAACTCTTTGAGGTATTCCCTTTTGCATTCATTTATGAAAAGGCTGGAGGCTATGCAACTAATGGCACACAAAGGCTTTTAGAACTTGAAGTGGCACATTTGCACGATAGCACGCCCTGCTTTTTTGGCAGCGAATATGAAATTAAGCTAGTAAAGGAAGTCTATGAGTGAAGTATTACATGAAAATGACATCTACACACAGAATCTAGATACGCAAATCACGCTTTTGCAGCAATGCCAAAGGGATAAAGGCTTCACTTCTTGTCTAGCTTGTAAGCAGCTCATTGGCTGTGAAGTGCGGCAAGCCTATGTCAAAGCCGTGTATGAGAGTATGTCAAAAGGGCAGCAAGGCGGCTTTGACTTTAACTAGATTCTATACCAAAGGAAATATATGCAAGAAAAAGTATTTATCACCTCCCCTATTTATTATGTCAATGATATTCCCCATATTGGGCATGCCTACACGACTATTTTATGCGATATGCTGAAAAAATTCTATGCACTGCAGGGTAAAGATGTGCTATTTCTTACCGGCACAGATGAGCATGGGCAGAAAATTGAGCAATCTGCCAATAAACACCACCAAAGCCCGCAGAGCTATGCAGATTCTATAAGCTTGCGTTTTCGCGAGTTATGGGATAATTTTGGGCTAGATTATGATATTTTTGTGCGCACCACTGATGCAAATCACTGCCTATGCGTGCAGAAAGCCTTTGCATTTATGTATGATAAGGGCGATATTTACAAAGGTAGCTATGAGGGGCATTACTGCATATCGTGTGAGAGCTTTTTTACCCAAACGCAGCTAGGGAGCGGTAATACCTGCCCAGATTGCGGCAAACCTACGCAGGTTGTGCAAGAGGAGAGCTATTTTTTTGCCCTAAGCAAATATCAAGAGCGCCTTTTAGCCCATTATGAGGCTAATCCCCATATGATTGCGCCCTCATTTCGCCAAAATGAAGTCATAAGCTTTATTAAAGAAGGGCTAAATGACTTATCTATCACACGCACAAGCTTTGAATGGGGTGTGCCGCTGCCGCAAAATATCGCGCAAAAAAATGACAAAAAGCATGTGATGTATGTATGGCTTGATGCGCTTTTAAGCTACATAAGCCCGCTAGGCTATATGCAAGATAATGCACAAATGGCGTATTGGCACAATGCTACGCATTTTGTGGGCAAAGATATTTTGCGCTTTCATGCAGTCTATTGGCTTGCATTTTTAATGAGCCTTGAGCTGCCCTTGCCGCGCCATATTTATGCGCATGGTTGGTGGACAAAAGATGGCGCAAAGATGAGTAAAAGCATTGGCAATGTGATTAATCCACAAGAAGTTGCTAGCGCGTACGGTATAGAATCTTTTCGCTATTTTCTTATGCGTGAAATGCCCTTTGGGCAAGATGGTGACTTTAGCCAAAAGGCATTGATTGAGCGCATTAATGCCGAACTTGGCAATGATGTGGGCAATCTGCTTAATCGCTTGCAAGGTATGAGTGAGAAATATTTTAACTTGCAGCTAGATTCTAAAGACATACCTGCTTATTTTAATGATGAGCTTAAAAAGCTTTATGCGCTCACTCAAAGCGTGCAAGAGAAAATGCCCCAAATGCAGCCACACCGCTACATTGAAGAGCTATGGAAAATCTTTAAATTGGGCAATCATATCATTACACAATATGAGCCTTGGGCGCTAGTCAAAGCCAATAAAGATAAAGAGGCTATGGCGCTACTCGCGCTTGTGGCAAATATCTTAGCGCAAGGTAGCCTTTTGCTTTATCCTATTATGCCAGAGACGGCTAGCAAAATCGCACTCGCGCTAAATATTGAGATAAATGCTAAAAACTTCGCGCACTTTATCACGCATAAAGCACTGCTTGAGCCTTTTAGCCTAAATAAAACACCCATGCTTTTCCCGCGCATAGAATCTCCGCTCATTATAGAATCTAGCGCGGATTCTAAACTAGATTCTATAAACGCCAAAACCCCTAACACACAAGCTGCGCGCCTAGATTCTATAAATACCTCCCATACGAGTGAAGAGGGCGCAAATATTGTAGATATTAAAGATTTTAGCAAGCTTGATATACGCATAGGCACGATTGTAGAATGCACAGCCCTAAAAAAAAGCCAAAAACTTTTAAAGCTTTTAGTCGATATTGGTGAAGCAAAGCCGCGGCAGATTCTATCAGGCATTGCGCAGTATTATTCGCCAACTTCACTCATAGGCAGGCAAATATGCCTTATTGTAAATCTCAAACCCGCCAAGCTTATGGGCGAGCTAAGTGAGGGAATGATACTTGCTAGTAAAGATGAAAATGGCTTATCCTTGCTAGGTATAGACAGCCCAAGAGCCAATGGGAGTAAGGTGAGCTAAATTCTTAAACAAGGACTTTATGTGAGAGTAAATGAAGTCGTAGAAATCACCAAAGGGGCATTGCTCACCACGCCTTCTATCACTGCCTTTTTGCGCATTGTGTGCGATGCAAGGGTGGTGCAAAAGGGTGATTTATTTATCGCCAAAGATAAATCCCAAATCCCCCACGCTATCGCTGCTGGCGCATATGGGATTATTTGCACTCCTCATACTGAAGTGAGTGACGCAGAAATTGCGTGGATAGTGGTTGAAAATATGCAAGAGTGCTTAACGCGCCTCATACGCTACAAACTCCTTGCTAAAAACATTACTACCATTTATGTAAGCGCCATTGAATACGCCATAGCAAAAGAAATTGTGTGCGATGAGCGGGCTAGATTCTGTAATGAGGATTTGTATGCTTTTATTGAGTTATTAAATGATGAGATTGCTTTTATTTTTACGCATAATGAGCAGATTTTAGAGCTTAGTTTTGAAGCGCTAAAAGCTCATATACCCAACAAACGCCCATTTTTAGTGCTATCGCATACGCTTTTTGATAGCACGATTTTTTATAAAAGCGCGCACTATCGCATTAATCTACCCAAATTATTTTTTAATGAATTAAGCGCTGTGCTTAATGTATGCGAAAATAAGCAAATCCAATACGCCCTAAGCCACTTTAAACATATCCCATTTTTTAAACCTAATTTTTTAAACAGCTTGGGGCAAGTTATTGAATATGGGCAAGCCTCAAAAGTCGCCATTGCTGAAAAAGATATTGAGCAGTTTAAAAAATATATGGCTTATATTGCTAATAATGCCACTTGGGGAAGGATTTTATTCCTTGTGCCGCTTGTGTATTTGGAGCTTTTTAATCAAATCGGGCAAACTTTTGCTTACAAAACAGATGATGAATTATGTGAATATATCCATAATGAAAATTTTAATTTTGCTTTGATTTTAGGCATTGATGATACAAGCTTAATGCACGCCTTAAGCACGCACCGCAAGCAAGTTATTGAGCCAAATTTATTTTCAAATATGCTAGAAGATGCCCCAGTTTATGAGCGACTTTTTTAAATACGCAAGAGAGAAATCTGCGCGCATTCAAGGGGCTAAACATATTGCTAGATTCTATGAGCAGCTAGCCCTTTTGCCGCGCATTCCTGCGACTTTTTATGCCAAAGATGGAATCCACATTCAAGCACTTGCAGCAGATATGGTAGCAACACACCATGACATGCTTTATGATATGGCTATACAGCTAAAACCATGGCGCAAGGGACCATTTTTTTTATTTGATATACACATTGATAGCGAGTGGCAGAGCTTTATGAAATGGCAGCTGCTCGCTCCGCATTGTAATCTTAAAGGCAAGCATATAGCAGATGTAGGCTGCAATAATGGCTATTATATGTTTGAAATGCTCTCCCACGAGCCAGATTCTATAATAGGCTTTGACCCAAGCGGGCTGTTCAAGGCGCAATTTGATTTTGTTAATCACTTTATAAACGCGCCTATTAACTTTGAGCTACTAGGTGTAGAGGATTTATTAGCCTACACGCAAGCGCATAAGCACAAATTTGATGTGATATTTTGTTTGGGTGTGCTGTATCATCGTCTTGAGCCTATAAGCACGCTAAAGATTTTGTCGCAGTCTTTGCAAAGCGGGGGAGAAGTGATTTTAGACACACTTATTTATCAAAGTGAAGAGGAAATTTGCCTAAGCCCTGCTAAAAGCTATGCTAAAATGTCAAATGTCTATTTTATCCCTAGCATTAGTGCGCTTAAAGGTTGGTGCGAGCGGGCAAAGTTTAGCCATTTTGAAATCCTAGCCCTAAGCCCCACCACCACTAAAGAGCAGCGCGCGAGCAAATGGGTAGATTCTCAAAGTTTGGCTGCATTTTTAAATGAGAGCCAAACCCTCACTATAGAGGGCTATCAAGCACCTATACGAGGATACTTTAAATTGAGAAAAGATTGAAGGAGCAGGCCATGCCAGATGATGGATTAAATGAAGAAGTAGTAAATATCCCACTTGAAAATAGTGATTTAGAAGTCTGCACAAGTATGCCTGCAAATATTGTGGGCGAGCTTGTGGAGCTGTATCGTCATAAAGCTGTTGTGAAATTTGTCCCCAATGAGCGTATGATAATGGATGAGAGTAAAATGATACACGCAGGCTTTGTCTTTAACTCTGCAAGCTATGCTGCAATGGCTGCGATTAATAAAAAATATAGCGTGCTTATTGCCTCTGATGTGAAGTTTCTAGCGCCTATTGAGCTAGGGCATGAGGTTATTTTTAAGGCCGAAGCCATTCAAAGCGATACTAAAAAATGTGAAGTTAAGGTTGAGGGCTACTTGCTTGATATTAAAATTTTTGATTCTATCTTTCACATTGCTGTTTTTGATAAAAAAATATTTAAACTTCGCTTCAAAGATGATGAGTGATTTAAGTCCCATAAATACGCTCATCTAATCTCCAAATCCCCCACAGCACTTCCCTAAAATCCGCAAAAATAATGGATAGGCTTAAGCTTATATTTCTCATTATTTTGCTAAAAATGCGCTTTGTTTTTGTTGATTTAAGCTCAAACTAAGGAAGGTATGATGCTAAAACATTTTTCACTTGGGACAAAGTCAATTCTTAGTATTGTGGGTATATTGGCAATATGTATGGCGATTATGATATCTGTGCTAGTTACGCAAAGCACAGATATTGCCAGAGAAGATGCAAAAGTGCTTATCTTTAATGCTTCCCAGCGCGTGGCAAATGAATATCAAGGGCGTATCCATGAAAGCCTAGTCGCGCTTAAGTTTTTACAGCAAAATATTTCAGGACTTATCCAAGAGAAAGCCGATATGGGCTTTATGGCACGCACAAGAGCAAGGCTTAGCGACGCACTAGATAGCACTGCATACATTGAAAATGGCTTTTTACTCATTAAAAAAGAGGCACTAAGCAAATTTCAAGTAGAACCAGAGCATATCGTAAATGGCGATTTATTTTTATACGCCCATGATGAAAATCCACTTGCTAAAGGTGGCATAACATTCACTCCAGAAGATACTTCCGTGCTTTCACTAAATCAAATATCCCAAGCTATGCAAAATGGCAAGATTGCTATCAGCAAGCCCTACCCCTCAAAGCATAGCGGCGCGAATACGGCTGTATTTGATATTATCCTGCCTATTTTTGATGAAAACGGTAAAGCTCAAGGGGTCGTAGGTATGGGCATAAATCTTGATTGGGTGGGCAAGGAGCTTTTGAGTGAGAATTACTCTGTGTTTGAAGATGACTATCGCTGGGCTATGGATAATGAGGGCGTTATCGTAAATAATACCGATTCATCGCGCCTATTCCACAAACTCACAGATATTAATCATAATGAAAATGCTAAAATCATCACCGCGCTTGCTGCTAAATGCCAATCAGGCGTGTATGGCTATGAAAATGTCAATGGCATAAGCACCACTTCGGGTGTGGCGAGCTTCCGCATTGATGAAGATAGCGATGTATGCTACACCACACTTGTTACGGCTATTGATGATTCTGTATATGCCTCTGCTTCAAAGATTGCTACGATTGCTATTGTGGGTGTTGTTTTAACGCTTATTGTATCGGCTGTTTTTATCGCGCTGTATGTGAGAATTAGCATTCTTAGGAGGCTGCATAATATCTCTAGGACGCTCTTTGGCTTTTTTGATTATCTTAATCACAAAACAGATACTAGCCCAAAGCCGCTTAAGATTCTGGCCAATGATGAGCTAGGCAAAATGGGCACAGCCATTAATGAAAATATCGCCCGCACGCAGGAGGGCTTAAAGCTTGATAGCGAACTTATTAGCGAAGTGGTGCATATTGTTGATGAGGCAAAAAAGGGGCGCTTTGGTAAAAACATTGAGCAAAATAGCTTAAATCCGCAAATTAATGAACTCAAAAAAGTGATTAATGAAATGTCTTTGGCATTATTAAACTTAGTGGGCGATGATTTGAGTAAAAATAGGCGCGTGTTTCAAAGCTATTCTAAAAATGATTTTACAGATAGGGTAGAAAATCCGCGCGGTATGGGCGTAGCACTCAATGAATTAGGAGAATCTATTACCAAAATGCTCCAAGATTCTATGCATTATGCCAAAGAGCTTGATAGTAAATCAAAGGCTTTAGAATCTGCAGTAGATGAGCTTACACAAGGCTCAAATTCGCAAGCTGCAAGCCTTGAGCAAACCGCTTCTGCCATAGAGCAAATCACAAGCTCTATGCAAAATGTAAGCGGCAAAACTAATGAAGTTATCAACCAAAGTGAAGATATTAAAAATGTAATAGGCATTATTAATGACATAGCCGACCAAACAAATTTGCTAGCGCTCAATGCCGCCATTGAAGCCGCGCGCGCAGGCGAGCATGGGCGTGGCTTTGCGGTGGTGGCAGATGAAGTGCGCAAGTTAGCCGAGCGCACACAAAAAAGCCTAAGTGAGATTGAGGCAAATACAAATTTATTACTTCAAAGCATTAATGATATGGGAGAATCCATACGAGAGCAAACCACAGGCGTGGCGCAAATTAATGAGGCTATCATGCAGCTTGAAAGCCTCACGCAGCAAAATGTAGAAATCGCCCACCATTCTCAAGAAATCAGTAATGCCCTTGATAATGTGGCAACTACTATTCTAGAAGATGCCAATAAAAAGAAATTCTAGATTCTATCGCGCGGACTTTGGAGCTTTGTAACGGGGTATTAATGGCGTAAAGCTAGTCAAAGTTATAGAATCTAGCCCCAGATTCTATAATTTCCGCGCTGTTGCTTTTGTAAAAGCCGCGCACATCTTGCACAAATGAGCAAAGCCCATTTGAGCCCTCAAAGTATAAAATTATAGCTGCTTTAAGCATCTATCAACTTAGTTTTAGAGGTTAGATTCTATAAATGCTGCAGCTACTTTTAAGCATAAACTTGCGCGCATTAGCTTAAAAACACCCCCTCAAAAGCGCTAGATTCTGTAAAAATATATGAAGTCATAGCAAGTGCGCCAAAATTATATGCCTCATTAAAGACAATTATCTTATCTTGCGCTTCACTCGCCCCAAGCGCAATAAGCAGCGGAATAAAATGCTCTAGTGTAACAAAGCTTTTATTGCTGCCTTTAAGTGTCTTATAATCCACAACCGCATTAAAATCGCGCCTTAAGATACAATGCTTAATGCCCACATCAAATGCCCTAGCCCACTCATAGCCCTCATTTTGCGCCGTCCAAGACAAAAGCGCTAGATTATGCACGATATTTCCACTTGCCAAAATTAGCACACCCTTTTGGCGCAAAAAGCGCAACACCTCACCAAGCCTTAATTGCTGCGCTAAGCTTATATTAAGATTTATACTTAGCGGAATGATGGGCGGTGTGTGAATATTTATAGAATCTAGCGTATGCGCAGACTTGTGTGAGGGCTGTGGATAGATTCTGCATAGCACACTCCAAAGCCCATGGTCTAGTCCCCAAGTATTATCAACGCGTATTTCCCAATCCTTAAGAGAGTGCATAATTATCTGTGCGATTTGCTCATCGCTACTTGCCTCGTATGTGAGGTCATACAACGCCTGTGGGAAGCCATACATATCATAAATTTGCCTAAGGTGTGGGCTATTATTGATAAAAAGCCCATTTGTAGCCCAATGCGCGGATATACCAAGTATAGCACGTGGCGCAAAATGCTGCCTTAGAATCTGCCCCAAACGCTCCCAATTCTGCGTGGTAAGATGAGATTCTATAGCATTCATAGGAGAGCCATGCCCTATGAATACAACGGGCATTTTTTGTGTAGATTCTATCATTACACATGCATCGCTGTTTTTAAGAACTAACGCGAAATGGCGATAGAATCTAGAGCGTATTGAAAAGGTCGGTTGATAAATATCGCTCAGCTGTGTCATTAAGCACGGTAAGCACCGTTTTATCAGGGTGGGCTTTAGCAATTTTGCGCGCGATAGCCACATTGCCACCGCTTGAAATACCAACCATTATGCCCGCTCTCCCTAACTCCTGCGCTGTAGCGATAGCCTCATCATTTTCCACGCATTCAATAGCGTCTATCACATCGCGATTTAAAATACCCGGGATAAAATTCGCCCCGATACCTTGAATCTTGTGCGGTCCTGCCTGTCCTTTGCTCAAAAGCGGTGAAGCCGCTGGCTCTATGCCAATGATTTGAATGCCTTTAATCTTTTCTTTTAACACTTCGCCAACGCCGCTAATCGTGCCGCCTGTGCCAAATCCTGCCACAAAATAATCAAGTTTGCCCTCAAAGCTCTCATAAATTTCAATAGCTGTCGTGCGCTTATGCATTTCTTTATTGGCTAGATTTTCAAACTGGCTTGGCATAAAGGCATTTGGCGTAGATTCTAAAATCTCTTGAGCGCGATTAAGTGCGCCTTTCATTCCTTCACTTGCGGGTGTTAGCACAAGATTTGCGCCAAAAAAGGCTATCATTTTGCGCCGCTCAATACTCATAGATTCTGGCATGGTGATAGTGATTTTTAGCCCAAGCGAAGCACAAATCATCGCTAGCGAAATACCCATATTCCCGCTAGTGCATTCCACAATAAGCGTATCTTTATTAATTTTACCATCATCAAGTGCTTGCTTAATCATACCAAATGCGGGTCTGTCTTTAACTGAATGGCTAGGGTTTAAAAACTCGCATTTGCCATACAAATTAGGTGCGAACTGATGAAGTCGTAGGATAGGGGTGTTACCAATAATGTCTGTGATGTTACTTGCAATTTTCATAAGCAATCCTTTGTTGTTAAATAAACGCCTATTTGTCTGCCTGCGGGCTTACTCGCGAGCAATTTAGGCGCGCAAAGAGTAGCAATATTTTTATTTAAAGTCAAGCATATTTTTATGGCGCGCTCTATTTATTTTGCCGCTTGCTGCGCATTTATATAATCATTTAACACACTTTTTTGTCTTAGATTCTATAAGGTAAAATAGGGCAAAATGCGGCGATGAATTTATAGCAATAATTATAAATGAGAGGATTATTATGTGCGAGATTTGCGTGATTTGTGACCATGATATTACTAAAAAACCCCGTTCAAGTCGTATGCTAAAGCTCCTAGATATGCTACGCCACAAGCATAGAGCGAAGATGCACCTTAATGTCATCTCCAAAGCCTGCGAGCAAGGCGATTTTAAAGCCCTCCATATACAAGCCCATTTGTTAAATTTCCCTAGTGATAAATCAAGCAAGCAGCGCACAAAAGCAGAAAATGAAATGATTATAAAATATTGCGAAATAGGTGATTTTAAGCCACTTATTTTTACCCAAAATCGCCAAATCCTGCCTACATTGCTTGATAGTCTAAATCCCCAAGATGTGCTGATTGTAGAGGATATTACACTTTTGCCCTTTGCAGTATCGTATAAAAATACGCATACATCTTGTAAGATTTTAATTGATTTGCGCGAATTTTATCCGCTTGAATATGAGAATGATACAGAGTGGCTGCGCTCTTTTGGGCGATTTTTTAGCCATTTGTGCCAGACATATTTGCCCTATGTAGATTTAGCCATAAGTGTGAGTGAAGGGCTGTGCGAGCGATATAGGAGCGAATTTCACATTATATGTGATATTTTCTACTCCCTGCCGCCTTTTTTTGACATAACACCCAAAATCCTCCAAGATACAAAGGAGATTAAAATTTTATATCATGGCTTTATAAGTCCAGATAGAAGCAGTATGGAGCTTTTAGAGCTAGCAGAGCTGCTGTGCGGGACGCATTATAGGCTTTACATAATGGCTCTTAGCAATCAAAGGGGCTTTTTGGAGGAGTTTTGCAAAAGGGCAGATTCTATCCCCACGCTCACCATGCTAGCGCCTGTAAGGCTGCCAGATATTATCCCAACTAGCGCGCAGTATGATATAGGGCTTATTCCCTTTAAGCCTACGACCTTTAATCTTGCTCATTGTATGCCAAATAAACTCTTTGAGTATATTCAATCAAGGCTTGCTATACTCACTACCCCACTGCAAGATGTAAGTGCATTTGTGCAAAGCCACAAATGTGGGGTAATTACTCAAGGCTTTGAGGTGCAAGATATAGCGCAATCTTTGCTTAATTTATCCATAGAAGATATTAATATATATAAAATGCAAGCGCAAAAAGCCGCGCAAAAATGGCATTTGGAGGCAAATTTAAGTATATTAGAGAATCTGCTTTGCAATAAATTGGGCATTAGCATAGAGTGAAAGGCTAAATCCTGCGACATTAATAATTACCAAAAACACAAAAAGCGCATAATGGTATTTAGCACGCATAATAAAAAAGAGGCTCAAAGGGAAGAGCAGCACGCCTAAGCCGATAAATATCCAGCCTAGTGCGCATAAAATAATGCCTATATAGAATCTAGCTTGCACCATGCAATCTCATCTTGCGCATTTCACACCACAAGGGCAAGATGAAGCACCTCTTTAATATCACTCACACCAATAATTTGTAGTTTTTCAAGCACCTCTTTTGGTATATCTTTCAAATCCCGCTCATAGTTTTTCTGCGGAATAAGTGCTGTTTTAATGCCTGCTTTATGTGCAGCGATAAGCTTTTCACGCAAGCCGCCAATAGGCAACACATTACCTTGTAATGTCAGTTCGCCCGTCATTGCCACACTTGCATAGATTTTAGATTCTGTCAAAATAGAGGCTATCACGCAAGCCATAGCAATGCCCGCACTTGGACCATCTTTTGGCGTAGCACCCTCTGGCACATGCAAGTGAATATCATAATTTTGATAAATAGGTGTTTTGCCATGCTCTTTGACTTTTAAAATCTTTTTATCAATCAGCACTTTTACCACAGAATGCGCGATGTGTGCAGATTCTTTCATCACATCACCAAGGCTGCCTGTGAGTGTGAGCGCACCTTTACCTTTAATCTTAATGGCTTCAATCTTTAGCACATCACCACCCACACTCGTCCAAGCTAAGCCATTGACTATACCGATAAGATTTTTCTTATCCGCAGGCGAGATTTCAAAGACAATTTTATCAAGGAACTCCCCAAGATTGCGCGGCGTGATATGCACAGATTGACTTCCTTGCAAGATAAGTTTGGCACTTTTGCGCATAATTTGAGCAATTTTGTGGCGCAGATTTCTCACGCCCGCTTCACGCGTGTATTTTTCAATCACTTCTTTAAGCGCACTTACACTTAGCTTTATATCCTGCGCGCTTAAGCCATGCTTTTGCAGCTCTTGTGGGATAAGATATTTTTTAGCAATTTCTAGTTTTTCTTGCGGCGTGTATGATGAAACGGCAATAAATTCCATTCTATCGCGCAAGGGTGCGGGGATTGTAGATATATCATTTGCTGTTGCAATAAAAATTACTTGCGATAAATCAATATCAAAATTTGTGTAATAATCCCTAAAAGCGTGATTTTGCTCCGGGTCTAAAATCTCAAGCAGCACGCTTGTAGGGTCGCCGCGATAGCTCCTGCCTACCTTATCTACCTCATCAAGCACAATGACAGGATTCATCTCCTTTGCCTCAATTAAGCCCTGCACGATGCGCCCGGGCATAGCGCCAATATAAGTGCGGCGATGTCCGCGTAATTCATTTACATCTTCTAAGCCGCCAAGTGCTATGCGCACAAGCTGGCGCTTAATGGCTTTGGCAATGGAGTTTGCAAGGCTTGTCTTACCCACGCCCGGCGGTCCATAAAAGCATAAAATCGTGCCTTTTTCATATTTGCTTATGTCTTTAGATTCTATATGTTTTTTATCCGCGCGTTTTCTAGATTCTATAACGAATTGGGCTTTAGATTCTGTATGTCTCTCATTTATAGAATCTGCGCGCTTAGCGATAAGCTCGCGCACGGCAAAATACTCAATAATGCGCTCTTTTGGCTTTTGCAAAGAATAATGGTCTAAATCCAACTGCTTTGCCACTTTTTGAATGGATAATTTTTCCTTAGCATATTTATCAAAGGGGATTTCAAGCACCCATTCGATGTAATTTTGCAAAATATTAGCATCACCACTATCTTGATGCATGCGAGAGAGACGCTTAATCTGCTTATGCACTTCTTTATAAGCATTCTCGCTCATATAGGGCTTTAGGGCATTTAATTTTTCTTGATACTGCTCCATTTCCTCATCGCGCACATTGTCTGTGCCAAGCTCTTTTTGAATCTGCTTGAGCTGCTCTTTTAGGAAATATTCCTTATTGACTTGCTCCATTTTATTATGCACTTTATTTTTAATCTCTTTTTGCAACTTTTGGGCTTGCGTCTCCTCGATGATATACTCAATAAGCCCTAGCACGCGCTCTTCTACATCATCTTTAGCAAAAAGCTCATAGGCTTGCTCTTTTGAGAGGCGCATAGCAGAGGCGATTAAATCAACAATGCGATTAGGCTCGTGATTTTCCTCAATGCTTTTTAATAAATCTGGCGGGAAATGCCCATCAAGATTAGCCAAATGCCGCACTTTCTCGCGCAAAACTTGCAGGAGCGCATTCATTTTATTAGCATCATATTCTTTATAGCGAATCATATCCACTTCCACCTGCAGCGGCTCTTTGGGCGATTGGATAAGTTTTAAAATCTTACCTCGATATAAGCCTTTAAAGAGCAGCTTCACGCGCCCATCGGGCAAAGCAACTTTGCGCATAATCGAGCCTATCACGCCCACATTATAAAAAGCCTGCGCATTGTCGCTGCGTGTGGAGCTAATAAATACAAGGCTATTGCCCTTTATGGCTTTATCCGCAGCCTTTATATTACTATCATCATTAATAAAAAGCGGCGCAATCATAAAAGGATATATAAATAGCTCATCTTCTACGAGAAGCGGTATAGTCATGGGAAAATTATCATTCAAATTCATTTATGCTCCTACCAATTAAAGATTCTCACATACCACGGAATGTGCGAAGGTCTAGGTTTAAGATTATCATACAAATCCCCATCGATGCGGCTTAAATACTCCTCTTGCGCTGCAATTTTGCCTTGACGCTTATACACATTGGCAATGGAGCGATTAAGCTCGATTTGCCCTAATTGGAATTTGAGATAAATATACTCTACATAAGGCTTATAGCGGCTTTTAGGATAAGCCTGCAAAAAAGATTGTGTATCTGCTATGCTTTGGGCGATAAACTCTTGGTCTTTGCTATAATTTTTAAACCCATAAAAATTTGTTAAAATCTTTAAAAAACGCACATAATCTTGATTAGCAAGTGAAGAATAACGCTTTAAATATTCATCAAAATAAAAGGCTGCCAAAATATATTCATCTTTCTCCATATGCGCCTGCCCTAAGATAAACATCGCCTCTGGCACAAGCGGGGAGTTAATATGCTCACTTTGCAGCGATGAAAAATATCCATCAGCGCCCTCTAAATTACCAAAATTAATCTCTTTGATAATAGACTCATACCAATAAGCAGCGGGTTTATTGTATTCTACCTCCTTTTTTGCACAGCCAAAAAACATAAAAAATGCAAATAAAAGACACACTAATGCGCGAATTCTCATTAAAAACCTTTAATTTTTGAAAATAAAAATGTATTATACACATTACATTTTACGATTTAGTATAAAAATACGGATTTGTGTTATAATCTATAAAGTTATGTTTTATCTAGCTAAATTTTGGAGCAAAATATGATTTTTGAAGTCAAGTCGCCGATTTTAGGATTTGAGCAGGTCACAAAAATGAAGCTTGAAAAAGTTGATGATTTGTTTATGAAACTTTATAATGTCGATGATGAAGTGCCGCATTTCACGCTTGTAAATCCATTTTTGTTGCGAGAATATGAATTTGATGTCCCCTCGAGCATTAAAATCCTGCTTGATTTAGATAATGCCAAAAACCTGCTCATTGCCAATATTATGGTTATCCAAAAGCCTATTGAAAATTCTACCATTAACTTTCTTGCTCCACTTATTTTTAACTTTGATAATCACACCATGGCGCAAGTAGTGCTTGATAGCACGCAATATCCTATGTATAGCCTAAGTGAATCCATTGGCACATATTATAACAAAGAAGAAGCCCAAAAAGGCGAGCAAGCCGCGCCGGTTAGAGATAATTCAGCCCAATGAAGCGCGATTTTGTCGTTGTGGGCTATGGCAATATGGCTCAAGCCATACTCGCACACAATGATTTTTTAACCACACACTACAATCACATTTTCATCATCGGTCGCCATTTAGAAAAAGCCAAAGCCTGCATAGCAGAGCATAATCTTAAAGCCAAAGCGCTGCAGGCTAGCCTTGTAGATTCTAAAATATGCATTGATATAGAGGGCAAAGATGTGCTTTTATGCATTAAACCTAAGGGGTTAGAGAGCTTTATATTCACAGGTGAAGCCCATAGCGTCTATAGCGTGCTAGCGGGCGTGCCTACGCTTAAGCTTACAGAGCATTTAAAGGCACATTTTTATGTGCGCCTTATGCCTAATATCGCAGCATGGAGCAAAGCCTCATCAACAGCATTTTATTGCCTAAATGCCAAGCCTTGCGCAGATTTTGCCGATGTAGTCCAAAAACACATTCTCCCCTTTATTCAATCCTTTGGCGAGGGCGTGCAAGTTAATGATGAAGCACTTATAGAATCTAGCATAGCTACTAGCGGCAGCAGTATCGCCTTTCTAGCCATTATTGCAGAATCTTTAATCGATGCAGGCGTGCTTGAGGGACTTAGCCATGAGCAAAGCGCGGCGTTAGTGCAGCAAACTTTTGCAGGCTTTGCTAAGATACTTGCCCACACAAGCCCAAGCGAGCTAAAATATGCCATTTCAAGCCCAGCAGGCACGACTATTAGAGGATTAGCACTCTTAGAAGAACGCGGCTTACGAGGCATTTTGATAAAGGCTGCTCACACTTCAGCGCAATATGCGCGAGATTATATGAAAAACATAGCAGAGCAAACAAAGCCGCATAAAGCCTAAGGCAGATTCTATGCAGGTTACTCTCAAGGCGCAAGATGATAGAGCCAGAGTGCTTGAGCTTACACTCCCACACAGCACGATACAAACGCCCATTTTTATGCCCGTTGGCACGCAGGGCTGCGTAAAAGCGCTAGATTCTATAGATTTATCACATATTTTGCACACAAAGCTTATCCTTGCAAATACCTACCATATGTATTTGCGCGTGGGATTAAAGCGGCTTAAAGCCTTTGGCGGCGTGCATAAATTTGCTAACTTTCATGGCAGCTATCTTAGCGATAGTGGAGGCTTTCAAGCCTTTAGCCTTGGCAAACATGTAAAAATTATAGAATCTGGCATAGAGTTTAAATCCCACATTGATGGCTCAAAGCATTTTTTCTCGCCCGAATTTGTGCTAGATATTCAATACGCGCTTAATAGCGACATTATGATGGTGCTTGATGATTTAGTAGGGCTGCCAGCAAGCACAGAGCGCATTGCAGATTCTATACAGCGCACTAGTGCTTGGGCGCAAAGAAGTCTTTTATATCATGAGGCGCAAAAGGCGCAGGGCAAGGGCTTAGACAATAATCTTTTTGCTATTATTCAAGGCGGCACAGATAGGCATTTCCGCGCGCTCTCCTGCAGGCAGCTCACAGAAATGGGCGATTTTGATGGCTTTGCCATTGGGGGCTTAGCTGTTGGAGAGGACACACAAGAAATGTATGATACAATTAATCACCTAACACCGCTTATGCCCCCCCACAAGCCGCGCTATCTTATGGGCGTAGGCACGCCGGAGAATATTATAGAATCTATCGCGCTAGGGGTGGATATGTTTGATTGTGTAATGCCTACTAGAAATGCGCGAAATGCGACACTTTTTACGCATTTTGGTAAGATTAATATTAAGGCTGCGAGTTTTATAAACGACACAAAGCCCATTGATGAGGCGTGCGACTGCTACACCTGCACACACTACACGCGCGCGTATTTATGTCATCTTTTCCGCGCGCAAGAAATCACCTATCATCGCTTAGCGACTTTGCATAATTTGCATTATTATCTTACTCTAGCAAAAGGCGCAAGAGAGGCGATTTTAGCAGGTAACTTCAAAGATTATCGCGCCGCATTTTATGCCAAAAGAGCAATGGAGGTGCCAGATGAATATTAAACAGCAGCGGCTAGAATCACTCCTGCAAGAAGTACTAAGCCAAGCGCTTGCCGAGCTTGCAGATTCCCACATTAATCATCTCACTATCACAGGCGTGAAAGCAAGCAGCAAGCAGAGCGCGGAGGTGTTTATCGAGGGGACAGATATTCCCCCACAGGAGCGCAAAATAATTTTAGAGCGCCTTAAAAAAGCGCAAAATATTCTTAAAGATTATGTGCTAAGCGCGACAGAGTGGTTTCGCGCGCCAGAGCTTAGCTTTAGCTTTGATGATAGCTTGCAAAACGCCAATAGGCTTGAGCATATATTCGCCCAATTAGCCAATGAGCAGAAAAATCAAACCAAAAAATAAAAGCAAATAATTGCTAAAATATAGAATCTAAATCAAAGGAATGCCATGCTTTCGCCCGCCACACAAGGAAAAATCGAGCAGCTCGCCACAAGTTTAGGGCTATATGTGTATGATATTGAGTTTTTAAAAGAGAATAATCACCCAATTTTGCGCATTTCTATCACGCGCAAAGCCCCTATGCAAATACTAGATTCTAAACAAAACATGCTAAGCCTGCAAGATTGCCAACATTTAAGCGAGCTGCTCTCTCCTCTGCTTGATGTGGAGGATATAAATATAGAATCTTACGCACTTGAGGTAAGCTCACCCGGGCTAGAGCGCGTGCTTAAAAAGCCTAGACATTATGTATTCTCACTCGGCGAGCAAGTAAGCATAAAGCTTATGGATAAAAGTGTAATTGAGGGTATTTTGCAAGATTTTAGCGAGCGTGATGGGCGCGTTGAGATAAGGCAAGATAATCAAAATATTAGCCTAAACATAGCAGATATTAAAAAAATAAAGGTGATATTTGAATTGTGATGAAATTTTACTCAACCATTGCTGCAATCTCGCGTGGCAAACGCAGAGCCTAGCGCTGCCAAATCCTAGCGTTGGCGCTATGGTGGTCGATAAAAATGGCAATATCTTAGGGCAGGGCGTGCATAAAATCGCAGGCAGCCCGCATGCTGAAGTGCTAGCCCTGCAAGAAGCCTACTATACGCTAAGCCGTGATGAGCGCATTTTAGCCCTTAAAAAGAGTGATGATATTCACGCTTTTCTTTTGCAAAATCATAATCAAATGTTTAAAGAATGCGCGCTATATGTGAGCCTAGAGCCTTGCAATCATAAGGGCAAAACACCTCCTTGTGCGCATTTGCTTGCGCAATTAGGCTTTGCAAAAGTGTGCATTGCCGCACTTGATAATCACGCGCTTGCCGCAGGTGGCAGGGAATATCTCATCTCGCATGGCATTAATGCCATTTTTGTGCAATCCCCCGCACTACAGGAGGCTGCGCATAATTTGCTTTTGCCTTTTGAGACACTTAGGCAAAAGGGGAGATTTGTGCTTTTTAAACTTGCTCATCGCCTTGATGGTAGCTACACGCAAGGGCGCATTTCATCACAAATCTCACAAATTTTTACGCATAATCAAAGGAGTGTTTGTGATTGGCTATGTATTTCGGGCAAGACTTTAAACACAGACAATCCTAAGCTTAACGCCCGCTACGCTCTGCCGCCTTATGATAAAACACATTTGCCCCAAATTGGCATTATCTCGCGCCATGTAGATTCTATAAGTGAACATTTAGCCTCGCGCGCGCGTATTATTAAGGATATAGAGGCATTTAGGGCTTTAGGTGGATTTATCATTGTAGAGGGGGGCTTTAATCTGCTCTCTATGCTTAAAGATGAAATAGATATGCTACTCATTCACGCAGCCTTTTGGTGTGATGGCGCGCATAATAATGCGCATTTTATCCCGCATAATCTCAAAGCACATTTCAAACTTATCCACACTATGCCGCTAGGCGAGGATTTAGCCATATGGCTGCGCTAGAGATTTATCAGCTTGAAAATGGCTATTGCTACAACACAGATAGCTTAATCCTTGCCTACTTTGCGCGTAATTTTTTAAAAAAACATATGCGCATACTTGATGTAGGCGCGGGAAGTGGGATTTTGGGGATATTATGCGCTAGAGAAATATGCAATCTAGGCGGTAAAGCCGAGCTGCATTTGGTAGAAAAAGATGAAGCTATGAGCATATTGGCGCGCAAAAATGCACAGAGTTTTGGTGGCATGGTGCATTGCGTTGATTTTTTAGATTTTGAAACACCCTCTAAATTTGATTTTATCATCACTAATCCTCCATTTTATACCAAAGGCGCGCTGCATGGGCAAAATACGCGCAAAAATCTCGCACGCCAAAGCTGTTTTTTACCGCTGCATGATTTACTCACACACATAAAAAGAGTGCTTAAGCCAAATGGCGTGCTGTGTATGTGCTATGATGCAAGGCTATGCTATGAGCTTTTTTGTGAATTTGGCGCGTGTGGGCTGCATATTGATGAAGTGTGCTTTGTGCATTCTTTGCCTAGTAGAGAATCTACACTTGTTGTGCTTAAGGCTAAGATTCAAAGCAAATCTCCCTTGCGCATTTTGCCGCCTATTTTTACCCACCAAAGCTCTAAACAAAGCGACAATACTAAAGAGCTAAAAGCTATTTACGCATGGGCAAAAACAAAAAGCATTAAAATAAAAACACTAAGTGCGCTAGATTCTATCATGCCCCTACAAGTATGACTTAAGGCGAACTTAAAATGCTAGATTCTATGCTAGATTCTCTATCAAACAAGTTGCCATTGCATTTAAAGCTTAGCAAGGTATAATAACGCCTTAAATTTTAGATATTTAGGATAATTAATGCTATATGGAAAGATTATTAGTGTAGATTCTCAAACGCAGCGCGCGCAGGTGGAGCAGGATTTAAATAAGCGTGTGTTTGACTTTCCCTTTGATGTGTGGGAAGATGAGCTAAGCGATTTAAAAAAAGGTATTGAAGTAGAATTTATCGTAGAGAGCAAGCTTGTTACTAAAATCCATGTAAAGCCAAAGCCCATAGACCCCGATGAAATCCCTGTAACAAAGCCCGCAAAAGTGTGTATTGAGGAGTATTTCGCGCATGAAAATGAAATTTTAAGCGCGTATAAAGACTTTGTCTCAGGGCATTTGAGCCTTGATTTTATCCGTATGCGCCGCTTTTTGCTCACTGCCTATAATGATTTATGTGCCATGGACGCTAATATTGAAAATGATGTGTTAAAAAAGCTAAAAAGAGAGATTATTTATTTATCCAAAGAATATGAGGGATACTACAAAAAGACGCAATACGCGCTTAACTACGCCTTTGAAATGATATTTCTCGCCCGACAAGTGGAATATAATAAAACTGTTACGCATATTGATGAGATTCAAAGCTCACTTGCAAACGCTCAAGCCCAAACAAATGCCCTAAGCGGCACGCTCGCTGCAGAGGAGAAAAATCTAGGAAAGCGCGAGGATAGAGGCAGCAAGGAATTTGCAGAGGCTGAAAAAGAAGTCAAGCAAATGCGCAAGCGCTATGTAGATTTGCTCAACTTTATTGGCAATCAAAAAGATGCGCTAGTTACTGAAAATGCACGCTTAAAGCGATTTAAAGAAGAGCATTTTGAAGCCTTTAGCAAAGTATATACGCCCATGACGCAGGATATTAAAACGCGCTTTATTGCCCTGCTTGACACAAAGGCGTATGATTTTGACACTACTTTATGGAGTAGAGCAAAATATAGCCAAGCAGTGAAGCAGTTTTTTCGTAATTCGCGCATTGAGGGGAGCTTTAGCTCAAAAACATTTTTGCGATATTTTTTACGCGGACTTGATAAATCTAAGCTCTCCGCGCGCTCAAAGGAACTTTTTGACCTGCTGCATTATTTAGAAACCACCAATCGCAAGAGTCTGCTTATCGTGCGTGAAACCATGGTAAATATCCTCAAATACCGCCAAGTGATTGAGAAAATTGACTCAAGCCTGCTTATCACTATGAATAATGACCCCATTGATGCGCTAAAGAGCCTTATGCAAACGCCGCAAGATATTATTGTCATTGATGAAAAAATAGGCAATGTCACCGCGCTAGGCTTTATTAAAACCTACAAAGAAATGCCAAAAGCCAATCCAAAAACCGTCTTTTGCGTGATTGTCCATGAGCTTCCCGCTTCAGAAATCATCTCTAAGGGCAAGTTTATGGGCGTGGAGTTTGTGCCAGAGCAGAATATGGATATGCTCTATGATTGCATTCGTATGGCGCTGTAAGTATGTGGGTAGGTATGTAGATTCTATATCGCGCTAGGTTTTAAACCAAAATAAACCCTACTAGATTCTATAAATACACATAGCGCGCTTTGGCAATATCTTAGCTTTTATGTTATTTTTAGTTTTATTTATTATAATCGCAAGTCGCTCTCATTATTTTTATCTTAAGGATATGCTATGAAATATTTACTCGCATTTGGTTTGGGTTTAGCACTTCTCTCCTCTCATGCGCTTGTTGCTGATGAGGCGAATAATTCTACGGGGGGGGGGGATAAGTCAAACATCTTTAGAATCTAGCGCAGATTCTAAGGTGAAATCTTCCTCACAATCTCCCCGCAAAGTCAATCTCACTCGCTCTGTGGTAACCGCTGCAGGATATGAGCAGGATATTAAAAACGCGCCCGCTTCTATTGCTATTGTTGAAAAAGAGGAGATTCTCACTCGCCCTGTGCGCGACATTGGTGATATGGTGCAAGATGTGCCGGGCGTGTATATTGAAAAAACGCGCGTGGGCAGTAGCGAAATCTCTATGCGTGGGCTAGGCTCGGTCTATACGCTTATTCTCATTGATGGCAAGCGCCAAAATGTGGATAGGGATTTTGACTACACTGGCTGGGGTGGGACATTCTCAAGCTTTATGCCACCACCCTCTATGATAGAGCGTGTGGAAGTCATACGCGGTCCTGCCTCCGTGCTGTATGGTAGCGATGCAATGGGTGGGGTGATAAATATCATTACTAAAAAACATAGCGATGAGTTAAGTGGTGGCGTGCAGCTAGATTCTCAAATAATGAGCGATGCGCGCTTTGGCAATATCTTTGGAGGCAATGCCTATATGAATATCCCACTCATTAAAAATATGCTTTCTCTTAATCTACGGGGGAGTTATAAAGCCGGTGGGCGCAATGCCTATGAAAAACCTGCAGGCTTAAAGCAGTGGCGCAATGGGCAAATCATAGACCAAGATTATAGTAATCCCTACACTGGCTCTACTGCTTTTACTAACTGGAATGTTGGTGGGCGATTAAATTTTACACCAAATAAGAATAATTATATCTATTTAGATTCTGAACTCTACTTTGCGCGCACAGGCTCGTTAAGCGGCTTTGGTGGTGGAGCGAGTGCGCGAGATTTTTATAAACTCAATAATGTACTTAATCACGAGGCAGATTATGACTGGGGTAAGCTTACAAGCTATGTGCAGTATTCATATATGACTTGGGGCAATCATAAACAAAATAATGGCAGTAATATCCCTATCGGTGGAAGCAAGGGTGATAAAGTATTATGGGGAAATAAAGGTGATGGGCGAACAGATAATATGCTAATAGCCCAAAGCAGCTATTTTAAAGATTTTAGCTTGGGCAATGCTGGAAATATCCTTTTTAATGGCGGCGTGCATTACATCTTTGAGCAATTAGCTATTCATGCCATAAGCCCTGATAATCGCATTACCGAGCACACTAATCAAGCCGCTCTCTTTGCTGAGGGAGAATATTTGATTAATGAATACATAAGTGCAACTTTGGGAGGGCGATATAATTATAGTGATAAGTTTAAAACTACACCAAATCCACGCTTTTATGTCAATATTAACCCAACAGAGTGGCTCACATTCAAAGGTGGCATTACAAGTGGAGTAAAAATCCCTGCAATAACACAGCTCTATAATTATGTTAATGTTTTTGATGTAGCGTATTTTGGAAACCAAAATCTACAAACAGAAAAAAGTTGGAACTATGAGTTAAGCGCGGTTTTAGACTTTGAGCCTACTATGCTTATCCTCACAGGCTACTACACAGATTTTAAAGACCAAATTATATCCACATCAACACGAATGGCAACCGACCCCACCTGTGAACACAATTTTTGCTGGCGATACAACAATGCCTCAAAATCCTATATGAGCGGCGTAGAACTCTCACTCAAAGTAAAGCCTATGTATGGATTTTCCCTTGATGCAAACTATGGCTTTACCCACACAGAAGTGCTAAAAGCCGCGCCGGGCTATGCCTACCAAGAGGGAGAAGCAGTAAATAATATCCCTCGCCACACTTTTACACTCACCCCACGCTATGCGTATAAAGATTTTAGCGCGTATCTGCGCTGGAGCGGCAAGTATCAAACACCAACAGACGCAGCAAGCACAGCTAATGCCATAAGTTACGCTACAAGCACACGCGGATTATTAGGGAAATATTATAAAGACTATCAGCTAGTAGATATTGGAGCAAGCTATAAATTCAAGCAATACACGCTCACACTAGCGGTAAATAATGTGCTTGATGTAGATTTTTGGGACCCGATGCTCTATACAACCTATGGAGCTAACAACATCAATAATCCTGTGGCAAATGGTGGCTATATCAACCCCTATCAACGCGTTATGCCAAGCCGCAGCTATTGGCTTAGTGTAAGAGCAGATTTTTAAAGGTTAGATTCTATAAAATACAATTTATTTGAAAGGTCAAAAATGAAAAAGATTGCCATAATTTTTAATGCCAATATGATGTGGATTCTTGCTGCCCTGCTAGCGCTTTGCACGCAAAGTTTTAGCGCACCAAGCCTTGAAATCCCAAAAATTGACAAGCAAGCGCAAGAATTATTTAAAATTGAGCGCATAAAGCTAAAGAGCGATTTTAGTAAAGAGCGCAGTTATTATCTCTATATCGCACTCCCAAAGGCAGCATTAGAGAGAGTAAAACAAGACCCAAAAGTCCTAGCGCGCGAAAATGGCGTGTATTACACCCTTGATGGCAATGGATTTTTTCCGCGCTTACTTAATTTTATCGCAGCAGATTCTAGCCTGAATAACACGCGCACCTTAGAATCTATGCCTATTTTTGTAAGCATAGGACACGATAGCGAGCTAGCCTATGATAGGGCGCTGCGCACTTATGATTATCTGCCAAATATAGATACTAAGCTAGATAAAGATTTGCAAGATACTTTTCAAGGCAGCGGCGGTGTGGAGGCGTTTTTAGACTTTATCACAAAGCAAGTGCAGCCCTTTATCCATAAAAAATTTGACAAACCTCGCAAGGAGCTGCTCTTAGGGCATTCATTTGGCGGTATGTTTGTGCTTTATACGCTTTTAACAAAGCCTGATAGCTTTAGCCACTATGTGTGCGCTTCGCCCTCGCTTTGGTGGGGAGAGGGGCGCTTTGTCGCGCGCGGGATTAAGAATCTAAAGCCTCATAGTCTTAATGTGCAAATTGACTTCACGCGCGGCGCGCTAGAAAATCCTGCCAATCAAAAAAATGCGCAAACCTCACCGAAAAGCACGCCAAAGCAAGCAAACCCCACAAATACAGAATCTAAAAAATCTGCACAACCCGCGCAAGCCCAAAGAATGCCGCGCAAATCCATAATAAATATAGAATCTATCGTGAGTGCTTTCCAAAATGCTGCGCTAGATTCTAAAAATGTGCGCTTTACAGAATTTGCTGGGCAAAGTCATGGCAGCTCCGTGCCTTATGCAATGGAGCTAGGGCTTAAAAACTTTATGCACGAGTAGCTCCTAAAATCAATTTAGAAAAAAATGCTACAATCGCGCGGTTTTAGTATTTAGATTCTATAAGCGCGATTGCGCTTATCGCAAGGAGCATAAATGGTAGGGCTTATCTTTGCAATAGTGGTGCTAGCGCTCTGCGGCGTGGTGCTGTTTTTTGGTATAAAGATTATTTCACAAACTGACATTGCCATTGTCGAGCGGCTTGGTAAATTCCACAGGGTGCTTGATGGGGGGATTGCATTCATCGTCCCTGTGATTGATAGAGTAAGCGCAGTGGTGAGCGCGCGCGAGCAGATGATAGACATCGGGCGACAGCAGGTTATTACCAAGGATAATGTAAATATTAATATCGATGGTATCGTGTTTTTAAAAGTATTTGATGCAAAATCTGCCGTGTATAGCGTAAATGATTACAAACAAGCTATTGCAAATCTCGCTACAACCACACTTCGCGGAGAAATAGGGCGCATTAATTTAGATGATTCACTCTCTTCACGCGATAGGCTCAATGCCGCGCTGCAAGCAGCACTTGGCGATGCGGCAAATAATTGGGGAGTAAAAATTATGCGCGTGGAGATTAGCGAAATCTCTGTGCCCAAAGATATTGAAGCGGCGATGAATTTACAAATGAAAGCTGAGCGCGAAAAAAGAGCAGTAGAGCTTAAAGCTCAAGCTGAAAAAGAAGCCCTAATCCGCAATGCCGAAGCCCTAAAGCAAGAAAAAGTCTTGCAAGCTGAAGCCATTGAGCGTATGGCAGATGCGAAAAAATATGAGCAAATCGCGCTCGCTCAAGGGCAGAGTGATGCTATTGAGCTTATTGCCAAACAAATGGCGCAAAATGCCAATGCTGCGGAGTTTTTGCTAGTCAAAGAGCGTATTAACGCCTTTAGTGAATTATCCAAAAATCCTAGTAAAGATAAAGTCATTATCCCCTATGAAGTGAGCGAGTTTATCGGCGCACTAAGCGTAGTGGGCGATTTTTTGAAAAAGCAATAAAACTCTATGTCCGCGCTTATATTACTTATCGTTGGCATTTTTGCTGTGGTGGTGGAGATATTTTTTGCTTCATTTTTTCTGCTTTTTATCGGTATAGGATTTTGTATCACTGCCCTTTTAGAGTATTTTTTGGAGTTTGAGCGTTTTGGAAATCCGCTTATGTGGCAATCTGTGAGCATTTGTGCATTCTCGCTTATCTCTTTAGTCCTCTTACGCAAGCCTATTAAATCTTGGTTTCACCGCTCGCAGCACTATAAAGATAATCTTTTTGATGAGGGTGTGGGCGAAATAAGGGAAGGTATGGTGTATTTTAAAGGCACTTTATGGGCGTATGAGACAAGCTCTCAAAACTTTACGCCAAAAGAGGGGGATAAAGTTAAAGTTGTGGCAATCAAAGGAAATAAGGCAATTATTGATGCGAAAGCACCTTAGATTAGCGTGCTTTCTGGCTTTTGTGTGGAATATCGGCTATGCGCAGCCCTATGGAAAGCATACACTTTCATTTATCCATGAAAATGATGTATTTACCATAGAATCTGCTGATAGATACTATACTGCCGGCTCTGTGCTGGTGTATGCCTCAAAAGAATATGATTTATGGCGCAATAAGCATTTACTATCTTTTATGCGCTTTTTAGACCCGTTGGCGCTAAGTGGTGATAACAGCAATTTCACGCGCTTTCAGCTTGGCATTACACAAAAAATTTACACACCCTCCATACGCTCCAATGGTTTTTTACGCGATAATAGACCCTTTGCGGGTATGCTTGCTGGATTTTTTGATGTGCAGCATCGCAGGGCGCACTCTTTAGAGAATCTAGCCTTATGGATTGGCGTAGTGGGCGAGCAGGCACTGGGTGGGCAATCGCAAAACCGTCTTCATCACATTATTGGCGCGCCCATATGGAGTTGGGAACATCAAATACCAAATGATTTTTACTTCCTGCTTTCATACAGCTATATGCACCGCCTGCACGCAATGTCAAGGGCATTTTTTGATGTGGATTTGCTGCCTTTTGGTCATATTGATGTAGGTAATTATAATGGCAATGCGCAAGTCGGGAGCTACGCGCGCATAGGCTATGGCTTAGAGCAAAATCTCATACCCTCAAGGCTTAATTATGGAATTTTAAGCGCAAGTGTGGGAAATGGATTTTTTATGTATGGATATGCTAGCGCGCGGGCGATGTTTGTAGGCTATAATAGCCTCATTACAGGCAAACAAAGCAGCTTTAATGATTTGCACTTAAGGCATATTAACTATGCACTTGAAAGTGGCTTTGCACTAGGATACAGGGGCTTTGCGCTTATGGTAAGTTGGGTGTATCAGGGCAGGGAGTTTAAAGAGCAGGCGCAAAATAATACCTATGGGAGTATAAGCCTAAGCGTAGCATTTTAAAGGCTATCACTTGCGCTGCTTGCATTATTTGCACTATTTTTATTATTTGTGCCACATTTTGCACGCGGCTTTGCATTGGCTTTTTGCTCAAGGTTTTTGTAACAAACCTAGTTACAGAATCTAGATTCTAAAATACTCCAACAAGCTAGGCTTATTAGCGCTCATAAAATGGAATTTGTTGTGCAATTTTTTTAAGGATTCAAAAAGCGACAAGGACATCTCTAAGCCCACTTTTTGCTCCTCTACAATGCCTTTGGCGTGAGCAGTATGAAGCTTATCTACCCATGTATCAGGGATATACACACCCGGCAGTTTGTCGCGCAAAAAAAGTGCGATTTTATAACTCATAACGGGGAAAAATCCAAGCACCAGCGCGCAATCTAGCTCATATTCAGCATTAATTTCTTCAAGACTTTTAAGTAAAAACTCCGCGCCCTCAAGCGAATAAACAGGCTGTGTAAAAAGCGCACTTAGCCTATTTGAGCTTAGCTTTTTGCGGATTTTGTGCTTTAAAGATTGCAAATTATTAGCATAAGAATTTATAACTTGAAAGTTATAAATGCGCTCTATTGGCTCTTTTAGTGGCTTGCCATTAACCGCGATGCCATTATTTAGCCCATCAATAATAGCGCCAAGTTTTAGCGAATTATCCTCAAAGACGCCCTTTGCGCCCACGCAATCACCATTTTTTATAGAATCTCCTGTGAGTGTCAAAAACGCGCGCAAGCCCATTTCATTAGCGGCTAAAATATCGCCGCACAAGGCAAGCGAGTTTCTATCTCGCATGGAGAGGGTGCAAATTACTGGCTTTTGCAAGGCATTTTGAAACTTAATGGAGCTAAGGATTGATGAAGGCTTAAAGCGCGCCAAAGGCGAATCTGTGCATACAAAGCCATCTACGCCTTTTAGGCTTTTTAGCTCATTAATAAACTCCACATCAAGCCTACTGCTAAGACTTGGAGAGATTTCTAGGCTTAAAAACGCCTCCTTAGAGTGCAGTTTTGCCACTAAAGATTCTATATTTATCTCCATATTTGCCTGCCTTGCTTGTTTTATGTATCGCCAATGCGTTTAAGCCCTACAAGCTAGCGCGCACCTTTTTGACAGCCTCAACAATATGCTCAAGGCTAGGTTTGACTTCTTCCCATTTTCTAGTTTTTAAGCCACAATCTGGATTAATCCACAATTGCTCCTTAGGCAGAACTTCAAGAAGAGCCTTGATTTGACGTTCTATCTCCTCCACACTTGGGATTCTAGGACTATGTATGTCATACACGCCCGGTCCTACTTCGTTTGCGTAGCCTACTTCTTTAAAGATTTTAAGCAATTCATTACCGCTTCTAGCTGTTTCAATGCTTATCACATCAGCATCAAGGGCTTCGATAGTTTTAATAATATCATTAAACTCGCTATAGCACATATGCGTGTGAATCTGCGTTTGCGGCTGGGCTATGGCAGTTGATGTCTTAAAGCATTCAAGCGCCCAGCGCTCGTATTCTTTAATATTTTCAGCCCTTAGCGGATAGCCCTCTTTAAAGGCAGCTTCATCTACTTGAATAATCTTAATGCCTGCCTTTTGCAAATCATCAATCTCATCAGCAATACACAAAGCCAATTGCTCACATACCGCACTTCGTGGCAAATCATCGCGCACAAAGCTCCAATTTAAAATCGTAACTGGACCCGTGAGCATACCTTTCATCACCCTGCTTGTAAGGCTTTGCGCATAAGTAATCCAATCCACAGTCATAGGCTTAGGGCGCGCCACATCACCAAAAATAATAGGTGGCTTCACACAGCGGCTACCATAGCTCTGCACCCACGCATTTTGGCTAAATACAAAGCCCTCCATTTGCTCGCCAAAATACTCCACCATATCATTACGCTCTGGCTCGCCATGCACAAGCACATCAAGCCCGATTTCATCTTGGAACGCCACGCAATCTTTAATGTAGGCTTTTATGCCCTCATCATATTGTGCTTTATTAATTTCACCCTTTTTATACCCTAGTCTAAGAGCGCGGATTTCGCTTGTTTGCGGGAAAGAACCAATCGTAGTAGTGGGCAAAATAGGCAAATTAAGCAACTCTTTTTGAATCTTAATGCGCTCTTTAAACGACTCTGCTCTTTGCTTGTGCGGATAGTTTTTCACGCGCTCACGCACGGCTTTATTATTTGTCTTATCTGAATTTTTACGCGCTGCATTAATGGCTTTATTTTCTTGCAAAAACGCTAGTGCGGCGCTATCTTGTCCTCTAAAGAGTTTATCCAAAAAAGCAATTTCTTGCAGTTTTTCACTAGCAAAACTAAGCCATAAGAGGATTTGAGAATCTATTTTGCTTTCGCCTGCTTTACTAAAAGGCACATGCAAAAGTGAGCAAGATGCACTTATTTTAATGCGCTCTTTTGGCACGAATTTATTTATAGAATCTAAAAGGGCAAGCTTAGATTCTAAATCCGCCACCCAAATATTGCGCCCATCAATTACACCTGCATACAGCACTTTATCGCTTTTACCAATAGCTTCTAGGCTCTGCTCATTCTTGCTGCCCGCGACAAAATCAAGCCCAATGCCATACACCTTAGTGCGCAAAAGCAGCTCTGTAAATTCATTGCTATGCTCAAAAAATGTGCTTACAATGGTCTTTATGCCCTTTTCTGGAATCACATTATAAATACACTCAATGGCTGAAGTGCCAAGCAAACAGCGCAAATTGCCCAAAGTCTCATCATTTCCGCGCACAAAAATAGCCTCGCTAAATTCAATCACCACTTCATCATCAATTTTTACTAGCTCATCAATTAAATCAAGATACGCGCTTTTAACCTTTTTAAACACATCAGCTGGCTCGCCCTTAATAATCTTACTTAGTCCAAAAAATGTAAAAAGCCCAACAAGGCTAATCTTAGGCTTATAGCCTAGCGCTTTTGCTTCATTATATTGCGCGATAATATTGCTCGCATCGGCTTTATATTCATCATCAATGCTAAGTTCTGGCACGACATAGTGATAGTTGGTATTAAACCACTTTGTCATCTCGCAAGCTACGCCATTTTTATGCCCCCTCGCCATAGCAAAGTAACCCTCCAAACCGCTTAAATCTTTAAATCTTTGAGGCTTTGCATTAATGGCATACGCCACATCTAGCACATTATCATACAAACTAAAATCATTTACACACACATAATCAAGGTGTTTTTGTAGCTCCCAATGCTTTGCACGCAAATCTTTGGCTACAGATTCTAACTCCTGCTGGCTACACTTACCGCTCCAATAGCTTTCCAGCGCCTTTTTTAGCTCTCTATTTTGTCCAACGCGTGGAAATCCTAAAATATTACTCATACAATGCTCCTTTAAAATATTTTTTCGTATTTTTGCATAAATTTATAAATACAATATGTAATTTCATTTTTTTATCAATATTTTTGCGTGATTTTAGATATTATGCGACATGCATCGTAGGCAAAGGAAATTTAGGGTAGATATAAAATAACCAAAATGCAATATGAATTTGCTTCGTGGAAGTTTGTTCGATAATTTTAGGCAGGATTACTTGTTAACTTGATTGTGATCCGTTACGTAATTTTTATTGATTAATCATTTTTTTTTGATAGGCTTTAAAATATCTAAATTGGGAAGGCTGTATGAGTTTGATAGCATTAAAGATTTTAGGATTTTTAGTAGTATTATTTTTGCTTTGTGTAAAATTTCTAAGGATCGGTAAAATTTTATTTATATTATTTATTGCTGTATTTGTGTGGAGTATATACGATAGGGAAGGCCTGAATGCGAATTTTGTTTGGTTATGCGGTATTTGGTTACTTATAGTACTATCGTTTAGCGCAGATAGATTGGCTATAAGGATTCGCAAATGGGGTAAAAATAATTTTGCACATAAAGCATTGTTTAGTAATATTTACAAGTTTAATTTCTTATTTTTAGTTGGCCTTGTGGCATATTTGTATGTACGAGAAGAGTATCGTGATTATGATGCATATGTTGCCTTTGGGGTATTCTGTATTCTTTATGATGTATATGTACGGTTAAAATTTATTACAAATACAATTAATATCACTACGGGCTGGGCCAAAAATATTGAACCAAATACTTATGTACTTGTTGGCGCTGTGCTTGAGAAATTTACAAAAAAACAAAGTGAAAAAAAACTAGAAAAACTTATGGAAATTGCTCAAGCTTCACTTGATGCTTTGGCTGAAAATGGAGAAATCCATAAACGTAGGCTCGGTAGTTTAGAATATATTTTTGGAGAGGAGTATTTTAATAGACTGATAGCGTATGCAATCAGTCTAGCACATAGCAGTGATAGAATCTCTGCCAAGAATGCTTTAAGTAGACTAAAGGAAGTCATAGAAATAGAAAATATGGGTGTTGAGGATTTATTTATTTTAACAGATTGTGTGGGTAAGTATATTTTCGGCACAAATGAGTATTATATACATAGCGTTCATTTGGATAAATTTATGTTTTGTGAATGTTGCGGTGGTGCAACGAGACGCACAGATAAATATGAAGAGATTGAATGGTATTGTAGTGATATGTGCAGAGATATCGAGTTTAAATGCTTGGCATTAAGTGAGGCCTTAAATCCTTTCATGCTAGAAAGTGAAAGTAAAGAAGAGTATAAAAATAGAGCTATAATGCAACAAGAAGAATTCATTAGGTTATTCAAACACCGAGAACACTACAACGAAAAATATTCACTACAAGAAGCACTCAATGATGTCGCAAGGCAGTATAGCAAGAAAATATCGAGAAAAAATATCACACAAAACGAACAAGTGAGTAATGCAGCTACTGCTACGATTGCGAGTATGGATATAAGCAAGACTTGGGGAGAGAATTATAAGGCATTATCTAATCCAGCAGCAGGACATGGAGATATGGCAGAATTACTTAATCATCAGACAGATTCGTTGAATCCTCTTAAAAAAGCGGAGCTCATAGGCAAAGATAATGCGTCAAGTGGTGCAGATAGAATCGTCAATGGACAAGAGATTCAGACAAAATATTGTGCGACGGCCACACGTTCTGTAAATGCAGCATTTGATAATGGACAATATAGATATTATGACAAAAATGGAAAACCAATGCAACTGGAAGTTCCAAGTGATCAATATGAGAAAGCAATTAGCGTCATGGAAAAAAAAATAAGCAATGGCGAAGTTCCTGGGGTAACCAATCAAGATGAGGCTAAAAACATCATAAGGAAGGGTAGCTACACATTGCAAGAAGCAAAAAATGCTTGTAAATTTTTTACAAAAGAGAGCTTAGAGTATGATGCTGTAAATGCCTCGATAGTAGCACTTAAAACTGCTGGAATTTCATTCGTATTAAATACTGCAATGTGCTATTATAGAAACGGAAATATTAAGGAAGCTATAAGACAATCATTTATAGTTGGGTTACAAACAGGGGGCAAGACATTTGCGGTATATATGATAGGGGCACAATTACAAAGACTACCTGCTTTCAGTAACTTCATGCAAAGAATAATAAACATTAATTTTTCAAAAGGTAGCTATATAGGTGAAGGATTGGCAAAAATGGCGGGAAGGCAAGCAGGCGATAAAACTATAAGTGTAGGCAATGCTGCAAATAGCACGTTGCGGGCAACAGTAATAACAGCAGCAGCGACAATAGCTGTTACTTCAAGTATAGAAGTAATTCAAATGGCGAGGGGCAAAATTTCCAGCATGCAATGTGTAAAAAATATTTTCGTTAACACTGGGGGTATAGTAGGGGGTGCGGCCGGTGCTGTAGCCGGGGCTATTGCATTGTCATTTATTCCTGTGGTCGGTACTTTTGCGGGTGGCTTACTCGGCGGTATGGTAGGCGGTATGTTGGGCGGTGGAGCTACTAAAAAAGTAATGGATAACCTTATAGAAGATGATATAAGCAAAAAATATAGAATTTTTTATGGGCAAATGGCACGCTTGGCTATGCTTTTTAAATTGTCAGGTGAAGAAATGGATGAATTTAGCAAGATGGTAGATTCCATGATTAGTGGGGATTCTGAATTTTTTGGCAATGAATTTAGTGCTAAAGAAATGCTGCCATACGCAAATTCAATTTTGAAACCGCTTGTGGTGATGGTAGTTTCAAAGCGACCAAAATTGCTACCAAGCGAATTTAATAATGACTACATACAAGAAGTGATACAGCAAGAAGTGCAAGAGATAACAGAAATAGAAGAACTAAAAAGTGCTTAAAGCTTATTTATTCCACAAGCGGAAGCCCACGCCTATGCGCCTTGCGTATTGCTGATATTCAAACATATTATCCCCATAGCCGTTAATGTATTGGCAGTATAGCCCTAGATTCTCACTCACCCTTAGCGTGTAGCCTAGCTCAAAAAATGGATAATACCTCGCCGCAATGGGCGGACGCGCGTAAAATTCAAGCAAATGGCGATTACTCTTATAATACAGCCCTATATCATTATATCCGCGATACAAGGGCAAGTCGCCATTATCATGGATAAAGCCCGGCACATGCTCGCCTATATACGTCCACACGCCAAGTTTTATGCCAAATGTGCCTATATGCTGCGTCTCATATTCCCAGCGCATATTGAGCAAAATGCGATTTTGCGTGCGTGAGCGCAACTCTCTTTCGCCATTTGAGATGTGATTATACCCTAGTGTGATTTCTTTAAATGCCCCGCCTAGGAAGCTTAGAGGGTATTTATAGCTATAAAAAAATTCTGGCTGATAATCAAAGTCCCTAAAGGGGCGCGAATCCATTTTATTGTAGTTTTGAAACCATGCTGTTTGCGTGTAGGCAAAGTATAGTGCGCCATAGGGCGAAAATAGCTCTTTTATAAGGCGCATTCTAAAGCTAAATTGGAATTTAGATTCTGTATCTTTATCGCCTAAAGCGGGCTTTGTAAAGCTATGGTAAAGGGGGAGAAAATACACTGATTTATGTGGATAGAGCGCCATATAAGATTCTGCAATAGCAGGCTCTGTGATAGCTTTGGGCGGCTCTTTTGGAGCATTTATAGAATCTAGATTCTGTATTTGGCGAGGATTTATAGAATCTGCTTGAGCGGGCGATACATTTGGAAGGTCTGTAGTTTCTGTATTTGTAGATTCTGTATTTATAGAATCTAGCGCGGGGGATTGTGCATCAAGTGGCGCATTTTGTGCTATGGGCGAATTTATTTTGGCTAAGTCTTGCTTTACTTCTTGCGCGCACAATATATGCACGCATAATCCTAACGCAAACCCCACATAACGCATTATCGCTCCTCTTAAAGTAAAATGATTAAAACTTGTAAAATATGTGAATAATTTTATAGTAAAATGTGCAAATTTTACATTAATCCTTAAATCAAGGAGTTATCTTATGTGCGGAATTGTCGGCTACATCGGGGATAAAGAAAAAAAGCAGATTCTATTAAATGGCCTAAAAGAGCTAGAATATCGCGGCTATGATAGTGCGGGCATTGCGGTATTAAGCCAAAATGAGTTGCAGACATTTCGTGCTGTGGGCAAATTAGAGAATCTAGCATCTAAATGCAGGGATTTTACTTCAAATGGCTTTGGTGTGAGCATTGGGCATACGCGCTGGGCGACACATGGCAAGCCCACAGAGGCAAACGCCCACCCACACATCGCCGCTTTTAGCAATGTCGTGCATAATGGTATTATTGAAAATTATCAAGAAATTAAAAATACTCTAGAATCTAAAGGGCATACTTTTCTCTCACAAACTGACACAGAAGTGATTGTGCATTTATTTGAGGAATACACAAAGCAGCACAAAGATTGCCTAAGCGCATTTAAGGCTACTATCGCAGATTTAAAGGGTGCATTTGCGATTTTGCTCATCACCAAAAAAGCGCCAGATTCTATATTTTATGCCAAAAATTGCTCGCCTTTAATTATTGGCGCAAGTAGTGATGGTGAGATTTATTTTTCAAGCTCTGATGCGCCGCTTATTGGGCTAGTTGAACATGTCGTGTATCTGCAAGATGGCGATGTGGGCTGTATGAAAATAGGCGCTTTTAAGGCGCTAAAAGGCGCTAAAAAGCTTGATAGTACAAGAGGTTATGCGCAAAAAGAGGGCTATCGCTACTTTATGGAAAAAGAAATTTATGAGCAGCATAAAGTGCTACTAGAAACGATGATGGGGCGCGTAAGCGAGGGTGATATAAATTTAAGCGAGATAGAATCTAGCTTTTTTGATGATGTGCAAAGCCTGACTATTTGTGCGTGCGGGACGAGCTATCACGCGGGATTAAGTGCGAAATATCTCTTTGAGCGATTGGCAAAGATTAAGACAAATGTGGTGATTGCAAGCGAATTTCGCTACGCGCAGCCGGTTATGAATACAAATGAGCTTTTTATTGTCATTTCCCAAAGCGGCGAGACTGCCGATACGCTTGAAGCCCTGAAACTCGCTAAAAAGCATGGATTAAAAAGTTTAGCAATTTGTAATGTCGATAATAGCTCCATTGTGAGAGAATCTAGCGCCTCACTGCTCACGCGCGCAGGCATTGAAAAGGGTGTGGCAAGCACAAAAGCCTTTGCTACGCAAATGATGCTTTTGTGGATTCTAAGCGTGTATATTGGCAAAATACGCGGGCATATTCGCAAAAATGAGCTTAAAGCGCATATCGCGCAAATGGTAGATTCTGTAAAAAGCACGCAGGTGGATATTCACTTGCATGAGCATATCAAACGCCTCTCCAAGCGCTATTTGCATGGGCATGGATTTTTCTTTATCGGGCGGGATATTTTTTATCCCCTAGCACTTGAGGGCGCGCTCAAGCTTAAAGAGATTAGCTACCTGCATGCGGAGGGCTATCCAGGCGGAGAAATGAAGCATGGACCTATAGCATTAGCCGATGCGGAGCTTTTTACCCTAGCACTTATGCCAAAACACTTGCTTTTTGATAAGATTAAGAGCAATGTAGAGGAGCTAAGCGCGCGTGATGCGACTATTTGCGCAGTAAGTGAGGAGCAGATTAAAGGTGTAGATGATATGATTATGATTGCGCCAGCGCAGAGCTATATGGAGGAGTTTTTTGCCATGATGGTAGCACTGCAGCTTTTTGCACTTGAAGTGGCGGTGCGCTTAGGCAATGATGTGGATATGCCGCGCAATTTGGCTAAAAGCGTCACGGTGGAGTAGATGTGGATAAAGTGTATTTCTATCCACCTAAAATAAAATCGCACAAAGTGCAAACCTTAAAGGCATCGTCGGAGCGGAGGTGAGCGGTATATCTGGCGACTTCACCTGATGTGGCGAAGCAAACTCACACTTACACATTCAAGCTCCTCCCCCTTGCGAAAAAAGAACAGAACCTAGATTCTAAATTATATCGGCAAAACACGAATGTGAGAATCTAGTCGCTCTTGCAGCACAGATTCAATGGCAAAAAGCGTGCCAGTCGCAGCAGACGCACAGCCATTGCACGCGCCCATGTAGCGAATATACACATCAGTAAAGCCATCGCTTGTATCCTTAATATCCAAAATCTCCATATCGCCGCCATCCATCATCAGCATCGGGCGAATGTTATCATCGATAGTCTTATCGATTAGCTTCACTTTCTGCACGGTCGTCATATCCTTAAACGCTAGAATGCCGCTAGCCGCTTCCGCAGCTTTTGCTTTCAAAGTCTCAGCCTCCATTTCAGCGCGCACATCAGCCAAAATATCCACTAAGTAATACTCGCGTTTCTCATGCCCGCCAGGACGCACGCAGCTTTTGCAAAAGCCGCCAGCCTTCGTGTATTGCGTGATTTCCTCCACGCTTTTCAAATCATTTAGCCGTATCACTTCCTTAATCGTAGAAAGGCTCACGCGCGCGCACTCACACACGATAATCTCGTCCTCAAAATCCTCCGCACTCTTGCCAAGATACAGCCCTGCCGCCTTTTTAATGACATCATACGCCATCACAGAGCAGTGCATTTTCTGCCCAGGCACTGCAGGCGTATTAGGGTCGTCACGCAGGGCGTGTTCCACATCTAGATTTGTGATTTTTACGGCATCTTGCACCTTTTTGCCAAGGCAGAGTTCCACCATCATATCGCTGCTCGCAATAGCCGTGCCACAGCCAAAACTCTTAAACTTCGCATCGATAATCACATCGTTATCATCGACAAGCCAATACAGCCGCACAGCGTCCCCGCAGGACTCAGCGCCGTAGTCTGCCACGATTAGCTTTGCATTTTTCGCGTCTGCGTCCTTTTGCGTTAGGACGCCCAAATGCGTGGGATTATCCATTCGCTCACTTACTTTTTTTGAGTAGGCGTCCCATAACGCCCCGCCGATTAAGTCATTCTTTGCCATTTTTTATCCTTTTTGTTGTTAAAATGTAGCGTTTATCACTATTTTGCTTTAAGTTTTCTTAAAAACGCTTACATTTTTAGAATCTACATATCAAATCACTGCCCACCCTACCACCATAGATTCTATAAATTTTAATTTTGGCTAGGATCAGCTCTACTAAACCTCATACGAACTTGAAATATTCCTTAGTCTTTTCACGGCTTTGTTAAAAATCTCGATTGTGTAGTCAATCTCTTGCTGCGTGGTAAAGCGGCTAAGTGAGATTCTAATCGCTGTGTGTGCTAGCTCCTTATCCGCGCCAATTGCCACCATCACAGGATTTGCCTCCAAATCCTCACTCGCACACGCACTGCCCGTACTCGCCGCAATGCCAGCCTTATTCAAATCCCACAGCATCGCCTCGCCCTCAATCCCACGCACGCTAATCAAAGTCGTGTTTGGCACGCGATTTTCACGCGTCCCCACGACAAACACATCAGGAATCTCAAGCAGTTTATCCTCCAAATAATCACGCAGCTTCTTTACCATAGACAGCTCAAAGTCCAAAAACTCATTTGCTAGCCGCATAGCCTCGCCCATCGCCACGATATAAGGCACATTTAGCGTCCCGCTACGCCGCCCACGCATATGCTCCCCACCATGCAGCAGCGGAGTAAGCTCTACGCCCTTGCGAATATACAGCGCGCCAATGCCCTTTGGTCCGTGAAACTTATGCGCGCTAAAGCTCAAAAAATCCACGCCCGCAGCCATCACATCAACGGGAATCTTGCCAATCGCTTGCACCGCATCGGTATGGAAAAGCACGCCACGCTCCTTGCAAATCGCGCCAATCTCATGAATGGGGAAAATTAGCCCAGTCTCATTATTCGCCCACATCACGCTTACAAGTGCGGTATCATCACGCATAGCCTCCTTTACTTGCGCGGCACTTATATTACCCTGCGAGTTTATCGGCAGCCTTGTCACCTCCACGCCAAGCGTCTCTAAAAAGCTACAAGTCGCCCCAACGGCTGGATGCTCGACCTCAGTGGTAATAATGTGCCTCTTGCCCTTACGCACAATCTCATCAAAATACACGCCTTTTAGCACCCAGTTATTCGATTCAGTCGCACAGCCTGTGATGATAATATCATCGTTGCTATCCGCATTTATGCCGTTATATAGCTTCTCCAAAGCGTCTTGTATAGCAGGGTGCGTCTCCGTGCCAAACTTATGCAGGCTATTTGGATTGCCGTATTTCTCGCAAAAAAACGGCTCCATAAGCGGCAGAATGCTTGGGTCTAGCATCGTTGTCGCGTTATTATCAAGGTAAATTCGTTTCATATTTTCTCCCTTAAAATTGTCATTTTTGTGTTTGTTGCGATTTGCAATTGTAAAAAAGTAAAGTTTTTATTGACTTTACTTGCTAAAGCACTGGATTGTATCATTTTATAATTAATTAATATGTTTAGAATTTTGGGAATGTAAAAGAATTTGCTAAAAATTACAAGAAGCAAGGGGCATAAAATGGCAGGCTGCTAGGCTATTTGGTGAATGCTAGATTCTATAAATTTGTAAAGTCACTCATTCATAATGTGCAACAGCTCATTCACAGAGCGTTGAAAGTCCCATTTTTCTGTGCTTTCTTGTTTTAAAAACGCCTCCATTTGTGGTTTTTTAGCAATGGCTTCATCTAGCTGCTCATCAGCACCCCTTTGATACGCACCAATGCGGATAAGCACCTCGTTTTCTTTAATAAGCGCGTATAATCGGCGGAATTTTCTCACAGCCTGCAAATGCTCGGGTGTAACAATATCATTAATAAGCCTTGAAGCGGAATCAAGAATATTAATAGGTGGATAAATACCCATATCAGTCAAATCTCGATTAAGCACAATATGTCCATCAAGGATAGAGCGGCTTTGGTCGGCAATTGGGTCGCTTAAATCATCGCCCTCAACAAGCACAGTAAAAAACGCTGTGATAGAGCCTACACCATCTTCTTTGCCCGCTCTCTCCATAAGTTGGGGCAAAAGTGTGAGTGTCGAGGGAGGGTAGCCCTTGCTAGTTGGCGGCTCGCCTAGCGCTAAGCCGATTTCTCTTTGCGCCATAGCAAAGCGCGTTACAGAATCCATAATAAAAAGCACATCATTGCCTAGAGATTTAAAATACTCTGCAATCGCCATAGCGCTAAATGCTCCATATTTACGCATAAGCGGAGAGTCATCGCTAGTAGCCACGACAAGAATGGTATTAGTCAAATCATTATTGAGATTTTTATAGATAAATTCAGGTACTTCGCGCCCACGCTCGCCGATGAGTGCGATTACCTTAATTGGCGCATTTGAGCCACGCACTATCATACCCATAAGCGTTGATTTGCCCACGCCTGAACCAGCAAAAATGCCCATTTTCTGCCCCTTGCCACATGTGAGGATTGCATCAATGGACTTCACGCCTACTTCAAACACCTCATCGATTAGCCCTCGCTTTAGCGCCCCTATAGGCATACGCATAAGCGGTGTGCTGTGATTTGTATGCAACACGCCCTTATCATCAATAGGCTCTCCCAAAGGATTTACCACACGCCCAAGCAATGCCTCGCCCACTGGAATTTGCAATCCATGATGTAATATCTGCACTTTATCGCCTGATTTATGTCCCTCCACAAAGGAAAATGGGCTAATAAAAAAATGCTCTCCCTCAATGCCAATCACCATACCCAAGCTGTATTCTAACCGCGTAGATTCTGTATCTTGTTCAGAATCTAGGAGGCTTGATTGTGGCAAGATTTTCACAATATCGCCCACAGAGGGCTTTACGCCATTAGCCACAAGCATATTTTGCATAACCTTCACCAAATGCCCATAGCTGGGGGAAAGGTTTATATTATCTTGAAGTTTTTGCTTGATTTGGGATAATGACATTACAAAACCTACTTTTAAGATTTTTTTTTATAGAATAGCAAATTATACTTTTTATTTTATTTAAGGATTGGTATGAATTTCACGACACAACGCACAGATAACGCTAATGCCCTAGTCAAAGGAAGCATTGCACTTCATAAAATTGAGGAGAAATTTGATAAAGCCATTAAAAAAATTGCAAAAAGTGTGAAGCTTGATGGGTTTAGAAAGGGCAAAGTGCCAGCGCAAGTGATTAAAACACGCTACAAAGAGCAGGTGGAGCAAGAAGCAGAACAGGAGGCTATACAAGACTTGCTCAATAGCGCGCTAAAAGAGCTTGGACTTGAGCCAAATAGCCTTGTGGGCAGCCCTATCATCTCCAAATTTGATAAATCAAATGACAAAATCGAACTTGAAATTAAGCTTGGCATTACGCCGCAATTTGAGATTGAAAATATAGAATCTTATGTGCCAGAAGTGAAGCTTAAAGCCATAAGTCAGGCTCAAATTGATGAGCGTTTGGAGGAAATTGCTAAAAGTCGTGCGCCATTAGTTGAAATAACGCAAGATAGGGCATTACAAAAAGATGATACAGCAAATATTGACTTTGTGGGCTTTGTCGATGGGGTAGCGTTTGAGGGAGGCAAGGGGGAGAATTATAACTTACTTATTGGCTCAAATCAGTTTATACCGGGCTTTGAGGACGCACTCATCGGTATGAAAAAGGGCGAAAAGCGCACTATTAAAGTTACTTTCCCTGCAGATTATCAAGCGCAGCATTTAGCGGGCAAAGAGGCGAGCTTTGATGTTACACTTCATAAGATTTTGCACAAAGATTCTGTAAAAATTGATGATGCCTTTGCTCAAAGCATTGCCGGCACAGAATCTAACCTCCAGTCGCTTAAAGATATGGTCAAAGAGCAGCTTGAAATGGAGCAAAAAACCGAGCTTTACAACAAAGAATTGAAAGAAAAGCTAGTGGAGGCGCTTTTAGCACATATCACTTTTGATTTGCCTCAAATTATTGTCGAGCAAGAAATGGATATTTTATTTAGAAACGCTCTAAGCAAACTAAGTAGGGAGGAATTTGAAAAAATAAAAGATAATCAAGATGAAGCCAAAAAAAGCCGCGAAACTCATCGCGATGACGCCCAAAAAAGCGTGCAAATTACCTTTATTATGGACGCATTGGCAAAAAAATATAATATTGTCATTCAGGATAATGAAGTTATGCAGACTATTTATTATGAAGCGATGATGACAGGACAGGACCCGCGCGCGACTTTGGAGCATTATCAAAAAAATAATCTTATCCCCGCCATTAAAATGACTATGATTGAAGATAGAGTGCTGCAATACTTGCTTGATACAAAATTTGAGCAAAATAAAAAGTCAAAGCCCGCTACAGAATCTACGCAAACTACATCATCTCATTAAAAGGATACAAATGAGCAGTTATATCCCTTATGTTATTGAGCGCACAGGGCGCGGGGAGCGCAGCTATGATATTTATTCGCGCCTTCTTAAAGACCGCATTATCCTCCTAAGCGGCGAAATTAATGATTATGTCGCCTCCTCCATTGTCGCACAGCTCCTATTTTTAGAAGCTGAAGACCCCGAAAAAGATATAAATTTTTATATCAATTCACCCGGTGGCGTGATTACAAGTGCTTTTAGCATTTATGATACGATGAATTATATCCGCTCAGATATTAGCACGATTTGCATAGGACAAGCCGCTTCTGCAGGAGCATTTTTACTAAGCTCTGGCACAAAAGGGAAGCGATTTTCCCTCCCTAATTCGCGCATTATGATACATCAACCACTTGGCGGCGCGCAAGGGCAGGCGACAGATATTGAAATACAAGCAAAAGAGATTTTGCGACTTAAAAAAACGCTCAATGACATTATGGCGCAAAACACAGGGCAAAATATTAAAAAAATCACGCAAGATACGGAGCGCGACTTTTTTATGAGTGCAGATGAGGCTAAGGCGTATGGGCTTGTTGATGAAATTCTTACTAAAAGTTTAAAATAAAGGCAAAGCGAGGTGTGATGTGGATTTAAGCGGCTTAGACTTAGACCTTGGGAATAATGATTTTTTTGGGAATCTCGATGTTGCAGGGCTTGAGAGTGGCGATAAGAAGCAAGATAAGCCAGTAAGCAAGGCAGAAACTCCCTCCACTGATACCACGCAAAAACTAAATTCCATTTCAAAACAGGCTATGGAGGCTCTTGAAAAAGATGCGATTTTGCCTCTGCCGGAAAATTTTGAAGCCTATTTTGAAAAAACGCTCTCACAAGAGCAAGATGAGCATATGCGCGAAAAAATTAAGGCTATGGTTGAGAGTGCTAATCACGATTCAAGGCTTATTGCGCTGGAAAAAACTTTTAATGATAATTTTGCCATGCTTAAATCTGTGCTAGAGCATTTGCTCATACTCTGCAAGCAGCTCTCTGCTATGGAGAGCAACACCGATAAACGTCTAGCAGAAATCTCCTCTATCACTAACCCGCTAGGGGCGCAAAATGCCATTAAGGTGCTGGTAAATGAGCTAAAAGGCTTTCATAAGCAGTTTGTCACGCAGGCTGATATTATCTCGCGCGCCTATCGCCAAATGTATGAAAAATCCTCCATAGCAAAGTCTGGGGCGATGTATGATACAACACTTGGTATTCATAGCAAATCATTTTTCACGCACGCGCTAGAGTTAGAATGCAAAAATGGTAAAGATTTCCCTAGACACTGCGCGGTGGTTGTTTTCTCGCCCTCAAAGGAGCTTGGTGCGCAACTCAATGAGCAAAATAAGCTTGTTACTACCTTTAAGAATATCGCTAGAATTGTGTCAAAAAATATTGGCACAAAGGACATTGTCTCATATTTGGGTGGAGGGCGCTTTGGTATGCTGCTCAAAAATGTGCAAGAAGATGCGGCTATCGCGCTTTGCGAAGAGGTAATCAAAAAATGCAAAGCGACTAATATTTTTATTGGCGATTTGGAGCTGCATTTAAGTATCGTAATGGGCGGCATTGTGCTAGATGTAAATAAAACGCCAGAATCTATGCTCCAAGAAGCAAAAAAAATGCTAGATGAAGCCTTTAGTGAGGGTAAATCGCTTAAATTTGCTAGCGCAAGCAGCGCAGATTCTATAAATACAGATGATAAACTCGATGGGGGAGATGATTTTGGCAGTCTTGACGATTTTGAAATATCCTAATGCCAAGCTGCGCGAAAAATCCACGCCTGTGGAGGAGTTTGATTGGCATCTCCACCAATTCCTTGATGATATGTATGAAACGATGATGCAAAGCGGAGGTGTGGGGCTAGCGGCTATCCAAGTGGGCGAACCAAAGCAAGTGCTTATCATTAATATTCCCCGCGAAGAAGATAATACGCAGCATAAGGCTGATTTGTTAGAGATTATAAATCCTACTTTTCTCTCTCAAGAGGATAGCATTGAGTGGGACGAGGGCTGCTTGTCTGTGCCTGATTTTTATGAAAGCATTAAGCGATTTGATAAAGTAAGTATCGCTTATAAAGACCGCTATGGGAATGATAAAATTCTAAAGGCTCAAGGCTTTTTAAGCGTGGCTATCCAGCATGAAATCGACCATTTAAATGGTATTTTATTTGTTGATAAACTCCCCATTTTAAGGCGCAAAAAGTTCGAAAAAGAGCTTAAAAAACTCAAAAAAGAATCTTAAATGGTCAATACAATCCTAACTGCTACCAGCTTTGGCACAAGTGCAAAAGTGATTGAGGTTGAGGCTGCATTCATACGAGGCTTGCCGGGCTTTAATATCACAGGGCTTGCGCATAGCTCTATTCAAGAATCTAAGCAGCGCGTGCAGTCCGCGCTTGCTAATAATAATATCACCCTCCCAGCCTTAAAAATTAATATCAATCTTTCCCCCTCTGATATGCCAAAAAGCGGCGGGCATTTTGATTTACCCATTGCGCTCGCCTTGCAAAAGTCTATGGATAACACGCAAGAGTGGTTTGCCTTTGGTGAATTAGGGCTTGATGGAAGTGTGAAATATGTAGATTCTATATATCCGCTTTTGCTTGATATTGCACTCCTACACCCGCAGGCAAAGGCTATTGTGCCTTCCTCTGCAAAGGCTCTGCTAAGCCCTATTCCCAATGTGCAGCTATATTTTGTGCAGCATTTGCAAGAAGCCATTGAAGTGATAAATAATCCCTCTCCCCCAACTGCTCATATAGAATCTACTAGCCAAACGCACTTTGGCTTTAAATATATTGAAATTGAGGGCGAGCAGTATTTTTATGATGATAGTTTTTTGAATGATTTTAGCGAGGTTTTAGGACAAGATATGGCTAAAAGAGCCGCACTCATCGCTGCTGCAGGATTTCATAATTTCCTCATGGAGGGTTCTCCGGGCTGTGGAAAAAGTATGATTGCCAAAAGGCTTTTGTATATTTTGCCTCCTAGTTCGCTGCAAGAAATGCTAGAAAATGTCAAACACCAAGCCTTAAATAAGCAAAGCACGCATTACACGCCATTGCGCCCTTTTAGAAACCCTCACCAAAGTGCGAGCAAATCAAGTATATTAGGCTCTGCGACACAATTTGAAATAAGACCGGGCGAAGTGGCACTAGCACATAATGGGATTTTATTTTTTGATGAATTGCCTCATTTTAAAAAGGAGGTTTTAGAATCTTTGCGCGAACCTTTGGAGAATAATCGCCTAGCCATTTCGCGCGTGCATTCTAAGCTTGAATATGATACGAGTTTTTTATTTGTTGGCGCGCTTAATCCCTGCCCATGCGGAAATTTGCTAAGTAAAAGTAAAGAATGCCGCTGCCAAGATAGAGAGATTAGCTCTTATAGGGCGCGTTTGAGCGAGCCTTTGCTTGATAGGATTGATATTTTTGTGCAAATGAATGAGCAAGAAGAGCAAAAAGCTAGTCTAGATTCTAAACATATGCAAGATATGGTCTTTGACGCGTTTAAAATGCAAAAGCAAAGGGGGCAAGCTATGCTAAATGGCAAGCTTGATGAGAGAGGCATTGAGACATTTTGCGCCCTTGATAATGAGTGTGCAAATTTGCTTAATCAAGCCACGCAGCGATTTTCACTCTCCTATCGCGCGCAAAATAAAATTAAAAAAGTCGCGCGCACGATTGCGGATTTGGCGCAGCAAAGCCACATTGATAAAGCCCATATCCTTGAGGCTTTAAGTTATCGGCGCATATAAGGAGGCAGTATGCTTGAGATACAACAAAGGCAGAATATCCACAAGCGGCTTAAACGCATTATCGGGCAGCTTAATGGCATTGATAAAATGATAAATGATGACGCGCCCTGCACTGATGTGCTAATCCAGCTTAATGCTGCAAAGTCTGCCCTGCATAAAGTGGGGCAAATCGTGCTAGAAGGGCATATCAATCATTGCGTGCGCGATAGTATTAAGGCAAATGATATTGATGAAAGTCTAAATGAGCTAGCAAGTATGATTGAGCATTTTGCGCGCATGAGTTAGGTTAGATTCTATAATTTCCACGCTATTGAGCTAAAGCTCCGCGTGGTCTTACAAATGCAAGCAAAGCTCACATTAGCCCTCAAAGTATAAAGTTATAGTTGCTTACGCATCTATCAACTTGTTTTTTATAAGGTCAGATTCTATAAATGGTCGCAAAGCAAACATAAAGGAGAAGTGTGCAGAAGCATATAAACGAACTAGATTCTATAAATGAGGCAGCAGATACGCCAAAACCAGAGCGCGCGCTAAAAATCATCATAGGCGTGGGCTTGGCTATTATTTTGGGATTTATTGCGGCAATTTTGGCGCGATTTTATCTTGAGGCTTCATTTAAGGTATCAGCCCTACTTGGCATTATTGCGCTACTTGTTACACTTTGGACAAATAAAGCCTTGCCGCTAGGAGTTGTCTCGCTTTTGCCCATAATCCTTTTCCCTAGTTTTGGAATCCTTGACACCAAAAGTGCCACCGCCAATTATGCTAATCCTATCATTTATTTATTTTTGGGCGGCTTTATGCTTGCCACCGCTACTGAAAAAATTGGCTTGCACCGCATTATTGCCAAAAAATTTCTAAGCCTTTTCCCCGCCACGCCAAAGGGTGTTATATCCGCGCTAGGGCTTGCCTCTGTAGTGCTTGGCACAGCTCTTTCAAACTCCACCACAGCCATTTTGCTCCTGCCTATCGCGCTATCAATCACGCAAGATTATTTTTTAAAAATGCGCTTTTTGCTTGCTGTTGCCTTTGGTGCAAGCATTAGCGGGATTACCACGCCTATTGGCTCGCCGCCTAACCTTATCTTTTTGGGCTTTTTAGAATCTCAAGGGATTGAGGGCATTAGCTTTACGACTTGGATTGTGATGATGGCGCCGCTTACTTGCCTTATGCTCTATGCGATGATTTATATCCTTTCACGCAATACAAGCGAGCATTTTTTGGAAGTGGGCGCGTTTGATGATGTAAAGATTACGCCTGCGCATAAAAGGTTATTGTGCTTTATCGCGCTTTTACTAGTTGTGCTTTTTCTTAATTCGCCCATTAAGCCCTTTTATAGCGGGCTTGGACTTAATGAAAATGTGATTTTGCTTGCCTTTGGACTGCTTATGTTTGTGCCAAAGATTGGCTTTTTGGATTGGGACGATTCTAAATCTATCCCTTATGAGCTAATCTTTTTGTTTGGTGCGGGCTTTTGCATTGCTATGGCTTTTTCGCAATCTGAACTTGGTGGGGCTTTTGAGGGATTTTTCAAACAATTTGAGGGATTGCCTTTTATTGTATTTTTGTTCCTTGCGTGTATTTGTGCGATTATTGCTACTGGTTTTTTAAGCACTACCGCGCTTATAGCCATTTTACTGCCTATTATTTACACAGCCACACAATCATTTTTAGATGTAGATGAATCTGCTATCACTATGCTTGCTATCACCATTTGTGCAAGCTTTTCATTTATGATACCCATATCCACGCCGCCTAATGCCATAGTCTTTGCCAAAGGCAATATTAAAGCATGGGATATGGTGCGCTTTGGCTTTTTGCTCTCCATTGTTGGCATTGTTGCAGTTACGCTATTTGCTTTTATATACTGGCGCTGGTTTTTGTAGATTCTATATGCCCCGCTGTTACTAGTGCCATATTAACGCTCCTTTAATTTTTTATACTTACTCTCCGCGCTGTAACTTAAACATTTTACAAATTTCATAGCCTAAAAGCCCGCAAAAAAGGGCTGCAAACCGCTTTACATTTATTTTACTTTACACACAAATGCTTTTTACATATCTCTACTAAACTGCGCGTTGTCAAATATTGACAATATCATTCTGTAAGGAAGACACTATGAAAACTGCATCACTCACAAACAGAATCTTAGCCTTATGCTTCGTTGCTTTGGCAGTAGTTGGCGTGGCTGTTGGCTCTATGAGGGCTGATGATAATATCCACCCCATTTCACGCGAAGATGGTTCTGGCACAAGGGGCGCATTTGTCGAGCTTTTTGAAGTATTTCAAAAAGTAAAGGATAAAAAAGTGGATAATATCTCTAAAAAAGCAGAGATTACTAATTCCACAGCGGTTATGCTAACAACCGTTTCTAAAGATGAAAGCGCTATTGGTTATGTTTCACTTGGCTCGCTCAATAAGTCTGTAAAGGCTGTTAAAATTGATGATATTGAGCCAAATGTAGCGAATGTGAAAAGCAAGAAATACGCTATTTCTCGTCCTTTCAATGTTATCACAACAGGCAATGAAAACGAATTAGCAAAAGATTTCCTAAGCTTTGCAACATCTAAAGAAGCTCAAGAAGTCATCACAAAAGCAGGCTATATTCCTCTTGATACAAAGAGCTTTAAACCTGCTAAACCTGCTGGAAAAATCGTTATAGCTGGCTCAAGCTCTGTAACTCCGCTTATGGAAAAGCTCAAAGAAGCCTACCTCAAGCAAAATAAGCAAGCTAAAATCGAAATCCAACAATCAGACTCAACTACAGGTGTGAATTCTACACTTCAAGGCATTGCTGATATTGGTATGGTGAGCCGCGAGCTTAAAGAAAGCGAACTTAGCAAAGGCTTAAAAGTGCAAGTGCTTGCTATTGATGGACTTGCAGTGATTGTAAATCCAAAAAATAGTATAAACTCTCTTAAACCTGAGCAAGTAAAAGCGATTTTTGAGGGCAAAACAACTAAATGGAGCGAAGTCAAATAAGGCTTTGCCCAACCTTTACACTTAAAAACACTCTATCAAATTCTTCTCCTTAAACTTTCACCCTCTTTAGATTTTACATAAATTTAAAGAGGGAATTCTCCTAAAATACGAGCTTTCTCATACTTTTTACATTTTTTTTACATTTGAACTTGTGTGATTTTACATAGTGGCTTTAAGATTTCATTTATCCGCACTATTGCACTTCGTGCCGTGCGGTCTTGTCTAGGGCAAGTAATTGCCCTAGCCGCCTAAAGTATAAAGTTATGGCTTGCTTCGCATGCAGTCGCTTAAGCGACAAGTCCATGCTCGCAAATCCATAAACTTAAGCTCTAAGGTGAGATTATCCGCAACCATTGCGCTTCGTGCGGTCTTGCAATCAACTAAGAATCTAAGCCGCTAGCTTTAGATTCTATAAATTTTAAAGGATAGCTCGTGGAGATGATAAAAGCCAAAAGCTTAAAATCTGTTTTTTTAGAGAGGTTTATGCAAGCACTTTTTGCGCTGTGTGCGCTTGTGTGCGTGCTAGCCGTGGCAATGATATGTGTCTTTTTGTTTGCAAATGCTATTCCTACCATCGCAGAAATAGGCTTTGTGGATTTTGTCTTTGGCAAGGAGTGGAAGCCAAATTCAGGGCTATTTGGTATTTTCCCTATGATTGTGGGCAGTCTGTATGTAACAGCTCTTGCGATTTTGTTTGGTGTGCCGCTTGGGATTTTATCAGCTATTTATCTTGCGTTTTTTGCAAGCAAAAAGGCTAAAGCCCTAATCACTCCAGCTATTGAGCTATTAGCTGGTATTCCTAGTATTGTGTATGGATTTTTTGGGCTTATTGTGATTGTGCCTTTTTTAGCCCCTATTCTTAATACAAGTGGTAAGGGACTTTTGGCAGCTTCTTTACTGCTTGGCGTAATGATTTTGCCAACAATCATTCTTGTGTCTAAAACAAGCTTGGAGAGCGTAACGTCCACATATTTAGAGGGTGGTTTAGCGCTTGGAGCGAGTAAAGAGCGCGTGGTCTTTTTTGTTATGCTGCGCGCGGCGCAAAGTGGCGTGTTGGCAAGTGTGATTTTGGGCGTTGGGCGCGCTATTGGTGAGGCTATGGCTGTGATTGTCATAGCGGGTAATCAGCCTATCATTCCAGAATCTATTCGCGATGGCGTGCGCACACTCACTACTAATATCGTGCTTGAGCTTGGCTATTCTGCGGATTTACATAGAGAAGCCCTTATCGCTTCAAGCGTAGTGCTTTTTGTCTTTATCTTGCTCATCAACCTCTGCTTTAGCGCGCTTAAAAAAGAGCAACAATAGAATCTAGACACAAGGAATAACAATGAGCCAAACTATTCGCACTTATTTTGAGGAGCTTTCCCACAAAGACAAGCTCTCATTGTTTCTTTACTGCATTGTGCGCTTAGCTATTTTTACAAGTGTGGCGATGTTTGCTTTTCTCATAGGCTATATTTTATTTAATGGCGTGCAGTATCTCACACCTAGCCTATTTGAATGGCAGTATAATAGTGAAAATGTCTCTATGATGCCCGCCATTATAAATACTATCACTATGGTGTGTGCCTCCTTGCTTGTGGCTACGCCTGTGGCTATTTTTGGCGCGATTTTCTTAGAGGAATACACTAATTCTCAATCATTTGTCGTGCGTGTGATTGTGGTTGCTGCTGAGACGCTAACAGGTATTCCTAGTATTGTGTATGGGCTATTTGGCTATTTAGCCTTTACGCTGTATTTTGGTCTTGGGACAAGCATCATTTCAGGTGTGCTAACCCTTGCGATTATGATTTTACCGCTCATTTTGCGCAACACACAAGAAGCCATTAAAGCTGTGCCGCTCACTTATAAAGAAGCTTCCTTTGGTTTAGGCGCTGGAAGATTGCGCACGGTGTTTGTTATTATTTTGCCCTCCGCCATTAGTGGGATTTTAGCCGGTGTGATTTTAAGCGTTGGGCGCATTATAGGGGAGAGCGCGGCTCTGCTCTATCCTGCTGGCACAGTGGCGCAAGTGGCTGGGCTATTTGATTCTGGGCGCACATTGAGCGTGCATATGTGGTCGCTCTTAAGCGAGGGGCAGTTTATTGAGCAAGCGTATGCAACAGCGGTAGTGCTGCTTGTGGTGGTGATTGGCATAAATCTCATCTCTAATCTCATCGCGCGCTATCTCAATCCAAACAATCTTAAATAGGGGATATGTATGAATGATGTAACATTTGATATTAGCAATATGAACCTTCACTATGGGGATTTCCACGCGTTAAAGGATATTAATCTAAGCTTACTGCGCAACGAAGTGAGCGCGTTTATTGGACCTAGCGGTTGTGGGAAATCTACTTTGCTCAAAAGTCTTAATCGTATGAATGATTTAATCCCTGATTGCAAAATACAGGGGCGCATTTTGCTAGATGGGCAAGATATTTATCAAAACTGCGATGTGAATGCACTAAGAAAGCGCGTAGGAATGGTGTTTCAAAAGCCTAATCCTTTCCCTATGAGCATTTATGATAATATTGCCTTTGGTCCCCGCACGCATGGCATTAAAAAGAAAAGCGAGCTAAATGAGATTATAGAATCTTGCTTGAGGGGCGCAAATATCTGGGAAGAGGTAAAAGATAGATTGAATAAATCAGCGCTTGGGCTTAGCGGTGGGCAGCAGCAGCGGCTATGTATCGCGCGCGCGCTAGCTGTGCAGCCCGAAGTGATTTTAATGGACGAGCCTACAAGTGCGCTTGACCCTATTTCAACGCTTAAAATTGAAGATTTAATTAATGATTTAAAATCAAAATATACTATCATCATCGTTACGCATAATATGCAACAAGCTACGCGTATATCTGATAAAACAGCATTTTTTCTTATGGGAGAGGTGATTGAATTTGACACAACTGATAAGATTTTTACTTCACCCAAAGAGAAAAAAACTCAAGACTATATTACAGGGAGGTTTGGCTAATGCGTGAAGTATATCTTACTCAACTTGAGGAGTTACAAACTCAATTTAATACCATGCTCACACTTACAGAGGATTGCCTACATTATGGCGTTTGCTTTGGTAAAGTGCAGAAAAAACTAGAAGAAATCCAACTCATCGTAGAACGATTAGTTACCCTTGAGAAAGATATTTTTCACTCTTGTGAGATTCTTATCCTTAGGCAACAGCCTGTAGCGCAGGATTTGGAGTTTATTACACGCACTATTAAGCAGATTCTAGACTTACGCCGCATAGGCGAGCTTTCACTCAATAGTGCCAAAATTATTTTCCAAATGCCTAGAGAATGTATGCTAGAGCTTTTGGAGCAAATGGCGAAGCTACTTTTTGAGATGTTTGATGCCTTTAAGCAAAATAACCTCAAACGTGTGCAAGAAATTGAAAATATTATGGATTCATGTTTTAAACAAATTAAAGAGCAAATCGCCCAAAGGCTAGAAGATTCTTATCAAAATGCACATTGGTGGCTTGAAATTTTAATGCTTTCAAAATATTTTGAGAAAATAGCTGACCATATCATAGCCATGGCACACGCTTAAGTTATGATATAATTTATAGTATTTATTTTTATTTTTTATAAAGGATACGAAGTGATTTTTATACTTGAAGATGATGAGGGTATTTTAAGTCTTGTAATGTATGCGCTAAGCTCTGCTAACCTCAAAGCAAAGGGCTTTGGCACGCCAAAAGAATTTTGGGACGCTATGAGTAAAGAGCTGCCCTCCTGCATTGTGCTAGATGTGATGCTCCCTCAAGAAGATGGCTTAAGCATTCTGCGCAAAATCCGCACCAATCATAAAAGCAAAAATATCCCTATAATCCTACTCACTGCGCTAGGAAGCGAGTTTGATAAAATTAAAGGCTTAGATAGTGGGGCTGATGATTATCTCACAAAGCCATTTAGCGCACTAGAGCTTATCGCGCGCATTAAAGCACTTTTGCGCCGCAGCAACACAAATGGCAATTTAGAAATTAATTTTCTTGATTTAAAATACTCCAAACTAAGCCATAGCGTAAGTATCAAAGATGAGCCTATACATCTTACTTTGAAAGAATTTGAGCTTTTAGGGCTGCTTATGAGTTCGCCAAATCGTGTCTTTAGCCGCGAAGAGCTTTTAGAAATCATTTGGGGATACAATATTTCTGGCACGCGCACTATTGATATTCACATAAACACCCTGCGCAATAAGATTAAAGAGTATAGCTCATATATCAAAACTATTCGCGGCGTGGGCTATCAATTTAGCGCCAACTAAGTCTGCGCGTTACTCATTTTATAGAATCTAGCCTCTCACAGAATCTGCGCTGCGCACTCATCGCACTTTCAAAGCAAAAACGCAAAAGCTAGATTCTATAATTTCCGCGCTGTTGCTTTTGTAAAAGCCGCGCGCATCTTGCACAAATGAGCAAAGCCCATTTGTGCGCCTAAAGTATAAAGTTATAGCTGCTTTAAGCATCTATCAACTTAGTTTTTGAGGTTAGATTCTATAAATCAAAGGAGCTTTACTTGAAAAAAAAGATTTTTTATGCGATTTTTCTGGGCATTTTTAGCGTGCAGATTCTAAGTATGTTAAGCATTATTTTTATGCTTGATAATGTAATAAAAAATCTCGCTTTCTCACGCCTTAATCACGCTCTAAGCGAGCTTACCTCGCAAGATATTGCCAATATTTTGCTGCATAAAGATAGCATTATCCCCCTCACCTATCGTCTAAGCCTCATTTCCACGCAAGGTGAAGTGCTGTATGATAGTCAGGCTGATATTAATAAGCTTGATAATCACCTCTCCCGCCAAGAAGTGCAAACTCTCCTTAAAGATTTTAATAAGTCCAAGAGTGAAAGCGTGCGCGTGCAGCGAGAATCTAGCACATTAAATGAGCAAACGCTCTATGTGGCAAATATGACTATTATAGAATCTACGCCCATTATCGCGCGCCTAAGTGAGCAGAAACGCGCTATTGGCGTGCTGCTCGTTGATTTATTGCCTTATTTGTGCGCGCTGCTATTCTTTGGCTTTATTTTAAGCATTGTCCTTGCGCTTATTTTGAGTAAAAAAATCATTACCCCCATTCAAAATATCGATTTATCCCACCCTGTGAGGACAAACCCCTACCCCGAATTACAGGTGTTTATGGAGCGAATTGCTAAGCAAAAAAAGAAAATTAAAAAGCAAGTCGCCCTAATCCAAGCGCGCCAAAGGGAAAATGAAGTGATTATCCAAAGTATGCACGGAGGCTTTTTGCTTATTAATAACCAAACGCAAATCCGCTCTTGCAATCACACCGCACTTGAGTATCTACACATCACCGCCCAAGATTCACTTTTTAAAATCCCGCATTTAAAGCCGCTCATTAATGAGCTAGAGCGCATTAGCAAAGAGCCAGCCGAGCAAGCAAATGAGCAAGATTATAGCTTTGAATGCGAGATACAAGAGCGTAATTTATACTTTATCGCCCTACCCGCGTGGGTAAAAAACCAGCTCCAAGCCATTGCGCTTATTATTTTTGACAAAACTACTCAAAAGCAAGCCCAAGATTTTAGAAAAGAATTTAGTGCTAATGTTACCCACGAGCTAAAAACGCCGCTATCTATTATCCTAGCAAGCAGCGAAATGCTAAAAAGCGGTCTAGTCAAAACAGAGGATAGAGCGGAGTTTGTTAATAAAATTTATACAGAATCTCAACGCCTTTTAACGCTTATTGATAAGATTTTGCGCCTTTCATTTTTTGATGAAAACTCACTAGAGCTAGAGAAAACGCCGCTTGATTTGCTAGAGATTTTGCGCAGAGTGAGCAAAAATGTAGCCCCGCTAGCGCTTGAGAAGCATATAAAAATCGTTATTTCCCCCCAAACGCGTGAAGGCAAGATTTGGGGCATTAGCTCGCTTATTGAAGATATGGTATATAACCTCATCGAAAACGCCATAAAATACAGCCACGATAACTCCACCATCACACTATCTATCACGCACAGCGGGCAAAATATCATTATGAGTGTGAAAGATGAGGGCATAGGCATACCCAAAAATGAGCAAGAGCGCGTGTTTGAGCGCTTTTACTGCGTGGATAAAAGCCATAGTAAAAAGCTCGGTGGTAGTGGGCTTGGGCTATCTATAGTGAAGCATATTGCTAAAATCCACAATGCAAAAATCCGCCTTGTCAGTCAAGTGGGCATAGGGACGACTATAAGCGTGGAGTTTAGAGGGTAGATTCTATAAATGCGTTATAATGACGCAAAATTTACACGCAAAAGGAGTAAAAAATGACTTTAGTTGTAAAAAATGCTAATAAAGATTTAGAAAAGCTAGTCAAAGCTGCTGCAAAACTTGCAAATGCAAGTGTGAGCGTAAAAAGTGAAAAAAATGACAAGCTAAAAGAGGCGATAAGTGAATATGAGCGCGACAAGAAAAATGGCAAAATCACGCGATACACAAGCTTTGCAGCCTTTGAAAAAGATATGTAATGTATAGTTTTGAGCCTTCAAATCGCTTTAAAAAGCAATACAAAAAGCTAAGCAAGAGCGATAAAGTCAAGGCAAAAGAAGTTATAAATAAGCTTTTAAAAGACAAATAAAATTTGCATAAATTTGATATTTATCAATTACTATCACGCTATAAAAACACGCATTTTAAGCATATTTTGCAAAAATCCTGCCGCAATTTTTATCATTTAAAAACAATTCTCATATTTTTTATAATACTTTAAGTGTAAAGGCTTTATGCTTGCAGGCGTAAATTTTCAATACAAAGGATACAAAATGAGGAAATACGCACTCTTTTTCCTAGCTTTGGGTATGGTGCAAGGAGTATTTGCCGATGAGCCAAATACCCAAACCAACGCCAGCCAAGTCAATGCCGACCAAGAAGTCGCCAAAAGCATAAGGCTTAATAAATCCATAGTTACCGCTAGTCAAATGAATACGCGGCTTGATGAGCTTAATCGCAATGTATATGAGATTGATAAAGAGAGCATTATCGATAAAGGCTACCGCTCAAGCGAGGATATTTTCCGCTATACGCCTTTTGTAGGGCTAGCAAATGTCGGGCTAGGGAGCAATTTAGACTTACGCGGTCAGGGCAATCGCGCCAATACCTCCGTGCAGGTGCTAATAAATGGTATATATTCAAATATGCTAGATTCTAGCCACGGCGTTACGCCGCTAAATACGCTTGACCCAAATAGTATAGAATCTATTGAAATCCTGCCCGGTGGGGGTGCAGTGATGTATGGTAATGGCACGCGTGGGGGCGTGGTCAATATCATCACACAAAGACGCTATGAGCAGCCATTTTTTAGCGCAGGGCTAGGATATAGCAATATTTTGGCAAGTGAGGGGGATAATTATAATGCAAATGCAAAGTTTGGTGGCAAAATCGGTGAGGGCACATATCTATCACTCGGCGCGGCGTATATTAATCGCGGGGGACCAAGAGTTGGCGATAAAACTAGCGGCGCACAAGCAAATCTCGGGTTAATTTATGACATTACAGCGGGGGGGGGGCAGAGTATAAGCTTTGATGTGGATTACTTTAATGGTGTGATTGACACAAGTCCTAATAACTCTTTTCAAGATATTGCTAACCCTAGTAAAGATAATAGAAAGACTGCAGGTAATGGCGATTATCATAATAAACAACAACGCCTTGATGTGAGCATGGGATACAAAGGCGAAGTGAGTGAGAATAGCACCTTTGATGTGAAATTGTTTTATCATTTAAATAAAATTAAGTATGTGGATTCTGTAACGCGACTTAGCAGCTATATGTATAATGGTATGGTAAATCTAGCCAATACCGATGCCGACCAAAGCGGCTCACTCTTTGATGACCAAAAAGCTGGATTAATAGCTAAATATGATGCTAAGCATACAAGCGGGCGATTTTTGCTTGGCTTTGAATCTATTTGGAATCGCGGCAAGCGCGTAATGGACCAACATATCACATGGACTGGTAGTGTAACGATGATGGGGCAGCAAGTAAGAGGCTATGACCACAGAATGTATATCCCAACTATTGGCACAAAATGGACAAACTCTATTTATGCTATAGAGAAATATGATTTTACTAAAAGCTTTTCTATCACAGGTGGCGCGCGCTATGAAAATGCACAATATGATGTAGATATGACTTATGCTAATGATATGACTATCACTATGCAAGGTTTCACACCGCCATCTACGCCCTACACTAAAAACGGCACGCTTAAAGATTCGCTTAATAACTTTGCGCTAGAGGTAACGCCTAATGTTAAATATTCAGATTCTGGAAATGTGTATGCCAAATATGAGCGCGGTTATTTCTCCCCTGCACCAAATAATATGATGAGGCGATACAACCCCGCAAATGGGTCATCTTCTGGCTCTGCAGCCGAATACATACCTACAAATCTAAAGCAAGAAACTTACCACACCTTTGAGCTAGGGTTAAAAGACTATATAGGCGATGTGGCAAGCTTTAGCGCGAGTGCGTATTATACTTTGACAAATAATGAATTTTACACTATTGGTAACGCCCACTCTGCTAGCGGCGTGCAGTATGGGAATTATGATAAGACACAAAGAACAGGCATTGAACTCTTTAGCGAGCAATTCCTCTTTGGCGGCACGCTAAGCTTTAGCGAATCTTTTACCTACATTGATGCAAGAATCCTACGCAATAATGGCTCAAAGATAACAAATAACAACCATATCCCCTATGTGAGCAATTATAAAGGCACCATTGGCGCTAATCTCTCCCTTGGCAAAGTCTTTAGCCTCTGGACGCAAAATACCTTCTATGGCACAAGCTATGACATCACACAAGAGAAAATCGACCCCTATAGCCTAACAGACATCGGCGTTAATGCGCGCTTTGGTGATTTATCACTTAGTGCTGGGGTAAGAAATGTCTTTGATACATTCTATTATAGCTACTATAACCACGATGCAAGCGATGTTATCGCGGGCTATGCGTTTTTGATTGGGCAGGGGAGGTCAGCGTTTATTGAGGGGCGCTACACTTTCTAGCCTTGTCTGCGTAGCAAGCTTTTGCGCGTTGGCTTTTTGGCTAAAAACGGCGATTCTGCCGGCGCGTGTATATCGCGCTAGCGGATTCTATACTCTTGCGCTCAAAATCGCACTCCACGCCTCTATCACAAACTCCTTGCGCCGCTAGATTCTATAAATTCCGCGCTATTGCTTTTTTGACAAAAAGCCGCGCGCATCTTACAAATGCAAGCAAAGCTCACATTAGCCCTCAAAGTATAAAGTTATAATCTGCTTACGCAGCTTATCAACTTGTTTTTTAAGGTTAGATTCTATATTTCAACACTCCACAAGTGCGCCGCTCTGTGGCAAAATACATAGGCTTTTGGTGTTTGCATTTTTTACAAGCGTGATTTTAAAAGCAGAGCGCAAAGGTGTGGGTATCTTGCCACAATGTGGCGCGCCATATCTGTCAAAATAAATGCGCGCGCTCTCACGCTCCTTGCAAAAGCTATCAGATTCTATAAATATATTTTCTATGCCAAAATGCTCGCCCAAACGCACTTGAGAGAGGGCATTATTCCTGCATTCTATGGCGGTATTGGTATTATTATACGCGCTTAGGCACTTTCTATCCATATTTTTAAAGATAATATCCCCCGCCATTGGGCGACTATCAAAATGCGTGCTGCTCGCACTTCTTGGCGTATCCACATAAATGCTATAACTATGCGTAGTATAGACCTTGCCTAAATGAAATTGCATTTGCCACAGCGCGTTTGGGTGGTGTGAAAGTAGCTTTTGCGCACTTATAGCCGGATAGACACTAAACATATCGCGCGCAGATTCTAAATGCACATACGCGCTATCATCGCTTAGCGATAGAATCTGCAGCATTTTAATATGCGCGCTTAGGCTATTTAAGGCAGATTCTAAAGTATGATTAGTTTTAATAGGCGCAAATAAAAATAGCACAAGCACTAAGCCTAATGCCACAAGCATTTCTAGCAGTTTCATTAAGGGCTAGGCTTTGACTTTGGCTTAGACTTTTTGACTTGTGCGGCTTGCGTGGTAGTCATAGGGCTTGTGCTACTTGTTGGCACAATGGCAAAGGAAGCCACCTTTTTGCCCAAATATATTACAGGAATTTCATTGACATACTGCTCATTAAGATTAGTGAGCGGCTTTAAATAGGGCTTATCCCCCTCGCTAATGCCATAAAATTTTAACGCCAAAGCAAGCTTATGATTGCCCACTTTGATAGAAGTGATACCCTCCTCTTTAAGCTTTTGGGCTACATCTTTGCTAATGTAATATGAGCTTGCGAAGTGATTTTCCACGCCAAAGAGATATAAAATCTTATTGGCATATAAAATAAAAGTTTGCATAAAAAGTAGCGCCAAAACAAGCCCAAATCGCCACACATAGCCTAGCCTAAACATAGGCAGCCGCACGCGCATATCGGAGAAAAACTGCCTAATCGCCACAGGCAGCGCCACCACGCTCATAGGGAAAAATGTCTGCAAATCCACATCTTGCCGCAAAGAAAGCAAAAGCACAAAAAATAACGAAGTCGCACCAATATCCACTAGTATATTATTTTGCTTTTTTAGTCCATTATAAAGCGTGTAAGTGTAGTAAATAAGCAGCAGCGGGGAGAAATAAAGCGCCATTTTGCCTAAATTTGGTAAGAAATGATTGCGCGGAACGCCTGAAATATCAAGCCCGCCCACATACATACTCAGCGCAAAAAACAATAGACAAATAAACATTCCTAGCGTATTTTTATTTTTAAGCGTGTAAAAGAAAAGTGCAAAAAATAAAATCGCAAAGCTCTCATCAATAAACACCGCTATAAACATAATAAGATAGGGCATTTTGTGATATTTCATTTGAAAATAGCAGCACAAAAGCGTGATACAAATAATTAAGCCACTTTTCACCACAAAGAGCGCGCTAAACATCACTCCGGGCAGCAGCGCATACACTAAAATCACCACAAGCGCATCACGAGGCTTTTTAAGGTAGATTCTAGAAATCCTATACAATAAAAACATATTGCAAATATGAATGAGTATAAAAGGCAGGCGCAGCGCATAATCATTCTGCCCAAATAGCTCTATACTAAAGCGCGCGATTTTAAAGGCTAAATCTTTGGAGTAAAACACCCCAAAGGCTTCTTTAGAATGAATGCTCATATCGCCGCACGCTAAGAGCAATAAGCCCACATTCACGCATAAAATAACGCCAAAAAGCACATTGGTGCGCAGATTAGAATCCCTATATGCCTCCCAAAATTGTTTTAGCATTGGCTAGCCTCTCTTTGTTTTATTTTACGCCAGCTATTCCTGCAATGCGCAGCACTTTAAGTGATTTCATTAAAATGATAATTATGCGCGCTTAACTGCTTGCGGATAAGCTCCTTATGCTCTGCTCCCTTAGTCTCTAACGCCATAGTAACTAGCGCATCGCCATATTTAAGCATAACAGAAGTTCTATCATACTCAATTTGCACAATATTTGCATCTACTTTGCTTAAAATATTTGTAAGCCCCTGCAGGCTGCCGGGCTTGTCGATAAGCACCACTTCAAGCCTCATTTTGCGATTAGATTTAAGCAAACCCTTTTCGATAATGACATTAAGCATAGTAATGTCAATATTCCCCCCGCTTAGCACTAATGCGACTTTATCCTTAGGACTTAGGCTAAATTTTTGATGCAGCACGCTTGCCACACTCGCCGCTCCAGCGCCCTCTACGACAAGCTTTTGCCGCTCAAGCAAAAATAAAATCGCATTAGCAATCTCCTCATCATCAACGCTCACAATCTCATCAACACACTGCTGCACGAGCTTAAAATTATCCATATTCACATCTCTTACAGCAATGCCATCAGCAATAGTGCGCACAGATTCTATCTTTTGAATTTTAGCGCTATCAAATGAAAGCTTCATCGCATTTGCACCACTTGCCACCACGCCAATCACGCGCACATGCGGACAAAGATGCTTATACACGCTCCCTATGCCATTAATCAGCCCGCCCCCGCCAATAGGCACGACCACCACGCTTATATCCTTATACTCCTCAATCATTTCAAGCGCGATACTGCCCTGCCCAGCGATAACTTCCCTATCAGCAAATGGGTGGATAAAGGTTAAATCCTGCTCCTTGGCTAACTCTAGCGCTTTTTTATACGCCTCATCATAATTATCCCCACTTAGCACGACCTTTGCGCCTAATGCTTTTGTCGCGCTTACTTTTAGCAATGGCGTGGCTTCAGGCATAACAATCACAGCCTTTATGCCAAAGTGCTTTGCCGCGTATGCCACGCCCTGCGCGTGATTCCCCGCACTTGCAGCAATCACACCTTTGATTACAGAATCTAGCGCTTTATGTTTTGGCGCGCTAGATTTTACAGCGGATTTTGTAGCACTAGATTCTATATTTGCAGATTCTGTAGCGGCTTCTACAAGAGCGGCGATTTTATTAAACGCGCCGCGAATTTTAAACGCGCCTGTGAGTTGGAGATTTTCTTTTTTTAAATAAATCTCTGCTTTGCTTATGTGAGAGAGTGTAGGCGCATAACTTAGCGGAGTGGGGATAAGGATAGATTCTAAACGAGATTTTGCCTTGAGGGCTTGTGTGTAAATGTCTTTTAGCTTTTGTGGCGCTAGATTCTGTGTTTTTGTATTTTTGGAGCTTTGCTTTTTCATTCCTTAATCCTTTGTGTTGTTGTGGCTCATTTGTTTGTGGCGTCTAATGTCTGCTAGCAGCACGGGCAAGCCAACGCCTATGCCGGAGAGGATAATAAGCATTATGCCCACACTTGTAGGCGCATTTGGCAGGCTATCACCTAAAAGCACGCCCAAAAATACGCTAAAAACTAAGCGCGTATAATCAATAGGCGCGACAATCCCCGCAGGTGCTATCATATAAGCCTTTGTCAAATACTGCTGCGCGAGCGTGCCAAACACGCCTAGCAGCACCACATGCAGCCATTGCATACCTTGAGGCACAACCCAAGGCGCGTCAAAAAATGGCACATCACACCAGCTTGCCACAAGTGAAATAAGGCTCATCGCCACGCCTGTGGAGAATACAGCCACCCATGAACTAAAATAATCCTTTAATGCGCGCAAATTTAAAAATGCAATCGCCATAAATAGCGCGCTTGCGATACCAAAGATAATATTTTCTATGCCCAAATTATTAAGGCTAGGATTGCAAATAAGTAAAATTCCCACAAATCCCACAATCGTGGAGATAATTACACTTAAGCGCACGCGCTCTTTTAGAAAAATAATTGATAAAACCACCACATACAAAGGCATACTTTGTGCAAATGCGCTCGCTGTGCCTAAAGAAATACTAGCAATATTATAAAAAAGCGCCACAAAACTAAGCCCTCCGCACATTGCGCGGCTTATGAGAATCCACCAGCCGCCCTTTTTGTGATAGGGCATTTTAAAAGGTTTGCGTATGAGAATGGGCAGCAAAATAAGCACCATAAGGAATGCGCGAAAAAAGGCTATCTCCATAGAGGGCATATCTGTGGATAGAATCTTAGCTTCAGCATTCATAAGCGCAAACAAAAAAGATGAGAGTAGCATAGCCAAAATGCCACGCGTGAATTGCTGCTTCATTTATAAATTACTCCAAATTAATTTTGCTCCTGCTTTTGGGCGTTCTGCCATATCATCACAGATTCTATAATAGAATCTATATCGCCATCAAGCACAGCAGTAGTGTCGCTTGTAGCAAAATTACTGCGCAAATCTTTTACCTGCCGATAGGGCGCTAAAACATAGCTTCTTATTTGATGTCCCCAGCCGATTTCGCTTTTATCTGTATTAGCATTAGCATCTTCAAGCTTGGCGCGCTCTAGCTCATAGAGCTTTGATTTTAGCATTTTTAGCGCGGTAGATTTATTTTTATGCTGACTTCTATCATTTTGGCACTGCACGACAATGCCAGTGGGGGTGTGCGTTATGCGGATAGCAGATTCTGTCTTATTCACATGCTGCCCGCCTGCGCCACTTGCGCGATAAGTGTCAATGCGAATATCTTTATCTTCAATCACAATATCAATATCATCATCAAGTTCAGGGCTTATCTGCACGCTAGCAAAGCTCGTGTGGCGATTAGCATTTGCATCAAAGGGCGAAATGCGCACAAGCCTATGCACGCCATTTTCACTCTTAGCATAGCCATAGGCATTCTCTCCCTTTATCAAAAACGCCACGCCTTTAATGCCCGCCTCCTCGCCATCTTGATAGTCTAAAAGCTCCACTTTATAGCCCTTACGCTCACTCCAGCGCAAATACATTCGATAGAGCATACTTGCCCAGTCTTGAGATTCTGTCCCGCCTGCGCCGGGCTGAATGGTAACTATGGCATTTGCGCTATCATGCTCGCCATTAAGCATGGTGGAGAGTTCTACACTTTGAGTGTGTTTCTCTAAAAGTGCGCTTTGCTCAAAAAGCAGCTCCAAAGTTTTAGAATCTGCCTCATCTAGCGCGATTTGGTAGAGTTCTTGCGCGTCATCTAACTCATTTTTGAGATTGGTATAAGTCTCTAGTGTGCGCTCATATTGGCGCTTTTGCTTAGTGATATTAGCAGCATTTTGCGCATCTTGCCAAAAGCCTTCATCATTTTCTAGTGCTTCAATCTCAAGCAATCGAGCTTTGAGCGCGGTGGGATTAAGAATTTTTGCAATATTCTCGCATTTTGTCTGCAAGGTTTTAAGCAATTTGCTATATTCATAAGAATCCATTCAGCGCGCCTTATCGTGGAAAAATAAAGCCAAAATTGTAACACATATTAATAACTATCCCTTGACTTTACAAAAAAAAAAAAACGATACCATACGCGCTTACTTTAAAAAAGACAAAAAAGGAGTTTATATGAAACATACGCGCTATTTTGGAGCGTTATTGCTAGGGGTTTTTATGGCCACAGCGTCGTTAAATGCTGCAGAAAAAAGCAAAGATGATAAAATCTTTATAGGAGGCGAAATTGGACTTGGTGGCTTAGGAGATTATGGCGTTGGCTTTATGGCGGGCTATCAGCATTATTTTCCAAAAGAATATTATATTGCAAATCAATTTAGACACGGCGTTCGCGGATTTTTTAATGCCAACTACACTTCCATTGGCTATAGCTATTTTGGTCGCTCATATAATTATGGTGGGTTTTTTGCTTCCATTGGCGCGGATTATTTATTTGATTTTAATCCACAAGATAAAGTCGTGTGGGGCGTGTTTGGCGGGCTTGGGCTAGGATATGTAAAAGTCTTTAGCAATGATTGGTTTTACACAGCTCCTGCAAGCATTGGCTTTGATGTGCGGCTAGGTGGAAGTGTGGTGATTGATAATACACATCGCTTTGAGCTAGCGCTAGGCAGTGGATTTTCAACCCTTGCGCTGCGCTATTTATTGTTATTCTAAAAGTCCATATTAAGGCTTAGCCAATATCGCCTGCCCTCATAAAGCAGGGCATACATATTTTGGCGATTGGTATCTGTGCCATTTACATTATAGTATTCCCTAAAATCTGCAAAGTCTTTATTTAAAAGATTATATACGCCAAAGTTTAGCTTCCACTGCTCATTAAAGCGATAAGTCGCGCCCACATCAAGCAAGAAAAATGGTTTATAATAATTACCCATTACAGCAATGCTACGATAGTTTCTAACCGGGTCCCAACCGCGGAATCGCTCCCCTTGCCACTCACCGCGCACATACATAAATAGATTCTGTGCGTTTTTAAATTTAATGTTATAGCCTAGTCGCGCATTCACTCTATGCTTTAGCACATCGCTTAATGGATAGCCTTTTAGGCTTGGCGTTTGCGTATTTTCTAGCTGTTTAGAATCTATAAAAGTGTAACTTGTATCAAGGCTAAAGTTATAAATATTTTTAAGCGAAGTGAAAAGCTCCACCCCTTGCAAGTAGCTTTCATCTACATTTACCGCTTATGAGCAGGAGGTAACATTGCAGAGTGTGGAAGCTTGGTTATTTGGCAGCCCTTTCACATCAATTTTATCCCAAAAGAATGTGTAAAAATAAGTCGCACCCGCATCATAGTAATCATTACCGCTTAAGATACTAAACTCGTAATTCCAGCTCTGCTCGGGCTTTAGGTCTGGATTCCCATAGCGCGCGCCTGTGCCTGTGGAATTCACGCCATACACGCCTTCTACGAGTTGATTTAGCCCCGGATTTTTATATCCCATAGCAAAGCCTGTTTTAAAAATCAAATAATCCTCAATAGCCTCATACATCAAATGCGCCTTAGGCGAAGTATGATAGCCAAAGCGCGCACTCCAGTCCTCTCTTACGCCAAGAGTGAGCTTTAAAGATTCTGTAATATCCCACTCATCTTCTGCAAAAAGCGCGATGATATGGTTATTAAAGGCATTTGGCGCGATTTTATCCGAAAACCAAGTAAAATAATAGCTCCCACCAACGCTTAGCGAATTATGCTCGCCCATATCGATAAATGCCTTAGATTCTAAAAGCACATCTTTGCCCTGTATGTCGCGGTTTTGACCTACATTAATAGGGCTTATGTATGACACTCTGCGCCCATAATTCCAACTTTGGTTAAATTGAATAGAATTATCTACGCTAAATTTATCATATATCCCCTTGTGCGCAAGGATATAGTTATTACGATAGACGACATAAGTGGGCATATTACTCGCAGGACCGCGATATCTGCCATTATTCGCGTAAGATTCTATCTCGCCTAGCTGCCCTTTACTATTATCATACCACTGCTGCCCGCCCTGCACATCAAAATAGATATGGTTATTTGCGTTAGGATTATATAAAATCCGTCCGCCCACATCGTAAGTATGAGCCTTTGTAGGGCTACCTGTGTAGCGTGGGCTGCCTGTTTGTGGCACGCCTTGAATGTCGATATAACTATAAGTTACATCGCTTGGCTCGCGGAATAAATACCGCCCGCGCAATTGCAATCCTAGAGTGTCTTTAATAATAGGAATCGTGCTAAAGGCATTGGCGATGTAAGTGCCGCCAAAGTCGCGATTTTCATTTTGTATCGTCTCTAAACCTAAGCTTAGCCCATATTTATCGATATTTTTCTTAGTAATGATATTAATCACACCACCAATGGCATCGCTCCCATAGAGCGTGCTCATCGGTCCTCGTATCACCTCAATGCGCTCAACCGCGCTTAAAGGCGGCATAAAGGCATAATCTGTCTGCGCCCAGCCGGGATTATCTGTGTGCATATCGCCTGCTGGATTCTGTCTTTTGCCATCAATAAGGATAAGCGTATATTGGCTAGGAAGTCCGCGTATAGTTACCTTTAATCCCCCTACTTTGCCCTGCTCGCTTGATATATCCACCCCGGGAATATCGCTTAAGGCTTCGGCTAAATCGCGATGTGGCTTATTCTCCAAATCCTCCCTACTAATCACCGTAATAGACGCGCTCGCGTCCTTTAATAACTGCTCTGTCCCCTTAGCAGTGGTTACAATTTTCCCCAATGTGTAAGTGCGCTCCACCCCATCATTTTCCGTATTTTCTTTTAGCGGGGGGGGGGTAATACTATCCGCTAGAGCAAAAGTTGCTAACACAAAAGTTGTTAGCGCAGTTTGGGCTAAATTTTTCACTTTCATTACAACTCCTTTACGAAAATCTTACTTTTTAAAGATTTAAAGTGCGAATTTTTTCATAAAAAAGATAAGAATGAGTATTGAAAGTCTAAAAATTTAAAATTTTTTTGTATTTTGTTACAAATTTTCCTTAAAATATGCTGAATTATTATTTTGTAAGTAATGGTGAAAGTAAGTGCGAAAATGGCGCAAAATCTGCAATCACATGCCCACCCTCATGCTCTATGATATGCGCATACTGCTGCCAATAAGCGCGGGAGAGCTCTACATCGATAAGTTCATCGTTTTTAGATAACACCACATAGCATTGTATGCTTTTAGGCAATGGCGTGCGCAGGGCAAGTGCATAGCTCTCCCACCGCGCGCGCGATAAAGTAAAGGGCGTGTGTGTGGTGGCATTCATTTGTGGTTTGTCAATGTATTTTTTAAGCTGGCTTAGTGGCTCTAGCACGGGGTTAAAAAGCACTAAATAGCGAGGCAAAGGCAAATTTAACGAATTAGCAAATAAACTTAGCTGCCACAAATAAAATGCGCCCAAGGAATTGCCAATGAAGCCAAAATCGTTGCGCGCATTAAGCACGGATAGAATCTGGTGCGCGCAATGATTTAAATTTAGGCTAAAGTCTCCGCCATTATCATAAATAACTTGCTTAGGCGCAATGTTTAAGCCCACACATAAGCGCTTATATGCCTCGCAATCAAGGCTAGAGTGAAATCCATGCGAATAAAATAAAAGCATTAATCAAACTCTTTGGGCAATGGCGCGCTAAACTCATACCCTAAAAGCGCGATTTTGTGCGCGTGTAGCATAAGGCGTTTGGCGCTATCAGGCTTGCCATAGATTCTATCGCCTAAAATGGGGTGATTGATACTTTGACAATGCACACGGATTTGGTGCGTGCGCCCAGTGTGGATAATAGCTTGCAAAAGCGTTTTTTTACCTATAATGCTAAGGGGAGTGAGCTGCGTGCTAGCGCTTAGCCCATTTTTATCAATGCGCGATTTGGCAAAGCCCTTTTTTATGGTGGAAATGGGTTTATTAATCGTTATAGAATCTGCAAGCATACCATGCACAAGGCAGATATATTCTTTATACACAGCTTGATTTTTAAAGGCTTGCTTTGCTTGTTTTTCAAACTCACTTTTGTCTTTAATGAGTAAAATCACTCCGCTTGTCTCTCTATCAAGCCTGTGCAGTAAAGTCCAGCCCGCAAACATATCGCTTAACTCATAAGATTCTATAAACGGCGGCTTATTGATAGCTAGAATATGCTCATCTTCAAAAATAATATGCGGCTTTGGGGGCTTTAGAATCTCAAAAGTGCTGTTTGTTGGGATTTCAAGGCGCGCGATGTGCAGTTTTCTCCCTCCGCTTAGCACGAGGGATTTATCAATGAGGCTTTTAGCTTCTTTATGCGAGAGATTATGCGCGCGCGCTAGGACTTTGTAGGCTTTATCAGTTGCAATATCTTTCATAAATTCCCCTCACAGATTCTATGTATGGGTGATTTTATGTATAAGTGTAGAAAGTTTATCGCTACTTGCCTGATTACACGCACTTTGAGGCAGCTGCTCCCATCGCAAAAGTGTGTCCTTAAGGCTCTGTGGTGGGATTAGCACATAGTTTGTAACCGCCTCAAAAAGCGCGTATTGGTTAAAAATATGCTCCCCGCTTATAAGTTTGGTGTGAAAAAATGCTGGCTCAAGCGGATTATGTCCGCCTACATTTTGCACAAAACTCCCACCAAGTATGACTACATCGCTTATAGCATAGAGATTATTAAGCTCGCCTAGCGCGTCAATTAAGATAACTTCATGGGCTGGCTCTAAGTTTGTTTGCGAAAAAAGTGTCGTGCGCGGATAAAAGCTTTGGGCTACTTCATAGACTTCTTGAAATCGCTCCGGGTGGCGCGGTGCAAGGAGCAAGAGCGGCTTAGATTCTGTATTTTGATAACGCTCATAAAGGCTTTGAAAGGCTTGCAAAATGAGCTTCTCTTCACCCCTATGCGTGCTTGCCGCTGTAAAAACTATGCGCTTAGGCTTAGTGTAATGAGCGCTAAGCACTGGGGTATTAAGCGTTTTTAGATTCCCAAAGACGCTTATATGTTTAGCGCCCAAATCCTCTAGCCGCTCTTTATCCATCTGGCTTTGGGCTAGCACCTCATCAATAAGCGCAAAAATGCTTGCATATAATCCTTTAAAGCGCTGGTAACTTTTAAGCGAGCGATTAGAAATGCGCGCATTTATAAGAAATGTGCGCGCCTTGCACACTTTGCCCACATAAAAAAGCATTTTCCACATCTCCGCTTCTGTAACGATGAGCGCTTGGAGATGGCGACAAGACTTTATCCACAAGGGCAGAAATATTTCAAAAGGCAGGTAGCGCACGCATACGCGGATTTTAGAATCTGGGCTTTGATAGAGTTTTTTGGCTTCCTCAAAGCCTGTGTGCGTGATAGTGGTGATTAAAATAGTGCGCTTAGATTCTGTAGATTCTGTATGATTTATAGAATCTAGGGCTTTAATAATGGGCTCTAAAGACCTTATCTCGCCAAATGAGCAGGCGTGAAACCACAAATGTGGCTCGCAATCTAGCCCTTTTAAACATTGCGGAGGGAAAAAGCGCGCTGGGAGAGAATACTTGTGCTTTGGGCGCAGCGAGCTAGCAAATAAAAGCGGCAAGGCAAGCACATAAAGCAGCAAGCATGATAGGAAATAAAAAAATGGGAAAGTGGGCGCAGAAATGTGCTTTTTATGAGATACTCGCGCCATTTTTGTCTAAGCCTTTGCTTTTGCCTTTTCTTCGCTTTTAGACGCTTTTTGTGGCTTTGGCATATAGAGGATTCGCCCGCAATGTGGGCAGTTAATAATATCATTGCCCTTACAAATTTCATTATAAATCGTGTCATTAAGCTTAATAAAGCAGCCTCCGCAGGCTTGCTTAAACACAGAAACTACGCTTGTATTTTTCGCCCAACGCCTAATTTTGGCATAAAAACTAGTGATTTTGCTATCCATTTTAGCCACAAGCGCTTCTTTTTGGTGGAATAGCTCCTCTTGGGCTTTTTTAATCTCTTGCACTTGGCTTTGCGTTTTTTCCTCAAGCCCTTTGATTAAGCCCTCTAACTCCTCAAGCTTTGGGCTAAAGGAGTTTTTTTCCTCAAGTTTAGTAGCCTTTAGCGCCTCAAGGCGGGCAATTTCATTATTTGAATGCGTCATATTTTCTTTAGCAATATCAGATTCTACATCTAAAGCGCGCATTTCTTTTTCTGTCTTGACTTCTTTTTGCTTTTTGGCAATCTGCTCAAGCTTAGTGGAGGCATCTTGGATATTGCGCTCATGATGAGCGATTTCAAGGTCAATACTATGGGCTTCTTGATTGAGCGATTGGGTGGTTTTAATAATCTTCTCTTTTTGCTTAATTTTTTCATCAAGCTCATGGCGCACTTGGTGAATCTTAGGCTCTAAGTCATCAATTTGCTTATCAAGATTAGCTACTTGTATGAGTTCTTCTAAATGCTTATTCATGGGTTTCCTTTGTGGTTTATAGAATCTAGCAAACACAGAATGGATTTTTGCAGTCCGCAATTATAGCGTTATATCCTGCATTTTGCAAAATAGATTTAAAAATTTCTACAAAATACTTTTCACTCTCATAATGCCCCATATCAATAAGACTTATGCCCATACTCTTAGCAATCATCGCATCATGGTGCTTTACATCGCTTGTGATAAAGCAAACTTCCGCGCTAGGCTTAATGTGAGAGAGTAGCGAGCAGCCACTGCCGCATACGACATAAATTTCACTCACTTTATGTGCTTTTAGATTCTGTATAGAATCTACGCCCAAATGCGCCACATCATCGCCCACAACATAACTTATATGCTCGCTATTAAGTTTAGTGCGCACATACTGGGCAAGCTTATGCAATGGCTGTGGCGGCAGTGTGCCATACATAAAAAAATTATCTTGCACAAAATCCCGCCACTGCAGCACATTATGCGTAAGGTAGGCATTAAGATGAGATATATCAAAATGCGTATGCAGGCTTAAAAGCGTGCAGTTTTTGCGCACTAAAATAGCAGCGATATTGCACGGATAGGATTGTGTATCAAAGGTATTTATCGGGCGAAAAAGCAAGGGGTGATGGCTAATAACTAGCGTATTTGGCTTTAGTGCGTGCGCTAGGGGCATACTCACTTCAAGGCACACCACTATTTGCTCACATACAGAATCTAAACTACCAATATTTAAGCCGCTATTATCCCATGACTGCTGCGTGTGAAAGGGCGAAATGCTATCGCACAGCTCATATATATCCTTTACCCTTATGCCTTGCTCCAAATGGCTTAAACCCGCTAAATGCGCCATATTTATCCTTTCAAATTTATAAAAAGCAAAAGGTTATTATAAAATAAAAGGAGAATCTTGATACACAGAAAAGTTAAGCCAATTTGAAAAAATCATACTCGCACTTGATTTCCAAGTAAGCACAGGCACGCCCTCATCGTTTAAATAATGCAGCGGAGGCGCAATCTCTAAGCCCTTTTGCTTATCGCGCTCATATTCTAATAAAAGCGTGTTTTTGGCATATTCGGGGTGGGCTAGGATAAAAAAATCTTTCTCATCTTTCAGCGCGCTAATGCCGCACATATCGCCTTCTAGCAAGATTTTAAGCCCAGAATTTCTAGCCTGTGCCTCATCAATGCCAGAATGCCTTGAGTGAGGGATTTTAATGATTTCATCTAAGCCGCTAAGGAGTAAATCATTTTGCACAATATAATGAGAAAATATGCCAAAAATCTTTTGAGGCAGGGAGACTTTTGCAATTTTATGAAAATGATACAGCCCAGCCATTGCGCCCCAGCAGAGATAGAGCGTGCTTGTGCAATGCAGCTTTAAATAATCCATAATGTGAGAAAGCTCCTGCCAGTAGGCAACTTCCTCAAATGCTAAATGCTCAATGGGCGCGCCTGTAACAATAGCGCCATCAAAATTACGCCCCTTAATATCGCTAAAATTTACATAAAATCGCTCCAAATGGCTTCTTGGCGTATTTGTGCCGATATAACTAGCCGTAGCAAGCAGCGTGATATTCACCTGCAGGGGCGAATTAGCAAGTAGTGATAGAATCTGATTTTCTGTTTCAATTTTGCTTGGCATTAAATTAATGATTAATACTTCTAATGTTCTAATATCTTGATGTTGCGCCCGCTTGGCACCCATAATAAACGCATTTTGGTGCAAAAATGTATAAGCGGGTATATCTTCGGGTATGACAAGTGGCATAATCGCTCCTATGTGATTAAATGTGCGGCAATTTATAGAATCTAACCTCAAAAAACAAGTTGATAGATGCTTAAAGCAGCTATAACTTTATACTTTGAGGGCACAAATTCGCGGCTTTGCCGTGAAATTGTAAGACCGCGCGGCTTTTTTACAAAAAGCAACAGCGCGGAAATTTATAGAATCTAACCTAAGGCTTGCTTTAAATCATTGATTAAATCATCTGCAGATTCTAAACCAATGCTTAGCCTCACCGTGCAGGGCGTAATTCCAGCGCTTTGCAGCTCTTGAGTGCTTAGTTGAGAATGCGTCGTGGAGGCAGGGTGAATGATGAGCGATTTTGAATCGCCAATATTTACCACCATAGCAAAAATATGCGTGCTATTGCAAATGTGTTGCGCGTCTTCAAAACTTTTAGCCTCAAAGCTAATAAGCCCAGAGGCTTGCGCATCTGTGTAATATTTTGTAAGCAATTTTTTGTAAGGATTGCTTGAGAGTGCGGGATAGGAGACGCTTTTCACTTTTGGGTGAGATTCTAAAAATTCTGCAATTTTAAGCGCACTGCTTGAATGCCGCTTTATGCGTAGCTCTAAAGTCTCTAAGCCCTGCAGTAAAATCCACGCAGAATGTGGAGAGAGTGTCGCGCCCACATTCCTTAGCCACTCTGTAAGAATGCGAATGCTGAAAATAGGCAAGGGCAAATCCGCATAGATAAGCCCATGATAGCTTTCATCAGGGGTATTAAACGCTGGATAGCGTGGATTATTTTTAATAAGCTCATTTAAGCCCGCACGCTCTATGATTGCCCCACCTAGCGCGCTGCCTTGCCCATTTACATACTTACTCAAACTATGCACGCTAATATCCACACCATAGGCAAAAGGCTTATGCAAAAACGCTGTAGCAACGGTATTATCACAAATGCTAATGATTTTATGTTTCTTAGCAATGCGCGTGATAAGCTCTGTATCAGCGATACTAATTTGAGGATTAGAAATGCTCTCAAAAAAGATAGCCTTTGTGTTAGAATCTATCGCAGATTCTAAACTAGCCTCGATATTATCAATATCAAACACCCTAGCCTCTATATTAAATCGCTTCAAGGTATGCACAAAAAGCGTTTGCGTGCCGCCATAAATTTTATTAGCATACACGATATTATCGCCCGCTTGCGCGCAATTAACAATCGCATAAAAAATAGCTGCCGTTCCGCTTGCTGTAGGCACGCCAAACACTCCCCCCTCTACTGCTGCTAAGCGCGCGCCTAGCACATCGGTGGTAGGATTAGATAAACGCGTGTAGATATTGCCTAATTCCTTTAAACCAAAGCGTGCAGCGGCTTGAGCGAGACTTTCAAAACTATAAGCTGTGCTTTGATAGATTGGCACGCTCATTGTGCGCTGTGAATCATAATGATAGCCCGCGTGTAACGCAAGTGTGTCTTGTGAAAAATTATTATGAGGTAAATTTGCCATGTTGTATCCTTTGAAAATAAATTTTAAGGGATACTATCACAAAAAAATAAGATTACAATATGTATTTTAAAAATATTGCAAAAAATATAGAGCAATGTTACTTTTTTGCAAATACATATTGTATTTTCAATTTTTTGTAAAAAATATGCGATTATTTACAGAATCTGCTACAATTTTGCCTATTTATTCGCGCAAGGAGCAAGAGTGAAAGCAATGACATTTTTTTGGATAGTGTTTGGCGTAAGCGCGTATGTGATGTATTTTGTATATGCGGCATATCTTATGGATATTCTTATTGCCTTTTTGCTTTATATCGCTACTTATGGCTTAAATAATTGGCTCTCAAAATACATTAAATACCCTTCCATTTGCGCGCTTATTAGCGTATGCTTTCTCATTCTTTTGCTTGTGGTGCCGCTCTTTTTTTTGATAAAAACCACTATTTCTACAGCCACCGAGCTTAATCCCACTGCTTTTAGCGCATTTGTTGATGGGAGCAAGGAGCAGATTCTATCCTTATTCACTTCATTTCCAGAGATAGAATCTAAATTGCGCGATATTTTAAGCAGCATTTCTGCTTCATCGATTTTAAGCTATATGCTTAATTTCAGCTCACAGCTTGGCAAATCAAGCCTAGATTTTATGATAGATACGGGCTTTATTGTGGTATTTTTATTCTTTTTCTTTCTCTATGGCAAGCAGGCGTATGAATACATTATGGAGCTTATACCTTTTGATAATATCCAAACCGCAGATGTGCTTGATGAAGTAACTAGCGTAGTTAAAGTGGTGTTTTACACTTCGCTTGTAAATATTATCCTGCAGGGTGCTGCCTTTGGCGTGATGATAGCGTTTTTTGGCTATGATGGAGTGTTTTTTGGTATGCTCTATGGGCTTTCATCAATCGTGCCAATAGTTGGCGGTGGGCTAGTGTGGCTGCCTTTGGCTGGATATGAATTTTATTTGGGCAATACGCAAAATGCACTTATCATCGCCCTATATGCGCTTATTGTGTGCGCGGTGATTATTGATAATATCATTAAGCCATTCCTCATAGGCATTATCAATAAAAAAGTGCTTAAAACTTCGGTGCATATTAATGAACTACTCATCTTTTTTGCTATTTTAGCCGGGCTTACAAGCTTTGGATTCTGGGGAATTATCATCGGTCCAGCCATTACAGCACTTTTTATCTCCCTGCTTAGAATCTACCGCAAGCAAATCGCGCCCTATCAAAGACAATCGCTTAAAAAGTAGATTCTATCATTTCTTACGCCGCTCAACTTTGCTTCTTAAAGGTAGATTCTATAAAAGAGCCTCGCGATAGGATTTTAAAGCTAAAACGGGGCTTGTGAATGTAAAACCTTTGAAAATGAAGTTTTTTTTGAGACAAGGCAACAGCGTGGCATTATGTGACATTATGTAAAACGCAAAGAGGTGTATTCTGTAGGGATAAGATAATCTTGTGCATTTATACACTGCGGATAAAAGTGCGCATTATACCCTAGCTCAAACAGCTTATCTAGCGCGCGCAGCTCGATTTCACTCATGGATATAGAATCTGCGTTGGCATAAAGATTAAGATAAGTCTCAAGCTCTTGTTCATTCACGCGGATAATGCCTCGCTCAAGCAACATTTGACTAAGGATATATTTATTATGCACAGCTAATTGCACAGCTTTTGTGAGCATTTGCTCGCATTCTATGGCAGTTGTGAGCGTTAAAGAGCGGCGCAAAGCCATACCGCCTAGAGGCAAGGGGAGATTTTGTTTATTTAAATCCTGCCAAATATCCCATATTTCAGCTTCCACCTCAAGCTTAGGGCTAAAGTTTAAAATAGATTCATGAATAAGCACGCCCGCATCTACCTCGCCATTTAACACGCTAGATTCTATATCAAGAAAATGCTTATAAATAATGCGCGCATGAGGATACGCCATTTTAAAAATCATCGCATTTGTCGTGTGCTGCCCACTTAGCGCGACTTTAAAATGTTGCTTTAAACTTTTACCTTTTTGCTTAATAAGTTTTGGTCCATAGCCATTGCCAAAGCTCACTCCCGTGCGCAAAAGCGCGTAATCTTGCGCAATATGCGGATATAGGGCAAATGAAATGGCGCTAATATCATATTCACCGCGTATGGCTGCAACATTTAAACTCTCAATATCCTTTGCAACATTGCTAAAACGTAAGTTTGTAGAATCTACCCACCCAAAAACAATGGCATAATACATAAATAAATCATCTGCATCAGGGCTATGCGCGACACTTAGCATCACTTATCCTCTCTATTTTTGCGCAAAATTATAAGGTTAATTTAGTCAAACTTAGATAAAATCTCGCTATTTTGTAATTCACAAAAAGGATAACAATGGTAGATGAGAAAAAGCAAAAGGCAATAGAGCTAGCCCTCAAGCAAATCGATAAAGCATTTGGCAAGGGTGCTTTGGTGCGCTTAGGCGATAAACAAGTAGAGAAAATCGATAGTATCTCCACAGGCTCGCTAGGGCTTGATATGGCTTTGGGCATTGGCGGCGTGCCTAAAGGAAGGATTATTGAGATTTATGGTCCAGAATCTAGCGGCAAAACAACGCTAAGCTTGCAAATTGTTGCAGAATGCCAAAGAAATGGCGGTATTTGCGCCTTTATTGACGCAGAGCACGCCCTAGATGTGTATTATGCAAAGCGTTTGGGCGTGGATACAGAAAATCTGCTTGTATCCCAGCCTGATACAGGCGAGCAGGCATTAGAGATTTTAGAAACACTCACACGCAGCGGGGCTGTGGATTTAATCGTTATAGATTCTGTAGCAGCCCTTACTCCAAAAGCAGAGATTGAGGGCGATATGGGCGACCAGCATGTAGGATTACAAGCGCGCCTTATGAGCCATGCGCTGCGCAAAATTACAGGCGTGCTGCATAAAATGAATGCGACATTAATTTTTATTAATCAAATTCGTATGAAAATTGGCACAATGGGCTATGGCAGCCCTGAAACAACTACAGGGGGCAACGCGCTAAAATTTTATGCTAGTGTGCGCATTGATGTGCGCCGCATTGCTACTTTAAAGCAAAATGAACAGCAAGTTGGCAATCGCACAAAGGCAAAAGTAGTCAAAAACAAAGTAGCTCCGCCATTTCGAGAGGCTGAATTTGATATTATGTTTGGTGAGGGCATTAGCAAGGAGGGTGAGATTATTGATTATGGCATTAAGCTTGATATTATCGATAAAAGCGGTGCGTGGCTAAGTTATAATGACAAAAAGCTAGGGCAAGGGCGCGAGAATGCAAAGCTGCTTTTGAAAGAAGATAAGGCTTTGGCTGAAGAGATTACAGCAAAGATTAAAGAGCAAATTGGCTCTAAAGATGAGATTTTACCTTTGCCAGATGAGCCAGAATCTGAAGTGTAGATTCTATAAATATGTTACTTGAAGGAGTGAGTTATGGTATATATTGAAGCAATGGACGCACATGAGGTGCTAGATAGTCGGGGTAATCCCACCGTTAGGGCAATGGTTAGGCTAAGTGATGGCACGCGCGCAGCTGCTATCGTGCCAAGTGGGGCAAGCACAGGCAAAAGAGAGGCTTTAGAACTGCGCGATGGCGATAAAGAGCGGTATTTAGGTAAAGGTGTGCTTAATGCTTGTGCGAATATTAGAACAGAAATCGCTACGCAGCTTAATGGTGTCTCTCCTTATGACCAAAGCAAAATTGATTTAATTCTAAAAAAAATTGATGGCACGGATAATTATTCTAAACTTGGCGCAAATGCGGCTTTGGGCGTGAGTATGGCGATTGCTAGAGCAAGCGCACAATCTTTGAGATTGCCTCTATATCGATATTTGGGTGGGAGCAATGCGCTTACATTACCAGTGCCTATGCTCAATATTATTAATGGAGGCAGTCATGCCGATAATACGGTGGATTTTCAAGAATATATGATTATGCCTCTTGGCTTTGATAGCTTTGCTGAAGCCTTGCGCGCCGCAACTGAAGTCTATCATCATCTTAAAGTAATCTTAAAAGATAGCGGGCATATTACTAGCATTGGCGATGAGGGCGGCTTTGCCCCTAATTTAAAAAATAATGAAGAGCCTATTGAAGTTATCCTAAAAGCCATAGAAAAAGCGGGCTATAAGCCGCTAGAGCAAATCGCTATCGCGCTTGATGTCGCTAGCAGTGAGCTTGTGGAAAAAGGTGGGAAATATAATCTCGCAGGAGAAGGCAAAGTGCTTGATAGCGCGGGTATGATTGAGTATTATGAGCATCTGGTGGCAAAATATCCCATTGTGTCTATAGAAGATGGGCTAAGCGAAGATGATTGGGAGGGGTGGAAGCTCCTTACCCAAAAGCTTGGGCATAAGATTCAGCTTGTGGGCGATGATTTATTTGTAACAAATAAAAAAATCTTGCAAGAGGGCATTGATAAAAATATCGCTAATGCTATTTTAATAAAGCCTAATCAAATTGGCAGCGTGAGTGAAACTATGCAAAGCGTGCGTTTAGCACAGCGCAATAATTATAAATGCGTAATGAGCCATCGTAGCGGAGAGAGTGAAGATGCCTTTATCGCTGATTTTGCTGTAGCACTTAATACAGGCGAGATTAAAACAGGCTCAACAGCGCGCAGTGAGCGTATCGCAAAATATAACCGACTGCTTGAAATTGAGCGAGAAGTGAGCGATACAGAGTACATTGGTAGAACTTTACTTAAAAGATGAGGGCATGCATGAGCCTTGATACGCAAGAACTACTAGCAAAGCCCTCAAAATTAACGCGCTTTTTTTACACCAACCGCGTGTGGCTGGTGGTGTTTGGCGTGCTAGCGTTAGTGGGGCTTTATGTAGGATATTTGCTCTTTGGCAGTAATTCTGTTGAGGTGCTTATGCGATTAGAGGCACAAAAAAAGCACCTTGTGCAGGAAGCTAAAGGCATAGAGGAGCAAAACGCGCGCTTACAAAAGCAAATTTTTGAATTAAGGGGACTAAAGCCGTGAAGAAATTAATATATTTATGGCTTTGTGCGGGCTTGCTTGTTGCTAGAGAAAATCCTTTTCAATCTGTGATTACACCAAAAGCAGAAGAGCATAAGCCGCCAAGCCTACATCAAGAGCCACTTTCAAGCATTGATTTTGTCCTGCCTAGCACAGCTAGAATCTTAAAAAATGTGCAAATTACTTACCAAAACCTTGATGGCTCCATTGAGCAGAAAACTATCCAGCTTGATGAGAGCATTGATTGGCACTACCCTTTGTCAATACTCCAAAAAGCTCAAGGTGCGAAATACAGCGCAGAAAATCGCTTTAAGTTAGGCGAATTTGAACTTGTAGTTAATCAAAGCGCTATTTTTATCGCCACGCGCAAAAAAATGCTGCGCGATTTTGTTTTGCCAGAGCCTTATCGGCTCGTGCTTGATATTGAGGGCGTAACAAATAATGAGCATCAAAAAATTACGCTCAACAAAAAGTATTTTAGCGATGCGGAAATATCCACACATGAGGGATTTTATAGAATCTCCATAGGGCTTGATGGGCGCTATAAGCATATTATCACGCCTCAACGCGATGGATTTGTGATTACTTTGGAGTAAATTTGGAAAATATTGTCTTAATTGGTTTTATGGGCAGTGGGAAAACCACCATCGGCAGGGAGATTGCGCTACTTGGAGGGCGTTTTTTGCTTGATACAGATAACTTAATTGAACAGAATATGGGCAAAAGTGTGAGGGAGATTTTTCAATCTGTGGGGGAGAGTGGGTTTCGTCGTATAGAATCTCAACTGATTTTGTGGATTTCTGCTAATGTCAAAAATGCTGTGATTGCCACAGGCGGAGGTATGCCTATTTATAATGATGTGAGTTATTTGGGGCGTGTGTTTTGGCTTGATGTGGGCTTTGAGCAAATTTGTGAGCGGCTAAATGCCAGACAAAGGGAGCAAAGACCGCTTTTTGCGGATATGACAAAGGCAAGAAGACTTTATCATGAGCGCAAAGATATATACGAAAAGCAGGCCAAATATGTCGTAGGTGGAGGAGGCTCGCCTGTGGAGATTGCGCGAGAGATTGTGGCTTGCGTGGATAAAGCGGAGTAGGCGTTGTTTAGCGTATTTTGCTATGATATGCCACTTTTTATAGTGGGGTAAGCAATGGAATTTATTAATCTTAAAGCGCAGTATAAGCATTACAAAGCACAAATTGACACAGCCATACAAGCAGTCTTAGACTCTTCGCAATTCATTATGGGTAGTGCGGTGGCAGATGTAGAATCTAGCCTAGCTGCTTATACAGATTCAAAGCATGCTATTGCTTGCAGCAGTGGGACAGACGCACTTATTTTAGCACTTTTGGCACTTGAGGTAAAAGCAGGCGATGAAATTATCACTTCTCCATTTAGCTTTATTGCAAGTGTGGAGGCAATTATGCTACTGGGCGCAAAGCCCGTGTTTGTAGATATTGATGAGAAAACCTACAATCTTGATAGCACAAAGCTCGCCGCTGCGCTTACTCCACGCACAAAGGCGATTATCCCTGTGTCTATTTTTGGGCAAATGGCGGATATGGCAAGCATTAATGCCATTGCCCTAGCGCATAATATTGCTGTAATTGAAGATGGTGCGCAAAGCTTTGGAGCAAGCCAAATGCAAAATGGCAAGCTTGTTAAATCTTGCAATGCAAGTCCCATGGCTACAACAAGCTTTTTCCCTAGCAAGCCTTTGGGCTGCTATGGCGATGGTGGGGCGGTTTTTGTAAGTGATGATGCTCTAGCGCATAAAATACGATGTTTGCTTAATCATGGTCAAACAAAGCGATACGAGCATAGCTTTATAGGGCTTAATGCGCGCCTTGATGCGCTCCAAGCAGCAGTGCTTAGCGTGAAACTTAAATTTTTAGATGATGAAATACAAAAAAGACAAAAAATTGCCCAAATATACAATACTTCACTCAAAAATGTCATCACGCCTTTTATTGCACAGGGCAATATAAGCGCGTATGCGCAGTATTCTATCCGCGCTAAAAATCGCTCACAACTCATACTATCTTTAGAAAAAGCCAAGATTCCATACGCGGTGCATTATCCTATTGCACTGCACTTGCAAGAAGTGGTCTGCAAGCAGTATCAGTATAAGAGAGGGGATTTCCCCATAAGCGAAATGGTGTGCGATGAGATTCTATCCCTGCCATTTAGCCCATTCCTCACAGACGAGGAGCAAGCACGAGTGATAGAGGTAGTCAATGGATAAGCCAATTAGAATAGCCCTTTTTGGCATAGGCAAAATGGAGCAAAATCATTTGAGAATCTTAAACATGCTCAAAAATGTAGAAATTGCCTTTTTGTATGATACAAACCTAGAATTATGCCAAAGTTTAAGCAAAGCCTTTGATATTAAAATACTAGAAAATCTTGATACAGATTTAAAAAGCTGCGATGGTGCTATTATCGTAACGCCCACTTTTACGCATTTTGATTACATAAATAAAGTGAGCGATTATGTCAAAAATATTTTTGTTGAAAAGCCCCTCACTAATACTTTAGAATCTACGCAAGTTATTGTTAATCTCGCGCGCGAAAAGCACTTAAATATACAAGTAGGCTTTATTGAGCGTTACAATCCTGCAGTACTGACACTTAAGCATATTTTGGCACACAATAATCATAAGATTATTAATATTGATTTTATCCGCACAAATAAGATGAGTTCGCGCATTACAGACTGCGATGTGGTGATTGATTTAATGATACACGATGTGGATTTGGCTCTAAGCATAAATGGCGATGTGCGGGATATTTACGCGCATGGCGTGGTTATAGGCGATATGATAGAGTATGCTAGAGCGTGCATTATCCACACTAATGGCTCATTTTCCAATATCGTAGCCAGTCGCATTACCGAAAAGCGCCGCAGGCAAATTAGTATCACTACAGAAAGTGAGTATATTGATTGTAATTTGTTGCGCAAAGAAGTATTTGTGGATAAGCAAAGTGTCGAGCAGCGATTGGATAATGTCTCAATTAGCGCAAATACCGAGACTATTGAGGTAAGAGGACAAGAATCGCTACTTTCAGAACTCATAGACTTTGTGAATATGTGTAAGAATATGCCATCTGTAAATGGCAATCGCCCCAATCAAGACGATGGCATGAGGGCTATGCAAATCGCCCATAAAATTCAAGATATTATTCATTCCCAAGCAAAGCAGGGAGTTAAATAGAATCTAGATTCTATATGACGCCTATGAATGGAGTATTGTTGATTTTTGCACGCTGGCAGATTTTTTGTGTAATCTTTTTGGGTTATTTCTTAAAAATCTCACTATGAGTATTTATACGCATAGCGGTGATAATTAAATTTTGCCCATCTTTTTGATAGATTAAAACTAAATCAAACCTCACATGGCAGTCCCTTAAACCGCTAAGATTCCCACTTAACCCGTGGTCTTTATGTTTAGATTCTAAAGTTTCGCCATTTTCTAGCTTTTCTAAAACCTTATCGACTTCATCTTTTAGTCTTGAGCTAAGCTTTTTGTATTCTTTGCGAAAAAGTTTTGTTTGAAGTAGCTCAAATTTCGCCATTATCGACAGCCTTTCTAAATTCATCTGCACTATACGCCTTAATTTTCCCTGCTGCGTAGTCTCGCCTTGTTTCCTCTAGCTCCCTTAAAAGCTCCATTTCAAACTCCTCCGTAAAGCCATTAACTGTGAGCTTCTGCCCTTTAGAATTTTGCCTTTTTACCTTAAGCTTTGATTGCGGATACAGCCTCACTACGCCTTTCAATGCCTTTAGCAAATTCTCATCAGCATTTGTAATCTCTAATTGCAATACCATTTGTGTCTCCTTACTCAAAATTCCTCATAATTATAGCTTTTTATTTTTTATAATGAAATATTGCCTGCACAAGCGACAAGCGTGAAAAGACACAGATTTGGACACATTTTAGTTTTTAAAAATCTTTAAAGCCCTATTTTACGAGGCTATGATAACGACATTTGTAGATTTACCCAATCTACGAAGTGGTGTTTTCCATATGGCGCAAGCGTTTTAAGCGCAAAATCTCTGCCACACAGCCTGACAAAGTGCATTTGCATATGCTTATTTTTAAGCGCATAACTCGCTCAAATACCCTTACTTCGCTATTTTTGCTCGTATTTAATCTACCATTTGTGATTTTAAGTATATATTTTTGCAATAATAGTGCGATGCTTGTGGGCATTTGCGCGCTTTTTGTGGTGTGCTATCATATTTTATACGCAAGGTTAGTGCGTTTTTGCCTTTAGTTGTTTATATACAAGCGTGTAAAGTAGCGTAAATACCGCAATTTCACACATAAGCGCGCCTGTGTTTGCATAAAAAATAATGCTGAAACACACAAAAGGCATATAAAGCATTAAAAGTGTGCTTGAAGTCATAGCATTGCGTTTAAGCACTCTAAAAATAAGCGTGTGTAAGTGCAAGCTATCGGGCTTTGTAGCATTTGCTCCAAACCTCTTGCGCCGCCATATGGAGAACACCACCTCGTAGATTGGGTAAATCATGATAGAAAGCCCAAAGAAGGCACTTACAGCCTCACTGTGTCTTTGAGTGAGACACATAAGCAAAAAGCCCAAAATAAAGCCTAAAAAATACGCTCCTCCATCTCCTAAAAATATACGCCCAAAGGGAAAATTGCACACAAAAAAGCCCAAAATCGCGCCCAAAATCGCTAAAGCGCAATAATAAATTTGCATATCCCCCACATCATACGCCACATACACAATACCTGCAAGGACCAGCATACACACGCCACTTGCTAGCCCATTAAAGCCATCGATAATATTTATGGCATTACTCACCCCGACTAAAGCAAAGGTGCTAAAGCATAGCGCGATAACATAAGGCAGCATAACACCTATTGACAAATCTCTTAACATCACATCAAGCAGCGCGCAAAGCCCAAAAGCAGCAATACACTGCATGACAAGCCGCACTTTTGGTGATAACTGCCCACTAAAATCCTCTATAAGTCCGCTTGCAAAGATAACTCCGCAGCCTAGTATAATAATTGCACTCTCATCATACAAATGCGCACACATCACGCAAAATGCTACAAAAATGCCAATCCCTCCAGCACGTGGCGTAGCGCGTGTATGGAAGCGTTGAGGCTTATGCGAAGTGCCACTATCCATAAAAATCTTAAAATATTTGGTGAGAAAAATAATGCCCACGCACAGCACAAAACTTATAATAAAACTTATAGCAAAGTATGTATATGCCAAGGAGGGCAAGCCCAATGTCTGCATAATGCTCCTTATGTCCAAATGCTTAAAAGTGCAGATTCTACACAAACATCACTGAATCTTTACAAAGCCCTTATCACTTTGCGTTGATTGCAAAAGCCAACTAGCTTAAACACGCTTAATTCCCTACTCTATGCCAAAAGCGTGCAAACTCATTGCGATTTTAGAATCTTTAAGATAAAATCGAGCCATTTTTAATTTTATAAGGAGTTTTTATGAAATATTTAGCTCTTGTTGTGTGGGCTTTTTTGGTATATGGTTGCTTTTCAAATACGCCAGAGCCGCAAAAACGCGTTGAGATTCAAAAAATTTGCGCTAGCACGCAGTATCCTATCACATTTGGTAAAATTCAAGCAAGTGCGGAAAATATGCTTTCAAAAAAGGAATTTAAAGCTATTTTAGACGATGCTTTGGTGGATTGTGGCTGCTTTGAAGTCGTGCAAAAACCCGATGAAAATACCTATGTGCTTGATATTAAATATGATTTTGTGATTGATGAAGTCAAAGAAAATACAAGCGCCATTAGCTCTAAAGATAGCGCCACGCTTAAAAGCAGTATCCGCTTCACGCTCAATAATAAGGCAAAAACTATCCAGCAAAGTGCCACCAGCACGCTTAAATTAAGTGAGAAAAAATATCTTGGGGTAGGAGATGATTTACAAATCACACGAGAGCAAAAAGAGGAGTTAGTTAAGCGCTCGCTCAACACGCTCTTTAGCAATCTCTCAAATATGCCACGCTAGAGAAAATATGCGTATAACAATCGTAGGTAGCGGCTATGTCGGGCTTGTGGCGGGGGCTTGCTTTGCTGAGAGTGGCAATGAGGTGGTTTGCCTTGATGTAGATTCTAAAAAAATTGACGCGCTAAAACAGGGCGTGATACCAATCTATGAGCCGGGCTTAGAATCTATGATAAAAGAAAATGTGAAAGCCGCCCGCCTAAGCTTTACCACTGATAAAAAAGCCGCTTTGAGAAATGCGGAGGTGATTTTCATCGCCGTTGGCACGCCTATGGGCGAGGATGGCAGCGCTGACTTGCAGTATGTAAAGGCTGTGGCGCGCGATATTGGCGAAAATATAGAATCTAAATATGTCGTGGTGGTCGATAAAAGCACGGTGCCAGTTGGCACGGCGCGCATTGTGAAGGGCATTATAGAATCTAAACTTAAGGCGCGAAATTGTAAGGCGAATTTTGATGTGGTTAGCAATCCAGAGTTTTTAAAAGAGGGCGTGGCGATTAAGGACTTTTTAAGCCCAGATAGAGTGGTAATCGGCTGTGATTCGCAAAAGGCACTAGAAGTGATGAAAGCGCTGTATTCGCCATTTTTAATCAAAAGCGACCGCTTGATAGCCATGAATATAGAATCTGCGGAAATGACCAAATACGCGGCAAATGCGATGTTAGCCACAAAAATTAGCTTCATAAACGAAATGGCACAAATCTGCGAGCGCGTCGGCGCAAACATTAATGATGTGCGGCTTGGAATTGGCTCAGATTCACGCATTGGATATAGCTTTATATATCCAGGCTGCGGATATGGCGGCAGCTGCTTCCCTAAAGATGTGCGCGCATTGGAAAAAACGGCGCTAGACTACGGCTACAAGGCTAGAATCTTACATGCGGTGCAAGGCGTAAATGAGAGCCAAAAACTGCTATTAGTGGAGAAGATTCTAAGGCATTTTTGTGGATTAGATTATTGTCACGCTGAGCAAAACTCCCCTCGTCATGCTGAGCGCAGCGAAGCATCTTTTTTAGAATCTAAACTAGATTCCATTATAGAATCTAAGCCATTAAAAAATAAAACCTTCGCAGTTTGGGGGCTTAGCTTTAAGCCAGAGACAGATGATATGCGCGAGGCTAGTGCGATTGTGCTAATCGCGCATTTAGTGCGAGCCGGGGCGCGCGTGAATGCCTATGATAGCAAGGCGCAGCATCAAGCAAAATATTATTTGAAAGAATATTTAGATTCTATAAATTTGGTGGATAGCAAGTATGACGCGCTGAAAAATGCGGATGCGCTATGCCTTGTGACTGAATGGCGTGAGTTTAGAAGCCCTGATTTTGATGAAATCGCAAAGTTGCTAAAATCGCCTGTGATATTCGATGGACGCAACATTTACCAGCACCAAAACTTAGAATCTAAAGGCTTTACATACTATCAAATTGGCGTAGGCAATCACACCAAATGCGAGACAAATCCAAAAAATACAAAAACATGAAAGCACCAAAGATAAAACTAAGGATAGAAAATGCGTTTTAAAATATTATTATTTTGTATGAGTTTGGGCGTTTGTGCGCTAGGCGCGGAGTTAGAAATACGCACCACGACTATGGGCACTATTGGCGAAATCGTGCAATTAAAGGTAAGCTATATAAAAGGCACAGATATTAAGCATGGGCGCGAGGCTTGGTATGATGAGGAGGGGCATTTGCTCAAACAAATGCATTTTGTCAATGGGCGCAAAGAAGGGCGTGAGATACGATATTCGCCCGATGGCGATGTGATTTATGATGCGCTGTATAAAAATAATAAATTACAAGGTATAGTGCAGGAGTTTTATCCCCACAATGTGCTAAAAGCTGAAATGACTTATGATGAGGATAAGCTCGTTGGCAAAGCGAGGTATTATCACCCAAATGGTGCGCTAGCTAAGGAGGCGGAGTATAATGATGGCGTGCCCTCCGGCAAGATGATAGAATACTATGAAAATGGCAAGGTATCGCGCCAACGCACATATAAACAGGGCAAGATTGAGGGTGTAGAGCGCGCATACTACCCTAATGGCAAGATTCAAGAAATAGTAAATTATCAAAATGGCTTAAAAAATGGCGATATGAAGCAATATGGTGAAAATGGCATTGTGCGCTTGGAGGCAAGCTTTAGCGATGATAGAAAGGTGGGCGTGGAGCGCAGCTTTGATGAGAATGGCACAAAACTCACAGAGCGCGTATATAGCGATGATACACCCCAAAAGGTGGAGGTGAGCTGGTTTTACCCCAATGGCAAGCTTAGAATGCAAATGCTCTATGAAAATAATCAAGCCATATGGCAAAAATCTTATAATGAGCTAGGGGAGAGCATTTCAAGGATTGATTGTAAAGCACAAGACTGCCTATCGGGCTTAGGCAAGCTTAATCCACAAAGGCTTGAATAGAATCTAAAATCTACAATTTTTATACACACTCACCACACTTGTGGGTAAAGTAGAAATTATAGAATCTAGCACAGATTCTATAATGGCTATATCCACTCCTTGCGCGCTTATATAAATATCTACATTAATATCCCCCACATCGCGCCCTATGCGCTCAAACGCGCCAGATTTAAGCATATCTCGCCATACATTATATGATGCAATGAGCGTTAGATTCTGTAATCGCGCGCGCTGCTTTATGCGTATTTGCGCTTGGCTTAAAGCTTGAGAAAGCGGAGGGAGCGACATATTTTGATAGGCTAAGCCACCCTCTCCATAGCCTATAATCGCGTAAGGATTATGTATAAAGCGCGTTATAATCCCCTCTAGCACGCTTTGAGCCAGTGGCTCTAAGTCATCAAAGTTTGTCATAAATGCACATTTTCATATATCTCTTTAATCTCTTCTTTGCTCAATCGCTCGCGCATAAGCAGGGCTTTGGCGATTTTTAAAAGTGCGGCTTTAGAATTAGTGATAAAATCTTGCATTTCTTTTTGTGCTTCCTCTAAAATATGCGCCACATCGCTTGTATCGCCCAAAAGTCGCTGCGCCATGCCATATTGCTCACACATTTGCGTAGCGATTTCTTTGGCTTGCGCAATATCATCTTTGGCATTACTAAAAGTCTGCTGATACACGAGCTGCACGGCAATATTTCCAGCTAGCGCCACTTTAATCTTACTCATAAGCTCTTGCTTGCTCACAAGCTCCTTATCCACCTGCCTAAAGCTCTCATTCACAAGCCCAATTTTGTCAAAATCCACCTCTAGCCAATACGCGCTCAAAGCCTTTGCCGACTGATAGAGGGCTAAAATCTCCTTTTCTTTCTCGCTTAAACTCAAAGCCTTTTTCTTCCCCACTAGCACCTTATCTTTAGTGGCAAGAATATCCTCTTTTTGAATGATGGGCGATTTGCGCCTAAGGGCATTGAGCGCTGATTCATTAACTAACGCGCTTAGTGCCGCGCCGCTAAAGCCCACACACAAACGCGCAATCTCTTGTATATCAAGCTCGTGCCTTTTGCCCTTTAAATACAGCTCCAAAATATGCTCGCGCTCACTTAAATTTGGCAAATCCACATAAATGCGCCTATCAAAGCGCCCACTTCTTAAGAGCGCTTCATCAAGCACCTCGATTTTATTAGTCGCGGCGATAACAATCACACCACTAGAATCTTCAAAACCATCCATTTCGGTCAAAAGCTGATTGAGCGTAGCTTCGCGCTCATCACTGCGTGTATTACCCCGCGCTTTGCCCACTGCATCAATTTCATCAATAAAAATAATGCTAGGAGCTTTTGCCTTAGCACGCATAAATAGCTCCCTTACACGCTTTGCACCCATACCAACATAAATTTGCACAAAGCTTGAGCCACTTTGATAAAAAAATGGCACGCCAGCTTCACCCGCTACAGCTTTTGCTATCATGGTTTTGCCCACGCCCGGCGGACCAATAAGTAGCACGCCCTTAGGCAGCGCAATGCCCAAATCCTCATAATGCTTAGGATTTTTCAAATAATCAATAATCTCTAATAATTCCTCTTTTACCTCGCTAATGCCCGCCACATCTTTAAAGCGCACAGCACTTGCCATTGGCACATAAGGCGCGCTAGATTCTGTAACGGGCAAAGATTCTATATCGCGTGAGATTTCAGGTTTTTTACTTGTGGGGGAGGGCTTAAAAAACATAAGTCTAATAGCCTGCAAAAGCACCACTAAGCCCAAAAATAGCACAATCACAATGCCAATCTCGCCCAAAATATCGCTTATAAAATGCGTCTTTTTTGCCACCACTGAAAAATTCCAGCTCCATATACGAGGAGAGAGGCTATCGGCATACACGCGATAGTGCTTATTGTCGGCGTTAAAATATACATATTCGCCATCACTTTGCACTTGCGTAATTTCTGCGTTTAAAAAGAGATGTTCTGCCTCCTTAGCGCTCACTAGCTGCGTGCTGTCTCTTAACACAAAAATAACGCTTAAAATCACAGCCAGCACAAGCGCGCTAATGCCAATCACAAGACTTCTAGATTTTGCCATAATTGCCATCCTTGCCAATATTATACGCATCAAATGTAAGCCACTGCCCCTCTAAATGTGCGTTTTTACTCTCAAAGCGTATGCGGTTAAAAAACTGGTCTAGCCCACTATACACAAAGCCTTCGCTAGATTCTATACCATGCTCACACAGCACATATAACACACCATTATTGGCTTCACGAAAGGCATAATTATTACTCGCCACAATGCTTTTTAGCGTATGCAGGCGCTGCTTGCTCACATCGCCCTTTATAGAATCTTTCATCACGCTAGAAGGTGTGCCATCGCGCTTTGAGTATATAAAGGGGTGTAAATGCGTAAGCGGAAAGGCTTTAAAATTAGCAAGCGCCTCTGCCCACACTGCCTCGCTCTCACCCGGGTGTCCTACGATAAAATCACTCCCTAAGCAAAAGCCTCTTTTAGCAAAGTATGAAAAAAGCTCCAAATCGCTCTCCACGCGATTGTGACGATTCATAATCGCAAGCATAGCATTACTTGTGTGCTGCAAAGCAATGTGCAAATGCTTCTCCATAAGCGGCAATTGCAGCACTTCTTTAAACTCGCTATCAATTTGACTAGGCTCAAGGCTGCCTATGCGCAGGCGTTTAAGCATTTTTAGAGAATCTATATCTTTAATGAGGCGCGCGAGATTGTATTTGTGCAAATCCTTGCCATAGCTCCCCACATTTGTGCCTGTAAGCACCACTTCACTCACGCCATTTTCGCACAAAGAGCGGATTTGTGATAGAATCTTCTCCTTTTCATACGAGCGCGCAGACCCACGCACAGAAGGAATAATGCAATAACTACACGCAAAATCGCAGCCCTCTTGGATTTTTAAAAACGCCCTTGATTTACCTGAAAAATGCGTAACTATAGTGCTATCAAGGTGCATTGGGGCAGATTCTGCATAAAAAAATCGCTCATTATGGCTTAGAAACTCGCCCACGCGCTCCTTAAAACTATGGGCAAATACGCCATGCGCTAGATTATTATTAAACACCTCTTCACCTTTTGTCCCCACACCACAACCTGTGAAATACACTTTTTTATTGAGTTGGCGCATTTTATTAAGATAGCCTCTAACGCCCGCATCTGCGCCATTTGTAACCGTGCAGGAATTCACCACCACCACATCGGCTAGCTCCTCATTCTCCACACATTCAAAATGCAACAGATTGCTTTTCATCACCTGCGTGTCAAAGAGGTTTGTGCGACAACCAAAGGTTTTAAAATATACTTTTTTTATTTCGCTCAAATTATCCCTTTTAATTTACTACATTTGTGTAGCCCCACCGCCCAAAATAGCTTGTGTTTGGGCTGAAGATGACGCTAAAGTTTGCGCAGATTCTATAATTTTAGAATCTGCCCTATCGCCTGTGCCATCGCCGCCTGTGGCGACTACCTTTGTCGTAGGATAAGCAATATGAATATCGCTCTCTTTTAGAATCTGCTCGATAATCTCACCTGAAATAGTGCTACGCAGGGCAAGTGTGGCATAAGAGTTTGTTTGATACCATAAAGAAATTCTAAGCCCATTTGGCTCAATCATACAATAGCTGCGCACCTCTAAATTAGGATTGCGCAAGGAGTATTTATCGCGCATACGATGCACCTGCTGGCGCACCATTTCTGTATAACCTTTGGCGTATTTTTTGCCTATGTCTGTGGCGATTTTTAATGCCTTTTTGTAATTGCTATCAAAAGTGATAGTAAAGTCTATGCCATCCCACACTGCTTTTAGCCCGCCATGCGTGTAGTTTGCAAACATAGTGGTAAAAATATAATTATTTGGCACAAAAATAATACGCCCTGCGCGGCGATTTTCCATATAGCTTGTGAGCGTTACATCTTCAAAAAGCGTAATTCTTAGCACCGAAATATCAAGCACATCGCCCACATAAGTGCAGCCCTCTTTCACTACGCGCACTCTATCACCTACATGCACGCTGCCTCCAAGGATTATCACAAACCAGCCTAACACACTCATAAATAAATCTTTCATAGCAATAGCAAGCCCTGCTGATGCAAAGCCCACAATCGCCACAAGGTAGCTTACATTCTCCATATATGCAAAAAGCAAAATAAGCACAATGATAGTGATATTAATAAAATTAATAACCTTGCTTGCGGTGTAGATTCTATCCACATCTAAAATATACTTGCGCAAAGTAAGCTTTAATAAAAACGCCAAAAGAATACTTATAAGCACGGCTACACCGATATAGAGGGCTTTAAAAAATTGATTTTTAATTTGATTGGTGAGCTTAGTGATAGTGTTTTCGCATTCTTGATTATAAATATCTATAGAAGTTTCTAAAATCTTTTGCACACTCTCAAACTCCTCAATCATTCGCTGCGTGCGGAATATATTTTGTGCCACGCTTAAAGATTTATCCGTTTGGGCAAGCTGTGTGTAGAGCATATATTCCTCATTAATAATGGCAAGCAAATCTTGCAGGCTTTCTTGATTAGCCTTTAATGCATTTTGCCGCTCTTTGAGCTGCTGGATAAATGAATAACCTGTGAGGATTAAAAAAGGATTGGTAATTTGTGGCACTTCCTCAATGTGCTTCACCTCTAAAAGTGTGCTGTAGGGGTTTTTTACAGAATCTTTGAGCAATTCTTGCTGGCGTTGCAATGTCTCAAGGCGATGAGTGAGCGAGCGCGGCGGGGGAGATTGAATTTCTATCTCTTTTTTAATAGTGGCAATTTCTTTAGTGAGCTCATTATAATTTTCCAAACTCATATAGTGCTTAAGCCACACATTATGGCTCTGCTCAAGGCTAGATTGAAGTGCTTTAATCTGCTCTTGAATGACTGCATTTTTATCTTCGATAGCAGCAAAAAGGCTAGTAACAAAGCATAAATAATATATAAATAACTTCATATTAAGACTGCTTAAAATGTGATAGGACTTTTAACACTATTTCTTTTGGCACATCTTCACGCAAGCACACATCGCCTATGCCGCGTGGGAGGACAAACATAATCTTAGAATCCATACTCTTTTTATCCAAAAAAAACTTTTCATAAAATGCCTCTACATCTTTGATAGCAAATGATGTGGGGAGATTATAAGATTCTAAAAGTGCGCGTATATCTTGAGCCTGCTTCTCCTCGAGCAATCCCAAAGCGCAAGCTAGTGCATTTGCCATACATATCCCAATGCTCACCGCCTCGCCATGCAAAAAGTGCGTATAATGCGTGAGATGCTCAATCACATGCGCAAATGTATGCCCATAGTTAAGCGCAGCGCGAATGCCGCTTTCTTTCTCATCGGCATTGACTATGCGGGCTTTAATGGCGACACTTTTTATAATAGCTTGTGTAAGATGCTTTATAGAATCTAGCCTATGCTTTTGCAAAAATGCAAAAAACTGCGCATCAAAGCACACTGCCATTTTTATCATCTCCGCCACACCTGCGCCAAACTCACGCGGAGGGAGTGTATCAAGCACTGCTGGGTCAATATACACTGCCTTTGGCTGATGAAATAATCCAATGAGATTTTTACCAAAGGCGTTATTAATGCCTGTTTTGCCGCCAACGGAGGCATCAACTTGCGCTAGGAGCGTAGTTGGGATTTGCACAAAATCAATGCCTCTTTGATAAATCCCGCTCGCAAAGCCCACCATATCGCCTATCACACCTCCGCCTAGCGCTATCATAGTCGATTTTCTATCAAGACGATGTGAAAATGCGCATTCAAGGATATATTCAATACTTTGCATATTTTTATAAGACTCTCCATCTGGCACGATACACACATACACTTCAGGCGCTTTGAGCAAAGATAGAATCTGCTTTAAATATAGCCCCGCGACCTTTGGATTTGAGACAATGAGTACTTTATGCTTAAAATTAAGCGCGCCTAGTGAGCCAATATGCACAGGATAAGCGGTATGCGGGATTTGAATGAGCAGAGTTTCTGTCATTTGTGTGGTTTGCTTTTGCATGCCGCATTCTTGCAGAGCCTCCTCTAGGACTTTATTTTCTTTTAAAGCCTTTACTACCTCATCTATCATTTCATTTTGTAATTCGTCTATAGTTTTGCACTTTTGGGTTTTATGCTTGTGTGTCTCGTTTTTTTGGCTCATTTGCTCCCCTTAAATCGTGTAAAATTGCGCACTATCATCTTTGCTCTTTAGGAAGTGGGATAAAAATTTGAGGATTTTTATTATTCATAGATTCAATCTTATGCACATCTGTGGAGATGAAAGAAAAAAACTTAGTGCGCGAAATATTGCGCTCAAATGGCACAAAGCACAAATAAGGTGTAAAGCTATCTTGCAAGTAAAGAATGGGATTTTTAGAATCTGTTTGAATAGCGTGCATTTTGCGCTCAAAAATACGCGAAAGCTCCTCATAGCTTTGCATAATCTCATCATGATAAGACGCATCTGCATCATAATCATACACATCTACTTCAAGATTAAGCTGCTTTGAGATATCAAATACTATAGAGGCGACATTCTCGGTATTGCCCATATTTTTGGTTAAAATCACAAAACTCTTTTTGCATTCATCAATATACTCCCAACCCGTCTTAAGCACAGGGATAGAAAGCTCAAAAAGCACGCGGCGATTTTTACGCGAAGCAAAAATATCTTTATTAATAATCACAAGCCCAAAGCGCTTTTGAGCATCTTGGGTAATTTTATCCTTAAAGCTCGCCCTTGTGTAATCAATCCTAACGGCTACATTTTTAGATTCTAAAGCTTTGATATTATCAAGCAGCTCAAAGGAGCAGGGATTAAGCACGTGGATAAAGAGTTTATTATTTTTCAAATGTTTATTCAAAAAGAGGGCATTTTGCACATCGCTCCAGATTCTATGTTCATTTGAGAGCGACATATCCACATATAAAAATATATCGCGCCCAAAGGGAGCGGGAAACTGCCCTATATCGCTCTTTATCTGCTTATAGACATCATTAAGCGTTTTTGGCTCACCAGCAATAAGCAGGCTATCATTTGGCTGAATAATCATAGAATGCGAGCTTAAAAGCAGCTCGCCACGCCTATACACGCCCACAATGCGCCATTTTTTCTGCTGGATTGAGCCAATATGCCTGTAGGCAAAAATGCTTCCCGCAGGGATAGCCACTTCCATAATCTCACCCTGCCCTAGCCCGAAACTGCGCGGGATAAGCGGGACATTAGGCAATCGTTCAATAAATTTATTAGCAAAAATAAGCTTTTGGTTAAGCATAACAAGATTGCTATCTGCTTGCATTTCTGGCGTGCTTTGCTCAATGGCTGTTACAATGCGCGTTTTTTTACTCATCTCTCTTAGAATCTTATAAGTGGCAATAATTTCACTTTCATCATCAAGCACAAGAAAAATATTCACAATATCATCATTAACTACTTGTGAGATTCTATAAGCTGAAGTGTAATCAAAAATGTGAAACTCAAATGAGCTAGGCACTTTTGGCGGTATAAAACTCTCATCTTTAGCTATTACAACATAATAGTCATTGCTAAAATATTTATCCAAAATAGTATCAAGCACGAGCTTTGCAACATCGCCTTGTGCAATGATGAGGGTTTTTTTCACGCGTTGCCTTTTGTGGTGAATTTAAAGGCGTTGATTATAACTAAGAAGTAATAACACTCCTTTTAAAAACGCGCAGGTTTTTTAATGCCTTTTAAACGCGCAAGCGCATAGAATCTACGCAGCGCCAAAAGCTCTTTTTTGCCTAGTCGGTAATGAATATGTTTAAGATAGGCTTTAATATCTTGCGGAGCAATATGGCTTTGCTGTGCGCGTGCCTGCAGTATGTAATGCGGGATTTTAATAGGCTTTGTAACAAAGCTTTGGGCTAGACGTGTGTAAAAGGTGGCATATTTATTAAAGCATAATCGCCCAAAAACAAAGCCTAGATGATGTCTCTCCCACCATTTCTCGCCCAAATCCACATACTCCTTGCCGCTTAGCTTATAGCGCAATGCTCTATCGCCAATTAACACTTCGCCATTTATGCCTAAAATCTTTGCTAGCGCATTAGAGGAGGCTGATTGATAATCATCTTTTTGCGCTTTGGGCAAAGCTATCACGCTCCAAACCGCGCCTTTAGCGATAATAGCAGCATTTGTGGCTTTATGCTTTTGCATAGATTCAAAGCCTGCAAATGATGAGATAAAGCCCGCATCAATATATTTTTTCAAAAATTGCTGATTTAACTGCGCAGGATAGGACTTTTTTAAATCTAAAAATTTTTTAAAATGCGCAGGTGTAGGATATTTTTTAATAAACATATCAAAGGGTAATAAGTTAAGATAAGCAATCTTGCCAAAGCGCATTAGCTGCCTTAAATAACCATTTTCACATCTTTACTTGCTTGAAGCTTGGCAAAAATGCTATTGCGCTCCTCCTCATTTTGCACCTCAATAATTGCATACACGCTCACAAAATGCCCACTTGAAGAGCGCTTGCCAGACTGCACCTCATATTCGCGCGGCATTACTTCAAAAATAAGCTCTTTTAATTTCTCCTCATTCTCGCCAATCACGCGGTATTCCCACTTGCAGGGATATTTAATCACAGGTTTTTGCACATCTAAATCCATTTTTACTCCTTTATGTTAAGCTTTAGCCTTTAGTGCTATTTTGCTTGCAGGGCGCTTAGAATCTCGCGCATAAAGGGCGGAATCTTACAAGGTTTTGCTTGCGCGACATCAATAAAAGCAAGCGTAATGCACGCTTTAAAGACTAAATCTTCGCATGCTGCCTGTTCTTTGGCATTATAGATTCTATAAATCTCTTGATGAATGCTTACAGAGGCGTTTTTAAGCGTATCCACATAACTTCTCACTTCAAGCAAATCCCCCAAACGCGCGCTTGAGATAAAATCTGCCTGCAAATGTTTAAGCACAAAGCCGCTTGTATCCATAAAAGGCTGCATATCATGGGCGAAAAATATCTCACTGCGTGCGCGCTCACAATATTTAATATAGTTTGTATGATAAACAATCTGCCCGCAGTCTGTATCCTCAAAATATACTCTTACACGATAATTATTCACTTTTACTCCTTTATCACGCTTCTGTGCATTGGCTTAAAAGTATGCGCTCATTTGCACGCAAAAACTTTATATATTGTAAGGCTAGATTCTATATCTCGCTATAGGCTCAATATGATTGTAGCAAAATTCCACCAACTCACATAAACACCACCATTTTAAGCCCCAAAAGCTTGCAGAATTGCATATTTTAGCTAGAATTTTGGCTTTATCACAAAATATTGGCAAAAACATCTCATGGAGAGAATCTGGCATGAATAACTTTAGTAAAATTGGCTTTATTTTAGCGACATTAGGGAGTTCCATTGGGCTAGGACATATTTGGCGATTCCCATATATGACAGGCGCAAATGGCGGCGGGGCATTTGTAATTTTCTATCTCATTTTAGCCCTTTGCATTGGTGTATCTATGCTTTTAGCTGAAATGCTCCTTGGCAATAAAGCGCGCAGCAATCCTTTAGATAATTACATTATCCTTGATAAGCTTAATTCCCTGCCTGCAGATTCTATCCATAACGCTCATCAAATTATTGATAAAAATGCGAATAAATCGCTTATGTGGCTTGGGATTAATGCTGTGGCTGGTCCTATTATTTTAAGCTTTTATGCGGTGGTTATGGGCTGGATTGTGTTTTATCTTATCTATGTGAGCTTTCATCTGCCAAACGATATGGAGCAGGCTAAAAAGCTTTTTGAGGATATTAGCGCGCATTCTATTTGGTGGCAAACGCTTTGCTTTGGGTGTATTATCGCGCTCACTGCTCTTATTGTCGCGCGCGGGATAAAAAAGGGGATTGAGAGCCTTAATCTTATCCTTATGCCTTTGCTTTTTTTGATTTTTATAGGGCTTTTGGTCTATGCTTCAAGTTTGCCTGAATTTCACAAGGCTTTAGATTTTATGTTTCAATTTGAGCCTACAAATATCACCACAAAAACTATTATAGAATCTCTAGGACAAGTCTTTTTCTCACTTTCACTAGGCGTTGGCACCATTGCGGTATATGCCGCAAGCGCAGATAAAAGCGAAAATCTCTTTAAAAGCGCTGTGTGGGTGGTGCTAAGCGGGATTGTAGTATCACTCATTGCTGGACTTATGATTTTTGCTTTTATTTATCATTTTGGAGGCGAGCCAAGCGATAGTGTAGGCTTATTATTCATATCTTTACCGCTAGCTTTTAATGCTTTGGACAGTAGCGGGCAAATAGTGAGCTTATTATTTTTCATCGCGGTGCTATTTGCGGGCATTACTTCTACGATTTCTATGCTGGAGCCGGGTGTGAGTATTTTGCGCGATAAGTTTTCCCTCTCTCAAGCCAAAGCCTCATATTTACTTAGTTTTGGTGTATTTGTGCTGGGATTTTTGGTGATTTTATGGGCAAATGCGGATATGGCTTTGCCTAAAATTTTTGGCAAAAGCCTCTTTGGCGCGCTAGATTCTATCACTTCATCTTTGCTTATGCCGCTAGGTATGCTTACTTTACTACTCTTTGTGGGCTGGCGCGTGAAAAGGACACACCTTCAAGCATGGACGCCCTATCTGCCAAAGTGGCTTTTTAGAATCTGGCTATGGATTATACGCATTATCGCGCCTATGGTGATTGTGATTATTCTGCTTTCACAATACATTAATCTAGCATAGCTGCTATATTTTCCTTTATAGATTACATCTGCTCGCACAGGCGCGCAAATTCCTCAAAAAGCACGCGCGCCTCTTTTGGTCCTGGGCTAGCTTCTGGGTGATGCTGCACAGAAAAAATGGGCTTATCTTTATACCGCACGCCCTCAATGGTGCCATCAAATAAATTTCTATGCGTGATAGTAGCAACTTGCGCAATAGATTCTGGCACGCAATAATTGTGATTTTGGGCTGTGATTTCTATCACGCCACTTTGCAAGTTTTTAATAGGGTGATTGCCCCCATGATGTCCAAACTTAAGCTTATGCGTAGGATAGCCATGCGCAATGGACAATAACTGATGCCCTAAGCAAATCCCAAAAATAGCTATACCTGCGTTTATGAGCTTTTTTATCTCATTAATCTCATCTTGCAGCACCAAAGGGTCGCCCGGGCCATTAGATAAAAACACGCCTTGAATTTCTTTATTGGCAAAACGCGCAATAATCTCATCAGCGCTAAAATGATGTGGCATAACCTCCACTTCTAACCCTACATTGACAAGCTCATTAAGAATATTGCGCTTTAGCCCAAAGTCGATAGCCACGACTTTAGCGCGCTTCTTAGGCGGCTTAGCATAGCCAAAATGCGTAAAATCAAATACAGAATCTGTATGCGTATAGGGCGCTTTGGTTGAAACATCATGAATAAAATTTATATGCTCAATGCTAGGCGCAGATTCTAAAGCAGCCTTTAGCTCATCTGGGTTTGTCATCTCTGTGGAGGCAATCATCATCATAGCGCCCTGTTTGGTGAGCATTTGAATAAGCCCGCGCGTATGGACATTGCAAATGCCCATAATATTGCGCGCCTTAAGATAATCGCTCAAAGTCTCTGTAGAGCGAAAGTTTGAGGTATAATCATTGTATGATGAAACAAGGACACCCACGCAAGAGGCGTCTTTAGATTCTCTATCATCATCATTTGTGCCTACAATGCCAATTTCTGGCATACTAAAGACAACAAACTGCCCCGCATAGCTTGGGTCTGTGATGATTTCTTGATAACCACTCATTGAGGTGTTAAACACCACCTCGCCTACAAAGCTACCTCGCGCCCCAAAGCTCTTAGCCTTAAGATACAAGCCATTAGCAAAGTAAAGATGCACATCTTCTAAATTCATAAAAGCCCTCTTTTGCGCAGCTCCTCTTCATAGAGTTTGCTAAAAACAATCTCATATTCTTCTGTGCCATAAGTAAGCTTGCGCTTATATTTTTTAAGCTTTTCAAAAACGGCTTCTTCGGCTTTATCATAGATTTTAGAATATTCATTAATAGCTTTAAAAATAATATTTTTAATAATAGTTTCAGACACTTCAAAGGCAATAAGAGAATCTAGCTGCGTAAGAATTTGATGTGAGACATCGCTGCATCTATCCTCCCATGCAAGATAAAAGTTTTCTTCCCGCGCCACTTGCTTTTTACACATTCTAAAAAGCTCCCGCTCGTCCATACCAAAATCCTCAATCTCATCGCTGCGCTCCTCTAAAATCTCGCGCACTTTTTCATCAATGGCTAATTCCTTTTGGATATTTTCTTTGAGACATTCTAAGGCGCTTTGAGCGATATTTTGGATAGGCACTAAAGGCTTAATATGCGGCGAGTTGCCCAAATCGATACTAATTTTATTTGCAATATAAGGGGCATGCTGGAGCTTCAATCTCATAATATATCCTTTTTAAATTTTTGACATTGTAACTTGTTTTAAGTAAAAATGGATTTAAACCCCTAAAACCAAATATCCTCATTCATATCAACCATAGGCTTTTTAGTGGGCAAGGGCGAATCATCAGTATAATAAAAATCGCCATAATCAAGCGTTTTTAAGCGCACGCCCTCTGGCACTTTAAACTTTCTAGTAATAGCTGGGTCAAAGGTTAGCACCTTAGAAAACAAATAAGCAAAGGCAGGAGGCGCTACTACTCCGCCTGATTCATGTGGTCCTATGGGCGTATTATCATCGCGCCCATACCACACAATGGCTTGCACATCTGGCGTAAATCCACAAAACCACCCATCTATATTTTTATTAGAAGTGCCTGTTTTGCCCGCCACTTCCAAGCCATTCACGCGCGCACGCGCTCCTGTGCCGCGATTTACCACATCTCGCAAAATATCAATGGTCAAAAACGCCTGTGCTGCGGTGGTAATATGCCTAGATTCTGTGGGTGAGCTATATACATTTTCGCCATTTTTGTTAATTACAGAATCTACAAGCACAGGCTTTACAATCGTGCCATAATTAGAAAACATCGAATACTGCTGCGCTGTCTCAAGTGGGGAAAGCTCAAAGCTCCCCAACACAATGGACATATTTTCAGGCAAATTATTAAAGCCATCTTTTTTTAAAGATTGATACACTTTGCTAAAGCCGATAATTTGGTCTACAAGATTAATCGTCGCAAGATTGCTTGATGTGCGCAGTGCGTCTTTTAAGGTCATAAATCCATTATATTTTGGCGTATAATTTACAGGGCTCCATGCTTCAGATTCTGTCTCTTTTGTCGTATCACTTGCTGCCTCTGCTGCACCTTTGGTAACAAACTTGCGCGGCACATCTGGCACAAAAGTAGCAGGAGAATTCCCCCTATCAAACGCACTTTGATAAATAAAGGGCTTTATAGAGCTACCAAGCTGCCTTCTCGCCTGTGTGGCGCGATTAAATTTAGATTTTGTATAATCCACGCCGCCCACCATAGCTAAAATATCTCCCGTGTGCGTGTCTGTAACCACCATAGCACCATTTAACGTATCATTGCTCAAATCCTCATTAAAGCTTTTAGGATAGCGCTCCTTTAGGCGCTTATTAATCTGCTCATAGCCATAAACAAGAGCTTCTTGCGCAGCGAGCTGATAATCTACATCAACCTTAAGCTTAATATAATATCCGCCCGTTTTTAAATCCTCTATATGCCCAAGCTCGCGCAGCACCTCATCAACCACATAAGGAGCGATATTTTGCGTCAAGGTTTGATTATATACCTCTGGCACTTCCTTAATGGCCCCATCATGCTCCTCTTTAGAAATCCAACCAATATCATAAAGCCTATCAATGATGTCATTGGCGCGCGCCATAGAGAAATCTTTATTTTTTGTAGGGTCATAAAAACTTGGCGCCTTAGGCAAGCCCACGAGCATACACATCTCTTTTAATGTAAGCTGGTGCAAAGTCTTATGAAAATACCCCATAGCCGCTGTTTTAATGCCATGATAACCATGCCCAAAAGAAATGCGATTAAGGTAAAGCTCTAAAATTTTTTCTTTACTCAAATGCCGCTCGATGTGAATGGCTAGCATTGCCTCTGTGAGCTTGCGCTTAAGCGTTTTTTCTGGACTTAGGGCGATATTTTTAATAAGCTGCTGTGTGAGCGTGCTGCCGCCCTCCACATAGCGCATACTTTTAATATTTTTAAGCATAGCGCGCGAAATAGCATCAGGGTTAATCCCTACATGCTCAAAAAATAATGTATCCTCCACCGCAAGCAGCGATTCTATAAGCCGTGGGGGGATTTCATCAAAGGTAGCATAGAATCTAAAATTTTCATCAGTAAAAACATTAGCAATCAGTCTATCTTTCCTATCCACAATCTGCGAGGCAAGTGCAAAGCGATAATTTTTAATCTTACTCACCTCTGCTTCCACCTCATAAAAAAGCTTGACAAGATACGCTACAACCGCGATACCCAAAACAATACAAATAACAAAAAAACTATATCTAATCCCGCGCACTGCTAGCAATTCCCTTACTTTTCTTGCTCTTTAGCCTCTTGTGCGTGCGGCTCGTGAGATTCTATTTTAGATTCTGTTTTACTCTCCCCTTTAGATTCTGTCTTAGATTCTATTTTAGTCTCATCTGGCTTTTTAGGCTCACTATGTGCGCGTGCAGCATTAAGCGCAGGAGTATCATGCGTCATTTCGCTCTCAAGCTTTTTGACCTCACTTAGCACTTCTTCGCGCTTTTCATTATACATTTCCACAATGCACTTCATAACGCCATCAGAATTTTGCTCCATAGCCAAAATCTTACTATTAATAAAGCTCTTAGGGCAAGCCTGCTGCTCATTAGCAAAAGTTTGCGCAAGCGTGATAGCCTCTGTATGCACGCCCGCATGATAAGCGTCCAAAGCCTTATAGCCTTGTGTATTAGCAAATATTTTCTTACCATCGCCTTCAAAATACCATTTGCCCAAGCGGCAGTTGTGATGGTCGACGCAATTAAAGCTATCTTGCAAGCCAAAGATATAAGAATAAAGATTATTTTTATACACCACATGGTCAAGCTTTGCAAGCACACAGAAGATTCTATTGCTCAAATTAAAGGTGCTAAATTTAGTTACAAGACTGCCAAGTTTGAGATTATTAATAATGCTATGCAGCTTTGAAACGCCATCGCGCACATTGCTTGTAGCTTCGTTTGTCTCCTCTGTGCTAGTTTGAATATCATTTGCCTCTTGCTGCATAGATTTAACCACCACCGCAATTTCTTTGGTGGCTTTTTGCGTTTTTTCTGCTAGTTTGCGCACCTCATCTGCCACCACAGCAAAGCCTCGCCCATGCTCGCCTGCGCGCGCTGCTTCAATAGCAGCATTTAAGGCAAGGAGATTTGTCTGCTCTGCGATATCATCAATGAGTGAAATAACGCTTGTAATCTCATTGCTGCGCTGGGTGAGCGAGGTTACTAAATCTGATGCCACTTGCATTTTTTCATACAGCACTTCAATTTGCTCTAGCGCGTTTGCGCTCATTCCTAGCCCGCTTTCAGCCGAATGAGCAGCCTCAATAGAGTGCTGGGCTACGCTATTAGATTCTGTAAGCACATCTTGCAAGGACGCTTGCGTCTCTGTAACGCCTGTCTTTAGGCTCTTAGTATAAACTTCAAATAAATTTACGCCATCTGCGTCGTTTGTTAGGTGATTAAGCGGCACAATGGAGTAATACACCACATCATCTACGCGCGTATTTTTGACGCTAAATTCGTGGCGATGACTACTAATGCTATTTACATGCTCGCCTAATTGGGGAATGAGCGTGCTAAGACTATCTAATTTTTGGGCAACATCATTTTTATAGACCACTTCGCCGCCCTTAATGCCTACAATCGCCTCCACTTGAGAGAATCCAACAAGGAGCTTATAAGTCTCAAGCTCCTTTGAAAGATGAGCTATCTGCGCATCTTTCTCCATCATCTGCCGCTGCAATGCCTTATTGGAACCAAACATACATGCTCCTTTGAAATTGGTTTATAAGTGGCATTATGCCATTTTTTCGCATAAATTAAACGCCTCTTGTATGGATATTTGTGTAAATATCGCTCAAGGAGCGTAGTTTTGTTAAAAATTTGCACATTTTTTATAGCAAAAATTATTTTTTATTATGGTAGGCTTTCTCATTTACATTTTTTTGGATTTTTATTGCTATAATATGAGTAAAAATGAGAATCCAAAATCTCACATTTTACCACATTACAGGAGGACACTATGAATATGAATTCCAATCACCGCGTGGAGACACTAGATTCTATCCTTGAGCGACTAAGAAGCTCTATCAAAAAAAATGGGTTGAAAAATTCTAAGCAGCGAGAGGAAATCATTGCTGTGCTGTATAAAAGTGGCACGCACCTAAGCCCAGAAGAGATTACAAACATTATCAAAATGACGGATAAAAATGCTAGCATTTCATCTGTTTATAGAATCTTAAGCTTTCTTGAAAAGGAGCATTTCATCACCGCATTAGAGGCGGATAAGAGCGGCAGACGCTATGAAATTGCGGCAAAAGAACATCATGACCATATTATTTGCCTCACTTGCGGAGATATTGTGGAATTTGTCGATGATGATATTGAGCGCTTGCAGCTTGATATTGCCCAGCAATTTGGTGCAAAGCTCATAAGCCACGATATGCGGCTATTTGTGAAGTGCTCTAAGTGTCAGGGCTTGTAGATTCTATCATGTCCGCACTTCTTGCGCTTACGCGCTGTGCGGTCTTGTCTGCGGGCAAATGAATTGCCCTTCGCCGCCTAAAGGATAAAGTTATAGCTTGCTTTGCAATCTATCAACTTGTTTTTTGGGGTTAGATTCTATATATCTCCACGCTGTTGGGCTAAAGGCTCCGCGTGGTCAAGCCTTGCGGGCAGGGGTTAGATTCTATAATGCCGCGCTATTGCGAGTAGCCTGCACACTTTAATAAAAAACTAAAATTTTTTTATGTATAATCGCGCCTTTTGCGCTCACATAAGCTTGATATACTTCGCGCTTAATGTGTTCTTGCGCACAAATGGACGCGTAGCTCAGTTGGTAGAGCAACTGACTCTTAATCAGTGGGTCCAGAGTTCGAGCCTCTGCGCGTCCACCACTTCTTTAGTTTTCATCTTACAAGCCACTTTATAGAATCTAGCCTTTTTCTTATTTATTAAAGCCTCCTAAGCAGCCAAGTGGTAATCTCATCGCTCAAAAATAACTCATTTGCCACCAAGAATGTGCCATTTTCACGCTCCTCAATGCGACATTTGCGCCCATCAATGAGGCTTTGTATCACACTTCTTTCATCTAGCGTAAAAAGCGACATATCCACACCTTGAATACATCTAAGCCCTAGCATAATGGATTCTGTGCGCAAATCACTTTGCTTTAATGCCTCCTGCACCCTCTGCAAGGGATAAGCGATATAGCGGCTTAAGTGCGCGTAAGCTTGAGAGCGTATCTGCCCTACCCTCCCCACCGCAGAAGCCCCACAGCCCAAATACTCACACCCCTGCCAATAGCCCAAATTATGCTTGCAGGGGGTATTATTCTTAGTATAATTTGAAACTTCATATTGACTAAAGCCCGCATCTTGTAGCACATCACGCGCATAAAAGCTTAAAAATTCACTCTCACTTGCATCAATACTTGTCATTTTTTGCGTAGCAAAGCGCGAGCCTTTATCAATGCTTAGCGCATACACAGAGATGTGATTAATGGGCAAAGTCCGCGCGCGTGCAATATCAGATTCTATAAGCTGCATAGAATCTAGGGGCGTGTCAATAATCAAATCACAGCTCAAATTCTTAAAGCCTGCATTATACGCATTTTCCATACTTTTGGCAATTTCTTGCGCGCTATGCTCACGCTCTAAAAAAGCAAGCTTATGCTTATTAAAGCTTTGAATGCCTACACTCAAGCGATTTGCGCCAAAGCCTATCATATCCTTACACCACTGCAAGCTTAGATGATTGATGTTTGCCTCAAGGCTTATTTCACAATCCCCACTCACGCGCGCATACGAATGAATAGTGGCAAAAATGCGCTCATAAAATCTAGCAGGCATAAGACTAGGCGTGCCGCCGCCAAAAAATATAGAATCTAGAGTGCTATCCTTGTGCGTAGTGAGGCTATGGGCTATGTCTTGGCATAGGGCATTCACATAAGAGGGCATATACGCCTCCTGCCCTACAAAAGAGCTAAACGCGCAATACCCGCACTTGCTGGTGCAAAAGGGTATGTGAATATACAGCAGCATAACACTCCTTTTTGTTGTATATTATACTTTATAATGCGCAGCCGAAGTGAAATTAATCTTTATAAAAGGTAACATAATGAATGATACTCCCAAAAAATATCGCCCAAATGTCGCAGCCGTAATCCTATCAAGTGTGTATCCGCGCGAATGCCGATTTTTCATCGCGCATCGCTTAGACATTAAAGGCGCGTGGCAATTTCCACAAGGGGGTATTGACGCGGGGGAAAGCCCAAAAGATGCGCTACTGCGCGAGCTAAAAGAGGAGATTGGCACAAACGAAATACAAATTATTAGCGAATGTCCGGAGTGGATTCAGTATGATTTCCCCAAAGGCGTTACAAAGAAAATGTATGCGGGCTTTGCCGGGCAGGTGCAAAAATATTTTCTTGTGCGGCTTAAAAATGATAAGGCGGTAAATATCCAAACACCAGAGCCTGAATTTGATAAATATGAGTTTGTGGATACTAAAGAGCTTTTTGAGCGCGTAACACACTTCAAAAAAGAGGTGTATAAGCGCGTTTTAGGGCATTTCCGCAAGGAGGGGTATATATAGTTTATCATGCCGCGCTATTGAGCTAAAGCTCCGCGTGGTCTTACAATTTCACGGCGCTTACGCGCTGTGCGGTCAAGCCTTGCGGGCAAATGAATTGCCCTGCGCGCCCTTAAAGTATAAAGTTAGATTCTATATTTTTGCTACACGCCAAATTTGCGCACCACAATCCTAAAAAGCGGCGGCAATATCAGCAATGTAAGCATAGATGATGTTATAAGCCCGCCTAGCACGACTATAGCAAGAGGTTTTTGCACTTCACTGCCCACACCTGTGGAGAGTAGCATCGGGATAAGCCCAAGCCCCGCGATAAATGCAGTCATAAGCACTGGGCGCAAGCGCCTTTTTGCGCCAATAACAATCGTATCATCAAGGCTGTAGCCCTCTTTAAGTAATTGTAAGAAATATCCCACCATTACCACGCCATTAAGCACAGCAATACCAAAAAGAGCAATAAAGCCAACAGAAGCAGGCACAGATATGTATTCACCTGATAAGAAAAGCGAAATAAGCCCTCCTGTTACGGCAAAAGGGATATTTAGCAAAATGAGCAAAGATAGCGGAATAGATTTAAAAGTAAAAAATAAAATAAAAAAGATAGCCAAAATACTTAGCGGAATAACTGTGCCAAGCCGCTTATTTGCCCTTTGCTGATTCTCAAACTGCCCGCCATAAGTGATAGAATAGCCATCTGGCAGCTGGACTTGCTCGGCAATTTTTTGCTTTGCCTCCTGTACAAACCCGCCCAAATCACGATTAATCACATTGCTGCGCACGACACTATAGCGCTTTGACTGCTCCCTTTGAATCTGCACAGGTCCATCAACCTCCTCAATCTCAGCAATGGAGCTAATAGGCACAGGATTGCCATCAAGAGAACTCATCTGCAAGCTTTTAAGTTTAGTAATATCTGAAGCAATGCTCGCATCTTGCCGAATAATAACAGGAATGCGCGCAAAGCCCTGTGGAATGTAAGTAACGATAATCCCCTCAAGGCTAGAGCGCATAAATTTGCTAAATTCATCGCTTGAAATGCCTGTGTTTGCCATAATAGAATGCTCTGGCGTTACATAGAGATAATTTACGCCTTTATTGAGCGTGGTAAAGACTTCCGCCGACCCCTCTATGCCTTTTAGAATCTCAACAATTTGCGAGCTAAGATTATTTAGCTCATCAATCTCAAGTCCAAAGATTTTAATCGCCAAATCCCCTCGCACGCCCGTTAGCATTTCAGAAATCCTCATATCAATAGGCTGCACAAGGGCGATATTCATTCCCTTAAAGTCCGCCACAACCGCGCGGATTTTATCTTCAACCTCCTCCATACTCTTTGCTTCCCACTCTTCTTTGGGCTTAAAAGAAACAAATGCATCGCTTTGATTAGGACCAGATGGGTCAAGCCCCACTTCATCTGTGCCTGTGCGCGTAACCACGCTTTTAATCTCACTCACGCGGGAGAGCAGCTCTTTTTGCATAAGCAACATAATATCTCTATTTTGCTCAAGCGAAATAGATGGGCTAGATTCTATATTTAATACAATATCGCCCTCCTGCAGTGTAGGCATAAACGCGCTACCAATGAATGGGAATAACGAGAAGCTAAAAATAAGAAAAGCAAGCGCACCGAGCAAAAGTAGCTTTGTTTTGGTAATGGCAAAATGCAGCATAGGTTCATACATTTTATTAAAAAAGCGCATGATTTTTGTTTCATGATGTTGCGTGGCTTTAAGCACAAAGGAGCTAATCACAGGAATAAGCGTCATTGAGAGAATGAGCGAGCCAAGCAGGGCAAATACAATAGTTTGCGCAAGGGGGACAAAGAATTTTCCCTCCAAGCCCTCAAGCGTAAGAATGGGGACAAAAAATATGATAATAATAACAATCCCGCTAAATACAGATACAGAAATTTCCTTGCAAGCACGATAAATCGTGTGCAGTTTGGGCGAATTTTTAGCTAAGCTTAGCTTTTCAAAGGCATTTTCAACCGTAACCACTGCAGAATCCACTAAGATTCCAACCGCAATGGCTAATCCCCCTAAGCTCATAAGATTTGCCGAAATCCCATAATGGCGCATCATCACAAAAGCCACAGCAATGGCTAGCGGCAAAATAACGCTCACAGCCACAGCCGCGCGCACATCGCCTAAGAATAAAAAGAGTAAAATAACTATTAATACTACCGCTTCAGCAAGGGTTTTAATAACATTATTCACCGCTTTTTGCGTAAGCTGCGAGCGGTCATAAAATACACGCAATTCAAGACTTGGTGGCAGCGAGGATTTAAGCTCCTCCATTTTTGCCTTAATCTCTGTAATGGCGTCACGCGAATTTGCACCCTTTAGAGATAGCACTAAACCTTGTGTCGTTTCACCCTTGCCATCAATGGTTACAAGCCCAAGCCGCGTCATATGGCTCTCCACTACACTACAAAAATCCCCTATACGCACAAAGCCAAATTTAGTGATAATAGGGATACTGCGAATCTCTTGAATACTCATAGAGCCTGTTTGCACTTTTACAAGGAAGCTTTCGCCATCGCGTGATACACGACCTGCGCCGTCATTTTTAAGATTAGCATCAAGCACATCTTGTAATTGACTAATACTAATGCCAAGCCGCGCCATATCATCAAAATCAGGCACAACAGCTATAGCCTTAGCATACCCGCCCAAGCGATTGACATCAGCCACACCTTTAATATTGCGCAGTGCGGGGCGAATGGTAAAATCTAGAATCTGGCGTTTTTGCACTTCAGAAATAGAGCCATCAAGGCTTTCAAGTGTGAACATAAACATATCGCTAAGTGGCGTAACAATAGGCGCTAGCCCCCCGCTTATGCCCGTAGGCAAATCGCCCATAGCAAGAGAGAGCTTTTCATTCACCATATTACGCGCAAGATAAATATCTGTGCCATCATTAAAATCAATAGTAATATCAGCAATGCCATATTTTGAAAGGCTACGGAGGCTTTTTTGATTGGGTAAGCCAAGCAACTCTAGCTCCAAAGGGCGCACGACACGATTTTCTACTTCTTCTGGCGCCATACCGGGAGCTTTTAATATAATTTTTACTTGTGTGGAGGATACATCAGGGAAAGCATCAATAGGGATAGTAAAAAATGAATACACCCCAAAAGCAAAGAGCATAATTGCGCTAAGCACGACAATCATTCGCTGGCGGAGTGAAAATTCAATAATCTTAGCTAGCATTATTCGCTCCCAAGTCCATCTATCATACCCTTAAGAATAATAATATTACCTGTGGCGATATTCATTTTATTATTTAAACCTTTTGGATTCACCACAAAACTATTATCTCGCTCCTCGACTTTATCGATTTTCACAGGCTGGAAGCCGCGTGGGCTTTGGACGAAAATAAGGTAGTCATTATCATTTTTTACCACCGCTGATGAGGGGATAAGAATAGTGCCTTGCGGGAGCAAGCCATCGATATATACTTCTACCATTTCACCTACTTTTAAATTTGTGTCGCGGATTTTTGCTGTGGCGGAAATGGTATTTGAAGTCCTATCAATCACCACCGATATGGTTTCAATCTCGCCAATTCTATTGCCTTTTTCATCAAAAATAGGCGCGCCCTTTTGGATACTGCGCGAAAGCTGGATAGGAATTTTAATACGCCCAAGCAATGTATTGCCATCTGTGTTTTTTGAGATTCTCACATAAGGCGTAAATGCGCCGATTTTCTCCCCACTTTGCTTTGGCGCTACAGATAAAATACCTGATGCTTTTGCCACAACAGGAAAGCCATATCTGCCTTGCGGTCCGTGATTAATAAAATGCGGGTCAATGCCTAATAAATCAAGCTTTGATTTAATCTCATTAAGCTTTAATCTTAGCTCATTCATCGCTAGATAGCTTAACTGATAATCCCTTTTAGAAATAACGCCTGCTTGATAGAGCGATTTATCCTTGCGCTCATTTTCTGAGGCGATTTTAAGCCGCTCTTGCGTGTTTGTAAGCTCAAAAAAGAGTGCGCTTAATTCATTGGAGCTAATATCGCAGATTAAATCACCCTTTTCAACGCTCTCCCCCGCGCGTTTGTAAATATTTACCACGATGGTTTCAAAGCTTGAACTTTGCGTGACTGAAGTTTTATCATCAAAATCAATAAGCGTATTAAATGGCACGCCTTTAGTATTAAAAGCTTGATTGAGTGGAATGACCTTAATGCCATTTTTTGCCATTTCTTCTTGGGAAATAATAATCTCATCAAAGCTAAAAGCAAGGCAAACAAAAGCAAGTAAGCATAGATATTTTTTCACGATTCTTCCTTTCTTGGATTGGTGGAGGGGGTGAGGTTAAGCACAGAGCTTAGCGTCTCTTCAAGTTTAGCAAGGATTTGAATATAATTGCGCTTTGCCTGCGTGGTGGCAATCATAGCATTTAAATGCTCATTTTTTACGCTAAGATATTCAAACGCGCTTGTTTTCCCCGCATCATAGCCAATGCGTGCTATTTCACTAAGTTTGGCACGATTATCCTCATTATCCACAGCTAGAGAAATAATCTCTTCTTGCGTGAGCAGCTGCTGGAGGTAAGATTGCGCGCTCACTAGTAGAGAATCTTTTAATATTTCACTTTCACGAATAGAGCCACTCTGTAGAGCCAAAAACATTGCTTTTTGATTGCCATATTTAGTGGTGAGCGGGATAGGGACTTTTACTCTAAACATCACGCCATCGCTACTTTCAGCCTTGCTAATGCCCCCACCAATCTCAAAGCTATCAAAGCGGCTCTGTGAAGCCACACTCGCACTATATTGATAATCTTTAATATCAAGCGCAATAATATCCAAATAAAGGCTTTGGCTTAAGGTCTGCTCAATATTTGCCTTATCAAGGACAAGAAAATCAAAAATAAGCCCTTCAATAATTAAATCACTATCTTCAGCTGTAACGCCAAGTATGACTTTAAGCGCATTTAGTGCATCAAGCATATCTTTATGAGAGGTTTTAAGCCCAATTTCTGTGGTAAGAAAATCGCTTTTGAAAAAGAGAAATTGCGATTTGCTAATGCGCCCTACTTCATATTGAATCTGCGAAAATTTGAGCTGATTTTTGGCATTTTCATAGCGACTTATATAAATTTGATATTGCTCTTTTAAGATAAGATAGTCTAAATACAGCCTTTTAGCGGCAATGAGTGCAAGTCTTTTGGTGAGTTCATAAGATTTTTCTTGCCTTAAAATCTTATTTTGATAACTTTGCGCAAGCGTGTAAGTAACCCAGGGCAAACGCGGAGCTAGCATAAGCACAATATTGCTCTCCATCTGCGTGCCTCCACCGGGAGCTTTTATATTATTAGATTCAGCTTCGACATATGAGCTATTCCACGCGCGCATAGATTTGCCCTCATAGAGCAGGCTTTGCGCCATTGCGCGAGATTTAGCAAGATTAATGGAGTTTCGCTCCACACGCTCGCTAAATTCATCAACATTCATAGTTTGCTTATTTTTAAATGTATGCAAATGAAATTCTGTCTCTAATTTCTTAAAATCCACAAATTCAGAAAATTCAGAATCTCCACACATCACACTTACACACAGCGCGATAACGCGTAGATATTTCATTAGTAATAATCCTTAAATCTTTGGTTTGCAAGCTTTCATTATAGGATATTTTTCTATGTTTTTGATAACCTTTAAAAATATTTTACATTCTTTTATATCTAATGCTTTGTATTTTTTGTAAAATCGCGCAGTAAAGTATTAAAGCGATTTACATAAATGGGATTTTTTGCATTTAAATATTCGCTTATCATAAGAATCTGCTTTTGGTTACAGCTTGTTATAATTTTCACACACACATCGCTAAACTCCTGCTCATCGCTTCCATACATTGATTCATCAAGCATTTGCGTGTATTGGCTAAATATTTTTTGGTCTCGCTCATCACGCTTTTTATCCTCAATAAGCTTTTCTTTCATCTCTTCTAGCTCTTCTGTGGGCAGATTTTTGAGATAATTTTTAGAATGCATACCTGTGAGGGCTAGCACTTCGCTCACAAGTTTAAGCTTTTCAGGCGTGTTGTTAAGATATTCTTTATAGGTATCATTAAAAATATCTTTGGGCATAAAATGTTTCACAATATCAAGCTTAAAGTGCGCCATATTCAGAATCTGCTCGCGCTTTGTTTCATCGCTTAGCTCTTGGATAGTGTCTTTAAGCCTGTGCGTATTATCGCGGATTTTTTCATAATGATTCATCATCACTTTATATTCCTCAATGGGCAACTCTTGAAGCTTTAGGGAAATTTTATCAAGTAAAATTTCTTGAAACTCACGATAAGCAATGCGCAGGATTCTCTGCAATTTATGCGTGGAGATATTTTTCACACTTAGAGTAAGAATATCTGCTATATCGCTGTAGCTAAAGTCATCAAATCCCTCTTTAATAATATCAATAAGCAAAAGCGTATCGGTGATATTGTCTCGTATTTTTTGCTTAAACTGACCAATATCAGCCTCATCAAGCGTGCTTGTAATCGCAAAACTATCCTCGCTCATATAGTGCAAAAAATTAAGCGTGTCTGTGCGTGTATCTTTCTCATAGAGCTGTATAATGCCTTCTCTATCGAGTTTTGCTAGCTCCTCATTAGTATGCCCATGACGGAGCAAAAATGCCTTAATAGGCTTTAAATCGCTTCTTTCAGTCATTGCATTGCCTCAAATATCTTAAGCATATCCATATGCGCCTCCTCATCATGCACGCGCAAAATACTCGCCCCATTTTGCAGGGCAAAAAGATGCAAAATAAGCGTGCCATAAAGCCTATCCTGCACTGGTTTGCCTGTGATATTACCAATGGTATTTTTGCGGCTAGCTCCTACAAGTAGGGGTAGATTAAAATGCGTGAAATGCTCTAAATGCTTAATTAAAGCAAGATTTTGCGCATCATCTTTAGCAAAGCCAAATCCAATATCAAGGATAATATCCTCTATCCCCACTTCGCGCAAAAGTGCAATTTTATGCTCAAAAAAGCTATCTATATCGCCAAATAGATGCGTATAAGTGTGCGTAAGCTGCTGCATGTCCTTTGGCGTGCCTTTGGTGTGCATTAAAATCACTTGAGCCTTGTGGGTTTTTGCCACATTTGGCATATCATCATGAGCTAATCCACTCACATCATTTATAATCCTAAATCCTTTATCTAGCGCATAATCAGCTGTTTTTGGATTATAAGTATCGATGCTAAAGGTAGCATTTTTATAAAGATTATGCGCATAAATATGCTCAATAATAGGCTCTAAGCGCGCTATTTCGTGGCTAGATTCTATCAATTCACTGCCTGGGCGCGAGCTTGCCGCACCAATATCAATAATGCCTATGCCTTTTTGCAAAAGCGTGTAGATTCTATCAATAGCACTTTGCGCGCTCTGGCGGCTTTGCTCATAAAAACTATCGGGTGTAGCATTAATAATTGCCATAATGCTAGGCGGATAAGTGCGCGCATGTATAGAATCTGCAAGCTTTTTGGCGATAGTTTTTAGCCCAAAAGGCTGTATAGAAAGCTTGGTGATTATGCGTTCAAGCACTGCTTGAGTGGCAAAAAGAAGCGCAATATGCTCGCCCTTATGCGCGATGCAGCCGCGAGGTGTGGCGCACTCCCCGCCCGCACTCAAAGCCTCTTGCTTTAAAATATTCATCGCCTCAAAGCTTAAATCTCTAATCTCAAAAGCATATATTTGCGCTTTTTTGCTCATAATTTTTACACCCATAGAATCTGCGCCAATGTCAATAATGCGCTGCTTAATGGCGTTATGATTAATCCTAAAAATAGTCATTTCGCGCCCTTTTGCTTTTGGTAGATTCTAAGCAGTAGCGGTAAAAAGATATAGTTTTCCTTTTCAGTAGCGTCATTTTGATTAAGGGCTATGGCTTTGTCAAAAAGTGCTAACTCCCTTTGAGTGAGCCTAATGCCCGCATCAAAAAGAGCAAAGAGCAAGGATTGAATGCGCACTTTTATTTCCTCCTTGCTGTGTGGCGCGCTGTCATTATGCTTGCAAAATGTATAAATATCCTCCAAACTTAGCTTTTTTACATCAAGCGCAAATGCCTCTATGGGCTTTGATACTTTATGCGAAATAAGCCGCATACGAGAGCGTATAGTGGGAAGTAGGGCATTTTTATTCTTAGCAATAATAATAAACTGCACATTTTGCGGCGGCTCCTCAATAATTTTTAAAAGTGCATTTTGCGCCGCGCTATTATATTTATTTGCGCTCAATATAATGAGCGTCTCTTGCTCGTATGTGAGGTAGCTTTGGGCTATAACTTCTTTGGCATTATCAATCTTAAATTCCTCGACTTCAAAGATGTGATAGAATCTAGTATCTCTATCTAGCGTAAGCTCGCTTATAAGCTCTTTGGCAAAGGGTGTAATATGGATAATGCCAATCATACATCACTCATATTTCAAGCGAGATTTTATTAAGCATAGAAGCGATAATAGCGCGCTCAAAGACTTTAAAAAGGCTTATTAGCTTGTAATCTAACTTCTCATCAGTAGAGCTTAGGAAATTTTCAGCAGAATGTATATTCTCATCAAATATCCAATACCAGCCCTCACCTTGATACCTCGCAAAATCCGCGCGCGCATTTTTCTTGCCAATATACCAAAAGCGATAATTTGGACACATCATATTGAGCATATCGCCGATGAGTTGAAAGCCCTGCATACCGCCCTCTTTGGTATTAGAATCTATCATATCATTTAGGTGTTTAATTTGCACAATGGGAAAAAATGGACGCCCTTTGTGCGGCTGATTAATATGCGCGGTAACATAATCTCCAAACCACTCCCGCGCGCTATCTGTAAGCACAATCACGCTCCCACCTTGCAAAATATGCCCTATAATGCGCGCCATATGAGGCAGGAGCAAAAATCGCTTCTCCTCAATCCACCCGCTCATCACGCCGCGCTTTTCATCTTCGCGTATGGTGTTTAAAAGCCAATCGCTAATATTCTCCATAAGATGCTCACTGCTCAAGATGATACACGCTATGGAGCTTTCTCACAGCCGTTTGGGCAAACTCTGCTTTAATAATCATAGAAATTTTAATTTCGCTCGTGCTTATCATCATAATATTAATATTATCCTCCGCTAATGCCCTAAAAGCGGTGCTTGCCACGCCAGAGTGCGACTTCATACCCACACCCACTATAGAGACTTTAGCAATATCATCATCATATTCAATACTTCCCAAATCATCTCTAAATTTTTCCAGCACTTGCTGCGTTAGGGCTACTTCTGTTTTAGGAATAGTAAAATCAATATCCGTCTTGCCATCGCGCCCAATAGTTTGCACAATCATATCCACATTAATATTGCTCTCCGCCAAAAGTCCAAAAATATCCGCCGCGATGCCCGGTCTATCCTGCACATCAGCCATGCTTACACGCGCTTGATTTTTATCCAGTGCCACACCGCTTACGATTGGTTTTTCCATTATATCCTCCTCTTTGGTAATAAGCGTGCCTGCTTCTTGACTAAATGAGCTTGCAGAAATAAGCTTGACATTGAGCTTTTTAGCTAACTCAACAGAGCGATTAAGCAAGACTTTCGCGCCCATAGAAGCTAGCTCTAACATTTCATCATAGCTAATTTTTTCTAATTTTCTAGCCTCTTTTACAATGCGCGGGTCGGTAGTATAAATGCCATCAACATCGCTATATATCTCACACACTGCCGCATTAAGCGCACCTGCCAAAGCCACAGCAGATAAATCACTCCCACCGCGCCCAAGTGTAGTAACCTCGCCATTTTGCGATATACCCTGAAAGCCTGCCACCACCACGACATAGTCATTATTAAGCAATTGAAAAATCTTAGTGGTATCAATGTAGGCTATGCGTGCTTTGGTGTGAAACTCATCAGTAATAATGCCAGCCCCGCGCCCGCTAAGAGAAATCGCCTTAACGCCCATAGATTCTAAAGCAATAGCAAGTAGTGCCGCTGTAATGCGCTCACCCGAGCTTAGCAGCATATCGACTTCGCGTGTATTTGGCAATGGAGTGAAATATTGAGCAAAACTAAGCAGCCTATCGGTATCCCCGCTCATCGCAGAGACTACAACCACAAGGCTATGCCCCTTTGCCTTAGCCTGCAAAACTTTTTTGGCGACATTGTGGATTCTATCACAATCCCCCATACTCGTGCCGCCATACTTTTGAACAACTAGCATACTAACACCCTCGCGCGTAATTTAAAAGGGCGATATGATAAGCTATTCTTGCTTAAAATACTATTCCTTAGATTCTATAATCTACACTTTTAAATATTGCATGGCATAAGTTTTTGCCTTGTTTATGGCGGGTTGCAGGGCGGTTTTTATAAAGTTAGATTCTATGTGATTTATAGAATCTTTAGATGTTTTAGAATCTGCTTTAGATTCTATAGAATCTAGTTTGTTAGAATCTTTAAAATCTACGCTAGATTCTATGTTGATTTTTCCGCCGGCGGTAGCAAAGTCATCGCGTCCGCCGCCATTCCCGCCTAGCATTTGTGCCACTTCTTTTACCCATAATCCTGCTTTAAGATTTAAAACGCCCTTTACACCGGCTGTGATGGCTACTTTTCCGCTATTTTCATCGCAGGTAAGCAGTAAAATTGCCACGCTTTCATTCTCATTTTTCGCCTTATCGACTAGCTCTTTTGCCCCTTTTGCGTCGCTAGATTCTAAAAACGCAACGATTAGCTTTGTGCTGCCTATCATTTCAAAGTCCAAATTTGCCGCGCTAACGCCACTCACAGCGCGACTTTTAAGCTCTTTTATCTCGCTTTTTAGCTTCGCTACCGCCGCGTTTATATCCTGCGTTTTTAGCTCGGTTTTTAGCGATTTTATAGAATCTAGTGCCGCCTTTCCGTGCAGATACGCCGCCGTGCCGCAGACTGCCTCAATGCGCCGCACACCGCTACTTACGCCACTTTCTTTCACAATGTAAAAACTGCCGATTTCCGCAGTATTTGCCACATGAATGCCCCCGCAAAGCTCCACGCTCTGCCCAAAGCTAATCACGCGCACGCTCTGCCCGTATTTCTCGCCAAAAAGTGCCATCGCGCCCTTTCTCTTAGCACTCTCAATGTCCATAATCTCGCAGATTTGCGCGCTAGAATCCGCAATTAGTTTATTGACAAGATTTTGTATTTGCTCGATTTCTTCGTTACTTAGTGCCGCTGCGTGCGAGAAGTCAAAGCGCAAACGATTAGATTCCACAAGGCTGCCTGCTTGGGCGATGTGAGTGCCTAAAACTTGCCTTAGCGCGTAGTGCAGTAAATGTGTGGCGGAGTGGTGCTTGGCGATTTCGTGACGATTAGAATCTACTTTTGCAATCACGCTTTGTCCGGCGGTTAGATTCTGTAAGGCGTGAATTTGCGAAAGATTTAGTCCAAAGTATTTTTTTGTGTCTGTGATATTTGCCAAAATATTAGATGCTTCGCTTCGCTCAGCATGACGACTACACAAGATTCCCTTATCTCCTATGGGTCCTCCGCTTTCTGGGTAAAATGGCGTTTGATTCAAAAAAACATATCCTTCCTCGCCCTTTTTTATAGAATCCACACGCTTAAAATTAGAATCTAAAATCGCTAAAATCTGCGAATTAGATTCCATATTTTTATAGCCTATAAATGTATTTTCGCCAAACTCCGCTAGTAGCTCCTTAAAATCGCCATTAAGCTTGCTATCACCGCTGCCTTTCCAGCTTGCCTTGCTACGCTCTTTTTGCTCCTGCATACAGGCTTCAAACGCCGCAATATCCACATTTAACGCATATTCGCGTAGCATATCTTGTGTCAAATCCAAAGGGAATCCATAGGTATCATACAACTTGAATGCAGTTTCGCCACTAAACACGCTAAGCTCAGCTTTTCGCATAGAATCTAGCTCTGTTTTAAAAAGCTGCATTCCAGATTCTATCGTCTCAAAAAACCGCTCCTCCTCAGCCTTGCACTGCTTTTGTATAGAATCTTTTTTCTCATTTAAGTATGTATAATGCGACCCCATAGAATCACACACCGCGCCCACCACTTCGTAAAGAAACGCCTTGCGTAAGCCCAAAAGATAGCCATGCCGCAGCGCGCGACGCAAGATTCTACGCAGGACATAGCCACGCCCCTCTTTGTCGAAATTTACGCCTTGTGCTAGCAAAAATGCGACCGAGCGCGAATGGTCAGCAATCACACGAAAAGACGCCACGATATTAGAATCTTGCCTATCCTTTTCATCATCGCCATAATATTTTAGCCCCGTAAGATTCTCAATGCAGCGCATCAAAGGCGCAAAAAGCGAAGTATCAAAGTTATTTATTTTGCCCTCGAGCAGTGCTACGACGCGCTCTAAGCCCATTCCAGTGTCAATACTAGGCTTTGGCAGTGGCTTTCGCACGCCATTTTGCTGCTCATATTGCATAAAAACTAGATTCCATATTTCTAAAAATCTATCGCCCTCACCGCCGAAATAATCCTCACTCGTGTGAAAAAACTGCTCCCCTTGGTCGACATAAATCTCACTGCAAGGACCACAGGGACCGCTGTCGCCCATCTGCCAAAAGTTATCTTTATCGCCCATTTTTTTAATGCGAGAGGGCGCGATATGCTCGCTCCACAGGGCAAACGCCTCATCATCGCTCTCATGGATTGTCACATACAAAACGCTTTTATCAAAGCCCAAAACCTGCGTGACAAACTCCCAAGCGTAAGCAATCGCCTCGCGTTTAAAGTAATCGCCAAAGCTAAAATTGCCAAGCATCTCAAAAAGCGTGTGATGGCGCGCGGTGTAGCCGACATTCTCAAGGTCATTGTGCTTGCCACCTGCGCGGATACAAAGCTGCGAACTAGTCGCGCGCGGCGGACTAGGAATGGGGATTTTGCCTGTGAAAATATCCTTAAACTGCACCATTCCAGCATTTGTAAAAAGCAGGCTAGCATCATCAGGCACAAGCGGCATCGAGCCATAGACCTTATGCCCCTTTTTAGCGAAAAAATCAAGGTATGCAGCACGAACATCAAGTATTTTCTTACTCATATTTTTCCTTTAAATCTTGCGTTGAAAATCTAAAATTATACAAAAAAATAGACTATAATTGTGTCTTTCATAGAATCTAAAGGTGCGAATATGACAGAAGAAGAGGTCAAATTAAGGCTTATCACGCCAGCATTACAGCAAGTAGGGTGGAATGTATGGCGCATAGGCATGGAGCAAATGCCTAGTAAAAGGATAGTTAGGCAGGATTATGAATTTAGCGATGGGCAGATTCTATTTGAGGGCGATAAGATTAAAAGGGGGAATAAAAAGAAATGCGATTATGTGCTGTATAGCTTTGAGGGGCAGCCTCTAGCAATTATTGAGGCAAAAGGTGATAGCTATACGATACGCGATGGGATTCAGCAGGCAATGGAGTATGCAAAAGGCTTTGGCTGTTATTTTGCGTATTCTAGCAATGGCAGTGGCTTTGTAGAATATGATTTTTTCACTGGTAAGCAAAGGGATTTAAAGAGAGATGAATTCCCAAGTGAGAGCGAATTACTAGCTAGATTCTATAAAGGTAGCGGCGATAAAGATTCTATACAAGAGCTTCAAAAGCAAGAAAATAACGAGTTTCTAACCCCGCGAGAATCTATCCCTTTAGAATTTCAAAATCTCATTTCTCAGCCCTATTTTTTAGAATCTAAATTCCCGCGATATTACCAAGCCGCCGCGGTAAATAAAGCCATAGAAGCCATAGCCACAGGACAAAAGCGCATTTTACTCGTTATGGCGACAGGCACAGGCAAGACTTACACGGCTTTTGAGCTTATTTACAGGCTTTATAAGGCAGGAAAAATAAAAAAGATTTTATATCTAGCAGATAGAAACAATCTCATCGACCAAACGATGGCAAATGATTTTAAGCCTCTTTTAAAAGAATCTACAAAGATACAAAATAAGCAAATTGATGAGGCTTATCCGCTTTGCTTCGCGCTTTATCAGCAGTTTATTACCTTTAAAGATGATGAGATTATTAAAAATTTTGAAAACTATGCAAAAGACGCATTTGATTTTATTTTAATTGATGAATGCCACCGAAGCAGCAGTAAAGAAGACTCAGCTTACAGAGAGATTTTAGAGTATTTTAGCCCTGCCATTCAAGTAGGAATGACGGCTACACCAAAACATAATGAAGAAAGTTCAAATTTGGATTATTTTGGCAAACCTGTGTATATGTATAGCTTAAAGCAAGGCATTGAAGATGGCTTTTTAGCTCCCTATAAGGTCGTTCGCTATGGGTTTAATATAGACTTAATGGGCTACCGCCCCGAGCAAGGCAAAAAAGATAAGCATGGTCATATTGTCCCTGATGATGAGTATTACCGCAGTGATTTTAATCGCGTCCTTTATATTGATGAGCGCACCAATCTTGTCGCCAAAATCATTAGCGATTTTTTAAAGCACACTTTAAAAGATAGATTTGCTAAAACAATTGTTTTTTGCCAAGACACTAGACACGCAGCAATAATGAGAGAAGCGTTAATAAATGAAAATAGCGATTTAATGAAACAAAATAGTAACTATATCGTGCGCATCACAGGCGATGATGAAGTGGGCAAAGACCAGCTTGAAAATTTTATCGCCACAAATAAAACTTTCCCCGTTATCGCCACGACCTCCAAGCTCTTATCCACAGGCACAGATACAAAGATGGTCAAACTTATCGCCCTTGATATGACAATAAACTCACTCATAGAATTTAAACAAATCGTAGGACGCGGCACAAGAATCAATGAAAAATTAGGCAAAAGCTATTTTAGCATTTTGGACTTTTCAAATGCGACAAGACTTTTTGCGGATAAAGACTTTGATGGAGAAACCTTTGCTCCTATTGAAAGAGATATCAGCTCTAAAGATGAAGCTAAAATTGAAGTTCAAGAGCATATAAAAAGCGATGATTTCCCTACACAAAAGCCAGACATTGATGATGCAAACACGACTAAAAAATTTGAAATCAACGGAGTTGAAGTGCAGCTCATTCACGAACTACACCAAATCTTAGATGCTAGCGGTAAGCTTATCACAAATGACTTTATCGCCTTTTCAAAACAAAATATAAACTCAAATTATCAAAGCCTAGAGCTTTTTTTAAAAGAGTGGCAAAATGCAGATACAAAGTCTAGTTTTATACAAGAGCTTGAACACAAAGGTATCTTAATCGAAGAGCTAAGAGCTATGCCAGAGTTTAAAGACAAAGACGAATTTGATATTTTAATCTCTCTAGCCTTTAATCAAAGGGCAATTTCTCGCAAAGAGCGCGCTAAAAAAGCAAATAAGATTCTAAATAAATTTGAAGGTAAAGCACGCGAAGTGCTAGAGATTTTGCTTGAAAAATACGCCCAAAATGGAATCACAGATATAGAAAATCCTAAAGTATTTCAAACACAGCCTTTTGATTTTGTAAATATAAACTCGGCTTTAGAAATCTTTGGCGGTGTGGAAAATTATTTACAGATTCTAAAAGAAATTAAAAAAGAGCTATATGATATAGCCTAAAAAGGATAAAAATGACACTAAACATAAAATCCCTGCAAAATATTATGCGAAATGACGCTGGAGTAAATGGCGATGCCCAAAGGATAGAGCAAATCGTATGGATATTATTTCTTAAAATCTATGATTTATACGAGAAAAACTGGAAAAGTGAAGCTAAGTTAAAAAATACAAGCTACACAAGCATTATCCCGCCTAATCTTGCATGGGATAAATGGGCAAAAGATACAAAAGATTTAACGAGCGATGAATTATTAAATTTTGTAAATAATGACCTTTTCCCTGCGCTTAAAAACCTGCAAATTACGCCTGATACACCGCTAAATAAAAAAATAGTCAAATACGCCTTTGAAGATGCAAATAATTATATGAAAGATGGAATCTTACTTAGAAAAATCATTAATGAAATCGATGAATTAGAAATAAAACAAATGAAAGATAGACAAGAGCTATCGCGCATTTATGAGACTTTTATAAAAGATTTGCAAAATAATAAGCACTCAGGCGAGTTTTACACTCCGCGTGCTGTAACAGATTTTGTTATAGAATATTTAAATCCAAATATTAATGATAAAATAGCCGATTTAGCCTGTGGCACGGGCGGATTTTTAACCTCAGCCTATCATTTTTTAGAATCTAAAATTAACACAGCAAATGATAGAGACATAGCAAATTCATATTTCACAGGCATCGAAAAAAAGCAGCTGCCTTATATCCTAGCCGTCACTGGCTTTTTAATAAATGGCATTGAAAATCCAAATTTAAAGCATGATAATACCCTTGAAACTCACTATAACGACTTATATACATTAGAATCTTTTGACATCATCGCTATGAATCCACCTTTTGGCGGCAATGAAAAAGAGCAGATTCAAGCTAATTTCCCAACTGAGTTTAAAAGCAGTGAAACGGCTGATTTATTCATGGCAGTAATTTTAGAGCGACTAAAAGTTAATGGAAAAGCCGCAGTAGTGCTGCCTGATGGCTTTTTATTCGGGCAAGATTCAGCAAAAATTAATCTTAAAAAAAGGCTATTAAATGAATTTGATTTACATCTAATTTTACGCCTGCCGCCTAGCGTCTTTGCCCCTTACACAGGCATTACTACAAATATTTTATTTTTTAATAAAACTCCTAGCGGCACGCAAAAAACTTGGTTTTACCGCCTTGATATGCCACCAAATATTAAATCTTTTGGCAAGACTAAATCTATGAAACTAGAGCATTTTGACCCTTTTAGGCAATGGGATAAAAATCGAGTTGAGCTAAGTGATGATAATAACAATTTTAAAGCAAAATCTTTTAGTAAAGATGAGCTTATAGCGCGTGAATATAACTTTGATTTATGCGGCTTTGTAAGCGAGCAAGAAGAGATTCTAGACCCATTTTCTCTAATAAAGCAAATAAAAGAGCAGCGAGATAATCTAAACACAACGCTAGATTCTATAATGTCGCAAATCTCAGCCATTATTAAGGAAAATCAGTGAAAACAAGTATTTTAAAAAAATCCATTTTAGACTATGCGATAAAGGGCGAATTAAGCGCGAGATTCCGCCGTGAAAATGCAAATTTAAATGCTTTAAGCGAGATAAAAAGTTATAATGCTGATATTTTAATAAAGCGCGAAAATTTACAAAAAGAGTTAAAGATTCTAGAATCTAATCTCAAAAAACTTACTTCGTCATCAAAAGGGAGCAAAACGAGCCACACTCCGTCATTGCGAGGCGAAGCCCAAGCAATCCACACTCCGCCATTGCAAAGTAAAACAATCTCCTCCCCGTCATTGCGAGCTAGTGAAACGAGCGAAGCAATCCACACGAACGCACAAGAAATAAAAGCCCAAATCCAAAGCATTAAAAAAGACTTGCAAAATTGTAAAATCATAACGCCTTTAAATATAGAATCTAAATTTACAGAATCTAATTTCAATCCACCCTTTGAAATACCACAAACTTGGGCTTGGGTGCGCCTTGGGGATATTTGTGATGTAAGAGATGGAACGCACGAATCACCAAAATATTATGAAAAAGGTATCCCATTGATTACTAGCAAAAATTTAAAGAATGGCGCTTTGTCATTTGATAATATTAGTTACATATCGCAATTGGATGCCGACAGAATTAATCTGCGCTCAAAAGTGAATATAAACGATATTTTATTTGCAATGATAGGCACTATAGGAAATCCTGTCTTAATAACTCAAAAACCAGACTATTGTATTAAAAATGTTGCGTTATTTAAAAAATATTATGGTAAATTAGATATGAAATTTCTATTGTATATTCTTTTATTTTTTCAAAATTTAATGCAAAATAGCAGTAATGCTTCTGTTCAATCTTTTGTATCATTAAAATATTTAAAAAATTTCGCAATCCCCCTGCCGCCATTAAAAGAACAGCAAGAAATCGCTAGAATCTTAGATTCACTAATTTCACTTGCAAATGAATTTGACAGCATTAAAGAGGAATTAAAGAGGATAGAAAAGAGGATAGAAAAGAGTTTGCTTAAATTAGCCCTTGAGGGCAATTTAAGCAAAGGCTATCGCCGTGAAAATCCGCACATAAACGCGTATAGCGAGATAGAATCTTATAATGCTAACATTCTAACAAAGCGCGAAAACTTGCAAAAAGAGCTAAAGTTTCTAGAATCTAAACTTAAAAAACTTACTTCGTCATCAAAAGGGAGCAAAACGAGCCACTCTCCGTCATTGCGAGGCGAAGCCGAAGCAATCCACACGAACGCAAAAGAGCAAATAAAAGCCCAAATCAAAGAGCTAAAACAAGAGTTAGAAAAATGCAAAATTATAACGCCACTAGAATCTAGCATTGAAAATTGTAGTTTTCAATATAAATTTATAGAATCTAAAACGCCAGATTCTATGGATTCTAGCAAGTTAGATTCCACCCCGTCATTAAGTGGCGATGAAATCAATGCGGCGACCTCCTCTCCGTCATTAAGGGCAAGTGAAACAAGTCATAATTCGTCATTGCGAGCGAGTGAAACGAGCGAAGCAATCCACACACCATTACCAAATGACAAAGAAAAAACAATGGATTGCCACGACTTTGCTTACGCAAAGTCTCGCAATGACGCAACGGACCTCACGAATTGCTATCATAAGTCTCGCAATGACGTAACTTACGTCACAAATTGCTATAATAAGTCTTATAATGACGCTTTCACACCTCCCTTTGAAATCCCTTCAACTTGGACTTGGGTGCGCCTTGGGGATATTTGCGAGATTGTATTAGGAAAAACGCCAAAAAGAGAAGTTAAAGAATATTGGGAACCTAAAGACTATAAATGGGTAAGTATTGCTGATATGAAAGAGCGGGAAAGTATTTTTAGCACAAAAGATTCTATAAGCGAACTAGCTAAACAGGAATGTTTTGGCAATTTTATTTTTAAAAAGGGAACTTTGATTCTAAGTTTTAAATTAACGATTGGCAAAACTAGCATTTTAGGATTTGATGGCTATCATAACGAAGGAATCGCGTCTATTATTCCAAAATTTCACAAAGAAAATGAAGAGATTTTTAAACATTTTTTACTTTTATTGTTGAGCGAATTTACGCAGTTTATAGAATCTACGGGAGCTATAAAAGGCGAAACGCTAAATAAAGCAAAGTTAATAGAATTGCCAATCCCCCTGCCACCCTTAAAAGAGCAAGAATTTATAAGCAAAGAATTAGAAAAATTATTCACTCTTACTAAAGGTTTAAGAGTTGATTAAAATAAATCACTATGAGAGCCAATGGCAAGGCAAATAAGCACTAAAATTTGAGAATCTTTTTTATATATTAGCAACAAATCAGGCTTTATGTGGCATTCTCTTAAATCTTTATAGTCGCCTTTTAGCTTGTGGTCTTTATATTTTTCATCTAAAATCTCATCATTTGCTAATTTATCAATAACGCTTTGTATCAGCTCTAGCGTTTGTTTGTCGTGCTTGTATTTTTTAAGCCCTTTTTTAAACTCATTTGAATATTTAATTTCATATTTCATTTTAAGCAGTCTTTTATCATATCTTTTGCTGTTTTATAGCTTTTGTATAAATGCGGATTTGCCTCTATTTTTTTTAGCTCGTTTAGGGCTTTTTGCAGTGGGCTTTTTGGGGGCGATTTTTTAGTTATTATCGTTGCGTTTGCTAGTTTTGCCATAGTTTTTAGAGCTTTTATAAGCTCTTTATTATCACTTTTTATGGTAATTGTCATTTATTTTCCTTTGTTTAAATGTGAAATTATAGCGCATTATTCCACCCTTAAGCCTTTGGTGAGTGTAAAAAGCGATTCCAAGACTCTAGCGATTACTTCTTGTTCTTTAAGGGGGGGTAGAGCAAGTGAATAATCAAAAAATAATTTTCTATCTAAATGCGGTATAGCCGCACCTTTTTTATTATCTTTTAAAAAATCTTTTATAGATAAAAGCAAAAAATCCATAAATTTTATACTGACAATTTGCTTATAAATAATCTTTTTCAAAGTGCTTCCTAAATATCCATTTTCTCTAGCTATGAAAATTTCGCCTGAGTTTTCACCATCCATCAAAATCAATCTATCATTTATTGAAACAAAATTGCCACTATCGCCAAATTTTTTATCACCTAAATTTCTTAAATACTTCACGTCTAAAATAGGTAGCTTACCCACTGCGATATTTTCTGTATTTACTATTTCACAAATATCCCCCAACCTTACCCAAGTCCAAGTTGAAGGGATTTCAAAAGGCGGAGTAAAATTAGATTCTGTAAATTTATATTGAAAACTACAATTTTCAATATAAATTAAAAATTACTCTAGGCAATCTTAAAAACACAAATCATATTTTCATTTATTCAAATTTTTTGCACTAAAATAAATCACAAAAAACTACAACCCTACAAGGAGCAACATAGAGCATACAATCGAAACTCTCAACAATATCCCCTATTTTTCAAAATCCCACAAAGCCACACACACAAAATAGCACCACACTCGCAAAAGCAATAAAATACCTCCACATACTTTAGAATCTATACAAAATATTCAAACTTACTTGCGGATTTCCATGCATATCAGTCTCGATATTTGGCGTAATAAGCGTATTTTTTGGCACATATTCACTTGTAAAAACCCACGCAAACCCCCATGCTAGCAATGCTCCAACGCTCACTTGCAAAATAGAATGCTTTTTTGCCTCCACTCTTGAGGCGGCTGTAAGCGCAGCAAGCGCACCTACAGGCAATGCCGCTTTCCACCCATAGCGATAATACACAAATCCCGCCGCACTAAATGCCCCGCTCGCATGCCCGCTTGGCATTCCCTGCCAGTTATCACAACATGGGCGTTTAGCAAATTTAACCGCATAACCATTATCGTGCATTGCCTCAAAGCCCTTTTTCATACCCTCTGTGGCAAGCTGCGTGCTAAGCGCGCCAAGTGTAAGCTGCCCCACGCCCTCATAGTCCTCTAATCCCAAAGAGACAACCATCACATACAGCGGCAAAAAGCGAAAAGCATCACCAAAGCGCTCAAATTCACTCCGCGCCTGCATACAGCACAGCACAAGGCTCAAAATACACACAGCGCGCACAAAAACTAGCTTCATTATTATCCTTTATACAAAGTAAGGGCGTTATTATAAGATTCTATTCTTAAAATTTTTGCCGCTTCATAGAATCTACACTTTAACCCTGCAACATTAAATCCCATAGATTCTATAAACCTCCTTGTGCAGCGTATTTTGCAGCATTAATATAGCTTGTTAAGCTAATATCTTGCTGGGCTTTATATGCCTTATCAAATGCCACGCCATGGTCTACTGAAGTGCGCAAAATAGGGAGATTAAGGCTTACATTAATACTCTGCTCAAAATAGAGCGCCTTGAGCGGAGCTAGCCCCACATCATGATACATACTCACAAAATACCTAAAGCGCTTGCGATTAAGTGGCGAAAACGCGCTATCTGGCGGATATGGTCCAAAAAATAGCTCATATTTGAGTGTATCATTTGCTGCCTGCACGGCTTTGGCGATATAGGCATCTTCATTGCCCATAATACCGCCATCGCCGCAATGTGGATTAAGCCCTAGCACGCAGCAAGGCTCACTAAGTTTAATTGCGCGTGCAAAGGTAAGCAAAAAGCCCAAAACTCGCGCCTTATCCACATAGCCGCTCACAGATTTAAGCGCGACATGGTCGGTAAATAGGGCTACAAACAATTCCTCACAGCCTAGCATCATTATAGAATCTACGCCAAAGTGTGATGAAAGCGCGTGTGTATGCCCTATAGATTCTATACCTGCCTTATGCCACGCGCCTTTGTGAATGGGCAGTGTAACTAGCGCGCTGCACACATTTGCTTCGCACAATCTCACACCCTGCATAAAGCTATCAAAGCTGTATTTGCCACTTTTAGCACAAATTTGCGCAGGGTGGATTAAATCCTTTGTATCCGCTGCAAAATCCGCCACACACTCCATATCCTCGCACATCGTAAGAGGATAGCCCAAAAGCGCGCAGGCAGATTCTAAAACTTCTCTATGCACGCAATAAAGCGGCTTTGAGAATCTAGCAATCTGCTTGTGCGCCTTTAAGGCAATCTCAAGCCCTATGCCATTGACATCGCCAATACTTATGGCTAGCACATGGCATCTTTCATTTGTATAATCGCGCGCTCTAGTCCCACAAATACCGCACGTGCGATAATGCTATGCCCGATATTTAGCTCGCTAATTTGCGCAATATTAGCTATATTTGATACATTAAAATAATTTAGTCCATGCCCCGCAAAGCACTCTAGCGCGCGTGTATCTGTGCCAGAAGTAGCAAGCCTAGCGCAAAGAGCGATATTCTCAAGGCTTTTATTAATCTCTTCTTGCAGTGCCTGTGGGGGCATATTCATCTCCATAATGGCGCGATGCGTGCGAGAAAGATTACTATATGCCATAAGCATAAGATTAGCATAGCGCCCAGTATGCAGCTCTACAGCGCTTGCGCCTAGCTCCCTAGCGAGAAAAATGGCTTCTTTTTTAGGCTCGATAAAAAGCGCGCTCGCAATGCCCTTAGCCTCAAAGGCTTTAATCACATCGCGGATAGAATCATAATGAGATTCTATATCTAAGCCGCCTTCTGTAGTTACCTCCTCGCGCTTTTCAGGCACAAGCGTAATGCGCTGCGGGGCAAGCGATATTAAATAATCAATAACGCGCTCATCTAGCGCAGATTCTATATTCACAGGCAAGGGCGAAGACTGCACAATGCGCCGCACATCGCTATCATGGATATGTCGCCTATCCTCGCGCAAATGCAAAGTGATTTGGTGCGCGCCCGCATTTTTAGCAATAAACACCGCTTCAAGCGGGTCAGGCTCATAAATTGCCCTAGCCTCGCGCAAAGTAGCGATATGGTCAATATTTACGCCTAGTCTTGTCATATTTGCTCCTTCAATTTTACTCTAACACTATTTGCCAAACTTGCGCGCCTATGTAAATACCGCGCCTGGCAAATTACAGAATCTAGATTCTATAAATGCCCATATGGCGCATATAAGGCTACTTTTCCATAGCAATCACGCCGCTTCGTATGATTTCTTTGGGATTAAAGATTTTTAAAGCGGCGATAAACTGCTCAATGCGCGCAGGCTTATCTGTGGCAATGATAATGATATACTTTTCACTTGCATTAGCAATTTTGCCATTATAGGCTTTGCACAAAGCCTCGATATCAGCTAGTCGCTCGCTTAGCGGAATTTTGGCTAGCACGGCTTCTTTTTCAAGCAAATTATCGCTAGAAATCACGCTCACCACCGGCACAAGCTTATGCAGTTGTTTAATGATTTGCTCAATCACTACTTCTGAGCCTTGCGTAACAATCGTAATGCGCGAGAGATTGCTATTTGGAATAGGAGCTGTGGTAAGAGATTCTATATTATATCCGCGCGCAGAAAATAGCCCAGAAATCCGCGCCAGCACGCTATGCTCATTAATCACATTCACGCAAATGCTCTTTTTTAGTTCCCTATCCATTGCTCGCCCCCTGTTTATTTGGAAGTATCATTTCATAAATCGCCTTGCCACCGGGCACCATAGGCAGCACATCTTCATACCTATCAATAATAACCTCCACAAATGCCACTTTTTTAGCCTCTAGTGCGCTTTTTAACGCCTCATCAAATTCACTTTTGCGCTCCACTCTAAAGCCCACGCCGCCAAAAGATTCTATAAGCTTAATAAAATCCGGCTGCAAGCTTAAATCTGTGTGAGAAAAACGATGCTCATAAAAAAAGCTCTGCCACTGCCGCACCATACCTAAGTAATTGTTATTTAGTATCACGCTAACTAGCGGAATATTATACGCCACGCAAGTCATAAGCTCTTGAATATTCATTAAAATAGAGCCATCGCCGGTGATATTTATAATAGTTTTATCCTCGCGTGCGATTTTTGCGCCAAATGCTGCAGGTAGCCCATAGCCCATAGTCCCAAGCCCGCCGCTAGTCAAAAATTGGCGCGGAAAGCTAAAGGGATAAAACTGCGCTGCCCACATTTGATGCTGCCCCACATCTGTAGTGATGATAGCACGCTCCCCTAGCTGCTCGCCTATCCTTTGGATAACCCATTGGGGCTTTATAGAATCTAGACTATCCTCATAGATAAGCGGATAATCGCACTTGTAAGAGCGTAAATGCTCTCTCCATTTGGCAATGCGCGCGCTATCAAAAGCACTAAGCTCAATCATCATATCACTCACAATATGCTTTAAATCCCCGACAATAGGATAGTCTATGCCTACAATCTTGCCAATAGAACTAGGGTCAATGTCAATATGCGCAATCTTTGCGTGAGTAGCAAAGGCGCTAAGCTTGCCTGTTACTCTATCATCAAAGCGCGCACCAAGGCAGATGAGCAAATCACACTCACTCACTGCCATATTTGCCGCATAAGTGCCATGCATTCCAAGCATTCCAAGCAAATTCTCATCATCATGCGCCAATGTGCCAATCCCTAGCAATGTTTGCACGCAAGGAATACCTGTGCAGCGCACAAGCTCGCGGATAATCTCGCTTGCATTTGATAAAATCGCTCCCCCACCTATATAAAATAAAGGCTTGTGAGATTCTAAAATGGCTTTGCAAAGCTTTTTAATTTGTCGTGGATTGCCTTTAATGGTGGGCTTATAGCTCTGCAGCGCGATAGAATCTGGATAGTTAAATACGCCCATTGTGCCTGTAATATCCTTTGGAATATCCACTAGCACCGGTCCGGGACGCCCACTGCGCGCGATATAAAAGGCTTCTTTTAAGATTCTGGGCAGCTCTGTGATATTGCGCACTAAAAAATTATGCTTTGTGCAAGGGCGAGAAATGCCCACCGCATCGATTTCTTGAAATGCGTCTGTGCCAATTTGGCTAATAGGCACTTGCCCGCTAATAACTACAAGCGGTATAGAATCTGTAAAGGCTGTGGCAATGCCTGTAATGGCATTAGTAAAGCCCGGACCTGAAGTGATAATTGCCACACCCACATCGCCGCTTGCGCGCGCATATCCATCTGCTGCGTGCAGCGCGCCCTGCTCATGGCGAGAGAGAATATGTGAAAAATAATTTTGTTTGTAAATCTCATCATAAATGTGTAACACCGCACCGCCCGGATAGCCAAAGACAACCTTCACACCCTCAAGATGCAAAGCTTGAATAACCATTTGAGCCCCTGTCATTGTTTTCATCAATTCTTCCTTAAAGTAAAACTCCATATTATTTAAAAAACGCACATCATACCAATTTTGCCTGATAATGCAATTAATATGCGTGTGCGAAAATGAGATTTTTCAAATATTTATCCTTAATTTATACAATGCCCTAAGGCTTGGAGGCTTTGGATTATCGTTATTTGGAGGATTTAAGTCATTGAATGCGCGCAAAAAAATCTTTCTTATAAATTTACTGCCTGTTGTGCTTATTAGCCTTAATCTACGCGCACCTATCACGGCTGTATCGCCTGCTATTAACATCATACAAGATTTTTATCATCTAAGTGCGGCTCAAGCTGGTGCGCTTATTTCCCTGCCACTGCTTGCTTTTGGGAGCATTTCATTTCTGGTAGCATACTTCCACCCTGCGCGCTTAATGTTTGTAGGGCTTTTATGTATCATTATAGGCGAGCTTGTGCGCTCAAGTGGTGGAAGTGTGGCACTATTTATTGGCACTGGCATTATGGGAAGTGGCGTAGCGGTGGCAAATGTGCTGCTGCCAAGTTTTATTAAAGCCAAATTTCCGCGCGATATACCCAAGATAATGGGGCTTTATAGCCTTGTGCTTAATCTCTCTAGCGCGCTTGGCGTAGCGCTTATCTTGCCACTTTTGCATATTGCTTCTGTGCCTTTAGCTATGATGAGTTGGGCAATCTTAGCTATTTTAGCTATCCTTAGCTATCTGCCTCAAATGGCAAATTATAGAATCTGGCGCGCACACACAAAGCGGCAAGTTAAAGGCTCACTATTTTGCAATAAAAATGCGTGGGTGATTACGCTTTTTATGGGGTGCTGCAGTAGCCTTGCGTATAGCTTTTTTACTTGGTATCCTAGCTTTATTATGGACATTAAATATTCTGCGGCATTTGCATCAAATATGATGCTGCTCTCTCAAGCTACTATCATACCTTGCGCATTTCTTGTGCCTTTTGTATTTGGCGCGATGCGGCAAAAGTATAAATATGTATCAATTGGAGGCATTTGCGCGCTGTATGTGATAAGCTTTGTAATACTGCTATGTGCGCAAAGTGTAGGGCTTATCATACTGGCTTCAATTCTTATTGGTATCCCTGTGGGTGGGCTATTTGGCATTGCTTTGCTTTTTATCTCAAGCAAAAGTGCTAATGCACAAGTGGCTACGCAACTATCGGCTATGGCACAAGGTGTAGGCTATCTACTCGCCTCAAGCGCACCTGTTATCATAGGCAAAATCTATGATATATACTCCCACTTTACTTACGCACTTATAGCGCTTGTGTGTATGAGTGTTGTGCTTAGCATTATAGGCTTTTTCGCGCTCAAAGCAGAACTAATCAAATAAAGGCATAACACTTGATTTTAGCCTAGAATTTAATTATTATGCGCATTTTATTTTATGAATTGGAGGTTTTCTAAGATGAAAGGCTTAAAGACATTAGGATTAGCTCTAGGGGCGATAATTATAAGTGTATTTTTGACAGCTTGCGGAGAGAATACACCTAAAGATGTAGCTGTAGCGTTTATGGAAGATGTATATAAAGGCAATGGCGATAAGCTATTAGGATATATTGATTTACCAGAAAAGGCTGAAGAAGTAGGTATGAAAGAAATGCTTGAGGGCAAACTCAAAGCAGGCGCAGCAGAGGCAAAGCAAAAGGCGCAAAATGCTGGTGGGCTTAAAAGTGTTGAGATGATTTCTGAAGATATTAAAGAAAAAACAGGCGTTGTCGTGCTACGCATAAAATTTGAAGATGGCAATGAGGATACCGAGCAAGTAAAAGTCATTAAAGTTGATGATGAATGGAAAATTAAGCTCTAAGCTCCTTATTCTTATTAGCAGCATTGGTGGCGTGCTAGCCCTTGTGCTGCTTTTTCTCCCTACACTCTCTGCAGAATATTCACACACACTTAGCCCAAAGCAGCTCTATAATCTCCCCGCACTTGAGGTTGGCGATATTATCTTGCGCAAAGGCGTAGGCATAGAATCTGCAGTCATTGAAAAGCTAAGCCACCACGATTATACGCATATTGGCTTAGTCATCTCCACGCAGCCCATTATTATCCTGCACGCTACACCTGATGACAATCCTAAAAAGCCAAATCAAGTAATCCTTAGCTCATTTGATGAGTTTCTCTCCCATGCGCGCAAAATTGCCATTAAGCGATTTGCGCTCTCCACGCAGCAAAGAGATAAAATCGCGCTCGAAGCGCCCTTATGGCTTGGAGAGAGCTTTATTTTAAGCACAGATGCTAAAGCACTCTATTGCACTACACTTTTAGAGCGCATTTTTGCCCCGCATATTAAGCTAAATTTAGCCTATGATTACATTGATGTGCCTGCTTTCAAAGGTGCGTATCTATTCCCAAAAGCATTTTATGAAAATACGCAATCTTATGTTATTTTCACGCACTAGATTCTATAAAGCCGCATTTGTGAGTTAGCTTTAAGCCAATTATGGGTTAGAATCTGGCACTAGATTCCATGATTCCCACGCTGTTGCTTTTTTAACAAAAAGCCGCGTGGTCTTACAAATGTAAGCAAAGCTCACATTTGCGCCTAAAGTATAAAGTTATAGCTGCTTTAAGCATCTATCAACTTATTTTTTTAGGTTAGATTCTATAAATCACTCCATACAAAGTCCCATTTTGCCGGGATTTAAAATATTATTTGGGTCAAAGGCTTTTTTGATATTAGCAAATAAATTCATTTCCGCCTCGCTAAAAGCTAGTCGCATAAAAGGCGCTTTTGAAAGCCCTATGCCATGCTCCCCGCTAAGCGTCCCCTCTAATGCAATAGCCACTTTAAAAATCTCCTCTATGCACTCATAGCCCTTTTTTAGATTCTCTACATCGCTTGGGTCTGGCACCATCACATTTACATGCACATTTCCATCACCTGTATGCCCAAAACAAGGGATTTTAAAGCCATATTGCTTGCTTAATTCCATAATGCGCGATAACAATTCTGGCAGAGCAGAGCGTGGCACGGTAATATCTTCATTAAGCTTTTTTTTGCCATAAATAGTAATACTTTGGCTTACATTGCGCCTTGCAAACCACAAATCCGCCGCCTCTTGCTCATCTTGCGCGATTTTAAAATGCGTGCAGCCATTTTCTTTAAACCGCTGCTCCAAAATACTAAGCGCAGAATCTAGCTGCTCACTCAAATCCCCATCGACTTGTGTAATGAGGATAGCGCCCGCATCAGTGGGCAAGCCTTTATGAAATTTCTCCTCCACTGCGCGAATGCTTAAATTATCCAAAAACTCCATTGCCACAGGTGTAACGCCGCTTGCCATACTTTTATACACCGCATTCATCGCAGATTCTATATCATTAAACACGCCCATAGCCGAGCGGGTAAGCTTTGGCTTAGCAATAAGTTTTAGCGTGATTTCTGTAATCACAGCAAGTGAGCCTTCACTAGCTATCAAAATCCCTGCCACATTAAAGCCTGCCACATCTTTAATAGTCTTTTTACCCGCGCGGATTATATCGCCGTTTGGCAGCACCGCGCGCAACGCCATCACATAATCTTTAGTAATGCCATACTTTGCCGCGCGCATACCGCCGGCATTTTCGCTAACATTCCCACCAAGCGTGCTATAATCTTGGCTCGCAGGGTCTGGCGGATAGAATAATCCACGCGCTTCGACAGCCTCTTGAAAAGCCTTATTCACCACACCGGGCTGCACGCGCGCGATGAGATTTTTCTCATCAATTTCTAAAATCTTATTAAAATATCGCTCCATAGCTAGCACAATGCCTCCGCGTACAGGCAATGCCCCACCTGTGAATCCACTGCCCGCACCTCGTGGGATTATGGAGATTTTTTGGTCATTGCAATATGATAAAACAGCGCTCACATCTTGTTCATTACGCGGAAATACCACTGCATCAGGCTCGTAGCGTTCGCGTGTAGCATCATAGCAATACGCTACCAAATGCGCCTTATCATCATAGCAATTCTCTATCCCAACCATTTGCTTAATGGCTTGTATATGGCGTTTGTGCAGCATGTTCACTCCTTATGCGTAAGCTTGTAGGCTCTAAGGCTAGGGGAGAGCAAATCATCATAGTAGCTAAAATATTGGCGCGATTTTTTCGAGCGTAATTTACTAGCAAGCGAGCCGGTGTTGATATTGGGAATGCGTGAGAAAAATGGAGCTTGTGTTTGCTTATCTTGCACATCTTGCGCGCTTAGAACTTCAAGAATGGCAAAACTCTGGCAATCAAGCACATTAATGCCATTTGAGGCAAATACATACACTAAACCTATACTATAGGCATTACAAAATGCGCGCAAATGCTTGGGCTTTGGGTCATTGATGCCATCTTTGGCTAAAAACGCTGCAAATAAATCAATGTGAGAAAAGCTCACATTGCTTGCACTAGATAGAATCTTATTATAGCTTTCTTGATTAGGCGCAATGGCAATGGCTCTATTATAGAATCCACCAAAGATAACTTTATCGCCCTCTTTGGGACTAGCTTGGGGCGTGGGCAGATATTTTTGCTCAATATTACTAAATGGCGCGATACTCGCATACGCCCTATCACCCTCAATGCGCGTAATCACAGCTGAAGCGATAATCATCTCATATCCTTGCTGCTCTGTAAGCACAATGCCGCTCTCTCCTACTTTAAGCCTATTTGCATAAAAGCTAATCTCTTTTGCATTCGCGCTCTCTATACGCTCATTCACAGGCGCAGTATCAATGCCATAAAGCAAAGACAAGCACAAGAAGGATATATTGAAAATCCGCATGCACGCTCCCTTTTATATTTTCTTTAATCTCTCATAATGACGCAAAAACCACAGCACGCCAAAGCCTAAGCCCGGTGTTTTAGTAATATGCGCATTTTCTATAAAAGATTCCAATTCGCTCACTGGCACAAAGATATTTTCTATCACCTCACCATCAATGCCACCACCCTCACTTACCCTATCTACCTCGCTAATGCTTGCATAAAAAAGCGTTTGCTTAGCCCCACTATGCCCTACTGCGGTAACAAACGCGCCAATTTTCTCCAAAGCGCGCACACAATAGCCACATTCCTCCTGCACTTCCTCTTTAGCAATCTGCTCTAAACTTTTCCCCGCCTTATCCACAAGTCCCGCGCATAGCTCAAAAGTATAGCCAGATTGCAGCATATCTTGGGTAAGCTCTTGGATTGCATTATAATTTTCTAGCGTGCGCACAAACACGGCTGGGCGAAACTGCTTCACAAAAAGCAGACTATCTTTTTGCCTATGATAAAGCACAATGGCTACAGAATCTAGGCTGTGAATAAAATCCCACGAGCGACTTATACCATTTTCACTATAGAGCATGCGCAGAGCTTTTACATACTTAGAATCTACGCACTCACAAAAACTTACATTGCTGATATGAGAAAGTGGGGAGAGAAGATGTTTCATGGCTTATCTTGAGTAGGGATTTGAGAATCTAGATTGGTTTGATTATTTGGATTTTCTATCATTTGCTCTGGCTCATTTGGAGTATTAAGATTCTCGTTTGCGCTAATAGTATTAGTCTTATTTTCTAGGGCATTTTGCAAAATGGGCGTGAAATGCGAAACAAGCGCATTAAAGGCTTGCTTATCCTTGCCTTGTAGCTCTTTGCTTACAGATTTAACGCTTGAGAGGGGATTAATTGGCACATTATTGCGATAAAGCCCAAAGTGTAAATGCGGTCCTGTGCTTAGCCCCGTTGAGCCAACTCGCCCAATAAGCTGCCCTCTTTTGACTTTTTTACCCACCCTTATGCCCGCAGCAAAGGAATTCATATGCGCATAGAGGGTTTTAAGGTTATTTCCATGCACAATCTCAATAAGATTGCCATATCCGCCCCTTTTGCTTGCATAAATCACCACGCCATCGGCAGCAGCCACGATGGGTGTGCCTTTAGGAGCGGCATAATCCACGCCATAGTGTGGGCGAATCGTGCCAAGTATGGGGTGTCGCCTACCAAGTGAAAATCTTGAGCTTATTCTAGCGCCTGCTACGGGAGTTTGGAGCAAAAAGCCCTGAATCTCCTTGCCCTCTTTATTGTAATAGCGTCCATTGAAGCTAAAGATATAATGTAATTTTTTATTAATCTCTACCACCGCAGCCTTTACTCTTGCGTTTTTCAAAGGCTTGCCAAGGCGATACTTGCGCTCATAAATTACTGCTAATCTATCATTTTTTAACATATTTCTAAAATTGACACTATTTTTATAAGCGTTAAGAAACTCGCTCACCAAGCCGTTATCATTAGTCATTTCAAGCAAATCTTGATAGGGGGACTTCTGGATAGAGAGGCTTATGGTTTGCTCTTGCTCAAAATAAATCATAGGCGTGAAATCAAGCACATATTCGCCATTGCGCTTGAAAATGTGGATTTGCATACCATCACCTATGGGAATGAGCGCTTGCAGCAAGCCTCCATTATCATCTAAAAGCGTGTAGTAAGTAACGCCCGCATACACTTCTGAAATAAGCTCCCTATCTTTGGCTGAAAGATTATAATAGACACTTGTTGGGATATTGTATTTTTGAAAAAAAGCAAAGAATGTATAGCCCGCCCCCCAAGCCTGGCTATGCGCAGTCGCACCAAAGCATAAAGTGCCGCATATACTCATAAGGAAAAATAGTTTTTTCATTTGTGATTAATACCTTTAGATTGTCTTATTTTGAGCTAAAAGCGCAGATTCTAATATAAAAATTTTAATAGAGATGTTAAAATACTCCCTTTGCAATCCTTTGGCATTGTTTTTGCTATGCTTTGGGCGTGGCTGCTTTAAGCATCTATCGACTTGTTTTTTTTGAGGTTAGATTCTATAAAAATAGCGATGATAAGCCCGATTTATAGAATCTAGCTTTTTATATTTTTAGGAGGTTGTATGAACACGAATTTAAAAAACTGGCTTTGCCCTACACTTAGCTTTGTGGCGCTTTTATATGCGCTCTTGCTGCTTGGGATTTGGACTTATCGCGCCGATGCAAATAAGCCACTTTTTAGCTCAGAAACCCCTAAAAATGTCACAACGCTTAAAGACTTTAAGCAAGAAATGCAAGGATATGTGAAATAATGAAAAATTATGCTCTAAAGACTAAAGTTTTTTATAATTTAGTCGATTTGGCATTAAATCACTTAAAAAGGAGTGTCCTATGGTAAATGGTGTAAATACGGGCGTGCAAGCCGCAACAATCCTCAACAGAGACGCGCTTAATAAACAAAATGAAAGCAATGAAGTAAAAGAAAAAGAGGAAGTGCAGCTCTCAAAAGCAGAGCAAATCAAAGAGCAAATCAAAAATGGTGAATACAAGATTGATTTGCAGCAAACTTCCGAAAAAATGGCATCAAATTTGCTTAACCTATAAAAATCTTATCCACTTCTAGCATCATTATGCTAAGTGGAGTATTTAGGATAGGCTATGCTACACACTTACATTAATGGTGCAATCGCTGATTTAAACGCACTTATAGAATTAACCCAACTTGACAATGCCGATATACAAGTGGCAAACCATGAAGCCATTTTTGCCCGCATTGCGCAAAAAGATGAGCTTGTGAAGGCATTTGAGGCTAAAAAGTCGCTGCTACACCAAGAAATGCTTATGCTATGTGAGAAAAATCCTCATAAAACGCTCAAAGAACTCCTCGATGATGAGGCAAGCGCGCTCTTAGATTCTATGCGAGATAGCCTTGAGCGACTTAAAGAATTAAATGCAAATTACGCTAGAAGCGCCTTTGCTGTGGCAGAGTTTTACAACTCACTCATACAAAGGGTTATACCGCATGAAAATGACGGCTATGAGCATCATAGACCTCAAAGCCACTTGCTTAAAATCCAAGCCTAAGGACTGATATGGGCGGTATTTTATCTTCTCTTAATACTTCTTACACGGGGTTGCAAGCTCATCAACTTATGGTTGATGTAACAGGCAATAACATCTCAAACGCAAGTGATGAGTTTTACAGCCGCCAACGCGTGCTTGTGCGCCCTGAACGCCCGCTATATTATCAAGATTATAATCTTGGTAGAGGCGTGAGCATAGAGACTATACAGAGAATCCATGATGAATTTGTCTTTAATCGCTACCGCAAAGCCGCTGAAGAAGCACAGTATTATGATACGCATTTTACGACACTGCGGGAGGCTTCGGCATTTTTTCCTGAAGTTGATGGCGTGGGAATTTATAATGATTTGGAGGAATATTTTAATGCATGGAAAGATTTGGCTAAAAACTCCACAGACCCCGCACAAAAGCAAGTTCTAGCCAAAAATGCGCAAGTATTAAGCACAAATATTAAAGATACGCGCGCTAGACTTGTGAGATTGCAGCAAAAAGCAAGCGAGGAATTAGAAGTAACGATTAATGAAGTCAATCGCATTGCTAAAGAGATTGCCCACATTAATGGCAAGCTCAAAGAAATGGAAGACCAAAGGGAGCTTAAGCAAGCCAATGAGCTGCGTGATAGGCGCGATGAGCTAGAATACAATCTCCAAACGCTTGTAGGCGCTAATGTTTTTAAAAATCATCTAGATTCTAATGCCTCAATCCACCCAAAGCTTGCTGATTTTGATGATGAATATGTACTAAATATCGGCTTTGGCTTTAATATCGTTGATGGGGCGATGTATCACCCCATCGTGCTTAAAAAAGATGATAATCATCTAAACCTTAACCGCGTGTATTTTCAAGGCGATGATTTTAAAACTGTTGAGATTACAGATAAAATCGTGCAAGGCAAGGCTGGCTCGCTCATTAGCCTATATAATTCTGGAGCAGATGGCACGCGCGTGGGGAAAATCCAAGATTATATTAATCATCTTGATATTTTTGCTAAAGGCTTTATTGAGGCGACAAATAGCATTTACTCTCAAAGCGCGGCTAATCAAATCCGCAGCGACAAGCTTGATGTGTGGAGCTTAAATGCGCTAGTGGATAGCAATTATAATATTAAAGAGGGTAGCTTTGATATTGTCGTGTATGGCACGCAAGGAGATGAAATCGCGCGCAAAACGATAAATATTGATAGAATCACCACTATGCACGATGTAGTGAGGCAAATTAATGCCAATACGGATGATAATAAAGACAATAACGCCCTAAATGATGTCGATGATTACTTCCGCGCCTATTATGATAATGGCACGCAGGAGTTTAATATCCTAGCCAAAAACCCTTCACAAGGGCTATATGTGGCTATTCAAGATAAGGGCAGTAATTTTACAGGCGCATTTGGATTAAATAAATTTTTTGAAGGGCAAGATGCGCATGATATCGCCCTAAGCCGCGAATATGCTAAAGACGCCACGCTTATCCGCCCATGGCTCACGCCTGTGAATGGAAACTTTGATGTGGCTAATATGATGCAGCAATTACAATATGATGATGTGGATTTTTATGTGAATAAATACGAAAAGCAACAGATGAGAATCCCTGAATATTTTCAATTCTTAGCCGGACGCGTGGCTAATCAAACAGAAGCCGCCCAACGCACCAAAGAAACTAAAGATGCCGTGCTATCGGCTGTAAAAAAAGAGCATTTGGCTATATCGCAAGTAAGCCTTGATGAAGAAATGGTAAATCTTATTAAATTTCAAGGCGGCTATGCGGCAAATGCAAAAGTCATCACTACCATTGATAGAATGATAGAAACTCTGCTTGGTATCAAACAATGAGCGATATTTTTACAAGAAGTTTGAGGGATTTTTTTAGCCCACAGATTCTATTACTCACGCTTTTGCCTTGCCTGCTTGGTATGCTTGTGTGGTTTGTGCTATTTGTAACCTTTGGAGTGGCGATTAAAGAATGGGCGCTCTCTTTTGTGCAAGAGTGGAGTGCAGAAGATAGCATGGTGCTAAGCTTTCTAGCGCCGCTCATTACGATTTTGGCAAAAGTCATCATCTATACAATATTTGGTGCGACTTTTTTTGCCATAATTTTGCTGCTTAATCTCCTTGTAGCCGTGTTTTACGCGCCTATAATCGTAAGCTTTGTGCATAAAAGATATTATAAAGATATACCAAAAGGCGGCTTTGATAATCTCGCTCAAAGTCTGTGGTGCTTTATCAAAATCGCATTTTTATTCCTTATAGGTTTTATACTCTGCCTTGGCTTATCGTGGGCTTTGCCTGTTATCTCGCAGGTGCTTTTGATACTGCTTACTTATTGGTTTTTTAAAACTACACTTTTTTATGATGTGGGCAGCTCTATGATGGATAGAGCGCATTTTTTAGCACTTACAGAATCTGCGCGAGGGAAAAACCACGCTATAAGCATTTGTGCGTATTTGCTTAGCCTTATCCCGTTTGTAAATTTTTTCATGCTGCCTTTGCAAATTTTATTACTCACACACTACTGCTTTTATCGTATAAAATAAATTCTACAATGCCCTTGCTACTGCCACGCCGCAAGGTGAGATTCTATAATTCCCGCGCTATTGCTTTTTTAACAAAAAGCCGCGCGGTCTTGCAAATGTAAGCAAAGCTCACATTTGTGCCCTCAAAGTATAAAGTTTAGCTGCTTTAAGCATCTATCAACTTGTTTTTTGAGGTTAGATTCTATAAATACCGCATTTGTGCGCTAGCTTTAAGCTAATTATGGGCTAGAATCTGGCGCTAGATTCTATAATTCCCTGCTACTTCCCCATTGCGCGTATTTATAAGTATGGAATGCCCTTTGCTTGAATTCATACATAGAATCTCATAAGCACAAAGGATTGTTATGCTTACCAAACACATAGGATTGTCTCTCATTGGGATTTTGACCATTTTTATCCTCGCTCTTTTCCCACACCAAAGCTTTGGCTTTGAGCCTAGCATTGATTTTAACGCACCTGATTGGGTTGAGGAGCGGGAGTCTGCGGATAATGATATACCTGATTTGCCCCGCGCAGGAAGCCTCTTTGGCAGTGGGGACAAGCCGCTTTTTAGCGATAGGCGCGCGATGAAGCCTGATGATTTAATCACGGTTGTCATTGCAGAGAATGCTAATGCTAATTTTACGACAAACAAAAACTACAATGGCGCAAGTGGTGGAAATGTTACGCCCCCCTCCATTGCCTACACAGGCAATAATCCCGAGCAGCAGCAAATCACGCAAGAGCTAAATGACTTAGCAGCCTACAATCTCACAAAGGCTAATAATACTTCAAACTTTCAAGGTGGGGGCGCGCAAACGCGTAATGAAGCCCTAAATGCCACGCTAACTGCGCGTATAGTCAAAGTGCTAGATAATAATACCTACTTTATTCATGGGCGGCGCGAAGTGCTTGTCGATGGGGAAAAGCAGATTTTAGAGCTTAGCGGCGTGGTGCGCTCCTTTGATATTAGCAAGGATAATGTGGTGCAAAGCAAGCATATTGCTAATGCCAAAATCGCCTACACCTCGCTAGGACCCATTAGTGATACCAATCGTAAAAAGCCTGTGAGCGATGGCATAGAATCTTTATATCCATTCTAGAGTGCAAGTATGAAAAAAGTAGCCCTTATCCCCGCACGTGGCGGGAGCAAACGCATACCAAATAAAAATATCAAGGATTTTTGCGGCAAGCCCATTATCGCTTATCCTATCTGCACGGCTTTAGAATCTAGCCTATTTGATGAAGTGATTGTAAGCACAGATTCTCATCTCATCGCGCAAATTAGTATTGATTATGGTGCAAAAGTGCCTTTTATGCGCCCAGATTCACTAAGCGATGATTTTACACCTACCATTCCTGTGGCGCAGCACGCTATCAAGCAGTTGGAGTTGGAGAAAAATGATTTGCTCTGTGTAATTTACCCAACCACGCCGCTTTTGCGCGCCCAAACGCTTGCAAATGCGCTTGAAGTGCTACTTAGCTCGCCTAATAACCACTTTTGCTTTTGCGCTGTGGCGTATGATTACAATCCTTTGAGGAGTTTTTATTTTAAAAATAATGAAATTAATATGCTTTTCCCAGAGCGCTATGGTGCGCGCTCGCAGGATTTAGAGCAAATTTTCCACGATGGAGGGCAGTTTTATTGGGGGCGTGTGAATGCGTGGGAGGCGGGATTGCCTATATTTGGCGCGCATTCTAGTGCAATTATTGTAAAAAACTATGAAGTGCAAGACATTGATACAATAGAGGATTTTGCGCTAGCAGAAGTGAAATATAAACTTCAAGCCTCACTTAGCTCAGCTTCATAGTATAGCGCCATCAAAGTATAAGTCTAGCCCTTTATAAAAATATAATTGTCATGCAAGCGTTTGTGTGGCTTAAGGTGGTAGTTGTAAGATTTTAGAATCTTAATAATCTCTTGGAGTTTTTGCTTATTCCAAATTTCTACAAAAATCACAGGGCTAAAATGCGTAAAAAACGCCTTCCCGCCCAAAAATACTCTCTCTTCAAAGCCCTCCACATCAATTTTTACAAAATCAATGTGGCTAGATTCTGTAAAATACCCTTGCGCTAAAAGTACATCAAGCGAGGTAATATCTATACCCCCCCCCCCCCCCACAGAATCTTCACAAATGCTCGTTGCACCAATATTAAAAGAGTATGCCTGCGCCACGCTACCCTTACTCACTTTCTCGCCTAATGCGACATTGCTGGCTTTGATTATAGAATCTAGGGCATTTAGTGCGATATTGCGCTCTAGCATGTTAAAGGTAGTTTTGATAGGCTCAAAGGCGTAGATTCTATGTGCGCGACGTAGTTTTGCCCAATAAATGCTATGATTGCCGATATTTGCGCCAATATCCAAAATATGCGCACCTGTCTTAATAAATGCATCAATCTTTTTAAGGATAGGCAATTCATAAAAGTTAAGGGTTTTAAAAATATGGGATTGAATCACATCTGTGCGCCAATGGGGCAGATAGAAGTGGATTTGCCCCATTTCTCCCATCTGCAAGCCCTCTTCAAATTTATAATTATCTAGCCCATTATTTATACTTAGCACATTATCTGGCAACAGCACAGAAGCACTTGCGGCGTAAATATGAGGCGCGAGCTGCTCCTCTTGATATTTCATATATTTTTCAATCCTAAAAGGACTTTTAAGCCTTCTACAAAGCCCTTTTAACGCTGCTAGAATACGCATTTACTCTCCTTTTAAGTTATGACTATGTCCATGCCCGCACCATAGAATCTGGCTAGATTCTATCATATTCACGCAGCTTGCTAACTTTTATGTCTTAGATTCTATGCCTCAATTACTCCACTTCCGCATCGATGACATCATCATCTTTTTTGCCACCTGCATTGTTTTGCGCGCCACTTTGCTCTTTGGCATAGGCTGCTTGGGCGAGCTGCTGGCTTGCTTCTGTAAGTGTTTTAATCTTAGCCTCAAGCTCCTCTTTAGATACATTTTCATTTTTCAAGCTCTCTTCTAGCGCGTTTATGGCATTTTGAATCTTTTCTACTTCGCTAGATTCTATCTTATCCTTAAACTCATCAAGGCTCTTTTTAGTTTGATACACCAAAGAATCTGCACTATTTCTAAGCTCGATAATTGCCTTTTTCTTAGCGTCCTCTTCTTTGTGTAACTCTGCTTCTTTCACCATTTTTTCAATTTCAGAATCTGAAAGCCCGCTTGAGCCGCTAATTTTAATTTCTTGTGACTTGCCTGTGGCTTTATCTTTAGCCGAAACGGTAAGGATACCATTAGCATCAATATCAAAGGTTACTTCAATTTGTGGCACACCGCGCGGAGCTGCTGGAATACCTGTCAAGTCAAATCGCCCAAGCGACTTATTATCGCGCGCTAGCTCACGCTCACCTTGCAATACATTAATGCTTACAGCGGGTTGATTATCCTCATAGGTAGAAAATACTTGCGCTTTTTTCGTAGGAATAGTCGCTCCGCGCTCAACTACCTTTGTAGAGATACCTCCAGCCGTCTCAATGCCCAAAGATAGCGGTGTCACATCAAGTAAAAGCACATCTTTTACATCACCCTTTAACACGCCACCTTGAATAGCCGCACCTACAGCCACGACCTCATCGGGATTTACAGATTTATTTAAATCCTTGCCGATAAAGGCTTTTACGCGCTCTTGCACCTTTGGAATACGCGTAGAGCCGCCCACCATTACCACTTCGCTAATATCACTTCGATTAAGTCCAGCATCTTTAATCACAAAATCTATTTTCTTAATAGTATCCTCAATCAAATCATCAATAAGGCTTTCAAACTTCGCACGCGTAATCTTTTTCACCAAATGCTTAGGACCGCTGCTATCGGCTGTAATAAAGGGGAGATTAATCTCTGTTTCTTGTGCGCTACTTAATTCTTTTTTCGCATTTTCTGCCGCGTCTTTAAGGCGTTGCAATGCCATTACATCTTTTTTTAAGTCAATGCCCTCATCATTTTTAAACTCCTCTGCTGCCCAATCGATAATGCGATTATCAAAGTCATCGCCACCCAAAAAGGCATCACCACCTGTGGCTAGCACTTCTACGACATTATCGCCAGTCTCTAGCACTGTTACATCAAATGTGCCTCCGCCCAAGTCATACACCATAATCTTTTCGGATTCTTTTTTATCAAGCCCATAAGCAAGCGCAGCAGAAGTTGGCTCATTAATAATACGCAATACATTAAGCCCTGCGATAGTGCCTGCCTCCTTTGTCGCCTTGCGTTGAGAGTCGTTAAAATACGCAGGCACGGTGATTACTGCTTCTGTCACATCTTCGCCCAAATACGCCTGCGCGTCCTCTTTAAGCTTCATAAGGATTTTAGCCGAAATCTCTTGAGGCGTGTAAATCTTATCGGCTATTTCCACCGCACATGCGCCATTTCTATCCACGATATTATAAGGGAGACGCTTTTCGGCTTCTTTTGCCTTATCTTCATTAAACATAAGCCCCATAATGCGCTTTATAGAATAAATCGTCTTTTTGGGGTTGGTTACTGCTTGCCTTTTGGCTGGCTCGCCAACTAGCACTTCGCCCTTATCGGTAAATGCCACGATTGAAGGTGTGGTGTTTTTACCCTCTTTATTAGCGATGATTTTTGCTTCATTGCCCTCATATACTGCCATTGCCGAATTTGTTGTTCCTAAGTCAATTCCAATTACTTTAGCCATAGTATTCTCCTTTGTGTAAGATTAATTTTTAACCACGCTCACCATTGCTGGGCGTAGAATTCTCTGCTTGTATGCAAAGCCTTTTTGCAGCACCTGATGAATGTCTCCATCATTTTTTTCTGCATTAGGCGCGTGCATGAGGCATTCATGCTTATTGGGGTCAAACTCGCCATCTGTGGCGATAACCTCCACTCCGTGCTTATTTAATACCTTAATAAAACTATCAAGCGTGAGTTGCAAGCCCTCTGCAATAGCTTGGGCTTGGGGATTTTCCTGCGCGCTTTGCAATGCTTTCTCAAGCGTATCAAGCACAGGGAGCAAATCATTCATAATGCGCTCGTAGGCATATTCCAAACTTTGATTTTTATCACGCTCAAGGCGTTTTTTGGTATTCTCAAAATCTGCAAATGCCCTTAAATACTGCTCTTTTAACTCATTATATTTAGCTTCATAATCCTCTTTAGCAGATTCTATCTCACTCTGCTCTTGCTCGCAATCTTGCGATATATCTGGATTACTGGCTTGTTGATGTTCTTGCTCGTCCATATATCACTCCTTTTTCTAAGATTGTACATACTCATAAAAATGAGTAAAATCCCTATCTAGCGCCCCGATACAAAGCATTCTTGCCTTTTTATCAGGGTGGGTTGCTAATGTCATATCTTGCATAATCGCTATATAGCCCTTCGGTAGCACCTCCTCACAATACATACCACTTTCCAAGCAGTCAAACACGCTCCCATCAACGATAGAATAAAAGCTTTGCTCATCGCTATTGTGCCTGTATGCTTGTAGTATCGCTCCCACGCCAAAACGCGTAAGATTTCTACTCTGCACGCAAGAGAGCGCATCGAGCAGATTCTGTGCGCGCACTTGATGAGCAATCTTGCGCACATCAATAATCTCTAAGCCTTTTAACTCGTGTAAAAACCGCTCCAAAGCACTTGAAAAAGGCAAAGTAATGCCCAAATGCTCAAAAGAAAGCAAAAGCGTATTGTCATCTAGCTGCCGCACATCGCGCAAACGATTGCTCTGCTCAATGCAAAGCGCACAAAACACATCGCACAAAAAGCAAGCCTCTTTGATACGCTCCATAGAATCTACTTCTATCACAGACTTTACATCAAGCTGTTTATACCAATATGATTTTAAAGCCCTAAGTGTAGGGATACGCCCACCGCTAATGTGTGGCTGGAATAATAACCCCTCATCTGCCAAAGCCTTAAAATAATTGCGAATGGTGGCTGATGAAATTTTAGTATTCATAAGAGTTTTTAGAGATTCTGAACCGATAGGCTCTTTATGCCTCAAATACTCTACAATCACGCGCGAAAGAAGTAAATCTTTCCTACTCATAGCCACCTCTTGTATCACAACTTGATGTTATCTCATTTGAGAATTGTATTTCTATATTTAAATGCAAAGTTTCTTTTAGATTTCTTATGGATTTCTTAAACGAAACGAGGAGATTATATCACAAAATGGCAAATAAATTAGCAAATAAATAAAAATATTGCTAAAAATAAGCAAACTTTAGTCTATTACTATAAATTTATATAAATGAAATCATTTAATAAATCTACAAAAATTGGTTTATACCTCTGCTTTTGTCCGCTTATTATTAACAAAGTGCTACAATCCGCGCTATGAATATACATATTAATCAAATCAACACCGAGCTTATTGAGAGTATGGCAAATATATCACTCTCTATGTTTAGAAAGAATTTTTTTGGCATATTTCATGGCGCGATTTCCGCACGCGTGGCGAAAAATCGCTTTATCATCAATAAGCAGCATGCCATTTTTGATAGGCTTAATGTAGATTCTATGATTATGCTCTATCAAAAGCAGGATTATAGATGGAATGAAGCCAGCCTGCATGCGCCCATTCACGCGGCTATTTACGAGGAGTTTTCAGAAGCAAAATTTATAGCCTATGCTATGCCCCCCTATCTTGTATCCTACTCGCTCAAATACCCCACACTAGAGCCTAAAGATTACTTTGGCTATAAGTTTTTAGCCCCTCAAATTGATATTTTTGACCCTAAGGATTATGAGAGTTGGGCAGAGCGCGCAGATACAGATATTCCTAGATATTTTAGAACACATGAGCATTCTTTTATGCTTATTAAAGGCTATGGCGTGTATGTATATGCGCGCGATATTTATACGCTAGCAAAGATTATCGCACTCATTGAAAATTCGTGCAAGATTTTGCATTACAATGCCGATTTGGGCGATATTTTCCAAACAAGCCCAAAATATGATATTTGAGCGCATTTTGAAGGATACATATGAATGATTTTGCCGCGCGCACATTAGCAGAGTTTGAAGCACTTTGCGCTATCCCTCATTGCAGCTTTCACACACAGGATATGTTTAGTTATCTCTGCACCCAGCTTGCGCAAAAAGGCTATGAAGTGCTAAGCGATGAGGCAAAAAATATCTATGCCAAAAAGGGTAAGCCCAAAGTGTGCTTGCAAAGCCATTACGATATGGTGTGCGTAGGAGATTCTATGCAGCATAAGGGCGTGCAAATCATACAAAAAGATAATTTTTTATACGCTAAAAACTCAAGTCTTGGCGCAGATAATGGCATTGGAATGGCGTGCATGCTCGCACAAGATATGACTGATATAGAGCTGCTTTTTACTAACGATGAGGAGGTGGGCATGATTGGGGCTAATCATTTAGCCCTAAATATAGAATCTAGCCTTTTGCTTAACCTTGATAGCGAAGATATTACAGAAATCGTGCTTGGCTGCGCGGGTGGAGCGGATATTGAAATAAGCCTTACTTTGCCCCTAGAGCCTATAAACCAAAAAACGCACCCCTATATGTATCATATTCGCGCTGAAGGCTTTCAAGGCGGGCATAGCGGCATTGAAATCCATAAAGACAAAGAAAATGTAATCAGCGAATTTGGCTTTTTTCTATCCACCATAGAGGCATATATAGTGAGCTTAAATGCAGGGGAGAAGCGTAATTCTATCCCAGTGGGGCTAGATTCTATAATCCTCTGCCCCACGCCTTTAAGCACGGATAATAAGCCATTTATTTACACCACGCCCAAAAAGGCATATTTTCACATCACACCCATTACAGAATCTGCCTTGCATTATGCCTATGCTAAAGATAGTGTTCAAGCACTTTTGTGCACCATACATAGCGGCGTGTATGCGGCATCTCATCAAGGCATACTCTCCTCACTCAATCTCTCTATTCTTAGTCAAAAAGATAATGTGCTAAAGCTCATTATAATGGCGCGCGCAAATACTGATATGCTCTTAAAGCGCACCATTAAGCGCTTAGAGATTATGACTTCACTTTATCCCCACTGCGACATACAAGTAAGTGGCTACTATAGCCCTTGGGAAAAAAGTATAGATGATAATCACCCAGCCCTTAGGCATTTATGCCAGTTGTATGAAAAGCACAATATCTCCCCTCATCTCACACAAATCCACGCAGGACTTGAATGTGGGATTTTAAAAAAGCAGATTCTGCTCCAGCGCAAGCAAAGCGGGCTTTGTAATACAGAGCTTAATATCATCTCCATAGGACCTACCATACACGCGCCACATAGCGAGTATGAACGTCTTGATTTGGCGCATTTTCAAACATTTTGTGCGATTTTGTATGATTTTATTCACTCATATCAAGGAGTATGATATGACACAATCTATTAAAGTTGGAATTATCGGTGTGAGCGGCTATACAGGCTTAGAACTCCTCAAACTGCTGCTCTCTCACCCCATTTTTGAACTCTGCTATGTGGCAAACACGCAAGGGCAGGCAGTAATTAAAGATATACATCAAATGCTTTATAAGACGCGCTTTGCTGATTTAAATGTGCAGGTAGCTTCTGCGAAAATAGCCGCAGAGCAATGCGAAGTGATATTTTTAGCACTTCCGCATAAAAGTGCTATGGAAATGACACGCGAGATTCTAGCATATGCAGCTCAAGTGGGCAAAAGCATTAAAATCATTGATTTATCGGCGGATTATCGCTTAAGCGCTAAGCATTATGAAGCCAACTATTGCCCGCATATTGATAAAGAAAATCTAGCCCACGCCATTTATGGGCTGCCTGAATACAATCGCGCACTCATTAAAAATGCCGCCCTTGTAGCAAATCCGGGCTGCTATCCCACCGCTACGCTGCTAGGCTTACTCCCCTTTGTGCCATACATCAATGCTAGAGAGCATGTATTTATCGATGCTAAAAGCGGTGTGAGCGGCGCGGGGAGGAGTTTTAGCCAAAATACGCATTTTTCGCATATTAATGAAAATCTATTCAGTTATTCGCCACTTGCTCACCGACATCAAATTGAAATTATAGAGAAATGCCACACCATAGGTAAAGCAGCATTGAAAATCCACTTTGTCCCTCATCTTTTGCCCATTACGCGCGGTATGCTTGTGAGCGTTTTTGCCACACTGCACAAGCCGCTTTCACAGCAAGAGGCGCAGCAGATTCTATATGAGGCTTATAAAAATGAACCATTTGTGAGAATCTGCGCCCAGCCAGTGAGCATTGCACACACTGCAGGAAGCCACTTTTGTGATATTTTTGTCGCCACGCAGGATAATGCTCTTTTTATTAGCTCATCTATTGATAATCTCCTGCGCGGGGCTAGCTCGCAGGCTCTTATGAATGCTAATATTATGTGTGGCTTAGATGAGGGGCTTGGTATCCCGCACATTCCTTATGGGCTATTTTGAGACTATGCGCGCGCTGTGGGAAGGAGCAGATTCTATAAATACTGATGCGATATTTATCGCTGATGCGCATTTTATACCTCCGCAAGATACGCTCGCGCTAGATTCTGTAGTAAATTCCATGTCAGATTCTGCATCAAATTCTATAGCAGATTCTATGTTGGATTGCGCGCCAGATTCTATACAGAACACGCAAAGCAATAAGGCTGCTAAAGCTCTGCTTAGCCTTTTACAGAATCTATTAGATAATCCCAAAAATACGCCCTCACAAGTGTTTCTTATGGGTGATATTGCTCATTTGTTGCTAGGTGGGGTTAATACAAGCATTAAATATAATCACACACTTTTAGCCCTTATAGAATCTATAAGCCAACGCACACAAGTATGGTGGTTTGAGGGCAATCACGACTTTGGGCTTTGCGCGTTAAGCGGTGCATATGCGCATTATTTAAAACATGTAAAAATTATCCCGCGCACCCAGCAGCCACTCCCATTTATATATATGCATAATAATACTCAAAAACGCGTGCTGCTCGCACATGGGGATATATTTTTAAATACCAAATATGAGCTATATATTCGCCTAATGAATGCGAGCTTTACGCGCTTTGTTCTGCATATGCTTGATAGTGTAACTTTTGGTAATCTTTATAAATATGTGGTGAAAAAGGTAAATCATAATGTTATTAAAGAGGGCAAAGTAGCCATTGCTCCCTTTGCGCAAAGGCGCATTAGCGCTTATAAAGCCTTTGTGCAAAAATATACACATAATGCCTATGATGTGCCAAATATGGTAGATATGATTATTGAGGGGCATTTCCACATCGGCAAAACCTACAATCACAATGACACTTTGTATATTTCACTTCCCTCGTTTTATCTTAGTAGAAGTATTTTTGGTATAGAATCTGCGCTCACAAAGTAAGCACATATTGAAGGAGCCATATTGAAGACAGACAAAGTCGATATAATGCGCATTGCAAGCAATGAAATGGAGCTTGTGGATTTTAGAATCTATGAGGATAAAAATGGCGAAACTTATGAGGGCGTGTATGGGATTAATGTCGCTAAAGTCAATGGCATCGTCGCTTATCCTAATGAGATTTTTGAATCACCGGGCAGCCCTGATTATATGCTAGGTATGTTTGATTTGCGCGGCGATATACTGCCACTTATTGATTTGACAAAGTGGATGAATATTAAGCCTAAAGAAGATGTTGTGCGCGAAAAAAAGGTGATTGTGACAGAGTTTAATAACAAACAACTTGGCTTTGTCGTGCATGCTACAAGGCGTCTAAGGCGTATAAGCTGGGCAGATATAGAATCTGCGATGTTTAGCCTAAGCAATGACGACCAACGCGGCAAAATTACAGGCACTACACGCATTGAAGATGGGCGCACGCTGCTCATTTTGGATTTAGAGGGGATTATTGATGACCTCGATTTCCATATGCCCACAAATGGTGGAAATAATGATGTCGAACACTTCAAGCCCTTGAAAAAATTTGAAGGCACGGTGCTTATCTTAGATGATAGCTCAATCGCGCGCAAGCTCCTACGCAGCACACTAAGCAGTATTGGCTTTGAAGTAGTTGATGCCATTGATGGAGAGGCGGGATTAGAGCGCTTAGAAAAGCTCTATGAGCGATGGGGCAGCGATATAGATAAGCATTTAAAGCTCATTATCTCCGATGTCGAAATGCCAAAAATGGACGGATTTCACTTTGCTGCACAAGTTAAAAATGATGCTAGATTTAATAAAATCCCGCTTATTTTCAACTCCTCCATTAGCGATAAGCTTAGCGCAGAAAAGGGCAAAGAGATAGGAGCAGAGGCATATTTAGTCAAATTTGACGCAAAATTATTTTATGATGAAATTAGTAGAATTTTATCAAAATAAATAGTAGAATACTTTTTCAAAATTTAGCACGAGAGGATTTACAATGGACGATATGCAAGAGATAATGGAAGACTTCCTCGTAGAAGCCTTTGAAATGATAGAGCAACTAGACCAAGATTTGGTAGAGCTTGAAAATAATCCTGAAGACCTTGACTTACTGAACAGAATCTTTAGAGTAGCCCACACCATTAAGGGTTCAAGCTCGTTTTTGAATTTTGACATTCTCACGCGCCTTACGCATAATATGGAAGATGTGCTAAATAAAGCCAGACGCGGTGAGTTAAAGATTACGCCTGATGTAATGGACGTGGTGCTGCACTCTGTGGATTTGATGAAAGCCCTCCTTAATGCTATACGCGATAGCGGCACTGATGCAAATAGCGGTATTGAGATTGATGATACTGTTACGCGCTTGCAGAGCATTTCTAGCGGTGGTGCGTCAGATTCTCAAGCTCCAGCACAAGAAGCCAAAGCCCAGCCAGCCCAAGAAACTCCAGCTCCGCAAGCTGCCACTCCTGCGGCTAATAGCAATAATCCTCTCGCAGATGAACCAGAGCTTGACTACTCGCATATGAGTTCTGAAGAAGTTGAAGCCGAAATTGAAAGATTGCTCAAAAAGCGTCAAGAAGCTGACAAACAAGCGCGTGCCGCTCAAAAAGCAGAAGGGAATGCCCCCGCAGTGCAAGCTCCAAAAGCTCCAGATACTGCTCCTAAATCTGCCGCACAGAGCGCCACTAAGCCTGCTGCTAAAAAGGGAGGCGATGAGAAAGCACCTGCAGCCAGCGTAGAACAAACTGTGCGCGTTGATGTGAAGCGACTAGACCATTTGATGAATCTCATCGGTGAGCTTGTGCTTGGCAAAAACCGCTTGCTTAAAATTTATGGCGATGTAGAGGAGCGATATGATGGGGAAAAATTCCTAGAGGACCTTAATCAAGTCGTGGCGTCTATCTCATCAGTTACCACAGATGTGCAGCTTGCAGTGATGAAAACGCGTATGCAGCCTGTGGGCAAAGTGTTTAATAAATTCCCGCGTATGGTGCGCGACCTCTCACGCGAGCTTGGCAAAAATATTGACCTTGTCATCACTGGAGAAGAAACAGAGCTTGATAAATCCATTGTAGAAGAGATTGGAGACCCGCTTGTGCATATTATCCGCAACTCTTGCGACCATGGTATTGAAAAACCAGAAGAGCGCGTAGCCGCAGGTAAGCCAGAAACAGGCACAGTTACGCTTAAAGCCTATAACGAGGGCAATCATATCGTTATTGAAATTTCTGATGATGGCAAGGGCTTAGATGCCGAAATGCTTAAGCAAAAAGCCATTGAAAAAGGCGTTATTAGCGAGCGAGAGGCTGATTCAATGAGTGAAAAAGAGGCTTTTTCTATTATCTTTAAGCCTGGATTCTCAACAGCGGCTGCTATCACAAATGTTTCAGGGCGCGGCGTTGGTATGGACGTGGTGAAAACAAATATCGAAAAGCTCAATGGTATCATTGATATAGAATCTGAAAAGGGCGTAGGCACTACTCAAAAGCTTAAAATCCCCCTCACACTTGCTATTATTCAAGCCTTGCTTGTGGCTGTGCAAGAGGAATATTATGCTATCCCACTTTCATCAGTTATTGAAACAGTGCGCGTAAGTCAAGATGAAATTTACACTGTTGATGGCAAGAGCGTGCTAAGGCTGCGCGATGAAGTGCTTTCAATCGTGCGTTTAGCCGATATTTTCAAGGTAGATTCTGTATTAGAAAATACTAATGAAGTCTATGTCGTTGTTATTGGCTTAGCAGAGCAAAAAATGGGTGTGATTGTGGATTACCTTGTAGGGCAAGAAGAAGTGGTTATTAAATCACTTGGCTACTATCTCAAAGGCACTGAAGGCATTGCTGGCGCGACTGTGCGCGGTGATGGTAAAATCACTATGATTGTCGATGTGGCCGCGATGATGGAAATGGCAAAAGAAGTCAAAGTAAATATCACTAAACTTGCCGAAGAAAATGCTGTATCAAAGACAAAACATTCGCCGAGCGATTATGTCGTGCTTGCCATAGATGATAGCAACACCGATAGAGCGATTATGAAAAAATGCCTTAAAACACTTGGTGTTACTGTGCTTGAGGCGTCAAATGGCTTGGAGGGACTTGATATTGTTAAAAATGGTGATAAGCAGCTTGATGCGGTGCTTGTGGATATTGAAATGCCAAAAATGGACGGATACACCTTTGCTTCGGAAGTGAGGAAGTATAATAAATTCAAAAACCTCCCGCTCATCGCCGTTACGAGCCGAAATAGCAAAACAGATAGAATGAGAGGCGTAGAATCAGGTATGACGGAATATATCACAAAGCCCTATACACCCGAATATTTGGCAAATGTGGTAAGGCGTAATATTAATCTCACAACAGATGGAGAATAACATGAGCGATAATAAATTAAAAGAAGTCCTAGAAGGGCAGCAAAATAAAGCAACTGAAGCAGTAGCCGTAGAGGAGACACTCCACATTATAGGCTTTATGGTGGGTAATGAAGAATTTGCCGTGCCTATCCTCAATGTGAAAGAAATCATTAAGCCTATTGAATATACGCGCGTACCAGCTGTGCCTGATTATGTGCTAGGCGTGTTTAACCTACGCGGCACCGTGCTACCACTTATAAATATGCGCTTAAAGTTTGGCTTACCCGCTATTAAGCAAGATGGCGATACACGATTTTTGGTTATTAGTCAAAAAGATGAGATGATTGGCTTTATGATTGATAAACTCACAGGCGCGGTGCGCATTCCAGAAAGCGACATTGACCCCATTCCAGAATCTTTTAACGAAAATCAAAACCTCTTGCAAGGCATTGGTAAAAGAGAGGATAGGCTAATCACCATCTTGCGAGTAGAGAATCTCCTTAAACGCACTTTTTAATCCGCCTATTTTCCTGCCTTACCCCAACTCCCAGCCTCTAGCCCTCAATCTTAGAGGGCCACACTTTTATCGACATAAAATTTTTTATCAATACAGATTCTATATTTATAAAAAATTCTAATCTAACACTTTAGGCTAGATTCTATAAATTACAGAATCTAGCGTCGTTATAAATTGAGATACCTTATTTGAATAGCATTGCGTTTGCAAATTTAATATTAAGGAGAAAGTCATGTTTATGACAAATAAGTTTTTGAAGTTTGTGTGTGCGGGCTTCATTGCCAGTAGCGCGGCGTTTGCGGGTGTGGATACGCCTGATAATGGCGGGCATCATGAGGGCGTGCATTGGGGCTATGGCGAGGAGAATGGACCTAAGCAGTGGGGTAAGCTAGGCTTTGAGACTTGTGCGAATGGCAAGGCGCAATCGCCCATAAATATCATCGTAAAAGACACAAAAAAGGCTAAAAATGCTTTGAGTTTCGCGTATAAAAGTGATTCTCAAAATATCGTAAATAATGGGCATAGCCTGCAGGTAAATTTTGATAAGCAAGGCACGATTACTTTTAAAAAGAAAAAATACAATCTCGTGCAGCTGCACTTTCACACGCCTAGCGAAAATCACATCGATGGCAAGGAATATCCGCTAGAAATGCACCTCGTGCATGCAAGCAGTGATAATAAATTTCTCGTAGTTGCGGTGTTTTTCGATGAGGGCAGGGCAAATCAAATCCTGCAAGATGTCGTAAATACCGCGCCTGCACAGGTTGATAGCACAAATGATTTGACAAATCTAAATGTGGGTGCGCTGCTGCCTAAAAGCCACTCATACTACGCATTTATGGGCTCGCTGACTACGCCTCCTTGCACGGAGGGTGTGCAGTTTGTGGTGCTAAAAGATTCTGTGCAGGCATCAAAAGAGCAAATTGAGGCGCTGCATGCAATCTTGCATGATGACGCAAGGGAGCCGCAAGCCCTAAATGGCAGAGTGGTGGAATTCGCCCAATAAGGGGTGTAAGTGCAAATCTAAAAGGCTAGATTTGCACTTATTGGTATTTTGCGGCGTGTAGATTCTATAATTACTTTTCCCACTGCCCAAAAGCACGCAAGTCATTATGTTTTGGCGTGCTAAGATACAAATGCGCGCCGCATTCAAAAGCCAAAGTGCGCATATCTGCCCATAGTCTCTCAAAGCTTGCCCTGCCCTCAAAGCCGCCATTACAAGATTCGCACATAGAATCTACATACGCCTTAGGGATTTTAAAGCCCAAATGCGCGCTATTTATACTAAGGGCGGTATGCACGCTAAATACGCCAAATACATTAAAATAAAGTTTTGCTTGATATTGTCGCCCCAAAGGCTCAAACTCACGCGCAAACAAACGCGCCTCATCAATGCAAAAAATAGGCTGCGTGATAAGCACATTTGCCCCTGCTGTGAGCTTTGCCTTTAGTCTAGGTATGGCGCTTTTGTGAGCGGGCGTGCCGCTTATTAGGCAGATTCTATCTCCTAGCACCTCTCGCGCTAATTGCAGCATTTGCACCCCATCGCCGCCATCGCCTCCAATAAGCGCAAGGGAGGAAAACCCCGCATATTTCACAGCCAACATTTGTGAGAGAATCTGCGCTTTATTCACCATGCCTTTGCTTGCTTGATTGCTATATGTTGGGCTATGGCTTTTTACCCCACCGCTATTTGCCGCGCTACTGCTTAATGCCCCGCTAATAGTTGGCACAAACTCCACGCTAGATTCTATTTGCCTTAAAGCATAGCTCGCTAGGATAGAATCTACACTGGGCTGATTTCTAGGATTTGCAGGGATTAGGATAAAATCTGTCTTTACGCCTAAATGCAAAGCCGCGCGCGCTATCATTTGCTTTATGCACGCTGTGTCTGCCTCTAAGCTATGCGGCAAAAACTCAAAGCCAAACATAATGCCTCCGCTTGCTAATTTATCACCAAATGCTATAATCTTAGCATTTTTTTTAGGATAGTTTATGAAATTAGCGGTTTTTGATTTTGACTCAACGCTTATGGACGGCGAGACCATTGACATACTGGCTCAAGCCCATAATGTGAGCGAGCAGGTCGCAGAGATTACGCACAAAGCGATGAATGGTGAGCTTGATTTTTATGAAAGTTTAAAGCATAGGGTGGCGTTGCTTAAAGGCTTGCAGGTGTCAAAAGCAGAGCAAATCGCTCACAATCTCCCCCTTATGAATGGCGCAAAAGCCTGCATACAAGCCCTAAAAGCGCACTCTTACAAGGTGGTATGCTTTAGCGGAGGCTTTCACATCGCCACAGATTATTTTCAGCACATACTAGGATTAGATGCTAATTTTGCCAATACTTTGCACCATAAAAATGGCACTCTCACAGGCGAAGTGGGCGGGGAGATGATGTTTGCATACTCAAAAGGGCAAATGCTGCAAACTTTACAGAATCTACTAGGCATTACGCGCGCGGATTGCGTTGTGGTAGGCGATGGGGCAAATGATGTGAGTATGTTTGCCCATGCTGATGTGCGTATAGCCTTTTGCGCCAAAGATGTGCTAAAAAAAGAGGCAAATATTGTGATTGATACAAAGGATTTGCGTCAAATCCCACAAGCCCTGCATCTTGCAGTCTAAGGAGTAAATATGACTATTTCCATACTTTGTGGCGGCTCTGGAACGAGGCTTTTTCCGCTATCGCGTGAGCTTTTACCCAAGCAGTTTGCCGCTATTTTACCCCCACTAAATGCGCAAACGCCCTCCCATTCGCTCTTTCAAGAAACACTTTTGCGCAATCAATTTTTATGCGATACGCATAATGCGCATTTTCAAATTATTACTAACGAAAATCACTATTTTATCGCACAAGAGCAGGCTCATCAATGCCACATCACTTTGCAAGATTTTATTTTAGAATCTATTGGCAAAAATACCGCGCCAGCCCTTACTTTTGCCGCGCTTAAGGTGGCAAGTGAGTATGAATTAGGGCGCAGCGATGATGATATTATCCTAGCGCTGCCAAGCGACCATCTCATCAAAGATTCGCCTGCGTATCGCCACGCCATAGAGGAGGCATTGAATCTAGCGCAAAAAGGCTTTTTAGTTACCTTTGGCATTAAGCCTACAAGCGCACATACGGGCTATGGCTACATTAAATCTAAAAATCATTTGGTTGAAAAATTTATCGAAAAGCCCTCTTTAGATGATGCGCAAATGTATCTTAATGAGGGCGGATATTTGTGGAATAGCGGTATGTTTTGTATGCGCGCACAAGTATTTTTGAAAGAGTTAAAAGCACACAGCCCTGAAGTGTATGAATCTTGCAAGCTTACTCTTGAGGCAAGTAAGGCGCAATTAAGCGAGCATTTTATTCGCCTAGATTCTATAATGAGTAAAAATCTGCCTGAAATTAGCATTGATTATGCCCTTATGGAGAAAAGTCAAAAGGTGGCTTGCGTGGAGGGGGATTTTGTATGGAGCGATGTGGGGAGCTTTGAATCCCTAAGCCTTGAGTATCCTAGCGATGAGCAAAATAATGCGAGTAAAAATACATTTATTGGCAAAGATTGTAGTAATAATTTTATTATCGCTGATAAGCTAGTAGCGGGCATTGGGCTAGAAGATTTAATGATTATTGATGAGAGTGATTGTCTTTTGGTGGCTAAAAAAGGGCATTCGCAGCAGATTAAAGACATTGTAGCCACACTCAAACACACACATAGCGAGATTACAAAAGTGCATAAAACTGCCCATCGCCCATGGGGAAGTTACACGGTTTTACTAGAATCTCAAAGCTATAAAATTAAACAAATTATTGTTAAGCCCAAAGCCCGACTAAGCCTGCAAAAGCACTATCACCGCAATGAACATTGGATAGTGGTGAGCGGGTCAGCCTATGTGAGCATAGGAGAGCAAAAAAGCTTCCTTAAGGCTAATCAATCCACTTATATCCCTATGGGCGAGCTGCATAGGCTTGAAAATCCCGGCGTGCTTCCGCTTGTGCTTATTGAAGTGCAAATGGGCGAGTATTTGGGCGAAGATGACATTGTGCGCTTGAGTGATGATTATAAGCGCCATTAGAGTAAGCCTAGCCCTATTTTTCCTCACACAGGGCTTGTATGGGGCTTTTTTCAAGCCCTTGCTTTTAAGCGAATTTAACCCCGAAATTATAGAATCTAAACAATGGCTTGTGAGCCAAAAGCTCGATGGTGTGCGCGGGATATGGGACGGAGAACAGATGTATTTCCGCAGTGGCAAAGTAATGCCCCTACCCAAAGATTGGATAGCGCATTTTCCGCCTTTTGCGCTTGATGGGGAGATTTATAGCCCGCATTTGCACTTTTCTCACATCATCTCTATCCTAAAAAATACACAGAAAAATGATTTTAAAGCATTGCAATATTTTGTCTTTGATGTGCCTTTTGCAGAGGGTAATGGGCTTTTAGAACGCCTTAAGACATTAGAGACTTATTTAGATTCTAAGCCGCGCACTTCTATTGTGATACTGCCGCAAGAACCTATGAAAGATATACAATCTCTTTATGCTCATTTGCAAAATGTGATTGAATCTGGTGGCGAAGGGCTTGTGCTGCGTGAGGCGGAGGCAGATTATGAATCTGGGCGCAGTAAGAGGGCGCTAAAGCTTAAAGTTGCTCAAGATGCGGAATGTGAGGTCAAAGCCCACACACAAGGCAAAGGCAAATACACAGGGCAGTTAGGTGCGCTAGTGTGTGAGTTTAATGGTAAAAGTTTTAAAATTGGTAGTGGCTTTAATGACGCACAGCGCGCAAATCCACCGCCCATAGGCTCGATTGTCACTTTTAAATATTATGGCTTAACGCATAATGGTATTCCTAGATTCCCTATCTTTTGGCGTGTGAAAATTATCGAATAAGTGCTTATTTATGTTAAAGCAAGTTTTCTTTAGATAGAATCTAGACTTTTTTAAAGCTGTATCCACAACAACAGAAAGGACAAACATGGAACAAACACTTTCAATCATTAAGCCCGACGCGGTAAAAAAGGGTGTCATTGGTAAAATCATTGAGCGATTTGAAAGCAATCATTTGCACATTGCTGCGGCGAAAAAAATCCAGCTTTCCCGCGCAGATGCAGAGGCTTTCTATGCTATCCATAAGGAGAGACCATTTTTCAAAGATTTGGTTGATTTTATGATAAGCGGACCGGTGGTTGTTATGGTGCTTGAGGGGGATAATGCGGTGTTAAAAAATCGCGAGCTTATGGGTGCAACAAATCCCAAAGAGGCTGCTGCTGGCACGATACGCGCTGATTTTGCCCAAAGCATTGATGCTAATGCTGTGCATGGAAGCGATAGCCTTGAAAATGCCAAAAATGAAATTGCATTTTTCTTTAGCACAAGGGAGATTTGCTAGTTGAAAATTGCTATGAAAAAATGCACGCCAACGCCTAAAGATGTGGCTTTAAGCATTGGGAATGTGCATTTGCAAGCGAGACTTTTTCGCGTAGATTCTCAAATGCTGCGTTTGGATGGTAATATCTCTGGCGAGCTAGAGCTTACCTGCGATGTGAGCGGCGAGGACTACACGCAGAGGCTAGATTATCCTTTGGTTTTGTATATTGCAGATGGATTGTGGAGTATGCAAAGCCAAAGCAAAAAGCTTGATAGCTTTGAGGTTATTGAGTTTTTTGATGGCTTTGTGGATTTGCATTATATTTTGGAAAGTGAGATTGAATCCATAAAGAGCGATTATCACACCAAAGACTAAATTTTAAAAAGGAGTAAATATGGCAGTTCCCAAAAGACGAGTAAGCAAGACACGAGCGGCAAAGAGGCGCACACATTACAAAATCGCTCTTGCAAAGCCTATCAAAGATAAAGATGGCAGCTGGAAAATGCCTCATCATATTAATAAATTTACAGGCAGCTACAAATAATCCTAAACCTTACAATCCTACGCTTTAAGGAGTGAAAATGCTAAAAATTGCCATTGATGTTATGGGCGCGGACAATGGTATAGCCCCTATCGTTCAAGGAGTGGTGCGGGCATTGAAAAATCGTGATTTTATAGCCGTGATTATTGGCGATGAAGCGCAAATCACTCCGCTTATTCCTACGCATTTGCGCCAAAAGGTAGAGATTGTGCATTGTGCAGATTATATTCGTATGGAGGAATCTGCTGCAAGCGCGACTAAACGCACGCAGTCCTCTATCTTTAAAGCCATAGAATTATTGCAAAATGACGCTGTGAGCGCTGTAGTCTCCCCCGGGCATAGCGGAGCAAGTATGAGTTTAGCCACTTTAAAAATTGGGCGCATTAAAGGCGTTTTACGCCCTGCGATATGCACAACTATGCCAACTACTAGCGATAAGCCAAGTATGATACTTGATGCGGGCGCAAATACAGACTGCAAGCCTGAATATTTGGTAGATTTTGCCATTATGGGCTATGAGTATGCTAAGCATGTTGTTGGCTTAGAAAATCCACGCGTTGGGCTATTATCTAATGGTGAAGAGGATAATAAGGGCAATGAACTCACAAAAGCTAGCTTTAAAATGCTAAAACATTTTGATTTTTTCAAAGGAAATGTCGAGGGGCGCGATATTTTTAATGGCAGTGTTGATGTAATTGTGTGCGATGGCTTCAGCGGCAATCTTGTGCTAAAGGCGAGCGAGGGCGTAGCAAGTGCGATTAACTCCGTGCTTAAAAAAGAAATCAAATCCTGCCTTTGCTCTATGTTTGGCGCACTTTTCCTACGTGGTGTGTTTAGGAAGCTTAAACAAAAAATGGACCATAGTGAATATGGCGGCGCGCCTTTACTTGGGGTGCAAAAGGTGGTGATTATTAGCCATGGTAGCTCAAATGCGCGGGCGATTGAATGCGCGATTTATCAGGCTTTACTCGCTATAGAATCTGATATTTGCGCCAAACTTGCACACACTTTTGCCAATAAAGCGCCCATTCAAGAATAAGGATTCTATAATGTATGCCTCCTTAAAATCCATAGCCTCGTATATTCCGCCCATTTGTATGCATAACACCGATTTTGAAAAAATACTTGATACAAGCGATGAGTGGATTACAAAGCGCACAGGCATTAAAACGCGCCATTTTGCTAACGCCTCGCAGCAAACAAGTGATTTAGCCTATGAAGCGGGCAAAAAAGCTATTGAGCGCGCAGGGCTTAGCCCAAATGATATTGATGCGCTTATTGTAGCGACTTTAAGCCCTGATTATCTCACCATGCCTAGCACAGCGTGCGTAACTGCCCATAAACTTGGCATTGAGAATAAGGCTGCATTTGACATAAGTGCGGCGTGTAGCGGATTTATCTATCTTTTATCATTGGCAAAAGCATTTATAGAATCTGGCACATTTAAGCATATTCTTATTATCGGTGCGGAGAAGGTAAGCTCTGTGCTGGATTTTAGCGATAGAAGCACTTGTGTGCTTTTTGGCGATGGGGCGGGGGCTTGTGTAATTGGTAGCACAGAGGATAGGAATGCTAGTATTATTGATGTGCATACTAGTGCTAATGGCAAACATCAAGATTTTATCTGCACGCCGCGTGAGCATTCAGCCTTTGGCGCGCAAGCAAAGCACACGCCATCGCATCTGCAAATGAAAGGCAATGAAACTTTTAAGCTCGCGGTCAAAACGCTTGTGAGTGATGTCAATGATATATTGCATAAAAATCATATCGCCCCTAAAGATATATCATTTTTTATCCCTCACCAAGCTAATTTGCGTATTATTAACGCTGTGAGTGAAAATCTTAGCTTTAATGAAAGCCAACTCGTGCTAAGTGTGCAAAAATATGGCAACACTTCTGCGGCTTCTATTCCTATGGCGATGAATGATATTTATGAGGAAAAAAGGCTAAAATATGGAGATTTAATGCTCCTTGATGCCTTTGGCGGTGGCTTGACTTGGGGTTCAGCCCTTGTGCATTTTGGCGCAAAAAACTAATCTAAAAATTAGCTCAAAAAATATTGAAAGATAATACTATGAAAGCACAAAAAGCAACTAGATTCTATATTTTTGGTGATACGCATGGCAGGACAGACATTGGCAAAGTTTTCACGCCAGCGCTGCTTAAAAAATATAGGCGCAATGATTATATCGTGGTGTGTGGGGACTTTGGCGTGATATGGTGTGATGAAATAGATGAGAGAGAGCATGCCATTATGGAAAAGATTAAAAAACTCCCCTGCCCACTTTTATTTGTCGATGGCAATCATGAAAATTTTAATCGCTTTGAAAAACTCCCTCAAGTCAAAAAATTTAACGCCACTGCCGGAGAATACATTAAAAACAAAAGCTATCATTTAAAGCGTGGAGAGATTTATGAAATTGCAGGCAAGCGTTTTTTCACTATGGGCGGCGCGCTCTCTATTGACAAATATCGCAGAACGCTCAATCAATCATGGTGGCCACAAGAAGCCATAAGCGATGAGGAATTGGCTTTAGGGCTTAAAAATATTTATAATTGTGCGGAAAATATTGATTATGTCATAACGCACACTATCCCTGAAATACTTTTGCACGAGCTTTTTAGACACATGAATATACATCATAAAATACATGATGAAAATCCCAAAAAGCTCACACAAATTTTTAATGCCCTGCAGGAAAAAAAGCATGATGTGAAAGCGTGGTTTTTTGGGCATTGGCATGATGATTTAAAGCTTAGTGTGCCTTATCTTGATAGGGAGCTTACATTTTATCTCTCTTATAATAATGTGCGAATTTTGGATATAGAGACAGGCGCTATTACCAATCAAGCCACAGATTCTTATGAATATAAAATGCTTGAAAAATATCGCTTATTAGGGCTTACATAAGCCCTGCTATGTATCGCATAAATACGTTTAACAAAAAATACGCATCGCGCTTAAAATGTATTTTTAAAGATTCTATAAAATAGCGCCGCTAAATGTTCTAGATTAAATTTATAGAATCTAACCTAAAAAACAAGTTGATAGATGCTTAAAGCAGCTATAACTTTATACTTTAGGCGCAAATGTAAGCTTTGCTTACATTTGCAAGACCACGCGGAGCTTTAGCTCAATAGCGTGGAAATTATAGAATCTAAAAGGCAAAAAATGAAAGAAGCACATTTCTATATTGACCAAATGACTTGTCAAGCTTGCTCTAGCGGAATTGAGCGGGCATTATCGCGCAAGAAATTTTGCAAAGAAATACAGGTTAATCTCTTAAGCAAAAGAGCGCGCATAGTGTATGATGAGAGCCAAGCAAGCCTTAAAGATATTTTTGCTTTGATTGAAAAAATGGGCTATGAGCCGCATTTAGATGCTAATCCTGCCCAAAGTGCGCAAAATACGCGCAACACTCACTCGCTTAATGCCATTATAGAATCTTTTGACAATCGCTTTTTGCCTCAAAAACTAAGGCTGCCTCTTAGCATTACTGCTACGATTATTGTGCTTATTTGCTCATGGGGAGAGATGTTTAATTTATTCACACTCCCCTATATGCTTAATTACTGCATTTTGCTTATTTTAAGCCTTATAGTTATGCACATTGGCAGAGGATTCTATGTGCGCGGTTTTAAAGGGCTTTTAGCGCGCAGTCCAAATATGGACTCACTCATCGCCATAGGCACAACAAGTGCATTTTTATACAGCCTGCAAGGATTTTTTAATCCACACAGTCACGCGTATTTTGATAGTGTGTGCGTGATTATCACACTTGTGCTAGTTGGCAAAAGTATTGAGGATAGGAGCAAAAAAGACGCCCTTAGTAGTGCTTCCTTGCTTTTAGAGCTTAATCAAAAAAGCCTCCAAAAAGTAGTAGATTCTATAAATTTACCACAAGATAGTCTCACACAAGCCAAGTGCGAGCCTATTCTCGCCCAAGATGTCAAAGCAGGGGATATTTTAAAAATTTTACCCGGTGAGATGATAATCGTAGATGGCATCATTTGTGAGGGTAGCTCTAGCCTTGATACTGCAGCCATTAATGGCGAATCTGTCCCACTTGCAGCCAAAAGCGGTGATAAAGTCTTCTCCGGCAGCATCAACCTTGATAGCGTGCTTTTCATGCGCGCACAAAAAAATGCTAGAGAATCTACACTTGCGCAGATTCTATCCCTTGTGCAAAATGCTCAAGATAGCAAAGCGCCCATTGCATCGCTTGCCGATAAAGTCGCGGCTGTGTTTGTGCCGCTAGTGATATGTTTAGCCACAATAGCTGGGGTATTTTGGTGGGGTTTTAGAGATTTTGAATTTGCCTTAAGCATTTTTATTGCTACACTTGTGATTTCCTGCCCTTGCGCGCTGGGACTAGCCACGCCAATGGCGATTTTACACGCACAAGCCATTGCCAACAAAATGGGCGTATTTTTTAAAGATGCTAAAAGCATTCAAGCCTTAAGTGAGATTACACACATTGCCTTTGACAAGACAGGCACGCTCACACAAGGGCTAGAGATAGTAAGCATTACTAAGCTTAGTGCGCAAAAAAGTGAGCAAGAACTCTTTAATCTTGCCTATTCTTTAGAATCTACAAGCACACACATCATTGCTAAAGCCTTTAAAACGCATACATTATCGCCCACAGCCACACTTTATCCGCTAGAAAATGTAGAGCAAATCACAGGCAAAGGCATTAAGGCTTCTATTAATAATGTCTCATACACGCTAGGCAGCGCGGCTCTGCTCCCGCCGCATTTGCAGCCACAAAATAATGAAGATAAAATCACGCTCTATCTTTGCGATGAGGGGCAGATTCTAGCCATTTTTAGCCTGCAAGATTATATCAAGCCCGATGCGAGTGTGGCTCTCTCTCACTTCAGGCAAAGGGGTATCAATGCCACGCTTATAAGCGGTGATAATGCTACAAATACGCAAAAAATAGCAAGCCTACTTGGCATTAGTGATTTTCACGCCAAAGCCCTCCCACAAGATAAAATGCAGATTCTATCCGCACTAAGTGCGTGCCAAAAAGTGCTTATGGTGGGCGATGGGATTAATGATGCGCCAGCATTAGCGGCGGCATATACTTCTATTGCCTTTGCTTCAATGCACGATATAGCCACGCATAGCGCGGATATTGTAATTTATAATCAAAAAGTAATGAGTATTTATAACGCATATGCACTTTCTAAAGCGAGTATTTTAAATATTAAAGAGAATCTTGGCTTTGCTTTTTGTTATAATATAGCCTTTATCCCCTTAGCAATGGGCGTGTTTGGGGGATTTGGAATCTTCTTGCACCCGATGTTTTGCGCATTGGCTATGAGTTTATCTAGCCTTAGCGTGGTAGGCAATGCAGCAAGGCTTAAGCGCTTTAAGATTCTATAATTCCGCGCTGTTGCTTTTTATAAAAAGCCGCGCGGTCTTATTTTTGGGCAAGTGAATTGCCCTGCAACGCCTAAAATATAAAGTTATAGCTGCTTAAAGCATCTATCAACTTGTTTTTTTAGGTTAGATTCTATAAATTTATATTCTAAGGAGTGATGAATGTATATTACTTTATCTGTAGGCGGTATGAACTGCGGTAAATGCGTGGATAAGATAGAAAAGTTTGTTGGTGAAATTGAGGGTGTGAGCCTTATTGATGTGGATTTAAAAAATGCGCAAGTTAAAGTAGAGTTTAACCCACCTGCCACACAAGAATTGATTACAGAAGCAATCCTTGATGCAGGTTTTGAAGTAAATGCGCACCATTCTTGATTTTTTTAAAAAGTTTTTTCCCTATATCAAAGGTCATTATCTTACCTTTGCCATAGCCATTTTGGCTTCGCTGGTGGTGGCTTTATGCAGTGCTGGCACGGCTTATCTTATTGAGCCTTTGCTAGATACGCTCTCTGGCAAAATCCCGCGCGCCAACCCGCTTTTTAGCTTTGAAGAATTAGCAGAAAACACAAGCATAGCGTTTGTGATGATGGCTTTAATCATTGCGGTGTATGCTGGAAAGTCCATTGGCACCTATGTGCAAGCTTATTTGATGAATCTCATCGGGCAAGACATCGTGCGGCAAGTGCGCGATAGAATGCTAAAGCACATGCTCTCGCTTGAAATGGCGTTTTTTAATAAAATGCGCGGGGGCGAGCTCATTGCGCGCATCACTAATGATATTGGCGTCATTCGCTCTGCGGTTTCAAACTACATCACAGAATTTGTGCGGGAGAGCATTACGATTATAGCACTTGTTGCGGTGGTCATTTATCAAAGCCCAAAATACGCGCTTATCGCACTTGTCATTATTCCTCTAGCACTTGTGCCGCTCAATTTTATTATTAAAAAACTCAAAAAATACTCCCGCACCATTCAAGAGAAAAATGCCGACATTACAGCAAAACTCAATGAAATTTTTAATAACATCGAAGTGATTAAAGCAAGTAATGGCGAAAAAGTTGAATATGAAAATTTTAAATTACAGAATCTGCACTTTCTCAAAATGAATATGAAAGCCGTGCGTGTGGGTGAGCTAAGCACGCCGCTTATGGAATTTTTGGGCGCGATAATGCTTGCGTGCGTGATTTATATGGCAATTGTTGATATTTCTGAAGGCGAGCTAAGCGCGGCACGCTTTTCATCGTTTGTGGGCGCGCTTTTTTATATTTATACGCCATTTAAACGACTAGTGAATATTTATGCGCAAATGCAGTCTGCTATCGTGGCAAGTCAAAGGATTTTTGAGATTCTAGACCAAAAGCAGCAAATCCACGATGGCTCGCTGCGGCTGCAACCCCCCATAAATGAAATAAGACTAGCCAATGTGCATTTTCACTACAATAAAGAGGTGCATGCGCTTAAAGGTGTGAGCCTTTGCTTAGAGAAAAATAAAATTACAGCCCTTGTGGGCAAAAGTGGCAGCGGTAAAAGCTCTATTATTAATCTCATTTTGCGCCTGTATGAGGCTAATAGCGGGGAGATTACTATCAATAAACGCGATATTAAGGATTACACACAAAAAAGCGTGCGAGATAATATCGCGGTGGTAACGCAGAGAATCTTTATCTTTAATGATAGTATTTTAAATAATGTTGCTTATGGTAGCACTGCTGATGAAAAGCGTGTGATTGAGGCACTAAAATACGCGCACGCGTGGGATTTTGTCCAGAAAATGCCTCAAGGGATTCACACTATCTTAGATGAATTTGGCACAAATCTAAGCGGCGGACAGCGGCAAAGAATAGCCATTGCGCGCGCTATTTACAAAGACCCAGAAGTGCTTATTTTTGATGAAGCCACCTCCGCGCTTGATATGCAAACTGAAGAAGCCATAAAAAATAGCATTCAAACCTTAAGGCATAATAAAATCATCATTATCGTAGCCCACCGCCCTAGCACCATTGAGCTTGCTGATGAAATTTTGCATTTTCAACAGGGGAGAATCATCAAAATAGAATCTAAAAATCCTACAGATTCTCAAAAAGGCATAAAAGAAATTTAATTAATCTTTTTCTATAATGGTTATAGCCTTTTTTAAGAATGCTGCAAGATAAGTTTAAAAAAACTTAAAGTTCTTGCGCAAACTTTACACAGAGGTCAAACCACAAATAGAGGAGGATATATGCTAGAGGACAAAGTCATTGAGAGTTACACGGGAGTAACGCCTCAAAGAAAAAAGAGCAAAAATCCGGCACGATTGGATTTTTGGCAAAGTGCAACGGGGTTATTTTTAGGTTTGTTTATGCTAGCGCATTTGCTGTTTGTCTCAAGTATCTTAATTAGCCCAGAGGCTATGTATAAGGTAACAAAGTTTTTTGAAGGCAGCATGATTTTTGGCGAGGAGGGCAAGCCTATTATTGTGAGTGGTGTGGCTGTAATTGTGGGGATTGCCTTTGTCGTGCATGCATTTTTAGCGATGAGAAAATTCCCCATAAACTACAAGCAATTCCGTGATTTAATGGTGCATAAAAAGCTTATGAAACATAGTGATACAAGCCTATGGGTTATTCAAGCAGGCACGGGATTTGTGATGTTTTTTCTTGTTATGCCCCATTTATTTGTAAATCTCACACAGCCTGAAAATATAGGACCATTTGCGTCATCTTTCCGCTTTGTGCAGCAAAATTTTTGGATTCTCTACATCTTTTTACTTTTTGCAGTGGAGCTACATGGCTCGATTGGATTGTATCGCTTGTGCATTAAATGGGGGTGGTTTGAATCTCTAGGATTAAAAAATCTTAGAATTATCAAATGGCTGCTTTCGATATTCTGCATTATTTTAGGTATTTGCTCATTTATTGCCTATGTGCAAATTGGCAAAAACTTAGATGAAAGTAAAGGCATAGAAGCATACAGAATCCAAGATGCAAAAACTTATGGGGGAGGATTGAAATGAGAGTAATTTATAGTGATGCTTTAATTATTGGCGGAGGATTAGCGGGCTTGCGCGCCTCTATTTCAGCAAAACAAGCTGGGCTTAATACTATTGTATTAAGTCTTGTGCCTGTGAAAAGAAGCCACTCTGCAGCCGCACAAGGTGGTATGCAAGCAAGTCTTGGCAACTCTGTAAAAAGCGATGGGGACAATGAGGATTTACACTTTGCCGATACGGTAAAAGGAAGCGACTGGGGCTGCGACCAAGATGTAGCAAGAATGTTTGTAACCACCGCACCAAAGGCAATACGCGAACTAGCAGGCTTTGGTGTGCCATGGACTAGAATCCAAAAAGGCGATAGACCCGCTGTCATTAATGGTGAAAAAGTAATCATCACCGAAGATGACTTTAGGCATGGTTATATCCACTCACGCGATTTTGGTGGTACTAAAAAATGGCGCACATGCTACACAGCAGACGCTACAGGGCATACGATGCTTTATGCTGTGGCAAATGAAGCCTATAAGCTTGGCGTTGATATTCAAGATAGAAAAGAGGCTATTTCTATTATCCATGAAGATGGCAAGTGCTTTGGCGCGGTGGTGCGTGATTTAGTAACTGGCGAGCTTATCGCGTATGTGGCAAAAGGCACGCTTATCGCTACAGGCGGCTATGGCAGAGTGTATCGCAATACCACAAATGCTGTCATTTGCGAAGGAATAGGCGCGGCAATCGCTATGGAGACAGGCATTGCTAAATTAGGCAATATGGAAGCTGTGCAGTTTCACCCTACACCACTTGTGCCTAGCGGCATTCTGCTCACAGAAGGTTGCCGCGGTGATGGCGGGATTTTACGCGATGTTGATGGCTATCGCTTTATGCCTGATTATGAACCAGAGAAAAAAGAGCTTGCAAGCCGTGATGTGGTATCACGCAGAATGCTTGAGCATATTCGCAAAGGTAAAGGTGTAAAATCCCCCTATGGCGACCATTTGTGGCTTGATATTTCAATCCTTGGGCGCGCGCATGTGGAGCGAAATTTACGCGATGTGCAAGATATTTGTAAGACTTTTGCAGGCATTGACCCTGCTACACCCGGTGTTTGGGCGCCTGTTAGACCTATGCAGCACTACTCTATGGGCGGTATTCGCACTAACTACAAAGGAGAATCTTACCTTAGAGGCTTATTTGCCGCAGGTGAGGTAGCCTGCTGGGATTTGCATGGCTTTAATCGACTTGGCGGAAACTCTGTAAGTGAGGCTGTAGTCGCGGGTATGATTATTGGCGAGTATTTCACAGAATATTGCCAAGATGCGAGCATTGATGTGCAAACAAGCACTTTAGAAGCTTTCATTAAAAAAGAGCAAACATACCTTAGTGATTTGCTTAATAGCACAGGAAATGAAGATGTCTATGAGCTAAAGAATGCAATGAAAGATATTATGGATAATGATGTGGGTATTTTCCGCGATGGCAAGGGCTTACAAGAAGCAGTAGATAAGCTTGAGGAGCTTTATAAACGCAGTAAAAATATCCGCGTGCAAAATAAAAAGCTCCATAGTAATCCAGAGTTAGAGGACGCTTACCGCACGCCAAAAATGCTTAAAATCGCCCTATGTGTGGCTAAAGGTGCGCTTGATAGGACAGAATCTAGAGGCGCGCACACAAGGGAGGATTATCCTAAACGCGATGATTTAAATTGGCTCAAGCGCACACTTACAAGCTGGGAAGACCCTAATCAAACATTGCCTACAGTAACCTATGAGGATTTGGACATTATGAAAATGGAAATTGCGCCCGGATTTAGAGGCTATGGAGCTAAGGGAATGATTATTGAGCACCCAAATAGCGCCATTAGACAGGCTGAAATTGACAAAATCACGCAAGAAGTCCAAGCCAAAGGCGGCGATAGATATGCTTTGCAAGAAGCTCTAATGCCCTTTAACCTCCAACCAGAATTTAAAGCAAGAAATCAACGACTAGGAGACAAATAATGAGTGCGACAACACAACAAAAAGGACGGACAATCACCATTCGAGCATTAAAGTTTGACCCACAAAGCGCGGTTTCAAAGCCTCATTTTAGAGAATACAAAGTCGAGGAAGCCCATTCCATGACAGTATTCATCGCTCTAGGTATGATTAGAGAGAGCCAAGACCCAGATTTAAGCTTTGATTTTGTGTGCAGGGCGGGGATTTGCGGCAGTTGTGCGATGATGATTAATGGTCGCCCACGCCTAGCGTGCAAGACGCTCACACAAGACTTTCCCGATGGCGTTATTACGCTTATGCCGCTGCCTGCATTTAAGCTTATAAAGGATTTAAGTGTAAATACAGGCGAGTGGTTTGAAGGTATGACTAAGCGCGTGGAGAGTTGGATTCACACGCAGCACAAGCCTGATATTTCTAAGCTTGAAATGCCAATCGAGCCACAAGTGGCTGATGAAGTCTTTGAGCTTGATAGGTGCATTGAATGTGGGTGCTGTATCGCAAGCTGCGCGACTAAGGTTATGCGAGAAGACTTTGTGGGCGCTGCGGGTATGAATCGCGTCGTGCGCTTTATGATTGACCCGCACGATGAGCGAAGTGATGCGGATTATTATGAGTTAGTGGGGAATGATGATGGCGTATTTGGCTGTATGAGCCTTATAGCCTGCCATGATACTTGCCCTAAAGAGTTGCCACTGCAAAGCAAAATCGCGTATTTACGCCGCAAAATGCTGAGTGTGGGTATGAAAAAATAGTCTCCCTGCCCTTCATACAAGGGCAGCCTATGGTATAAAATGCAGTTTATTCAATCTTTTATCTTTTCATCTACAAATATCGCGCTACTTATCCTTGTATGCCTTTTTATCTTTGCTGGTTGCTCCTCGATTGTAGCTTCTACCAAAGATGTTAAAGATTTAGCCTCCTTGCATTCAATCCCCGCACCTACCTTTGATACATTGCAAACTAATATTGCCCTACCCTATAATGATAAGCTTAAAAATACTACGCTCACGGGAGCCTTGCTGCTTAATGATGGTATTGAGGCGTTTTTGAGCCGCGCGGCTCTAGCGCGTATGGCGCAAAAAAGCATTATCCTGCAAACTTATATCTATAAAAACGACATCGCCTCGCGCCTGCTTATGCACGAAATTTGGCTAGCGGCTCAAAGGGGTGTGGTGGTAAAAATTCTTATTGATGATAATGGGCTAGATTCTGATTTTAGCGATATTGTGGCGCTAGATTCTCATGCTAATATCGAAGTTAAGATTTTTAATCCCTATAAAAATCGCTCTAAAATCCTGCGCTATCCCGAAATGGTCTTTGATTTTAATCGCATTAATCATCGTATGCATAATAAACTTTTTATCGTTGATGATATGGCTCTAATCATCGGCGGGCGCAACATTGCCGATAATTATTTTGATAGAAATCAAAATGTCAATTTTGTAGATACTGATGTGCTTTTTATAGGTAGGGCAGCACATGATGCGCGCGATAATTTTTATGAATATTGGGACTTTCATCGCTCTATTCCTGTTTCACTTCTCCCGCTTAAAATGCCGCTCAAAAAATTTAAAGCCTCTATTGCAAATCTCAAAGCAAACGCGCAGTGGGAGCAATATGAGGAAGCTATACACACTATCAAGCAGCGCTATCATAACAAATCGCTTGAAATATATTGGGGAAATGCTGTCTTTATCGGTGATAGCCCACAAAAGATAGAAAATCCAAACGCCCCAAAGCCCATAGCCCAAGCGCTAGGCAAAATTCTTAATTTCACGCATGATAATCTTTACATCTCCGCTGCATATCTCGTGCCTAGCAAAGATGGTATGAAACATTTTGAGAATCTACTAGATTCTGGAGTGAATGTGCATATTCTCACTAACTCCCTTGCCTCGACAGATTCTCTAGTAGTCTATGGCGCGTGGGAGCGTTACCGCAATAAACTTATACAAAAAGGAGCGCATATTTATGAATATCAATATCAAGGTGTGGGCAAATCAAAATTGCGCGATAAAATACCTAAATCCAAAGCCTCGCTGCATAGTAAAAGCATCGTGTTTGATGATAGTATCACTTGGATTGGCAGCTTTAATCTCGACCCGCGCTCAGTGTATTTAAATACAGAATCTGTAGTGATTTTTGATAATCCACAATTTGCACAAGCTTTAAAAAATGATTTAATCAAAGATATGCAAAGCGCTTGGCGCGTGTATGAGAAAAAGGGTAAAGTGTATTGGGAGGGCTGGCATAATGAGCGCGAGCAGACTTTTAGCTATCCGCCCGATACTGGCATTTGGACTAGGATTTTAAAAAGCCTCTCAAAATTGCTCCCTGAAAATCAAATCTAGCTATTTTAGTCCCTCCAAAGTGGGCAAAGTAGGCATAAGCCCATCGCTAAAGTTTTTTAAACTTTTTTGAAACACCCCTTCACCGGTATTAATAGGCGAAGTAGAAAGCTGCGAATGGCACTGAATGCAGGCATTAATCACATAATGTTCTTTAGCTAAGGCTTGAGCTTGCACTTTTTGTATATCATGGCAGGCAAAGCAGTCTTTCCCACAGCCACCCATATCAATTTGCGCCATTTTCGCATCTGTATGGCAGGTTTTGCATTCAGTCATAGGGCGATGGCGAATATCATTTTGGAAATCAAGATTTTGATGACATGCCTTGCAATCACCTGTGCAAGCCCACAATGCGCCCACAAATATCACATATAAAGCTAAGATTCTATACACCATCACCCACCGCCGACAAAATCCAAAATCTCCACTTCATCGCCATTTTGCAGCACAAAAAGCGCCCATTGCGATTTTTGCACCACTTGCGTATTAACTGCAATCGCCATTGCCTTGTGTGTAATCTCTAAGCCCTCTATAAGCGATAAAATCGTGCTATTTGGCGCTATCTCATAATCTTTTCCATTAAGCAAAACTGAAGCCATTACTGCTCCTTTTTTACAGAATCTAGATTGAAAAATTTAAAATATCCATTCTCAATATGCTTCTGTGGCGTGCGCGAAAGCACTAAATCTCCGCTTTTTACATGCTTTGTAATAGTGCTGCCCGCGCCAATTAGCGCATTAGATTCTATATTCACAGGCGCGATGAGCTGCACATCGCTGCCCACAAAGACATTTTGCCCAATGGTTGTTTTATGCTTTGCCTTGCCATCATAATTACAAGTGATAACGCCCGCGCCAATATTGCTCCCGCTGCCTATCTCACAATCGCCTAAATAACTTAAATGCCCCGCTTTTACGCCATTAAGCGTGCTTGATTTAGTCTCTACAAAATTGCCAATATGCGTATTTTTAATCACACTCTTTGGGCGAATATGCGCCAAAGGTCCTATATCGCTAGATTCTATAATGCTAGATTCTATAACGCTATGGGCTTTAATATGCGCATTTTTAATCTCACTATTACCTAGAATCTGCACGCCCTGCTCGATAATGCACTCTCCGCTAAAGCGTGTTAGGGCATCTATATAAATTGTATGAGGCAAATGCATAATCACGCCTTGTTCCATTGCCTTATCGCGCAGCCTTTGGAGCATAATCTCTTGCGCGCAAGCAAGCTGCACCTTAGAATTTACCCCCATAAACTCACACTCCTCCACCACAATGGCTGCAATCTCTACATTATCGTGCTGCGCGTAAAAAACCACATCGGTAAGATAAAATTCGCGTTGATTATTGTGATTTTGTATGCGCGGGAGATAGGCTTGCAAAATAGATTTATGAATCTTATAAACCCCTGCATTTACACTTTGTATGCGCACTTCTTCTGGCGTGGCGTCCTTTTGCTCCACAATCTTTACTACCTTTTTATTATCCATAATCACGCGCCCATAACCATAAGGATTAGCTAGCTCTAATACGCTCATCACTATTTTTGCGGGATTTTCACACATCTCTTTTAGGCTTTGTGCGCGAATGAGTGGCATATCGCCATTAAGGATAAGCACCCAATCGTATTTAAAATCTAGTGGCGCTTTAGCGCTCTGTGTGCTGCCTTGCATAAGCGCACCGGCTGTACCCGGATAGTCTTGTGCGTTTTGGATATGGAAATGCAGCCTGCCCTGCGCGCAAGCCTCTGCATACGCGCTCATAACGCTCTTCTTTATTAAATCTTTCTCAAAATATAGCACGATATGCACATCATCGCTTACGCACAATGCCTCATCAATGGCAAAAAATAGCATTTCTCGCCCACAGATTCTATGCAGCACTTTGGGCGTGGCTGACTTCATACGCGTTCCAGCCCCAGCTGCCAAAATCACCACTGATACGCCCATAAGCACTCCTTAAAATAGACAATTTGCTTGATTTATGTAATTTTAACACACTAAATTTTATAATTCTGCCCTTTAAGCTTTATTTATTTTTAATTTTGGAGTCATTTTGAAAAAGATATTATGCCTTTTAGGCTTGTGCATAGCTCTTATTGAGCCTATTTTTGCCCTTGATGAGAATCGCACTCCAGCACTGCCTGCACCCTCAAATGTGCCATCTATCCCATCACTACCTAGAAATCCTGTGCTGCCCTCTGTAGATTTATCGCTAACCACGCCAAAAGAGCCTACCGAGCTTGTCGCAACGCTTAATATTGTGCTTATCATCACGCTACTAGTGATTGCGCCCTCACTCGTGCTTGTGATGACTAGCTTTACGCGCATTGTGATTGTTTTTGCCTTTTTGCGCACCGCACTTGGCACGCAGCAGTCCCCGCCCACACAAGTGCTTGTGAGCTTAGCGCTTGTTTTGACATTTTTTATTATGGAGCCTGTGGCGACTAAAAGCTATGAGGTAGGCATAAAGCCCTATATGGATAAAAAAATCTCCTATGATGAGGCGTTTGAAAAGGCTATCGTGCCTTTTAAGGATTTTATGATTACAAACACTCGTCAAAAAGATTTAGCCCTATTTTTTAGAATCCGCAACCTTGATAATCCAAAAACTATCGATGATGTGCCGCTTACTGTGCTTATTCCGGCGTTTATGATTAGCGAGCTAAAAACGGCATTTTGGATTGGATTTTTACTCTATCTGCCTTTTTTAGTGATAGATATGGTCATTAGCTCCGTGCTTATGGCAATGGGTATGATGATGCTCCCACCGGTGATGATTTCGCTGCCTTTTAAAATCTTAGTCTTTGTGCTAGTTGATGGGTGGAATCTGCTCATTGGCAATCTCGTGCAGGGCTTTAAGTAGCGTAGATTCTATATATTTATGACTTGTGCGCATTTTCACATTTGTGGCGGGTGTAATAATCCGCTAAGCCCCTATAAAGCGCAGCTTGAAGCAAAGGCTCTCTCTACGCTAGATGAATTTAGAGCCTTTTTGCAAGATTTATCATCGCCCTTTGCACTTTTTGCCTCACCTAAGCAAGCCTTTAGAGCAAGGGCGGAATTTAGATTCTATAAAAGTGAGCAACTAGATTTTGCAATGAATACCCTGCATAAAAACGCGCGTGTGCCTATTTCCAAATGCCCTATTTTGCTACCAGTCTTGCAGGCAATAATGCCGCTTTTAATACAGAATCTGCGCCTAGATTCTGTATTACACACCAAACTTTATGCGTGCAATCTCCTCTCCAGCCTGCAAGGAGAGGCTATCATTACGCTCATTTATCATAAAACACTAGATAGCGCATGGCAGGAGCGCGCGCGTATTTTAGAATCTTATCTCTCTAGCGCGCTTAATGCGCATATCCACATCATAGGGCGCAGCAAACATCAAAAGCTTATACTTTCACAAGACACGCTCCTTGAGCAGCTCACACTCTTTGAGGGTAGTGAGAAAAAGCGCATATATCGCTATTATAAAAAGGAGGCGCAATTCTCCCAGCCCAATCCTTTTATCAATGCCAAAATGCTTGCCTTTGTCTTTAGCGCGCTGCAAGATTTAGGCGTAAATGGCGATTTGCTTGAGCTATATTGTGGGAGTGGGAATTTTAGCATTATGCTTGCTCCACTTTTTAGAGCAGTGCTCGCCACTGAAGTGGTAAAATCTGCTATCGCCCTACTGCACGAAAATATTAAGCTAAATCATACTTACAATATCACGCCTGTGCGCCTTAATGCCTTTGAGTGCATAGAGGCGCTAAGCCTTAAGCGCGCATTTTTTAGACTAAAAGATGTGTCTTTGCATAATTTTGCCTTTGATTGTGTGCTAATCGACCCGCCGCGCAGTGGGGTAAAAGATAGGGAGATTCTGCACTTTTTGGAGCGCTTTAGGCTTATTGTGTATGTCTCTTGCAATCCAAAATCGCTGCTAGAGGATTTGCAGATTCTATCTCTTACGCATAAAATGACGCGATTTGGGCTATTTGACCAGTTTCCGCACACACACCATAGAGAGTGCATTGCTATTTTGCACAGAATCTAATTCCACGCTATTTGCGCAGTGAAGCTCTTAGGTTTAATGGCAGGCTTTAGATTCTATAAGCGCCCTTGCTTCCTCTAAAGTTGGTAAAAGCTCGCTAGGCTCTAACTCAAAGGCTTTGGCAATGGCATAGAGGTGGTGGAGATTGTAATTTGCTCCTTGCTTTCTTGTCTCAATTTTTGCAATGTAGTTGGGTGATTTATGCCCTAAAATATGAGCAAGCTCAAGCTGCGAGATATGCCGCTTTTTGCGCAATAGCTTGATATGCAACACTATGGCATCTAAATAATCTTGCTCACTTTTCTCCAACGCACACACCTATAAGTTTTTATCGCAAAATAAATCACTTTCGTGCGTAGCGCAAACACCTATGGGTGTTTGATAGCAGCCAAAGAGAAATAATAAAATCCACGCTTTAAATTCTAAATTAGGGGGCAAAATGGCTATCAAATTTGAAAAAAAGGTAATACTTGGCTCAATTACGAGCTTTTTAGTAGCGGCAATAGGCATTATCGCGGTGTTTTTCCCAAGTGTGTTTAACCTAGAGAAAAAGAAAATGCAAGAGCTTAGCATAACGCTTAAAAATGCCGATGATGCGCTAGAGATTTGGAAATTTTTAGAAAAAAATCAAGGCAAGGTTGTGGCACTTAATATAAATTTTTCTGACAATAATGGAGAGTTTTTTAAAGAATACATGGTAAATAAAAAAGACAAGGAGGATAGAATCCTCTGCGGAAGTGGGAAATTAAAATTCAAAAACGGAGGATTTTACGAAGGATTTTATTTTGAAGAAATTCGCCAATATAAACACAAAACCGGTGAGTGCAGCGATAATCTTAGCGAGAATGTTTATGGAGACAAAAACTATAACTACGAAGCAGAGATTATAAAACACTTAGGGAAAGCAAATTTAGATAGGGATTTTGATGATTCTGCACTAGACAAAAAGGCTATGAAAGCACAATTTGATGTCCTTGTGGGAGGCGTAGCGGAAATTGCACAAACAGCCGACGATGGGTTTTTGGGCTATGATTTCCCGCAAGGAGGAGAAATAGCCTTTTGTAACTTCTTTGTATTGGCTGATGAGTGGGGCGAATCGCAGCTCTGCCACACTATTATGATACCACATGCTACAAATAATGGTAAAAAGTATATGTTTAGTGGTGAGCAGTTAAAAGGTGTATTTTTTGTAAATGATTTTGAGTCCATTGTATATACGCCAACAAATATAGAGCAACTCATACAGGCGAGCTCATCTGGAGAATCAAAAATGCTATACCAAAAAGCAGTGCTAGACCCATTTGACAAAAAAGACCTCGAAATGCGTAATTATTAGCGAGATTCTATAATGGACGCATACGATGCAGGTAGGACATTTGGAGAATCTATAGGCTGGATACTGATATTTTTATATATGCTGCCCACCTTTATAGCCCTCGTGCGCAAGCACCCCAATGTCATTATCATAGGACTTTTAAATTTCTTTTTAGGTTGGAGTGTGATTTGCTGGTTTGTGTGCCTTATATGGTGCTTTATAGGGAGCAAAAGCTAGCTTTTAAGCACCAAAAGAAGTGCGGGCAGGGCAAAAAGCGAAGCAAAGAGGGGATTAAACCCGATGCCCAAAAATGGCGCAACTACCACCAATCCACCGATTTGATTAGCTAAAGCAATGCCTACATTAAAGGCAGCTTCATTCACACTCACTGAGCTATCCATAGAATCTGGCGTGCATTTGCGCGCGGCATTCATCGCATTGATTTTGAGCGCTGGGATTGAGGAGAATGATAGAAAACCCATAAGCGCCAAATTTATCACCACAAGCACTTGAGAATACGCACTTAAGCTTACAAGCGCATAAAATACAACTTGCATAAATAAAATGATTTGCAAAGCGCGGATAGAGCCTTTGTTATCAGCAAGCCTGCCGCCAAAGAGATTGCCCAAAATAGCAAATCCCCCATACAACAGCAAAATATACACAATACTTTCTTTCTCAAAATGGCTTTTTTCCACCAATAAATCACTCACATAAGTATAAAGCACAAATGCCCCGCCACAAGTGCATACCGTAATAGCATAGGCTTTAAGCAGGGGTTTGTGCAAAAAGGCTTTAAAAAGGGTAGAAATATGCGTTTGACTACCCTGCAAGTGTCCGGGCATAAACACAATGGCGCAAAAAAACGCGCACAGCGTGCAAAGGCAAATAAGCAAAAAAATAGCCTTAAAGCCAAAAAGCTGCCCGATAAATGTCCCTAGCGGCACACCGCTCACAAGCGCAATAGTAAGCCCTGAAACCATAAGGGCGAGATTGCTAGATTCTCTTTCTTTGGGGGATACTTGAATGGCTGTAATGGTAGCAATGACAAAAAACACTCCATGCTGCGTGCCTGCGATAAAGCGTGCAAGAGCTGTGAGCCAAAAGCTATCGCTTATAAAAATTACAAAATTTGCCACCGCAAAAACGCCTAAATTTAAAAGCAGCTGGAATTTGCGATTAAAGCTACTAAAGGGAATAGTTAAAATCGGCGCACCAATGACCACACCCACTGCGTATAATGTCGTAAGCAAGCCGGCTTTATTAGAATCTATATCAAAATATACTTTCACATCTTGCAAAACGCCTGCGATAATAAACTCCGTAACGCCCATGCAAAAGGCGCTCAAAGCTAGCACAAAAATAGTTTTAGTAACCTCATCAAAATGTATTTTTTTCATCACCCCTCCCCTATGGCTAGATGTTGTTGTGATTGCTGCTTGCGCGCAAGTAATACACGAATAAATAAAGCGCGCAATTCTACTCTAAATTGCTTTGAATATGATAAAATGAAATCCAAACTAGCATCTTATTAAAAGACCAAAAGGATACAAAGTGAAAGCGATATTGTGTGTTTTATGTATTTTAAGCATAGTGAGCCTACAGGCAGAAATCATAGCCGGTGTAGCTATCCGCGTAAATGGGCATGCTATCACGCTACATGAAATCGCCGCGCTGCAAGATAAAATGCATATTTCTAAAGATGCCGCTATTGATTTACTCATTAATGAGCGATTAAAAGATGATGAGATTGAGCGATTTAAAATTAGTATTGAGGAACTTAAAATTGATGAGGAAATCGCGCTTTTAGCAGCAAATGCCAACCTAAGCAAAGATGAATTTTTAAGAAAAGTAACGCGCAATGGACTAAGCCTGCAAGAATACCGCACACAGATTAAAAAGCAGCTCCAAACTAAAGAGCTTATGCAAAGAATCTTAGCTTCTAATATCTCCATTTCTAGCGAAGATGAAATGCTCTCCTACTACACTAAGCATAAAAAAGAATTCCTTATGCCATCATCTGTGCGCGTGGTGCGCTATATGGCGCAAAGTGATGAAAGCTTGCAAAAAGCAATTGCTGCGCCTAAGCAAAATATACAAGGCGTGGAAAAAATAAGCGAGACTATCGCGCTATCCTCGCTCACACCTCAAATTGCCCAAATTTTTATCCACACGCCAAATAATGAATTCACCCCTGTGCTGACCACTGGCGGCAATGGCTTTGTGAGCTTTTTCATCAAAGAAAGACTAGGAGAAAAGGCTATAAGCTTTGAAGAGGCAAAGCCTTTAATCAATCAAAAAATTATGGCGCATAAAGAGCAGAGTATCATCACAGAGCATTTTAATAAAATCCGCTCAAGTGCAAACATAGTAACCCTTAGGGAATGATATGTTTTATTCCGACCCACTTTTTGGCATTATTATTTTAGTTTCAATCATCGCCCTAGCCGCGCTTATTGACTATTGGCGCAATCGCTATAAGGATAAACAAAAAGAGCGCTCGCTCAAAAATCTCGCTAAATCTTATGAATTTGTGGGGCTTACGCAAGGTGTGGAGGAGTTTCTAGCCCTATCGCATAATCCTATTCCTACCTTGCAGTTTATTGCTAATGCCTATATCCAAAGCGGCAATACGCAAGAGGCTATAAAAATCTATCTTAGCATTTTAGAAAATCTCAAACACACCAAAGAGAGTGCCAAATCAAGAATTGAAATATTACAGAATCTAGGCACAGCCTACTACACTGCGGGCTTTTTGCAAAGGGCAAAAAATATTTTTTTAGAGATTTTAAAAAATTATCCTAAAAATCCGCAAGTGCTTATCTATTTGCTCAAAACCTATGAAAGCCTCAATGAATACAAAAACGCTATTAACGCCCTTGAGTGTATTGAGGAGATTTATGATAGTGAGATGAGCGCTACAATGGCGCAAGAGCGATTTTTTAATGCCATTTCACTCAATAAAGCCTATCTTAGCACGCTTTTACTCATTAATCACCACGCTATGCAGCTCTCTACTAAGATTCAAAAGCTTAATGACATTAAAGCCAAAGAGCCAAGATTAGAAAAAATCATTTTGCAGTATTTTAAAGATGTCAATCGCTCGCTTTTTTGGGAGGAGATAGAAAAAAGCAAGCGCATAGCTGGCATGATTGATATATTATGGCATTTTGAGCGCGAGAGTGTACCACTAGATTCTATAACAAACCCGCAAATCCTTGATGTGTATCGCGCTAAGGGCTGGATAAATGATAATCAAAGTTGCAAAATTTTTGCTTTAGAAAATATGCGCATTTTAAAGCAGTATTCGCATATTCAAGTGGATTTAGACTTTGAGTATCGCTGCCATAGTTGCAAGCATATTTTTCCATTTGAGAACGCACGCTGCTCAAATTGCGGAGAGTTATTAAATACTGATGTTTTATGTAAAATAAGGAATATTGCCGATGAAGCAAGTTACCCTCTATTGTGATGGCTCCTCACTTGGTAATCCCGGTGCAGGCGGCTGGTGCGGCATACTCTCCTTTCAAGGTAAGCAAAAAATTCTCACCGGTGGAGAACCCCACACCACAAACAATAGAATGGAGCTTTTAGCCGTTATAGAATCTCTTAAAGCCCTTAAAGAGCCTTGTATCGTGGATATTTATAGCGATTCAAGCTATGTGTGCAATGGCATTAATATGTGGATTGATAAATGGCAAGAAAAGCAGTTTAAAGATATAAAAAACCCTGATTTATGGCAAGCCTACTTGCAAGCTGCAAAGTCCCACCAAATAAGCGCGCACTGGATAAAAGGACACGCAGGACAAGAGCAAAATGAATTATGCGATAGGCTAGCCAAACTTGCCGCGCAATCTTTTAAAAAATAAAGGATAATTATGGCTCACACTCTACCCAAACCACCGCATTTACTCGAACATAAACTAGGCTACACATTTAAAAAACAGCAGCTCCTCCTAGAAGCCCTCACGCACAAAAGCTACAAAAAGCCCTATAATAACGAGCGGCTTGAGTTTTTAGGCGATGCTGTGTTAGACTTGCTTGTGGGAGAGTATTTATTTAAGAAATTTCCGCACGCAAAAGAGGGCGAGCTATCAAAGCTGCGCGCGTGTATTGTGAATGAAAAGGGCTTTATGAAACTCGCACAATCCATTGATTTAGGCGCATTTTTATATATTTCACAAAGCGAGGAGCATAACAAAGGGCGGCAAAAAGCCTCAATCCTCTCAAATGCCTTTGAAGCACTCATTGGCGCAATTTATTTAGAATCTAGCCTAAAACACGCCCAACGCATTATTAACGCGCTCCTTGAGGAAAATTACACTAAAATTGATTTAGATTCTTTATTTATGGATTATAAAACTGCCCTGCAAGAACTCACACAAGCCCTCTATGGCGTAATCCCCACCTACACGATTTTAAATGAAAGCGGACCTGACCATAAAAAAAGCTTTGAAGTAGCGCTAAGCATACAAGGCAAAGAATATGCTAGAGCCTCTGGAGGCTCAAAAAAAGAAGCACAGCAAAAAAGTGCGCACAAAGCCTATGAGATATTGCGCCACCTCACCAAAAAGGAGCAAGAATGAATACCTTTGGCACTGCTTTTCGCGTAACTACCTTTGGCGAATCACACGGCGCGGGCATTGGCTGCGTGGTAGATGGCGTGCCTGCGGGATTATACATTGATGAAGCATTTATAGAATCTAATATGCATCGCCGCGCCCCGGGTAAAAACGCCTACGCCACAGGGCGCAAAGAAGCCGATAAGGTGCAGATTCTAAGCGGGGTATTTGAGGGATTAAGCACAGGCGCGCCCATTGGTATGTGGATAGCTAATACCAACACCAAAAGCAGCGATTATACAAATATCAAAGATATTTTTCGCCCAGGTCATGCGGATTTTACATACTTTAAAAAATATGGCATACGCGATTATCGCGGTGGAGGGCGCTCGAGTGCGAGAGAAAGTGCAGCAAGGGTGGCAGCAGGTAGCATTGCACAAATGCTTTTAAAAACATTTAATATTAGAGTGCAAAGTGGTATTTATGCTATAGGCGGTATTTGCGCGGATAATATTGACTTTAATTATGCGCTAAATAGCGAGATTTACGCTCTTGACGCAGCGCGCGAAGAGGAGCAAAAGCAGCTTATTAAACAAGCCAAAAAAGCACATAATAGTATAGGTGGCGTAGCACTTATATGCGCAGATGGGCTGCCTGCGGGGTTAGGAGAGCCGCTGTATAATCGCCTTGATGGCGCACTTGCGCTTGCGCTTATGGGTTTAAATGCTGTAAAAGGCGTAGAAATAGGTGATGGTATAGAATCTAGCGCGCAATATGGCAGCGAGCATAATGATGAAATGGATAAAAAAGGCTTTAAGACTAATCATAGCGGCGGGATTTTAGGGGGTATTAGCAATGGCAATACACTGCTTGTGAAAGCACATTTCAAACCCACTCCTAGCATATTTCTCCCCCAACACACGCTTGATACTGCAGGAAAAGCACAAATATGCCACATCAAAGGGCGGCATGACCCTTGCGTAGCGGTGCGCGGCAGTGTAGTAGCAGAAGCTATGGTTTCACTTGTGCTAGCGGATATGCTTTTGCTGCATAGCACTTCGCAGCTAGATTTTTTGAAAAGAGTGTATGAATGTTTATAGCTTTTAAAGCAATAAGATTCTATAATTTCCGCGCTATTGCTTTTTTATAAAAAGCCGCGCGTGTCTTGTCTGCGGGCAAGTGAATTGCCCTGCGAGCCCTCAAAGTATAAAGTTATAGCTGCTTTAAGTATCTATCAACTTATTTTTGAGGTTAGATTCTATAATTACCGCGCATTTAGCCTATTTCTAGGAGCATAGATGATAACATTAAAAGAAGCATTGAATAAAACAGAGGGCGAGCTAAAAGAGATAAAAAGTGACATAAAGCAGCGCGCTAAAGAGTATGCAGAGCTTAATGCCTACATCGGTGAGATTGAGGAGAGTGGTGAGGGCGTGCCTATTCTTATTAAAGATAATATTAATGTTAAAGGCTGGGAGATTACTTGTGCAAGCAAGATTCTAAAAGGCTATATCGCTCCATATAACGCAAGCGTAATTGCAAAACTACACCAAAGTAAAATGTGTGCCTTTGGGCGCGCAAATATGGACGAGTTTGCTATGGGCAGCACTACAGAATCTAGCTGCTATGGCAGGGTGAAAAATCCCCTTGACACCTCGCGTGTGCCCGGTGGCAGCAGTGGTGGGAGTGCCGCAGCAGTGGCTGCTGGTATTGCCATTGCTTCACTTGGGAGCGATACAGGCGGTTCTATACGGCAGCCGGCTGGATTTTGCGGCTGTGTGGGGCTAAAGCCTAGCTATGGGCGAGTAAGTCGATATGGCTTAGTGGCATATAGCTCAAGCTTAGACCAAATTGGACCTATTACGCAAAATATAGAGGATGCCGCGATTTTACTGGACAGCATTAGCGGATATGATAGCCTAGATTCTACAAGTGCAAATCTCGCGCCACTGCAAACTTTTAAAGAATTAAATCCAAATATACGCTACAAAATTGCTGTGTTAAAAGATTTTCTAAAAGACGCCACGCCTTGTGTGCAAAAAGCCTATGAGAAAACCATTAAAACTTTAGAATCTATGGGACATACCATTGTGGAAAAAAGTATGCTTGATACGCGCTTTCATGTCTCTACCTACTACATTATCTCCACCGCAGAGGCTAGCTCAAACCTTGCGCGCTTTGATGGCGTGCGCTATGGCACAAGGGCGCAGGCAAATAATCTTAAAGAGCTATATCTCAACACACGCTCTAGCCTATTTGGCGAGGAAGTCAAAAGGCGCATTTTGCTAGGAAGCTTTGTGCTAAGTAGCGGGTATTATGATGCGTATTATCTTAAAGCGCAACAAGTGAGGCAGCAAATCTGTGCAGATTATGCACAGATTTTTAAAGAATGCGATGTGATTTTGCTCCCTGTAGCGCCTAGTGTGGCAACACCATTTGGCGCGGCTCAATCGCCTTTGCAAATGTATTTAAGCGATATTTACACCATTGGAGTTAATCTTGCAGGCTTGCCTGCGCTCTCCTTGCCTGCGGATAAAGATGAACATAATTTAAGCATTGGTATGCAATTTATTGGCGCGCGCTTTGCAGAGCAAACTATTCTTAATGCCGCTTATGGGCTAGAAAAGGAACTCGCCTAAAATTTATGCAAATCTGTTACAAGGAGTGAATATGAAAATCAAGCAAAAAGCCCTTACTTTTGAAGATGTCTTGCTTATCCCCGCTTATTCAAGCATTCTCCCTCAAGAGGTAAGCACGCAAACTATGCTTAGCAAAAATATTTCGCTCAATATCCCCCTTATAAGCGCGGCTATGGATACGGTTACAGAATCTAGCACCGCTATTGCGATGGCGCGCTGCGGAGGCATTGGCATTATTCATAAAAATATGGACATTACCTCGCAGGTAGAGCAAATTAAGCGTGTGAAAAAAAGTGAAAGCGGCGTGATAGTAGACCCCATTTATATCCGCGCTGATAGCACGCTTGCTGATGCAAAGGCTATTACAGATAATTATAAAATCTCTGGTGTGCCTGTGGTTGATGAATATGGCAAGCTCATTGGGATTTTAACTAATCGCGATGTGCGCTTTGAGCAGGATTTAAATAAGCGCGTAGGCGAGCTTATGACTAAAGATTCGCTTGTTACAGCAAAAGTTGGCACGACATTAGAAGAAGCCAAAGAAATTATGCACAAACATAGAATCGAAAAGCTGCCCATTGTCGATGAGCATTACACGCTTAAAGGGCTTATTACCATTAAAGACATTCAAAAACGCATAGAGTATCCAAATTCTTGTAAGGATAGCTTTGGGCGATTAAAGGTTGGAGCGGCTATTGGTGTGAAGCAATTTGAGCGTGCAGAGGCATTAACTGATGCTGGAGCCGATGTGCTGGTGCTAGATTCTGCGCATGGGCATTCTATTAATGTGATTAAGACTTTAGAAAAAATTAAATCAAAACTTGCCATTGATGTGATAGTGGGCAATGTCGTAACCGCCCAAGCCACGCTTGATTTAATCAACGCTGGAGCTGATGGCATAAAAGTAGGCATAGGACCGGGCAGTATTTGCACTACGCGCATTGTAGCAGGTGTAGGAATGCCTCAAATTTCTGCCATTGACGCCTGCGCGCAGGTAGCACAAAAGCATAATGTGCCAATTATTGCCGATGGCGGGATAAAATATTCTGGCGATATTGCTAAAGCGCTTGCTGTTGGCGCTTCTGCGGTGATGATAGGCTCACTACTAGCAGGCACAGAGGAAAGTCCGGGCGATTTAATCATCTATCAAGGCAGACAATACAAAAGCTATCGCGGTATGGGCAGTATGGGGGCTATGACACGCGGCAGTGCAGATAGGTATTTTCAAGAAGGCACAGCACAAGATAAGCTTGTACCCGAAGGTGTGGAGGGCAGAGTGCCGTATCGCGGAAAAGTGCGCGATGTCATTCATCAACTCATCGGCGGGCTAAAATCATCTATGGGCTATCTAGGCAGTCAAGATATTCCTACATTGTGGGAGAAAGCAGAGTTTGTGGAGATTACTTCTGCAGGACTTAGGGAATCGCATGTGCATGATGTGGATATTACTAAAGAAGCGCCAAATTACCACGGATAGGCAAATATAGAATCTAGATTCTATAACACACTAAGGAGTTATAATGAAAAAGCATACTTCAGCAGATTCTATAAATAATCCCATAAATGCCTCTGTAGCAGAATCTCACACGATAGAATCTAGCACAGAATCTAACGCAATAGACATAGGCGATTTTGAAATCCTAATTGATAAAGCAAAGGCGACACTTAGCAAACTAAGCGCGCAAGAAATTACGCTAAAAGAATCGCTTGCATTATACGAAGAGGGCTTAGCCAATCTCAAAAAAGCACAAGATATTTTAGAAAAAGCCAAACTGCAATATCAAGAGTTTAAAGACTAGATTCTATGGAGTTTGTAGCCTATATCACGCAGCCAAATAGTGTAGCGGTATTCTTATTACTTTTGGCGCGATTTGGCGGGGTGTTTGCATTTTTTCCTTTTTTTGATAATCAGCTCATTAGCGTGAATGTGCGCGCGGCAATGGTGTTTTTTATGAGTGTTGCATTCTTTCCGCTAGCAAACTACACTTTGCCCGATATGAGTATGGTAGAGTTTATGATTGCTGGGCTTTTTGAGATTATGCTAGGCTTTCTTGCCTCTATTTGCTTGCAAATTGTCTTTGCGATGCTTAGTTTTGGCGGCGAAATTATTAGCTTTACTATGGGGCTTACTATGGCAAGCGCATATGACCCCATAAGCGGCACGCAAAAGCCCATTATCGCGCAACTCATTGCACTTTTGGGTTTGCTTGTAGCGCTAAGCTTAGATTTTCATCATACGATTTTTCTCATAATCTCTCATAGTATAGAATCTACGCCGCTTGGGAGCTTTGTCTTTGAGCCTAAAAGCACGGAGTATTTTATTAAAGCCTTTGGGAATATCTTTGCTGTGGGCTTTTCTATGGCTTTTCCCATTTTAGCCATTATTCTATTTTCAGATGTCATTTTTGGTATGATTATGAAAACTCACCCGCAGTTCAATCTCCTAGCCATTGGCTTCCCTGTGAAAATCGCCATTGCTTTTGTGGTGCTTATTTTGACTATTACCACTATCATTTACACTTTCAAAAATCAGTTAAGGGAGGCGTTTTTTGCCGTGGGGAAAATCTTTTTGCAGCACTAAACCTACCCAATGCCAACTCACTTCACCTGCGCGCCCACAAAGGCGCATAAAGCGCATAAGTTTATGTATCTTGCTTTTATGCGCGTGCCTGCTTACATTCAGCGCGCTCTATGCGCCACTTACGGAGCGATATTACATTATAGAATCTCCAAAGATTAGCGCGCCTGTTAATATCGCGCTTTTAAGTGATTTGCATTCGGGCAGATTCTATCAAGCGGATATTTTAAGGATTTTGAGGGACAAAAAGCCCGATATTATCGCTATGAGCGGCGATATGGTCGATGATGAGGCAGATATTCAAGGCGCTATAGCATTTTTTAAAGCACTCAATGATGGCAGCCTGCGCGAAATTCCAAAATTTTATGTAAGCGGCAATCACGAGTTTTGGAGCGAGCAGATTATGGATATTAAAGCCATGATACGCGCGCAAAATGTGCAAGTTTTAGAATCTAGCATGGGCTTTGTAGCGCTTAGCTTGGGGGATAATACGCTGCTACTTGGCGGCGTTGATGACCCTTATGTTATGGTGTATGGGCTAGATTCTAAGCCACATAAACTGCGCCCAAAAAATATCAGCAAAAGCGCGTTTGAGGAGGCATTCACCAAAGATTGGATAATGCGCTCTATTGCAGATTTAGGCAAGCCAAATGGTGAGTATTTTAGCATTCTGCTTTCGCACCACCCAGAATCTATAGCGCTTTTTAGGGCTTTGGGGGTTAATCTTATCTTAAGCGGGCATACGCACGGCGGGCAAGTGCGCATACCATTTTTACTTAATGGCTTATACGCGCCAAATCAAGGGCTATTCCCCACTTATAGCGGCGGCATATATGGGCTAGATTCTATAAATGTGCGGCATACAGATTCTGTAAATCCCACAAATGCCGCGACAAAAAATTCTATGAAAATTATAGAATCTAGCACAGAATCTAGCGCGATTTTTGCGCAAAACAAGTCATCTTTGTATGAGCAAATTTTGCTTATCTCGCGCGGGCTTAGCCTCAATGTGCTTTTGCCTCGTATTTTTAATCCCCCAGAAATAGTATTTGTAAAGCTCACTCCCCAATCATTCCCACAATAGCCCACTGCCCTACAATCTAGCGGCGTAATGCTCGCCAATGCGCGCATTTATAGAATCTAGCCTTACCTTGCACTAAAACCTAGCGCAGGTATTTGCCATTTTTTCATAAGCCTGCAAGGCTTTATCAATAAGCGCGCTATCATAAGTTACAAGCAATGTTTCAAAGCTATTTTCAAAGGCATTTTTTGTCCAATTTGCCGAGCCTAGTATAAGGATTTGCTTATCAATAATTGCCATTTTTTGGTGCATAATGCCATAGTAACCGCCTTTCTTCGCGCGTATGCCGCTAAGTAGGCATACAGAGATGTTATTATATTTTGCTAGATAGCCAATGGTTGATTTTTTATTATGCTCATTGCTTTCTTTGTCATAGATGATAGAAATTTTCACGCCCCTTGCCGCACTATCGCGTAGCACTTTTGCAATATCACTATGCGTGAAATTATAAATGCTAATTTTAATTTCACTCTTTGCGTGTTGCAATGCCTCTTTAAGCGCGCTAAGGGCTTGTGTCTGCTCATATGGCAGCATATATAAAACCGCAGGCTTGCTACTTTCTCCATAGGCAAGGCTAGCAAATATATGAAATATCCCTAAAACTAAGCAGATTCTAAATAATTTTGCATATTTTTTGCGCATTTTATTCCTTTTGTATCGCGGATTTAGCTATAATTTTAGATTACTAAGATAAAAAAAGCAATAAAACATTGGGAGATTGTATGAAATTTCTGCTCATCAACACAAACCAAATTGTGCAAAAACTCGTAGAAATCACGGCAAAAAAGGCAGGAGCAGAGCTAACTAGCATTAGCGAAGCCTCTCAAATGGGAGATTTGGGGCAGTATGATTATGTGATTATTGATGATAATTGCCTTTTGCTTGATAAGCAAACTTATCTTGATGCGCTTAAGGGCAAGCGCAAATGCCTTATTTACGATAAGCAAGGCGAGCGCATAGAGGGCTTTGATAATTATGTGCAAAAGCCCTTTTTACCCACATCTATCTTAGATATTTTTACAGCCGAGTTGCAGCGAAATGCCTCTCACGCGGCACAATCTCACCCACTAGATGAAACAAACACACTAGAGGCAGATAGCGCGCCTAACCTTAGCCTTGATAATTTAGATGAGCATTTAAGCCATATAGATTCTTTACTTGCAGATGATATAGAGCCAAAGGAGGCAGGGGATATAAAAGATACACATGAATCCCAAGGCGTGCCAGAGCCAACGCATGATGAAGCGCAAGCAGCCCATGCGCAAGGAGCAGATTCTGTAGATTCTATAGAGACAGATTCTACGCAGCCCGCCCATACAGACGCGATAGACACACCAGCTGCTAGCGCGGAGGCAGCAAATGAAAGCGTGCTTGATAAAGACTTAGATGTAGAGCTTGATTTAAGCAATTTGGATAATCTTGAGGGCTTTGCAGATGAGCAAGCAGATAAGTTAGAGGGCGAGGAGCAAGAGGCGCAAAGCAAGGCAGAGGACGAAGCGCACTTGAGCGAGGAAATCGACAGCGGCGAGAAAGGTATGCCCCAAGATGCTCACGCAGGGGATATAAGCGAGGATATGCTAGATAATTTAGATGATTTGGGAGATTTGGGCGAGTTAGGGGATTTGGGTGATTTAAGCGAGGAGCATACAGAATCTAGCGCGCAAGATAGCCAAAATGAGCAAGATGCTAAGCAAGCCCAGAAAACAAATGATGAGGCACATGATGAGGCAAATCAAACGCATGAGCAAACGCACGAAAATGAGGCGCATAAAGACACAGATGAGGCAGCAAGCACAGAAAATACACAGAATCTAGCGGAGATAGCAGATTCTAAAGCGCAGAGTGAAGCGGCACAAACGCACGAAGTAGCCCAAAATGATGAGATAAATTTAGATGATTTAGGCGACTTGGGGGATTTAGGAGATTTGAGCCATTTAGATGAGCTTAATGCAAATAAAGATGAAGCGCATAAAGATGAGGATTTGGCGCATTTAGATAGCCTTGATGAGTTGGGAGATTTAGGTGAGCTAGGGGATTTGGGCGATTTAGACGCATTAGCAGATGTGGGCACACAAGACACAGAATCTAGCGCGCAAGATAGCCAAAATGAGCAAGATGCTAAAGATGACACGCACGAGGAAGCAGCCAACAAGATAGAATCTGCGCCCAAAGAAGTATCCCAAAGTGCTAAAACAGATGTATTAGATGAGATAGACACAAACGAGCCTATACAAGAAAGCACGATAGAATCTAAAGAAACACATAAGGAAGCAAGCCTAGCCACAGAACCCGCGCAAGCAATGCACGATGAGCAAATAGCGCACGAGGCGGCAAGCGAAAATGAAACAAGCCTTGATGATATGGATAATGTAGATGATATAGATGATTTGGGCGATTTAGGGGATTTAAGCGAGCTAGATAGTTTAAGCCATGAAAGTGAGGCAAGCGTAGATTCTATAAATACCAAAGACACGCATGAAGCGCATGATGAAACACACGAGCTACATGATGAGCATAATGAACACCATGCGGAAATACCGCTTGATGAGGACTTTTCACATGAGGGATTATTGGAAAATGATTTGCTTGAGCATGCGCATGATACTCACAAAGAGCCTGTGCTTGATAAGCAGCAAGTGAGCGAGGTTACACAAGCCCTTAGCGCGCTTAGCCCGCAAGCAGATTCTAATACAGAATCTGCGAATGATTTTGCCTCGCTCAAAGAACCTGATGTCGCGCAGGCTTTGGGAGAGGAGATTGCCCTGCCTGCAGAATCTGCGCCATCTGCACAGAACGCTACAGAATCTACACACACAGAAGAACCCGCACATATAGAGCCAGATTCTATAAATGAGGCGCTAGATTCTATAGATTCTATAACGCCAGAGCCAGCAAGCGCGCAAGATAGCAAGGCTCAAGAGATTGTGCAAAATGTAGTGGCAAACTCCGTGCAAAGCAGCATTGCAAGCCTTAGCTCCTCTAATATTAAAACTATGCTCGATGGGCTTGAAGTTACCATAAACATTAGCTTTAAGGATAAGAGCAAATGAGGCAAGGTGCGGTGCTTATCATCTCCGGTCCTAGCGGCTGCGGCAAAAGCACATTAACCAAATCTTTATTAGAAACTATGCCTGAAGTGTATTTCTCTATCTCTACCACAACGCGCCCTATACGCGAGGGTGAGCGCGATGGCGTGCATTATCACTTTGTGAGTAAAGAGCAGTTTTTGCAGGATATAAAGGATAATGTTTTTCTTGAATGGGCAGAGGTGCATACTAATTATTATGGCACTTCTTTAAAGCCTGTCAAACAAGCGCTAGCAGATGATAAAATCGTGCTTTTTGATGTCGATGTGCAGGGGCATAAGAGCATTAAGGAGTATTTTGGCGATTTTGCAAAATCTGTGTTTATCACAACCAAAAATAAAGATATTTTGCGCCAGCGCTTGAGTGATAGACAAACTGATGATGCGCAAACTATCGAGTTTCGCCTCATTCAAGCACATAATGAAATGCAGCATATTGGGAATTTTGATTATGTGATTATTAATGATGATATTAATGCTTCAAAGGACGCGCTTATCGCTATTACGCGCTCTTTAAAGCATCAGCAGTTTGAGCGCTTTGCGCCTATTATCCAAAAATGGCAAGACTAGCGCGCAAAGAGCAGTCGCAAGAAGTTAGTAAGTTTTAAACAAAAGAGGATTATAATCCTGTAAGTTTTAATATTAAGGAGTATGTATGGGAGCGTTTAGTGTTTGGCATTGGGTGATTGTGCTTGTGGTGGTTTTACTCCTCTTTGGTGGGAAAAAAATTCCAGAGCTTGCAAAGGGCTTAGGCAGCGGGATTAAAAATTTCAAAAAAGCGGTCAAAGAAGATGATGAGGAAGAGGCAAAAAAAGAGCCTGAAGCCTCATCGCAAATCAAACAAACGCACGCGGAGCAGGCAAAGCCACAAGCAGATTCTACAAAGCAAGATTAATGTATTCTCATATCAAATCCCTCCTTGCGCGCCTTTATAGTGTGGATTTTTCAAGCATCGTGCTTGAGAAGCCCAAAAACAAGGATTTAGGGCATATCGCCACACCACTTGCCTTTAGCCTTGCAAAGATTAAAAGGGCTAATCCCCACGCCATAGCCCAAGAGATTGCCACCAATTTGGCTCAATACAGCGAGTTTGATAAGGTCGAGGCGCTAAATGGCTTTGTCAATTTCACGCTCGCAGCGCCATTTTTGCAAGAAATGTCGCATAATCTCATAAAAAAACACAAAAATGCGCAAAAAGATGAAAGCATACTCATTGAATTTGTGAGCGCTAATCCCACAGGTCCTCTGCACATAGGACATACAAGAGGTGCGGTGTATGGCGATGTATTAGCGCGTGTGGGGGAATTTCTAGGCTATAAGATTTGCAGAGAATACTACATTAATGACGCGGGCGCGCAGATTAATAATCTTGGCTTATCTATTTTCTTAAGTGGGCAGGAGCATATTTTAAAGCAAGCGGTGAGCTACCCCAAAGACTGCTACAGAGGCGAATACATTATAGACATTGCGCTTATGTGCGAAAAACACTTTGGCAAAGATATTTTTAAGCATACAGATTCTATCTCTAAGCTTGCTGAATTTGGCAAAAATGCTATGCTGCAAGAGATTAAAGATAATCTCGCGCAAGTGGGCATTGAGTTTGATAATTTTGTGAGTGAAAAGGCGATGTATGAGCATTGGCAGGATACGCTAAATGCTTTAGAATCTAGCAAGAGCGTTTATGAAAAGGATAATAAAATATGGCTTGCCTCATCGCGCTATGGCGATGAAAAAGACAGAGTGATTGTGCGCGAAAGCGGCGAGCCAACATATTTGGCAGGCGATATTATTTATCACGCCTATAAATTTAAGCGCCACTTTAATCACTACATTAATATTTGGGGTGCAGACCATCATGGATATATGCAGCGTGTGAGGGCGGCTATACACTTTCTAGGCTATGATGAGACAAAACTTGAAATCCTGCTTTCGCAAATGGTGAGCCTCCTTCGAGGTGGGCAGCCCTACAAAATGGGCAAGCGCACAGGGAATTTTATCCTTATGAAAGATGTTGTAGATGATATTGGCGCGGACGCTGTGCGCTTTATTTTCCTCTCCAAAAAGGCGGATACACACCTTGAATTTGATGTGAATGAGCTAAAAAAGCAAGATGTGAGTAATCCTATTTATTATATTAATTATGCCAATGCTAGAATCCACACTATTTTTGATAAAGCGGGCGTAAATATGCAAGATATGCAGCACTCTACAATCCCCCTTGAGCTACCACTTGAAGCCAAAGCCCTACTCTTTGAGGCGCTATGTGTGGAGCATATTATAGAATCTGCATTCCGCGATAGGGAGATGCAAAAAATTTGTGATTACCTAAAACACCTAGCCGCTTGCTTGCATAGCTTTTATAATGCCCATAAGATTTTGCAATCCCCACATGAAAAGAGCCTGCTTTATGTGCTTATGGTGGTAAGCCACAGCCTAACCCTTGGGCTAGCGCTACTTGGCATAAAAGCAAAGACAAAAATGTAATGCGCTCACACCTCCTCCCCGCACTCAAAGACGCCTTTCCGCACACTATCCCTATTATGCTTGGCTATATTTTTATGGGTATGGCATTTGGCATTTTACTGCAAAAAGAAGCCGGCTATGGCGCGCTATGGGCGCTTATGATGTCCATTATTATTTATGGTGGGGCTACGCAGTTTATTAGTGTAGGGCTTATAGCAGGGGGCGTTGGGCTATGGGAAAGCTTTGTGATTGTCTCTATGATTAATGCGCGGCAGATTTTTTACTCCATTAGCATGCTAGAGCATTTTAAGCAAATGGGCAAACTGCGCTATTATATGATTTATTCGCTTACTGATGAAACGCTAGCTCTGCTTAATCTCAAAACCCCAAAGCAAGGCATAAATAAATCATATTTTGAATTTTTCATCTCATTTCTCAATCAAATCTATTGGATAGTGGGCTGTGTGCTTGGCGCGCTGGTGGGTAGTAGCGTGGATTTTAATCCACAAGGGCTTGATTTTATGATGGGAGCTATTTTTATTGTAATTTTCATTGAGCAATGGCGTAAGAAATCCATGCGCAAAAGTGCGCTTATCGGCATTGGTGTGAGCCTTATTTGCCTCTATATCTTTGGTGCGCAGCATTTCTTAATCCCCTCACTTATAGGGATTTGCCTTTCACTTATGCTATGCAGAAAACCTATGGAGAAAGCCCTTGAGTCCTGAACTCCACTCCGCGCTGCTTATCCTTGTGATTGGCTTAAACACACTTCTAAGCCGCTTTTTGCCTTTTATTATCTTTGCTAAAAGCACGCCAAAATCTATACTCTTTTTGGGCAAAGTCCTGCCTAGTGCGATTATGGCTATGCTCATTGTGTATTGCTTTAAAGACACGGATATAGCGCATTCACCTTATGGGCTTAATGAGCTTATTGCGTTTATGGTGGTGAGCCTTGTGCATATCGCGTTTAAAATCGCAGTCTTAAGCATTGTGTGCGGGACGATAGCGTATATGATACTGGTGCAAAATGGTGGAATTTTACATATTTGTGGATTTTAGCTGCGGATTTTGGCGCTATTTTGGCAATTAATAAAGCGCTAGATTCTGTAATTATAGAATCTAGCCTCAAAAAATAAGTTGATAGATGCTTAAAGCAGCTATAACTTTATACTTTAGGCGCACAAATGGGCTTTGCTCATTTGTGTAAGATGCGCGCGGCTCTTGCGCTAACAAAACGAAGTTTCTTTGAGACAAAGCAACAGCGCAGATTTATAGAATCTAGCGCCAGATTCTAAGCAATGCTCTTGCAAGTTGGAGACTTACGCGAATGCGCCCTTTATCGTATCCACCCATGCATTAATTCTATCATTGCTCAAATCTTCTTGATTTACCTCATCAATCACAAGCCCCACAAACTTGCCATCTACCACAGCCGTGCTGTCATCGAAAGTGTAGCCATCTGTTGAAGTCTGTCCTATGATTTTGCCTTGCTTTGAAGCCACTTCATAAATATGCCCTATGCCGTTACAAAAAGTATCAGCATAAATGTCTTGGTCGCCTAAGCCCACAAGAGCGATAGTTTTCCCCGCGAACGCACCCTCACCAGCTTTTGATAAAAATGTATCCCAATCATCTTGCAAATCACCAGCACCATAAGTAGGCGTGGCAAGGATAAGATTTTCAAACCCCGCTAAATCCTCCACTTTGCAAGAGGCGACATCAAACACTTGGCAATCCCCTATTTTATCCGCAATCCTCTGCGAAATCTCCTGCGTTGTGCCGCCATCGCTACCATAGAACAAACCAACTTTTTTCATAATACACTCCTTACGATTAAAATATAAAATTTTTAGCTTATAGCATAAAAGATAATAAAAAGTAAAACTTTTTTGCATAATTTTTTTGTATGATAAAATAAGAGTGATTTTTATGATATATTAAGTTTATAGCGGCTATAAAATAACAATATTTTTCAACAAAAGGTAAATAATGAAAATGGATTTTATATCTGCTAGAAATTTGCTCCTCAATTTGTCCTTGCTCTTGCTAGCTAGTAGCGCGCTTTGTGTAGATTCTATCGCGCAGGATTTCACGCCACAGCATTACGCTGCACAAGACACGCAGGATTCTACAACTAGCACCCCCCCCCCCGCAAACGCAAGTAAATAGCGCAGATTCTATAAATGCACTAGATTCTAAAAATACAGAATCTAGCACAGAATCCACCTCCACACAAAATGCACAAAATAATAATGATGATGAATTAAGCTTTGGCAGCATTGATATTTCTGGGCAGCAAATCAAAAATGAGCAAAAGCCCTTTACCACGCCCGGTGCGGTAAGCACTCGCGAGGGTATAAGTGGCTCGACACAAAATATTGATAATATCATACGCAGTATTCCGGGCGGCTACACGCAAGCAGACCCATCGCAAGGCACTATTTCGGTTAATATTCGTGGAATGAGCGGCTTTGGGCGGGTAAATACCATGGTAGATGGCGTGCCACAAACCTTTTATGGCACAAGCGAGACGCAAGGCTCGTGGTGTCACCCTCTTGGCGATTGGTGTGCTGATAATGCGGGCGGGCGCATTCAAGCAACTTCAGGTTTTGGCGCAACTATTGACCAAAATTTGCTTGTAGGTATAGATATGCAGCGCGGCACATTTAGCGGTGGCAATGGCAATGCACTTATGGGAAGCGCGAATTTACGCACCATTGGCGTAAATGATGTCGTTATGGAGGGAGAATCTTATGGTGTGCTAGCACGCGGCTCGTATGGCTCAAATGCGCTAGGATATAGCTACATGGGTGCGGTGTCTACAAAAGTTAAGCTTGAAAAGGGCTATATTGGCTTGCTTGCGGCATATAGTGGGCGCAAAACTTCACAAGATTATAAAATTGGTGGCTCGCACAATACCATTAGCCAAAGCAGTAATGCCGCCTTTGACCCCATAAATCTCACACAAAAGCCTAAAAATCAGCTCCTCAAACTAGAATTTGAAAATGGTGCGCACTCTATTTTGGCTCAATATCGCACCTATGATAATACGCTCGCTGGGCGTAACACACAATCCCAAACAAGCCAAATCAGCTACCGCTTTAAGCCCAATTTGCCCTTTATTGATTTTAATATTTTAGCGGCGCGCACTAATAATGAGCAAATTTATGGGAAAAATGCACGCGTGATGAGCTTCCCTATTGGGAAACTCAATGGCAGGACTAAAAATACTGCACTCAACCTTGATGTGCATAATACGATATTTTTAACATTTTCACCAAAAACAAATTTTAGCAGCACTTTGGGGGTGAATTTTTTAAACAATAATTACACAAGATATTTTGATGAGTTTGTGCGCGATGAGTTTGGGGACATTATTTATCCACCAGAGACGCCAAATGGACCCATTGATATGGATTATTACTTCCGCTTTGGATTCTCTCCAGAGGGTAGGCAAAAACTTACAACCATTTATCTTGATAATGAGCTAAATTATGGAATTGTAGGGATTAATGTGAATGCAAATTACCTCTCTTATGAAATTAGCACAGACAGAAAAGCTCCTTGTGAGGAGGCTAATGCCTACTGCTCGCCAAAAGAGGCGGGATTTTTTAGCAAAAAAGGCAATGCATTTAATATATCAAGTATGCTTAGTCTATCATTAGATGAGCTTTTTAGCCCCTTTGTTAGCCTATCGCGCACACATAGAATCCCAACCCCGCAGGAAATGTTTTATTCAGCAACTTACGCAGATAGTGACCCAAGCTGGCCATCACTTTATCAAAACATCAATACAAATCTCAAGCCAGAATCTGCAACCACCTATCAAATTGGCTTTAATAGCTTTAAACGCGCACTTTTTACACCTAATGATACCTTTGGTTTTAAACTCACATACTATCACAGCCAAATAGATAATTACATATATGATAATTATATTAAATACGCGCAAAGCTCAGATTCGTGGATATTGTTGCCACTTAATGGCAAGGCAACATTTAAGGGTGTGGAGCTTGAAGCTTCCTATGATGCGCGTATTTTCTTTGTGCGGCTTAATTATACACACCAAGATACAGATAGAATGCGCTCCGCCACAGAGGCAAATGCTCACAGCTCTGGACCCGGAGGCTCTTTATCTACAGGGCAAACACCTTTTTCAGAGCTACCACAAGATTATGGCACGCTTGATGCTGGTGCGCGCTTTTTTAATGCCAAACTGGCGATAGGCACACTTATAAAATACACAGGCAGAGCGAAGCGCACAGGATTTAATAATATTTTATGGGGTATTCCGCCAACTGGTGATACCACCCAAGATGGGCAAGAAATGTATCAACTTAATAGTGAATACCTGCCTAGAATGCCGCTTTTATGGGATATTTACACCACTTTTAGCCCAACAAAATATTTTGATATAAAGCTAGAAGTGCAAAATCTTATGGATAAACGCTATGTAGACCCCCTTTATGCCTTTAATGCAACGCTATATCAAGGGCGTGGCGCTGGCGTTATGAATAATTATGCACGAGGGCGCACATATGTAGCAAGCGTAATGTTTAGATTTTAAGGTTTCAGCAGACTTTGGGAGGTTTATTTACATCAATCAACATCATTTAAGGAGAAAAAGTGAGAATGTTATTTGCTTTGTTTTTGTGCGTATTTGCCTATGCTAATACACCACAAGATAGCGCGCAAGATAGTGTTACAAAATCTTTGCCCATTACAGAATCTAGCGCCATAGAAAATAGTGCAAATCAAAATGATTTATCAATTTTAGGGCTATACAAAAATGCAGATTCTATCGTGAAATCCGTTATATGCGTGCTTATAGCGTTTTCTGTGCTGACTTGGGCTGTGTTTGCAGCAAAATGCGTGGAATTTAAGATGATATTTTCATATTGCAAAAATGATTTGCATATACTTAAACAATTTAATGGGCAAGCACAAGAGCAAAGCCTGCAAAAGACGCATTTTGCAAAGATTTTATATGATGAATCCCTCCAAGAAATACGCCAAAGCAGCCTTAATGATAATAATCTCAAATCTCGCATTAAGTATCGCTTAGAACATCGTGCCAGCATACTGCTAGCAAATGCCAAAAAATGGATTGCTATTCTTGCTAGCATTGGCTCTAGTGCGCCTTTTATTGGGCTTTTTGGCACGGTGTGGGGGATAATGGATTCATTTATTGGCATTGCAAAAAGTGATAATACCTCTCTAGCCGTTGTTGCGCCCGGCATCGCCGAAGCACTCTTTGCCACAGCATTTGGGCTTATTGCGGCAATTCCTGCGGTGCTATTTTACAACGCGCTTATCCGCCTAAGTGTGAGTCTTAATGCACAAATAAGTGAAATCCTAACGCACATTTACTGCATAGCCGAGCGTTCTATTTACACTATGCAGGCAAATACACAAAAAAACTAGAGGCAAATTATGCTTGCAAACGAGGAGCAAAAGGAATTAAGCGAAATCAATGTAACGCCCTTTATTGATGTAATGCTAGTCTTACTCATTATCTTTATGGTGGTTGCGCCTATGATTACAAGTTCAGTCAAGCTTGAATTACCCAAAAGCACCGCCGCGCAAGATAGTGAGAAAAAACCTATAATTTTATTTATCAATTTAGAGGAAATAAGCGTAAATGAGGAAAAAGTAAGCCTGCAAAGCCTAGGCGCGCTCATAGATTCTAAAACAAAGGGCGATAAGCAAAGCATTATTTACTTTTATGTGGATAAAGCTGTGCCTTATGAACGACTAGTAGCTATCATTGATGCAGTGAAAGTAGCGGGCTTCCATAAAATCGCGCTATCTCAAGAAGTGGCAAAATAGGATAGTAATGAAATGGGCTTTTGGCTTTGGCTTCTCAATTATGTTGCATGGCGTATTTGTGGCGTGGATTCTATACAAAAAGCCCGCGCAAGATATAGACACAGGTGGAATGAGCGGAGAAATAGCGCAAAGTTTTGCAAGTGTGATGACTTTCACCACTTTGCCCATTGGCGAGCTTAAAAAGCAAACTACAGAATCTGCTGTGAGCGCGGTGAGCGCAAGTAAAAGCATTAAAACCCCACAAGCCCTAGCTAAAGAAAGCCTCACGCAATCAAATATTGCCCTGCGTGCGGATAAAAAGATAAATATCAAGCAAGAGCAAAAATCACAAGTTAAGCCCACAAATGCGCAAGTAGCGCAAGATGTAGATTCTAAAACGCAAGATACTTCGCTTTCTGCACCCAAAGCAAGCACACAAGATAAAGTGACAAGCCCTGTTAGCGGGGATTCTCAAAATATTATAGAAACTTATCAAGGTTTGCTCGCCGCACATATTAGCAAATACAAACAATATCCTAATGCCTCAATCCTTGCAAATGAGGAGGGCACAAGCGTTGTGGCGATTCGCATTGATGAAAATGGCAATGTCTTATTTGTCGCCCTGCGCAAAAGTAGCGGATATGGCGCGCTAGATTCTGAATCTGTTGCACTTTTTAAGCGCGCTTCTCCCCTGCCTAAGCCGCCTAATGATTTGCTTAATGGCAAAAGCGTGCTTTCATTCACGCTGCCTGTATATTTTGTCATTAATAAATCCGCAAATAAGGGATTGTGAAATTTGCACTTTACACATATTCACGCGCAATATGTGTAAAATATAGAATCTAGCGCTTTACCTCCACATCATCTTTGTAAAAAATCTCGCGCACCAGCTTGCCCTGCTCATCAAACTCCCTTGCTGCGCCCTCTTTCTTGCCCTGCTTGTATTGCAGGCTATGCCATAGCTTGCCGCTTGGGTAATACATATTCATATCGCCCTCTTGCAGCCCATTTACAAAGTGCATTTCGCTCTTTAAGCGCCCGCTTGCCACATCAAAGAGGCGGCACAAGCCATCAAGCTGCCCATTTTTGTAATGCGCCTCATAGATTAAGACACCCTGTTGGCTAAACATTTGATATAGCCCCTCACGCTTGCCATCGACATAAAACGCCTTTTGCGCGATGCTTCCATTGAGATAATACAGAATCTCGCTGCCATGCTTGATTTTCGTGCCTGCCTTGTAGGTAATAGCCGCCCTGTAAGTCTGCCCATTTTCTTGCACTTCCTCTTGCGTTGTTTCGCCTGCCTCTGCCTCCTCTATTGCCTCTTTGCTTTCTTCTTGCGTGCTTATTTCCTCTTTCACTTCCTCATTTATTTCTCCACTTATTTCCCCGCCCATTTTCTCTGGGGCTTGAGTGCTTGCTACTTGCGTATCGCTTTGCGCTATATTTTGTTGAGATGAGTTTTTAGGCTCTGGAGCGGGCTTTGGTGTGGCTTTGGTGTTTTGAGGTTTTGGCTGTGGTTTTTGCGGCAATGATTTTTGCGCGCGCGCAGATTCTGTGCGTATAGAATCTGCAGTTAATTCTTTATGTGGCTTTGGCGGCGTAGATTCTCTATTTGAGCTTGCTTTGGGGCTTGGCGCTTGCTCCACGCAGCCTATAAGCGCTAGGGCTAAACATAGCATATATATTTTATACATAAAAGCTCCTTTGCTAGTAGCAGGCTTCATAGCGGCAATTCTGCTCTTTTATGACCTTGCCTTGCGCGTCATAGTGCTTGAGCCACTGCTTTCTACCGGCTTTATAAAATGTCTCATACATAAGTATGTTTTGCTTGCTAAACTCCTGCTGCACGCCATCACGCATATCATCTTTGTAATTTACCTGCATTTTTAGCGCACCATTTTCATAGAATTTCTTGCCCACGCCCTCGCGCTTATTTAGCTTATAATCCTGCTGTGCTTGTATCGTGCCATTAGGGTAGTAAAGCACGCGCTTCCCCTCCTCTTTGCCCACATTATATGTGCGCTCCTCGCGTATTTTGCCATTAGGATAATAACTCTTTACCGCGCCATCGTATTTGTCATCTACATAGCGCGCTTTAAAAATCACAATGCCCGCACTAGTGGTTTTTGTCTGTGTGCCGCACTTCATAGTCGTGCCTTTGCAATAATGCGTTTTAATGGTTATGGGTGCTTTTTTATCGCCTGTGTAGGAGATTCGTAAATCATATTCCATACTTTTTGCTTGCGTTTTATCCGCGCCAAAAACGCCCACGCATAATAAAAATATGTAAAAATATTTCATCACGCTCCTTTGTCCTTTAGCTCTTTAGCCTTTGTATATTTACGCCAATGGCTCTAAGTTTATGCTCAATGCGCTCATAGCCCCTATCAAGATGATAGATTCTATGAATATTAGTAGTCCCCTCGCTCACAAGTGCGGCGATAATAAGAGCCGAGCTAGCGCGCAAATCTGTTGCCATAACATCAGCGCCAATAAGCTGCGTAACGCCTGTGATGCTAGCATGATTGCCTTTAAGTGAGATATCCGCGCCTAAACGTTGCAGCTCGCTTACATGCATAAAGCGATTTTCAAACAAACGCTCCTCAATCACGCTTGTGCCTTCACATTGCGTGGCTAGAGCCATAAACTGCGCTTGCACATCAGTAGGAAAGCCCGGATATTCAGTAGTGATAATCTCAAAGGATTTAAGCTTTTGAGCAGGCAGCAAAGTGAGGGAATGCTCATCTTTTTCAAAACTAAAGCCAATCTCCTCTAGCTTATCCATAATCGCGCCAAGATGCTGGGGCTGGACATGCGTGAGCGTGAGTTTTGATTGCGTAATAGCTCCTGCGCACAAATAAGTGCCTGCTTCGATTCTATCAGGTATAACCGTAATAGGTGCAAAATCAAGCAGCTCACCACCTGTGCCATATATCACAAGCTCATTGCCGCCAATACCCTCAATCTCCACGCCGCTTTGAGATAATATCTCGCAGAGTTGCACCACTTCTGGTTCTTTTGCCGTATTAATAATGCGCGTTTTCCCATGCGCTAATGCCGCTGCCATAATAACATTTTCACTGCCTGTAACGGTGATTTTATCAAATAAAATATCCGCTCCTTTTAGCCCATGCTTTGCCTCCGCAGTGATATAGCCACCTTTAATGTCAATCTTTGCGCCCATTTTTTCCATAGCCTTAATGTGCAAATCCACAGGGCGCGCACCAATGGCACAACCACCGGGCAGGCTTACCTCACAATAGCCAAAGCGCGTGAGCAAAGGACCAAGCACTAGCACAGAGGCACGCATTTTACGCACAATATCATAAATGGCTTTAGTATGCACAATGTGTTCTGCCTGCGCAGTTAGGCTATTTGGATTATGCCAAGTGATATTTACGCCCAAATGCTCTAATAATTTGGCTAAAGTTTTCACATCAGCCACATCGGGCAAATTGCTAATGCTCACTGGATTTTGGCTTAAAAGTGTCGCCGCAAGAATAGGTAGGGCAGAGTTTTTCGCTCCAGAAATAGCAATACTGCCTTTAAGGTTAGGGCTTTTACTGATTTGCAAATAATCCATAACATCAATCCTTTGTCTATTTTTGCTTATTTTCGCGCTTTTGCAGGGCTTTGCCTATGGCTTCTTTAATGCTTGGCTTGCTTTCGGGATTAGCGCTCTCAAGCGTATCTTGGAAATTCACCACCTCATCAACCTCCATAAGATTCATATTCACCGCAAAGCGCGAGATAATATCAAGCCACAGGCTGTATTCCTCCCCATCTTTTGGGTAGGTTTTGTAGGTTTTTAAAAACTCATCAAGCAAGGCTTTTAGCTTTTCTTTATTATTAGCGTATTCATCAAGCTCGCTTGATAGTGTGCTTAGACGGCTTGGTTGGTTATCTTGCTTGTCATTATCAAGGGCTACTGCTAAAAGTCCGCTAAAAATAACAGGCAAGCAGAGCAGGAAAAATGACAGCCAGCAAACGACATAAAAGCTAAGATTAAACATTAATGTTTAAGCTGCTCATAAAACTCTAGTGTGGCTTTGACATAGCCATCTATGCTTCCGCAGTCATAGCGCTTGCCTGCGAATTTATATGCAAGCACTCTACCTTGCTTTGCCTGCTCTAAAAGCGCATCTGTGATTTGGATTTCACCCTTTTTGCCCGGCTTTGTAACGCGCAAAATATCAAAAATATCAGGTGTTAAAATATATCTACCGATGATGGCAAGGTTACTTGGGGCGCTATTTTTGCTAGGCTTTTCTATCATATCACTCACACGATATACGCTAGATTCTATCTCTTCGCCTTGTATAATCCCATATTTATCCACTTCATTTTTATCCACTTCCTCAATAGCGACAATAGAGCAGCGATATTTTTTGTATAACTCCACCATTTGAGCAAGCACGCCCTTGCCCTTAGGATTAGCACACAAGTCATCAGCTAGCACCACAGCAAACGCCTCCTGCCCGATGAGTGTTTCACCTGTAAGGATAGCATGCCCTAAGCCGCGCATTTCATTTTGCCTTGTATATGAAAATGTGCAAGAGCTTGTAAGCCGCCTAATGCTTTCAAGCAATTTTTCTTTATCTGTGCCAGATATTTGATGCTCTAACTCATAGTTTATATCAAAATGGTCTTCAATGCTCCGCTTCCCGCGCCCTGTAACAATTCCTATATCATAGCAGCCAGATTCTAAAGCCTCCTCTACGCCATATTGAATGAGCGGCTTTGTCAAAATAGGCAACATTTCTTTAGGCATAGCCTTTGTCGCGGGCAAAAATCGTGTGCCATAGCCTGCAGCTGGAAAAAGACATTTGTGTATCATAAAAGCTCCTTTAATTGATAAGCGTTTGCTTAAGATGTTCTTCAAGGTTGATATGATTCCCAAAACTTGCTTGATAAACAATATAATTTGCTAAGACTCTAAAACCATAATCGCGAGATTCACTATAAGGAATAAGCTCCATAGAAAGCCAAGGCTCATAATGGCGATTTTTAATAAAAAGTGTTTTAGTTTTTAAAGTGCGGCGCAAAAAGCCCGGTCCTCCATTATACGCATAAGACACAAAAAGTGGATTTTTAAATTCTTTGGTTAAATCATTAAGATAATATGTGCCAAACTCAAGCGCGGTTATGGGATTAAACATATCTTCTAGCGTGATATTATCTTTTTTCAATGCACGCGCAAAGGGCTGGACATTAAAGGGCATAATCTGCATCATACCAAGCGCGTAAGAAGTGGAGATGAGCGCGGGTAAAAGCATACTTTCTTGCTTTGCAATAGCATAAGTAAAAGCCTTTTCATGCGCACTTTGCCAAGTGATTTTATCGCTAAAAGGCGTGATAAAATAATGTATCTTAAATTTATTTATGATGTTTAGCACATACGCTAAATGTGCGCTTGTGTCCTCATAGGCAAAATGCTTACTTAATGCTTGCAAATCTTTATCATCTTTAATTTGCGCGAGATTATCTTTTAAAAGCTGCCATTGAAAAGGGTCTTTGATGTCAAAATCTGGCTTTTTGCTTGAGAGCTTGCCCAAATCTGTTACAACTTCATAGCTAGGCGCAACATTGAGCTTTTGATTGGCGTAAATAGTATATAAATCTATGGAGGTGCTTTGGCTAAGCTGCTGCAATACTTTTGTATCTTTGCTTAGATAATACTGCCAAAATAGCGCGCGATTTTTTTCCATAGCATTATTAGCGCGCGCATATGAGTGCTGAAAATATATAAGTGCAGCCTTTGGCTTTTTATGCATAGCTTCATTTAGCCCTAGCATAAAGAGCGTGTAAGCGTCTGTGTGTGTAATCTTTGCCCCTAGAAGCGATTTTTTAAACTTCTCATAGCTTTTATCTTGTGTAACGATAATTTTTTGCAGCATAAGATTAAAAGTTCTATTATTCTCATCGGCAAGGCGTTTAAGCGATTGGGGTTTAATGCGCTGATTAATAATGCGCTCTTTTTGCTTTATGCTTAATGCATTAAAAATAGCAGCAAATGTCTGTGCATCGCTATTTAGCATACTTGTTAGAATCTGCTTGGAGCTTAGAATTTCAATGCGCTTTCTCATACTTGCGTCATTTTGAAAGGTTTTAAGCAAAAATGCCCTATCTTGTGGCGACATAGTGGGGATACTTGCTAAATTTAGCCCAGCTTTTATGCAAGCAGCATCTTCTTTTTTTAGCGCTTCAAAGCTAAGCCTTTGGCAATGCAGCCTGCGTGGTAGCTCGCTTACTTTGCCCTTAGCGCTCATTAGATTATCAAGCTTTGCATTACTGCGATAAATGAGATTATAAGCCTTAAGCGCATCTTCTAGCGAAGTTTGCTCATTTGATAAAAACTGCCAAATATAAAAATCGCGCGCCAAGCCTTTGGGCTTAGATTCTAAAAATGCAAGCGTGATGTCACCATGCGCGCTAGCAACACTAAAACCTATGAGCAAACAAAGCAAAATTCTCATTAGCCCAATCCATGAGCGTATGCGGCAAGCAAGCGGATAAAAAATAAATCAATAAATTTTAATATCACAGCAATGATAAGCGGTGAAAAGTCAATGCCCCCTATGGTAGTTGGCATAATAGCGCGCAGTTTAGCATACACAGGCTGTGTAAGGCGATAAAGCACCTGCACGATAGGATTATATGGGTCGGGGCGCACCCAGCTCACCAACGCAGCAATGATAATAATCCACACATACGCATTAATAAGCATACTTAAGATATACGCTAGCGCGCTAAGAAAAGTGCCAAGTATCATATTAATCCTTAATTTGAAGCATCTAAACGCACAATATCGCGCAAGAAAAAGCGCAAATATGGATACATTTGATTTAATTCTAGCCCATGAGTGTGATTAGTGAGTAAGATTCTAAGTGGCTTAAAAAATTGCTTGCCCTTAAGCTTTGAGCGCTGCATAAGTGCGTTTTTTAGGCTCTCATAATCTTGCAAATCCTCGCTATTAGATTCTATCATTTCACATAAATGCGTATAGAGTATGCGGCATTGCTCCTCAAAGCTTTGATTGTCCTCTACTTGCGTAATGCATTTTGGGCTAAAGATAGAATCTAGCTTAGCGCGGATTTCATTTAATGTGCTAGCCTCTTGTAAAAATAGCTTGCCTAGCGCGCCAATAGAGCTATCTTTGCTATCAAGTAAGAGCGCAAATTCTTGCTCATTAAGTAGTTTTAAATGCTCCCTATTCAAAAATCTTAGCCTCTTTATGTCCCATTTTACTGGTGATTTAGCGATATTTTTTATATCAAACCACGCATAAGTATCCTGCAGTTTAAACACCTCTGTAGGCGTGTGATTACCCATAGAGACAAGATAATTAATAATAGCTTGAGGTAAGAAGCCCTCCCCCAAAAGCCACGCTACTGATGAAGCACTATCGCGCTTGCTCATTTTGCTGCCATTTTCACCCAAAATAATGGGCAAATGCGCATAGCCTAGCTCCTTTTCATAGCCCAAAGCGCGCTGGATTAGAATCTGGCGCGGCGTGTTGCTCACATGGTCTTCGCCGCGCACGATAAAGCTTATATCATAGAGCATATCATCAACCGCGCAAGCAAAATTATAAGTAGGCACGCCATCTTCTTTTAAAATCACAAAGCTATCAAGCTCTTGAGGCTCAAAATCAAGTCTGCCTTTTATAGAATCTACAAAGCTAATGGCGTTGCGCGCACCCTTAATGCGCACCACAGGCTTAGGATTGCTACTCTTTTCTAGCTCTGCCCAGCTATCATCATAGCGAAAAGCTCTTTTTTGCGCCTTTGCCTCCTCGCGCTTAGATTCTAAAAACGCCTTAGAGCAGTAACAATAAAACGCCTTCCCCTGCGAAATAAGATATTCTGCTAATTGGCGATGACGCGCAAAATTATCGCTTTGATAGACAAGATTATCCCACAAAAGCCCAAAGAGATTTAAAAGACTTAAAATCTCTTTATCCTTGCCCTCTATATTGCGCGTAGTGTCGGTATCTTCAATGCGGATTAGGAATTTTTGGTTAGTTTGTTTGGCGATGATGTAATTAAAAATAGCCGCCCGGAGGTTACCAATGTGCATATCCCCCGTAGGAGATGGAGCAAAGCGCAGCATTACTTGCCTTTAAGCATTTGGGCAAACGCCTGAGGATTAAAGCTATTAAAATCATATTGACTTTGGCTAGGCTCGCTTAGCGCTTCACTTAGGCAGATGAGCATTTGGGCGATTTCTAGAGATTTATCCTCCACATAGGCGATGAGATTACAAAGGGGATTTATAGAATCTGCGCTAGATTCTATAGCAATATCCTGCGGGATAAGCGGCAAAGGGCTGTCGATGCTTAGCTCATAAGTTTTGCCATTAAGCCTTGTAGAAAAATGCGTATCAAAGAGCTTAACGCCCATAAAAGACGCGCTTTGCACGATTTCTTGTATGGCTTGCACAGATTGATTTGCATTCTCTTGTGCATTTTTAAGAATCTTTTTTAGCGCCACAGACGCGCTTTGCAAAGCACCAATAAACTCATTAGCCCCCTTTATATCCTCGCTAAATTTATGCAAGCTTCTCTCTTGCGTGGGGAATGGCTCGCCTATGTGCTTTTGAAAAGTGGATAACATATCTTGCATGCTCACCTCTATTTTTGGAGTATTTGTTGTGTTAAAAGCACCTTTTGTTCCAAATTAATGCAAAAATCTCTTATAAAATAAGTCTTTAAAATCTTAAAATATCACAAAGCAGTCAAAATAAAAAATACTTAGGCATAGCGATAAGCCGAGTTCTGTCGTGGGTGGCTATTTATCTAGGATATGTTTCGCAACATACCTCAAGCGAAGAGTTTAACTTTAAGACCTTAACCATACTCTTCTTGCTACGGATTGGGTTTGCATAGCATTTTGCATTGCTGCAAAATCGGTAGGCTCTTACCCCACCTTTTCACCCTTACCGCGCTAGATTCTATAACACTACAGAATCTAACTTAGATGTGCCACCTAGATTCTATAAATGCTCGCTATGATTTATAGAATCTAGACCACATCTCACTTTTACGCGGCGGTTATTTTCTGTTGCACTTTCCCTTAGGTTACCCTAGCCATTTGTTAAATGGAATCCTGTCTTTGTAGCTCGGACTTTCCTCTTTTGTATCCCAAAAGCAACCACCTACTATGCCTAAGTGCAAATTATATCAAAATTTGCTATAATACCGCTACACTAAATGTCTCAATTTAAAGGCTTAAACTTGCAATGTAATCAGCATTTTATAGGACATCACATAGGTAAAACAGCGCGTTGCTTTCAAGTGTTTTTCATTAATGAACTAAAAGCGTATAATTTAGGCTTTGAGCAGGGCATTATATTATTTATTATTGCGGAAAATCCCCAAGCGCATATTAATTTTGTCGCTGAAGAATTACATAAAAATAAAGCCACCATTTCGCGGGAAGTGAATTCGCTCATTTCAAAGGGATTTTGCCTTAAAAAACAAGCGCCAAATGATAAACGCACTATGCTCCTTGAACTCACGCCAAGCGGGAAAAATGTGCTAAATGTCATAGAAAATAAGCGCAAAAAGCTAGAAGCTCAACTGCAAAAAAATCTCTCCCAAGAAGAAATTGACACCTGCATTGATGTGCTTGAGTGTATGTACCAAACCATACAAGATAATCTTAAAGAATCTCCGCGCTGCAATTAAAGCTATATTTTATAGAATCTAGATTCTATAAATCCGCGCTGTTGCTTTTTTATAAAAAGCCGCGCGGTCTTATCTTCGGGCAAGTGAATTGCCCTGCGCCGCCTAAAGTATAAAGTTATAATCTGCTTATGCAGCTTATCAACTTGTTTTTTGAGGTGAGATTCTATAATTTTGGTTTTAGCACGCTGCGAAATTTATAGGCTAGATTCTATAGATGCTAGCGCTTAATGCTATGATTTTTAGGCATTTTAAAGCGAGCAAAACAAACTATCGCGCAAACTCAATAGCGCGGATTTCGCGTATGACGCTTACTTTAATTTCACCCGGATACTGCAGCGTAGATTCTATCTCTTGAGCAATTTCTCTCGCTAACACCACGCTTTTTTCATCACTCACCAAATCCGCGCGCACAATTACTCTTAGCTCCCGCCCAGCATTAATCGCATAAGCTTGCTTTACGCCAATTTTATCCATAGCGATACTTTCAATATCTTGCATTCTTTTCAAAAAATTCTCAAGCACTTCTCTCCTAGCGCCCGGACGAGCAGCAGAGAGCGTATCTGCTGCGCATACTGCGGCGCATTCAATGCTTTGAATCTCCTCATAGCCATGATGAGCTTTAATAGCATTAATCACCACAGGGTGTTCTTTATAGCGGCTACACACCTCCACGCCTAAATCCACATGATTACCTCCTAACTCTTGTGTAAGGGCTTTGCCAATATCGTGCAAAATCCCAGCTCTGCGCGCTAGCTTTTCATCTCCACCTAGCTCACCTGCAATAATAGCCGCAAGATTTGCCACCTCGATAGAATGCCCTAGCGCATTTTGCCCAAATGAAGCCCGATAGCGCATTTTGCCTAGCAAAAATTTCAATTCAGGGTGCATATACCCAAGCCCCATATCAAGCACGATATTTTCGCCATCTTGCGCGATTTGCTCGTCCATTTCATTTTTCACGCGCTCATACATCTCCTCAATGCGTGAGGGCTGAATGCGCCCATCTTCGACTAGATTTTCAATAGTTTTTGTCGCAATGGCGCGCCGATAAAGATTAAATGAACTAAGAATAATACTACCTGGCGTATCATCAATAATCACATCAACCCCGCTTATCATCTCTAGAGCCTTAATGTTGCGCCCTTCTTTGCCAATAATGCGCCCCTTTAGCTCATCATTAGGGAGATTAATGACATTTACTAATCGTTCATTAGCAAACTCGCCCGCATATCTGGTAGTAGCTTGCGCAAGGATATAATTTGCGCGCTTTTTAGCCTCATCACGCGCCTCTTTTTCATAGCGGCGTATGAGATAGGCTTTCTCTTCAGCCAAGTCCTCTTCAAGGTGGGAGAGCAAAATCTGTGTCGCCTCCTCCTTTGTCATTTTCACATATGAAGAAAGGGTGTTGAAAATATCTTTTTTTGCTTGCTGATATTCTTGCTTAATCTTATCTTGCTCGCCTTGTGTGCGCAAGATTCTTACCTTTAATTCAGCAATTTCTTGCTTTTCTTTCTCTAGCTGATGTCGTTGATTATGAAACTGCGTTAAGCGCGCCTGCTCCTCTTTATCAAGCTTATTATGGCGCACTTCATAATCTTTATGCAATTTGTGAGATTCTAGCTCGTAGTGTTGTTTAAGCTGTAATTGCTCCTCTTTCATTTGGAGCTTGTGAGTTTGAAGGATTTTTTGCGCCTCATACTCAATGGCTTTTGCTTTGGCTTTAGCCTGCTCGATGATGATTTGAGAATTGGAGTTAAATACCTTTTTGGTGATAAGATACACGCTCACGCCGACTAATATGCCAAAGATTATACTTCCTATCGCATACCATACTTCCATTATGTTTCCTTACGCACAAAGCTGATGGGGTGAAAAAGCAATCTCCCCGCACATCATAATGCTGTGTAATCACGCTTGATATATAATTTGGGCTTCTTGCTACAAAAATAATATGAGCTTTGCCCTTGAGAGAGGGGATAAATCTATCATACATACCCTTCCCAAAACCTATTCGTTTAAAATTTTTATCAATACCCAAAACAGGGATAATCACCGCATCAACTTTTATTAAACTCAATATAGAATTATTTGACTCATAAATACCAAAGGCATTTTTGCGCAATGGCATTCGCAATGGTATCATTTTAAAGCTAAGTTCTTGTATATAAGGTATGAAAATACGATACTTTCTTTTACGCAAAGTAAAGATAAGCGGCGAAATATCCACTTCATTGCCAAAAGGCATATACAACAAGATATTATAGAATCTACGCCGCTTAATGTAGCCTAGCAGCGCGGCATTAAGCCTTTTATCTGCAAAATGGGGGCGTTTATCTAATCGTGCCTTTGCGGCGCGCCTAAAGTCTTGTTTGGTAATCATTAATCCTTTTTTTGTGTATAATGATATAAAAATAGAATGAATGGAGAGAGGCAATGAAAGGGATAAAACTCCTTATACTTGTGCTTTTGCTAGCTTTGGGATTTCACGCATGCAGCGATGAAGTGGATAAAGATAAAGATGTATTTGGCTTTGAAGGTGGCAGCAAGGATAAAATTCTAAGTATTGAAGTAGTCAATACACAAAATGAATCATTACGCTTTAAAACCAACCAAACCCAAAGCATTTTCCAAAGCGACACTAAACGCCCCACATTACTTTTTTTTCTCTCCAAAACCTGCCAAGAATGCCAAGATGAGCTATTGCACATTCTTGATTTGCACAATAAATATCAAGAATTTATCTCTATTATCGCCATTAGTCCAAAAGATGAGCTTGTGCATTTGCAGCAAGAAATTGATAAGATTAATCCCCGCTTTAAGCTCTACGCGCCAGCAGATGACAAAAATTTGCTTAATTTCCTTAATAAAGATGACAAGCAAAGCTATATGGCCCTCTATGACAAGCAAGGCGAGAAAGTCATTGACTACATAGGCTTAGTGCCAGAAGAGATGATAGAGCTAGATATTCGCTATCAAATCCAAGACCAGCTTGATGCCAAAGCCCAAGAGCAAATGCAAACCTTGCCGCAAGAGGATTTAGAATCTAGCCTTGAGAATGATACACAATCCACAAAGCCGCAAGTTGCCCCATGATTTCTGCCCTTGCTAAAACCCTACACAAAACCACCCAGCACGTCACCTCTATCCTTAGCTCCAAAAAAGATAAATGCGCCAAAGAGGAGTTAGAGGAAATTTTAATAGAATGTGATATTGAATATGAGCTTATAGAATCTATCCTTGAGCCGCTGCCCAAATACATTTCACGCGATATGCTAAAAGGCGCGCTGCTGCCACTGCTGCAAATTAAGAGCCAACATATAGAATCTACCTCCGCGCAAGGTGCAGATTCTATAAAACCACTTGTCACTTTGATTGTAGGCGTAAATGGTGCGGGTAAAACCACAACCATTGCCAAACTTGCCTATCTTGCCTCATCGCAGGGCAAAAAGGTGATGATGGCAGCGGGTGATACTTTCCGTGCTGCTGCTATTGAGCAGATTAAACTTTGGGGTGAGCGACTTCACATACCTGTGATTGCCACGCAGCATATGCACGACCCAAGCGCGCTAGCCTTTGATAGCATTAATGCCGCGCGCGCAAGGGGTATTGATGAGCTATACATCGATACAGCAGGGAGACTACACAATCAAACTAATCTTAACAACGAGCTTTTAAAGATTGTAAGAGTGAGCCAAAAGGCTTTAGGCGAGCTGCCTTTGCGCAAATTTCTCATACTTGATGGCACGCAGGGGAGTTCTGCTATCAATCAAGCCAGTGCATTCTCGCAACATATTGATTTTAATGGCATTATCATCACAAAGCTTGATGGCACAAGTAAGGGAGGTGCGATTTTTAGCATTGTGCAAAGGCTGCATATCCCTATTTGCTATATTGGCGTGGGTGAGAGGGCGCAAGATTTAGTGCCTTTTAACGCGCAAGAGTATGTTGAAGTGCTGCTTGATAGCATTTTTGAAGGGCAATAGTGGCAAAAAAATCCTCTATCTTTGAGTGTCAATTTTGCGGTTGGCAAAGCCCAAAATGGCTCGGTAAATGCATCAATTGCGGCAGTTGGGAAAGTTTGGTTGAGCTTAAGGCTGCTCAAATCCAAACGCTAAAAGAGAGCAAAATATTGCAGCAAAGCACGCAACCCACGCCTATCACGCAAGTAGATTTTGAGACTTTAGAACATTTTACCTCCTATGAAGAGGAATTTGACATCGTGCTAGGTGGGGGTATTGTGCCAGGTGGGCTATATCTTATCGGCGGAAGCCCGGGTGTAGGTAAATCCACGCTTTTATTAAAGGTAGTGGGCGAGATTGCCAAAAAGACGCCAAAGCAGATTCTGTATGTGAGCGGTGAAGAGAGTGCTGGGCAAATCAAAATGCGCGCTATGCGGCTAAATGCCATAAGCGAGCGGCTTTTTTTGCTTAATGAAATTGATTTAAGTATTATTACAAGCGCGCTAAATAGCCAATCTTACGCCATGTGCGTGATAGATTCTATCCAAACTATCTATTCGCCCGACATTACTTCAGCGCCCGGCTCTATCTCGCAGGTGCGTGAGGTTACTTTCGCACTTATGCGGCTAGCAAAGGAGCGCAATATTAGCATTTTTATCATCGGGCATATCACTAAAGAGGGCGCGATTGCCGGTCCTAGAATCTTAGAACATATGGTGGATTGTGTGCTGTATTTTGAGGGCGACCCAAGCAAAGAACTAAGAATGCTAAGAGGCTTTAAAAATCGCTTTGGCACCACAAGTGAGATAGGCATTTTTGAGATGAAAGAAAATGGCTTAGTGAGTGCTAAAAACGCCTCAAGACTTTTTTTTACGCAAAAAAATGCCCAAGCGGGTAGCGCCATTGCAGTGATTTTGGAGGGAAGTCGCGCGCTTGTGATTGAGATTCAAGCGCTTGTGAGTGAATCTAGCTATCCCAAGCGCTCATGCACAGGCTTTGATACTAATCGCTTAAATATGCTCCTAGCTCTCTTAGAGCGCAAGCTCGAGCTACCTTTGGGGCGATATGATGTGTTTGTCAATGTTGCTGGTGGCATTAAGATTAATGAGCCAAGCGCGGATTTAGCCGTGATTGCTAGCATAATTTCTAGCTTCCGCAATCGTATTTTAAGTGTGAAAACTGCCTTTATCGGCGAAGTCTCGCTTGTGGGCGACATACGAGAAGTAAGCAATATTGATACACGTCTAAAAGAACTGCAAAGCTATGGATTTGAGAAAGTCATACTTGCCAAAAAGCCTAGCAATGCCCCCTCCAGCCTTAAGTGTTTTGAAGCAAATGAGGTAAGCAAGATTTTAGAATGGTGCAGATAGTGAAGTGAGCAGATATAGGGCGCTCTTAGCCTTTGTGCCTACTCAATATCCTGCTGTCTAGCTGCTTATTGCCTCACACTCTAGCTTTTGCTGCGCGCTTTTATTGCTTGTGCCGCTTGGCTGCTTATTTTTTGTAGATTCTATAGAATCTACACTCTACGCCTTTTTATCCTCTGAATTCTCACTTAAGTTTTCTAAAATATATATCGGGCGGTTTTTCACTTGCTCGTAGATTCTGGCGATGTATTCGCCGATGACGCCTAAGAGTATGAGCTGTATGCCGCCGATGAATGTGATTATCACAATAAGGCTAGGGTAGCCAGGCACGAGATTGCCATACATTAGCGTGTAAATGAAGCGATAAAGCCCATAGCACAGCGAAATCGCACTAATCAAAAAGCCAAAAATAAACGCAAATCGCAGCGGCGTCGTGCTAAAGCTCACAATGCCCTCAATCGCGTATTTAAACAGCTTCCAAAAGCTCCAGCTACTCGCCTCCTTAAAATGCGGGATATACTCGTATTCAAGGCATTGGCGTTTGAAGCCAACCCACGCAAACATCGCCTTTGAAAAGCGGTGATACTCGCTCATATTTAGCAGCGAATTGATGACCTCCCTATCCATAAGCCGAAAATCGCGCACGCCACTCTCAATCTTAACCTCGCTAAGCGCGTTACTCACGCGATAAAACTGCTCGCTAAGAAATGCGCGAATCTTGCTCTCCCCCGCACGCGTTGTGCGCCGCGCATAAATCACTTTGGTATCGCGCTTAGAATCTAGCCAAATATTTATCATCTGCGGTATTAAATTAGGAGGGTCTTGCAAGTCCGCATCAAGCAGGATTACGCCCTCGCCCCTAGCTTGTTTTAGCCCGGCTAGAATGGCGGCTTCCTTGCCAAAATTGCGCGAAAAGGAGAAAATGCGAATGGTGAAGTCACTCTCTTTGAGAGTAGCAGAATCTACGCTATTTGCGGCACTAGATTCTATATTTTTAGAATCTACAAAATCTGTGCTTTTAGATTCTGCATTCACGCTTTTAAAACTCGCTTTTTGAGTATCTACACTTTTATCCACATTTTTAAGTAAAAAGCCCTGTATATCGCTATTTTTATACGAGACTCTCATCTCTTTTAAAAGCTCTAAAGTCCTATCTTTACTGCCATCATTCACAAAGATTAGCTCATAAAAAGGGCTACTAGATTCTAGCCCAAAATAGCCCCGCACTTTTGCACCCATGCTACTCATCGTGCGCGTTATCTCATTAAGAAAGCGAGGCAAACTAACCTCCTCATTATAGCAAGGCACGACAATAGAAATTTTTGGTAAGATTTTCATACTTTGGCTTGCTTCATCTCCTGCGGCGTTGCTGGATTCTATGTTTTTAGAATCTGCGCCACCCAAACGCTCTGTATGCTCACTTCGCTCGCTTTGCACGGCAACTCCTTACATAAAACTACATTAAGTGCATATTTTTACAAAGATAAATTAACACTATGACAATCAGCCCCCCACTCTGCACAAAGCCCCAAAAGTGCCTCAAATGCGCCCAACTTCATTGAGCAAATATAAAGTTTAACGCAAATTTTACAAAGCTCTCAATTTAAGCATAAATAATTATAAATCTCAAAATTTAGTCGCTTAATTTTACTTTCAATTTTGCTTAGATTTAAGTTTTTAACCTACAATGCGCTCAATTTAGGCTCTTTTTAGTCAAATTCGGTGAGCGCTAAGAAAGGATAAATTATGGCACATCAAACATACACCCAAACAAATCAAAACAATACAGGCAACGCACCTCGTAAAAACCTCCTACTCCAAACTTGGAGCGACTTTAAAGCGGCGGCTGGGGCGTTTTATCGCACGGAGGGCTTTTGGAAATATTTATGCTTTGCGTTTTTTATTTACCTGCTTGGCATCACTGCCATTATCCGCGCTGATGTGTATTACATCGATGATTGGGGGCGCGGCGTCATTGGCTATAAGGAATGGGATAATTTTAGCCGCTACATTAGCTACTATCTCTCTAGCCTTATGCACATGGACGTCGTGCTTAGCGATATTGCGCCACTTACGCAATTTGTAGCGATTGGCTTTCTTAGCCTTGCCTCTGTCATTGTCGTGTGGAGCGTGCGTGAAGTGATATGGAAAAATGAGACTAGCCGCTGGGAAGCCCAAGAGATTCCGCATAAAAAGCGTTTGACAATTCTTGGCATCATAGCCTCCATTCCTATCGGGCTATCTCCTTACTTTTTAGAGGAGCTAAGCTTTCGCTTTGACTCGCCTTATATGGCGTTATCTGTGTTATTTAGCACGATTCCATTTATTTTTATCCATCACATTCGCGCTTATATTCCTGTTTCGTTTTTGTGTTCTTTAGGTATGTGTATGACTTATCAGGCAAGTAGTGGCATTGAGCTTATTATGGTGCTGTTTTTTGCCTTTATTATGCTAAATCAAACGAATGCTGGGATTAAAAAGACTTTTATTTTCATCTGCGTATCGCTATTTAATTATGCCCTTGCACTTGGTGTGTTTAAGTTTATCGTAATGCGTCCTTTTGCGCATAAGCAGGCTAGCACGGAGACGCTGAAGCCGGATAATTTTCTTAGTGGATTCTATGAAAATATCGATATGTATTTAGACTTTTTGTGGAATGACTTTGGTAGTAATGATATAGGCTGGAGCGGGCTTAAGATTTGCTTTTTAGCGATACTCGTGCTATTTTTGATTTCGGCGATGTATCAGGGGCGTAGTCCATTTGGCGTGAGTGGCTTTGGCGGGCGTGTGCTGTCTCTTATTCTAAGTGCGGCGGTGCTAAGTATCGGCATTCCTATTAGCTATGGGACTTATCTTTTGCTAGAGCAGCCGCTTACGCGTCCGCGCGCATTTATTGGCATTGGAATCTTTGCTGCGATTTTGTGTATTTATGTGGTTAGCTCGTGGCGTGGCTGGGCGTATAAGAGCAAGGATACTTCGCGCACAAACTCAAATGAGCTAATCTCGCGCAATGCGGGGCAAAAGGGGCTTTTTATGCTTAGCTCGCTTTTTGTGTGCCTTTTCACTTGGTCGCTAATAGTCTTTGCAAATGCCTATGGTAACGCGTTAGCAAAGCAAAAAGAGTATCAAGATTTTAGAATCACAATTTTGCTGAATGACTTAGCAAACGCCCTGCCAAAGCAGGTAAATTACGATGATTATCTTTTCCGCGTAAAAGGCTGGGTTACGAGTTCGCCTGTCTTGGAGAATTCAAGCAAAAGCAATCGCATTATGAAGCGTCTCGTGCTAATCACAGATGGCAAATATTGGATTAGAATGGTGATGAAGCACTATGGCTGGGGGAATATCCCTGAAGAGCAGTGGATAGAGCTGCCCGATAACGAGGACCCTGAGAAAATTAAGGAAAATCCAAAGTGTATCCCGGCTACTGCGGGCAAATTGCTAAAGAGCGTAAATAATATTTACCATAAAATCGAAGTGTATCCGCATTGTGCGATTATCACATTTAAGGGCAAAGAAAAATATACATATAAAGAGCAAGAAGATGAAAAAACAACGCTTAATAACGCCACAGCAGCGCAAAATGAGCCGACTGAAAAGGTGATAGAATCTGCTCACTAGGCAGGCTCTTAAAAAACAAGACTAAGCAAATTCTTTAAAGCACAAGGAGCATGTATGAATAGACGAAATATACTTAGAATAGCCTTTGTAGGGCTTATTATAAGCGTGCTAAGTAGCCCCGCGCTTGGAGAATCTAAACAACCCCTTAAAACAAAAAATACAGAATCTAAACCCCTAAAGGTTGCTATCTTAGCGGCAAGTGGCAAAGCTGGGTTGCTTATCACTAAAGAGTGTGTGAATGCGGGATTTGAGGTTACTGCAATAGTTCGAAATGCGCAAAAAATGCAGGATTTGGCGACTAAAAACAAGCTAGATTCTATAAAAATTGTGCAGAAAGATATTTTCAAGCTAGAATCTAGTGATTTGCAAGGCTATGATGCCATTGTCGATGCCTTTGGCGAATGGCGCAATTTGGAGCTTTACAAGACGCACATTCAGCATTTAAGCGGTATTTTGCAAAATAATGCTGCGCGTCTTATCGTCGTTGGTGGCGCAGGCAGCCTGTATATGGACAAAAGCCATACTACGCGCCTTATGGATAGCCCGGACTTTCCGCGCGAGTATTTGCCTGTGGCAAAGGCTACTGCGGAGGGTTTAGCGTATTTACGCACACAAAAGTCGCTAAATTGGGTGTATGTGAGCCCGCCTGCAGACTTTATCTATGAGGGCGCAAGGACTAAACGCTATAAGATTATTGGCGAAGAGTTTGAGGTAAATGCTAAAGGCGAGTCAAAGGGTAGCTACGCAGACTTTGCGTTAGGAATTGTGGATATTATTAAAGATTCTAAGATTAATAAAATGCGCGTGGGAATTATTGGGCTTTAGGCTAGATTCTATGCTTCAAACTTTTAAGTATTTTAGCTCCTTGAGCAATGCTTTAAGGCTCATAAAACTCTCATTGTAGCGCTTTTTGTAGTCGTGAATGAATGTAGATTTTTCCGCAAAGAGTTGTTTGTATGCATGCTCAAAATGCCACATACTTTTAGTGTGCAAGGGCTGTGTTTGTAAATTTGCCTGCAAGATATGAAAGTGAAAGCCATATTTTAGCTCATCAAAGATATTTTCTAGGCTTGGATTAAAAAGCGGCAAGGCTGCGTTTGAGCGATGTTTTTCAAGCGATTCTTCTATCCTTAGCGCGAGTGTGTTTAAACAAAAATTAAGGGATAAATCATAGTTAAGATGCAAGATTTTTTGCAATAAAAAAAGGTGGGATTTCAGGTCGGCATAATGCGTATCCGCAAGGCTATTAAAGGCATTTACCATCTCACTTAACTGCGTGCGCAATAGTGGATTTTGCAATTGGGGGATAAACTGCTCATACCATTGATTTATAAATGCCTCCATAGGCTGTAAATGCGCTTCTAGCAATTCTTTAAACTCCTCTGCGGTGTGCATTATCTCAAAGCCTAGCTGCGTAAAATGACAAGCAGTTGGGGAGTTTGTATCACTTAATGTGCGCGCTAGGTGCTTATAGGGGAGGCTTACAATCTCTTTTTGCTCCACATATTTTGCATTTAAGCCAAATTTTTTATGCGTGCGAGTAAAAGTGTGAGAAGTTTTTTCTAAGGCATTATAAATATGCTGTGTGAGTGCGTAAAGCGCGTCATTTAGGCTATCAAAGAGTGTAGGAAAATGTTTATAAAAAGCACTTTGCAAAGCATTATGCGTGAGCTGCTGCAATGTGTGTGAAAAATATGCCTCTAAGCTTGATAAACGCAAAAGTGCGTGGAGATTAAGCCTAGCAAAGCGTAATGTGTAGGCGCGCAAATGCCTTTTAATCCTATGTGCCTTTGCCTGCGCGGCAAGCGGGGCGATATGTAATTGTAAAAAAGCCATAACAGAATCTATATTAGAATCTGCCCTCAAAGCCTGCGCTTGGCTAGATTCTATCGTGCCAGATTCTATGCTGTGAGCTAAAAGAGCATTCTTAGCCGAAATGGCAATAATATCCTCAAAAAGCCCATTAAACGCCTTTTTAGCATAAGAAAGGCTAGTATTTACCTCATCTGCGCTTTTACACCTATCTTTTTGATTAAGCACACAAAGGCTCTTACTCGCGTAGCGCTTGATATGCAGGGCAATAGTGTCTTTCTCGCTTTGCTTGCCCACATTATCAATGAGTGTGAGCCAAATAATGCCATCAACACTCTGTAAAATCGCATTTGTCGTCTCTGTATCACTTTGGTTTTGCGAGTTAAAGCCCGGCGTGTCAAGAAAGCTTATATGTTTAAGCAACATAAGCGGCACATAGAGCTTGTAAAAGGCAATTGTAGCGTTCTGTGCATCGCTTATATGATGAAAAAAATCAATAGGCTTTGAGACAATAAGCCCATTTTTATAATGCAGCTCAAGACTATAATCCGCGCCATACACGATATGGCAAACCTTTGCGGTTATGGGGATAACGCCACTTGGCAAAATATCTTTCCCCAAAAGTGCGTTTAAAAATGTCGATTTGCCGCTACTAAACTGTCCGATGATAGCCACTTTTATTGGCTCTTGTATGCTTTTGGTAAGATTCTCAAAGGTATGTGTCATTTGAGAATCTAGGGGCATAAATGCACCTAAAGTCTCCCGCACATTATCAATAAGAGCATAGAGCGGATTACCCTCACGAATGGCTTTAGCCTTTGCCTGCGCATATTGCTTAAGAAACATATCTAACATATCTTGCGCCATTTAGTCTCCTTGCATAGTATGCAGTGCGTAGGAAAGCTCATCTATAATGCTTGCAAGCTTTGTTTGTTTCTCTTGCAAGATATGTTTAGCCTGCTCATTGCTGCTTTCATCTTGGTTTTGCATACTTTGCTCTAAAATCTGCTCTTTATGGCTTATCTGCGCGTTTATATGCGCAATTTGGGCTTGTGTAATATCATCAAAAAAGGCAAGAAAAATCGCGCTTATCTCTTTATTTTTTGCATTCAAAAGCATTTTAAACGCACTAGTTAGGCTACCAAAAAGCTCATCAATGCGCGATTTTAGCCTATTTTTATGCGTTTTTAAAAGGCTTGGCAATGCGTGCAGAACCCCTTGCAAAAGCTTAGCAATATCACTTTGGGTAAGCTCAAAGTGAATAGGAGGCAGCTTTGCCTCGCTTTCAAGCTTGAGTGTCTGTTTTAGCTCCGCTACCTTTTTGCTAAGCTGATATTTGTATTCGCGCCCTACATCGCCAAAGCAGTCTTTGAGCGCAAATTCAATCATTTTTTGTATATGCTCTTCTTTCATACTGCCATAGCTAATATCCTCAAAGATTCTATCTTTAAGCAAAGTAGTGGATTTATTGAGTGCATTGAGACTAAGCACCTCAAGGGATTGCAAAAATGCTAAAAGCTCGCTATGCAGGTCTTTAAGATGTGATTTTAGATTCTGTAATGTTTTTAGAAGTGCTGTATTTTGGGCTTTAATCTGCTCTATAAACGCCTCTAGCTTGGCTTTATCACTTGAGAGAAGCTGCATTTCTAAATGCAATATTTCCTCTAATTCCCGTGCCACGCTCAAAGTGCCTTTATACGCAAGATAGAGCATATCGCGTGCCTTTAGACTATCATGGCTAAGAAGCATTTTATGCAAGTAAGATTCTATCTCAAGGATACCACTCTGCTCTAGGCTTATTTGATTACTTGTATCCCCACCTGTGCGATGAAGCAGTGCCGCATAGCCCGCAAGTGTCAAAAAATCAATGCGATTAATGATGGCTTGAATATCGCCTTTATAGTGGGCATTTTTAAGCTGCGCAATAAGGCTTGATTGCGTGTAATCAAGGCAAGCGGCAATATCCTTACTCTCCAATAAATCAACGCGCGTAAGTACCACAAGCATACGCGATATATTTTGCTCAAGCAAAGATTCTAAAATAAAATCAATATCTTTTTGTGTCGCCGCACAGCTGGCATTCATCACATGTATAAGCATATCACAATGCCCCAAAAATTCGCGCGTAATCTCCTCGCGCTTAGCGATTGGGTCATCAAGCCCGGGCGTATCGACAATCTCTACGCCATGTTGCAAAAACGCCAAAGGCACGCTAAGCTCAACTTTTTGGATAAGATTGCATAATTTGCTGGGGTGATTTGCTGAAGTATAAGCACTAAGCTCGCTTATATCAATTACTTTTACAAGGCTAGGCTGCGTGATAAAAGATTCTATACTCTCTCCAAAATGGCTATAAGTCTCATCAATAAATGCCTTAAGATGCGCACTAAAGGCACTTTGTGCGCATAAATCCGCCCATTGCTCTTTACTCCAAAAATACACTTTCGCACTTTGCTTATCCCCATAGCGCAAAATGGTAAGATTTGCTGTCTCTGGCACACTTGAGCTGCCTAGTATGTCTTGGGATAAAAGCGCATTTAAAAATGTAGATTTGCCCGCGCTAAGCACGCCTGTAACGGCAATGCAAAAATGCTGCTGCGTGTATTTTTGCGCTATTTTTATAAGCATATCTTTTAAATAATCTTGATTGACAAGCGCTAAAAGCTCGCTATGCAGGGGCAAAAACTGCTCCCTTAAAGCATCAAAACTTTTTATAGGCTTTATAGAATCTGCTGTCTTTTTAGTGGCTTTAAGCGTAGAAAAAAGCTCTAATTGCGCCTTATTTATCACATCACCTAGCTCAAGGCGCGCAAAAATAGGCAAACACTCCTCAAAAATAGCAGGATTTTGCTCAATAATATAGGCTTGCAAAGTAAGCAAACTATCAAAAAATCGCTCCTCTTTTGATGTTTGGGCAGTTTCCAAAGTGGCTTCTAAGGATTCTAAAGTAAATTCTAGGGCAGATTCTATGCTAGATTCTATATTTGGCATAGAATCTAAAAATAAATCCATAAAGCTTGGGCATTGCATAAAAAGCGCAAGATTATGCCTATTGGCGCATAAAATGATAGCGAGAGCGGGTGTGTTTTGTAGCGTGTCTTGCCATAGTGGGGATTTAAGCAAGGGGTGCATAGAATCTAGGGAATTCACAGGGGGTGAAAGCTTGTGAAAGCCGCTAAAATACTGCTCTAACATATCTCCTCCATATTTAGATTCTAAAACCTCTCCACAAATGCGCGCGCCAAAAATCAAATACACAAAAATAAAACTGCTATTGTTGCACCAAAAAACCAAAAGTAAAATAAATTAATAATTATTACCCCAAAGGCTTTAAGAAATTTGTGCAAAAAACATATTTTGCGCGTATAAAATGCTAAGAAATTTGATAGAATCGCTCATTTTTATTCAAAGGGAATGCGTGGGATTCTGGAAAAGGGCAATTATGCTGTATGTTGATGGATTTAGAAACCTAAAGCTTGGCAAAGTGCTATGGAGGGTGATTATTATAAAGCTCCTTATCATTTTTGCCCTGCTTAAGGTATTTGTGTATGATAAAAATCTCTCACACATTGGCGATGAGCAAGCAAAGAGCGCTTTTGTCATGGATAATCTTACCAAATCTACAAACAAATAAGGAGAAATTTATGGATATGCTCAATGATTTATCAAGCGTGAATTGGGCGCGCGCGCAGTTTGCCTTGACGGCTTTATATCATTTTTTGTTTGTGCCTTTGACTTTGGGACTTTCTTTTATCGTGGCGATTATGGAGAGCATTTATGTTAAAACTGGCAATCCACAATGGCGCAAAATCACGCGCTTTTGGCTCACGCTTTTTGGGATTAATTTTGCTATTGGCGTGGCTACTGGGATTATTATGGAGTTTGAGTTTGGCACGAATTGGGCAAATTATAGCTGGTTTGTGGGCGATATTTTTGGCGCGCCTTTGGCAATTGAGGGCATTATGGCGTTCTTTTTGGAGGCTACATTTTTTGCTGTAATGTTTTTTGGCTGGGATAAGGTCTCTAAAAAATTCCACCTGCTCTCCACTTGGCTTGTGGCTATTGGCAGTAATTTATCAGCCTTTTGGATTTTGGTAGCAAATGGCTGGATGCAATATCCCATTGGCACCATTTTTAATCCTAATAGCGCGCGTAATGAAATGAGTAGCTTCTGGGAGGTAGCGCTCTCCCCTGTGGCTGTGCCAAAATTTTTACACACTGTGGCAAGCGGCTATGTGATTTCTGCGCTTTTTGTTATGGGTATTTCTGCGCTATATTTGCTCAAAAATCGCTTTAGAATCGAAGCCAAAAAGAGCCTTATTGTAGGCGCTAGCTTTGGCTTTATCACTTCTATGTTTTTATTTTTTAGCGGCGATGAAAGCGCGTATCAAGTTACACAACACCAACCAATGAAACTTGCAGCTATGGAGGGGATTTATAAAGGTGAAAATCGCGCGGGCATTACAGCCTTTGGAATCTTAAATCCACAAAAACAAATAGGCGATGACAAAGATACTTTCTTATTTAACATAACTATCCCTTACGCGCTTTCAATTTTGGGCAATCGCAATCCAAATAGCTTTGTGCCGGGTGTGGAGGATTTGCTCTATGGGAATTTAGATAAAGGCATAACGGGCATAGATTCTAGAATCCAAAGCGGCAAGCTCGCTCTTAATGCCCTAAAGGACTACAAAGAAGCAAAGGCGCATAACGACACAGAGCGTATGAATATCGCTCAAGGCATTTTAGAATCTAATATGCCCAATTTTGGCTATGGGTATTTTGACAAGCCAGAAGAGATAATACCGCCTATTGGGCTTACATTTTATAGCTTTCACATCATGGTGGCTTTGGGCAGTGCGTTTTTTGTGCTATTTATCGTGGTGCTGTATTTGTCTATGGCAAATAATATTGAAAAATTCCGCAAGATTCTATGGCTGTGCGTGATTGCCATACCTTTTGGCTATGTGGCAGCAGAGGCAGGCTGGATTGTGGCTGAAGTGGGCAGGCAGCCATGGGCAATACAGGATTTGCTCCCTGTGGGCATTGCCTCCACAAAGCTTTCAAGCCTTAATATCCAAATTTCTTTTTTCATTTTTGCTGTGCTTTTTACTACTTTGCTTTGCGCAGAAATTGGCATTATGGTGCGCAGTATCAAAAAAGGCTTTGAAGATGAGCATCATATAGCAGCGCTAAAAGGAGGCAAGTGATGTTTTTTGGACTTGATTTAGCGGGATTGCAGATATATTGGTGGGTGATTGTAAGTTTATTGGCAGGCTTGCTTGTTTTTATGTTTTTTGTGCAAGGTGGGCAAAGTCTGCTATTTGTGCTAGCTAAAGATGAGTTAGAAAAAACTATGCTCATTAACTCACTAGGGCGCAAATGGGAGCTTGGCTTTACTACTTTAGTCATGTTTGGCGGCGCGTGCTTTGCGGCGTTTCCATTGTTTTATAGCACAAGCTTTGGCGGCGCGTATTGGGTATGGCTAGCGATTTTGTTTTGCTACATTATTCAGGCTGTAAGCTATGAATACCGCAAAAAAGAGGGCAATGTGCTTGGGCAGAAAGCCTATGAGATATTTTTGTGGATTAATGGCGTTTTTGGCGTGTTTTTAATCGGTGTAGCGGTAAGCACATTTTTTAGCGGCTCGCATTTTGTGCTAAATGAGCATAATTTCGTGCAATGGAGTGTTGTAACGCGCGGACTAGAGGCGTTATTAGAGCCTGCAAATTATCTCTTAGGATTAAGCTTAGTGTTTTTGAGCCAAATTTTGGGTGCGAGCTATTTTTTAAATAATATTAATGATACAAAAATTGCTAAACGCGCTAGAAAGGCTATTTTAATGGCTACACTTGCGTTTTTGCCCTGCATTCTTGGCTTTTTGGCGTGGATTTGCTGCAAAAGTGGCTTTTATGTAGATGAAAATGGCGTAGTCGCGCTGCAACCTTATGTGTATTTGCATAACTTTCTCTCCATGCCTTATTTGATTGTTGGGCTGCTTTTGGGCGTGGTATTGGTGCTTTTGGGGATTTATCTTAATGTATTTAAACAAAGCACAAAGGGTATATTTTTCTTAGGCAGCGGAAGCGTGCTTGTGGTTATGTCGGTGTTTTTAAATGTGGGCTTGGGACAGAGTGCATTTTACCCATCAATTGCGGATTTGCAAAGCTCGCTCACTATACAAAATGCTTCTTCAAGCTACTACACGCTTTCTGTAATGGGCTATGTATCCCTGCTAGTGCCTTTTGTGCTAGCATATATCATTTATGTATGGCGCGCGCTTGATAGAGTGAAAATCACACGCGATGAAATGAGCAAAGACACTCACGCGTATTAATTTTTCAAGGAGTAACAATGGGAAGTGCAATTTTTATGCTTATTTTGTGGCCAGTGGTGATATTTATCGCCTATAAATTTATCGCGCTTAATATCTCACACACAGAAGAAAAAGAGAAATAATCTTGCTTTAACGCGCAGGACGCCTTTAAAAGCATAAATTATAGAATCTAGCCACATAATCCGCGCTAGATTCTATAAATTTAGATTCTATAATTATTTATAATCCACCCTATAAATATCCACCGCGTTGCCGCCACCATATTTTGCCTTGCCTTGCGAAGTGGTATAAACAAACTTCCCATCAGCGCTCACATCAAGCCCCACAGGAAAAGAATCTGCATCAATTTGCAGAATCTGCACCATTTTATCACTATCTACCACAGCTACTTTAGATACGCTATTACACGCCACAAAAATATATTTGCCATCAGGGCTTAGCGCGATAGTCCTAGCGCCAGCGCCCACCTTTGCATTTTGCCAATTTTTAAATGTAGTTTGCTTTGTTTTGCCATCTAAGTGCTTAACAGATTCTATAAAGTCACTCATCTTAGCCTTTTGCACATAGCCGTCTTTATTAATGCTAAGATACAAATATCCATTTTTTACGACCAAATGCCGCACATTTGGCATCATTCCTAGCACTCTGCCAAGATATTTAGAATCTTGCAAGTCAATGATAGCAATGCCCCCACCTCCGCCCATGCAGCCAATAAGCATATATCTGCTATCTTCGCTAAATGCCATGCCTCTAAGCGCGTATCCGCTGCCAGTATCTCTATCTACGGATTTATCTAGCGGATAGTTTAAAGGCAAGATATAATCGACCACGAGCCGCTTTATATGCTTCCAATCATTAGGATTATCGCTGCTAATGTCAATGAGTGCGATAGTATTATCTCCCCAGTGCGAAATGGCTATCATCTTCCCATTAGGCGTGGTAGTAATCATCTTAGGTAGCGTGCCTGTCTCCATAAGCTTAATAATCTTATTGCTTTGCGTATCAATAACCGCCACAGCAGAGGGGTCTTGCGCGTTTAAGTCATAGGAGCGCTTGTAGTATGGCACCCACAAATATCTGCCATTGTGCGAAAAGGTAGATTCTACAGGTTTGCCCTTGAAGTGATTATTTTTTGGATAATGTGTAAATTTATAGATTCCAGAATCTTCACTCCATAAATTATCGTGTGCCGCGCCTATATTGTGACTAATGCTAGCGATTTTATTATTCGTCTTTGCATCAAAGACAATAGTCGTGCCACCCTCCAAAGAATTAACATAATATCTGCTGCCATCAGGGTGGATATTCACACTTTTTGGCGAATATATCGCACTCTCACGAGTGGCGCCCCCAGCGTAATTTTGCCGCTTATCAATGAGAGTTAGCGTAATAGAGCCATCTTTTGCGCTCACAGAAGTGCCAATTTTTGGGTGAATAACTTGCAAATTAGTTTCTTTTGTGCTTTCCTTTGAGTTTTGCTTTGTGCTATTTTTTGCACTATTATTTGTCGCGCCAAAGCCTTGCGAACATATAAACATAGATATTACTAAAGCAGATAGCTTTTTTATGTGTGTAAATTTACTCGCCATTTTTCACCTTTCACATTGCAGATTCTATAAAAGTTAATTGTATCGATATTTTATTAAGATTATTGGATTTGATATGCCACCCTGCCTGCGCTTTTTTGTATTTTCCTATCATTTCCCCCTTGACTTAGAGTAAGTCTAATGCTTTACAATTCTAATTTCAAATTTTTTAGAATCTAGATTCTATAAAACCACAAAAAGGAAAAGCAAAATGTTCTCGCAGTTTTTTATTAAAAGGCCGGCGTTTTCTGCCGTGATTAGCATTGTTATAGTGATTGCTGGGCTGCTTTGTATGGATAATCTGCCAATCGAGCAGTATCCAAAGGTTACGCCGCCGCAAGTGATGGTGCGCGTTAGCTATCCGGGCGCGTCTGCGGAGGTGGTTAGCAATAGCGTGATGAGTGTGCTAGAATCTGCCATAAATGGCGTAGAAGATATGATTTACATGCAAACAAGTGCCAATTCTAGCGGTGAATCGACTATTAGCATATTTTTTAAGCAAGAGGCAAATCCTGATATGGCGGTAGTAAATGTGAATAATCGCGTCCAATCCGCCATTTCACAGCTCCCAGAGGAAGTGCAGCGGCTTGGCATTGATGTGCGAAAGCAAAGCTCTGCAGTCGCCGGATTCTATCAATTTTACTCTACAAATCCCGCGCATAACCAGCTATTTATCGCAAATTACTTGCTTTTAAATGTGATTGATGAGCTAAATCGCATTAGTGGCATTGGCGATGTGCAGTTGTGGAGTCTTGAAAAATACGCAATGCGGATATGGCTAAATCCTGCGAGTTTGCAAAATCATAATTTATCGCCCTTAGAAGTTATAGAAAAGATAAGGTCGCAAAACGCCCAGTTCGCCCCGGGTAAGTTTGGTGCTGAGCCTATAAACCACAGCGAATTCACTTACACCATTACCACAAAGGGCTTACTAAGCACTCCAAGCGAGTTTGAAAACATAATTATAAAGGCAAATGATGATGGCTCTACTCTGCGGCTAAAAGACATTGCGCGAGTGAGTTTGGGCGCGCAAGATTATGTCACGGATAATTATTATGATGATATGCGCTCTGTCCCCATACGCGTATCTTTGCAGCCGGGTGCAAATATGCTAGAAGTAAGCAATGCGGTCGATAGCGTGATAGAATCTTTAAGCAAAAAATTCCCAGATGGACTGCAATATGCTAAGCCTTTTGCGCCAACAGAGTTTATTTTAGCCTCTATTAGCGAGGTGAAAAAGACATTTTTTGAGGCGATAATTTTGGTAGTTTTAGTAATTTATTTGTTTTTAGGCAGTTTTCGCGCTATGATAATACCAGTGATTGCCATACCAGTAAGCCTTATAGGCACTTTTATAGGGCTATATTTTTTGGGATTTTCTATCAATTTACTAACTTTATTTGGGCTTATTCTAGCCATTGGAATAGTCGTAGATGACGCAATTATAGTGATAGAAAATGTCGAGCGGATAATGCACGAAAAAGGCTGTGACGCAAAAGAAGCCACGATAGAATCTATGAAAGAGATTAGCGGTGCAGTCGTGGCTATCGTGCTAGTGATTGCGGCGGTATTTTTGCCTGTTAGTTTCATAAGCGGATTTAGCGGTGAGATTTATCGGCAGTTTGCCATTACCATTGTCATTTCTGTGGTAATTAGCGGGCTTGTGGCTTTGAGCCTTACACCTGCACTTTGTGCGATGTTTTTAAAGCCACATAGTTTGCATAAATCTCTCCCCCAAAAGTATATTTTAAATCCATTTAACGCCCTATTTGATAAAATCACGCATTCTTTCACTCGCAAAGTGCGAACTAGCATAAAACGTGGTAGCATTATGCTAGTGCTTATGGGCGCGATGCTGTATTTGACTTATGACTTATTCCAAAGGACGCCTAAAAGCCTTGTGCCTAGTGAAGACATGGGCTTTGTATTCGTGCATACGATTTTACCAGAGGGCGCTAGTCTAAATCGCACAATTGAAGTGCAAAAAGAGCTAATTAATGTGATTAGTCAAAAGCCCTATATTGCGGCAATGCAGACTATTTCAGGCTATAGTTTTCTAGCGCAGGGCTTTAAGTCAAATGCGGGCATTGGATTTCATAAGCTTGTGCCTTGGCATGAGCGCGATATTAGCGATAGGCAGGCGATTGCTTTGCTTAGTGATGAATTAAGTGGCAATGAAAAGGCGCATTTTGTGCTAACTCAAGCGCCAACGATAATAGGGCTAGATTCTAGCGGTGTGAATTTTTTTATACAAAGCAAAGAGGGCGGAAGTCTAAATGATTTAAAAAAATATACTGATTTGCTAATTGAAAAAGCGCGAAATCGCCCAGAATTGCGCAGTGTCGTAACGAGTTTTGCCGCTGATACGCCACAATATGAAGCGCGCGTAAATCGCGAAAAGGCAGCGGCTATGAATGTGGAGATAAACGATGTGTTTAATACCATGCAAGTGGCGTTTGGTAGCTTTTATGTGAATAATTTTGAGGCGTTTAATCGCACATTTAGAGTTATCGCACAAGCAGATTCTAACTATCGCTCAAATCCGCAAAATCTAAGCGATATTTTTGTGAAATCAAGCAGTGGCGCGCTTGTGCCTTTGAGTTCGCTTGTAAGCGTGGAGCGAAAGATTGGCGCAGAAATCGTAAATAGATTCAATCAATTCCCAGCCGCACAAGTGATAGGGCAGCTAAATTTTGGCTATTCAAGCAGCGATGCGATGAGAGCGATAGAAGAGGTCGCAAGCGAAGTGCTGCCTAGCGGCTATGACATCGCATTTGCGGGGGCGAGCTATCAAGAGCGCGCAAGCTCTAGCAGTGGCGGCGTGGCGTTTGCCTTTGGGCTTTTATTTGTGTTTTTGATTTTAGTGGCGCAATATGAGAAGTGGCTGCTGCCTTTAGCGGTGCTGTCTGCTGTGCCTTTTGGCGTGTTTGGGGCGATTGCATTTACTTATATTAGCGGACTTGAGAATGATGTGTTTTTTCAGGTGGGACTTTTAGTCTTAATCGCCTTATCCGCCAAAAACGCCATTTTAATCGTGGAATTCGCCGAGCAAGAAAGGCACAAAATTGTGGATTCTATCATGCGACAAGGCACGCCCTTGTCGCCATTAAATACCAATGGGCGCGAAGCGCAAACTTTGGAAGCGTCGTCGGGGTGGGGGATTTTTAAGGGGGAGGGAGCGACTTCGCAATTTAAGCCCCTCCCCCTTAAAGAAAAAAATAACTTACCAATGTTGCAAGAATGCTCTAGGGATTCTACTAGTTTGCAAAATCTAGATTCTAAAACTATGCGAAAAATCATTATAGAATCAAGTGTGCGAGCCGTAAAAATGCGCTTTCGCCCCATTGTAATGACTTCATTAGCATTCACTTTAGGCGTATTGCCTTTGGCTTTTTCAAGTGGCGCAGGCGCTTTGAGCAGGCATGCAATAGCCACAGGAGTAATCGGCGGAATGCTAGCTGCCACATTCATCGCCATATTTTTCATACCCATTTTCTACACACACCTCGCCACCCTTAGCAACTGGATAAAGACAAAATTTCACATAAACATATAGAATCTAGATTCTATATCCCGCGTGGATATGTGCCACTTCAAGCTTAAATGCCGCACAAAGTGGTGGATTTAAGTTTCAAAAGACAAAATTTAAGGCTTATTGCATTTGTGCGGCCACTTCAGCGGCAAAATCCTCCACCTTTTTTTCAATGCCCTCACCCAACTCAAAGCGCACATATTCGGTGATTTCAATATTATCATTAAGCTCTTTAGATTTCGCCTCTAGCACTTGAGCGATAGTTTTCTTATCGTCCATTACATAAAATTGCCCAAGCAGCGTCATTCTCTGGTCAAGCAATGTGCTATCTGCCACAAATCGCTCCATTTGCCCGGGCAAAATCTTATCCCAAATCGCCTCTGGCTTGCCTTGCGCCTTTAAATCTGCTCGTAGCTTTTCTTCTTGTGCTCTCAACACAGATTCTGTAAGCTCGCTGCGGCTAATATATTCAGGGATTTTGTGCAATGGCTTACCAAGCCGCGCAAATTCCTCATTTTCCTTTTTAAGCTCGGCGATAATGGCTACCTTTTCTTTTTGGATAAAATCATTGCTAAGCTCGGTGTAGCTTAATACTTGAGGCTTCATTGCTGCAGCATGCATACAAATATTTTTAGCTAACTCCACGCACGCACTTTTTGAGCTATCTTTAGTATATTTCATACCAATAAGCACGCCCACGCGCCCATTTGAATGCACATAGCCATTGACTATACCGCTGCCTTGCACCTTGAGGCTAGAAACGCGTCGCACCACGATATTTTCACCAATTTTAGCAATATTTTGCTGCAAATATTCCTCAAACTTTACAGAATCTACATTCATCGTATGCAAAGATTCTATACTGGAGAGCGTATGCTCATAAACGATTTTTGCAGTCTTTGCCACAAGCTCTTTAAAGGTGTCATTTTTAGCCACAAAATCTGTTTCGGAGTTAATCTCAATAATACTTGCTTTGCTATAATCGCTTGCTACCTCAACGCTCACAACGCCTTCACTTGCGATTCTATCAGCCTTTTTGGCAGCCTTGCTCAAGCCCTTTTCTCGTAAATACTCAACAGCCTTGTCAATATCGCCATTAGTCTCTACAAGCGCCTTTTTGCAGTCCATCATACCCGCGTCGGTCATTTCGCGGAGTTGCTTTACAAGCTGTGCTGGAATATCTGCCATATTATTCCTCCTGTATGGAATCTTGTGCAACCTCAAGGGCTACTTCTTCAAGGATTTCTTGCTTTTCTGCCTCTGTTGCAGGCTCTACTAGCTCACCTTGCTCATTTTGCTCATCTTTGCTCTCCGCTCGCCCCTCTAAAATAGCTTCAGTCATTTCCTTGCAGAAAAGCTGAATAGAGCGAATCGCATCATCATTGCCCGGAATGGGATAATCCACCATATCGGGGTCGCAGTTAGTATCAAGCGGCGCTACAACGGGGATTCCAAGTCTTCTAGCCTCTGCTACAGCAATCTTTTCTTTTGCTGCATCAATGACAAAAATCATATCTGGAGCCTTTTTCATATGGCGCACACCGCCCAAATATTTATCAAGCTTTTCTTTTTTTCGCTGCAACATTAATTTTTCTTTTTTGGTGAGCAAGTCAATCTGCCCGCTAGATTCCATCTCTTCGATAATCTCAAGCTTGCGCACAGATTTTTTAATGGTGCTAAAGTTAGTGAGCATTCCACCTAGCCAGCGATAATTCACATAAGGCACATTCACAGATTCTGCATATTGCTTTAATGTCTCGCTCGCTTGCTTTTTTGTCCCTACAAACATAATGACTTTACCCTCGCTCGCGGCTTCTTTAACGATATTGTAAGTGTAGCGGAAGTAGCGCAAAGTCTTTTGCAAATCGATAATGTGGATATTTTTGCGAACGCCAAAAATAAATTTTTTCATTTTTGGATTCCAACGGCGCGTTTGATGTCCAAAATGCACGCCGCACTCAAGTAAATCTTTCATAGTTACCATGTGGTGTCTCCTTAGTTAGTAATTGGTTTATCCTCCATACCCCTTAACAACGCTTGTTGCAACCTTACAAGGATTGGTATGTGTGAATTGCTGCGCATTTTTATAGAATCTAGATTCTATAAACAAGCCATTTTGCGCAAAACAGAGGGCGCGATTGTAACTTATAAATATTAAAAGTTTGCTTATTTAATGTCTTTAACTTTTAGATTCTATATGCGTCTCTGCTATGGCTTGCAGGGCTAAATCGCTTAGAATCTTTGCTATCTCGCGCCGCTCATGCACCACGCCATAAATGCCTTGAGACTTCATCTGCGCGGCAAAGGCTGAATTTTTTGTCTTAAGAATAATCTTGCACAAAGGCGCTAGAATTAAAATTTCTTGACAAATAGCCTGAATACTCTCCATAGAATCTATGGCAATAATCACTGCTGCACACTCTTTCACACCCAATCGCTCAAGCATATATCTGTGCGTTACATCACCAAAAAGCACATTATGATTATCCTTAATACCCTGCTCCACGCGATTATAGTTTTTATCCACTGCGATACAAGTGGCATCACAGCCCTGAAAATATTGCACAATATTGCGCCCTAGCTCCCCATAGCCGCATACAATAATATGCCCTTGCATATCCTCGCGCTCATAGACCTGCACGCTCTCATCTTCTGTCTGCGGCTGTGCTTTTTTAAAAGGATTAATCCGCCCTATACACGCAAGAAGAAAATCTGTGATTTTATCGAGTTTATCAAGGATAAAGGGCGTAGCAATCATAGAAAAAATCACCATAAGGGTTAGGAATTGATAAATATCTTGCGAAGTGAGATGGGAGAAAAATGCCTGCCCAAAAATAAATTTTAATATCCCGCCATCAAGGTTAAGATTTAAAATCTTATGCTGGCTTGCGAGCAAAAATATAGCAAATGAAAATTCTCCAATTTGTGAGAGCGAGAGTGCCACGCGCAAGCCTACGCGCTGCCCTTTGAAAAAGGATAAAAATACAAAAATAAGCAAAGTCTTTGCCCCCATCATCAACGCCACAAGCACAATAATGACTAAGAAATATTTAAATAAAAATATCACATCAACTTGCATACCAACTGTGATAAAAAATACGCCCAAAAGCATATCGCGGAAATGCACAATCACGGAAGAAACTTGATATTTATAGGGTGTGTTTGAGATTATCATACCTGCTAGAAATGCGCCAAGTGTGAGCGAAAAGCCAAAAGATTTGCTAATGTATGCCGCTCCTAGCACGATTAAAAACACTGCGCCTACAAAAATTTCATCAGTTTTCATATTTGCCGAAAAGCGCAAAAAGAGCTTTGCTACAATGCGTCCGGGCAGCACAAGCACGACTAAAAGGATAATGGCTGAAAGCAATGTAGTAAGGATTAGCGCCCATAGGTGAGAATCTTTATCGCTTAGAAGCTTAATCATAAGCAAAATAGGGATAACTGCAATATCTTGGAAAATTAAAATGCCTATTGAAGCCTTGCCATAGGGCGTTTTGGTTTGCGAGGTTTCATTTAAAAATTTAAGCACAATTGCCGTTGATGAAAGGCTTACCGCACTAGAAATAATAATAGAAGTGGCAAAATCAAATCCCAAACAATACGCACACGCCATAAAGAAAAAGGCAATAGAAATGCCAATTTGCAATCCACCAAACACCAGCACTTCTTGCTTCATCGCGCTTATGCTTTTAAAACTAAAATCAAGTCCTATCATAAACATCAAAAACACGATGCCAAGTTCAGCAATACTGCTTAGAGAATCCTCCAAATGAAAGCCAAAGATATACGCACTAAGCACGCCTGTGAGAATGTAACCGATGATAGTTGGGATTTTAAGCCAGCTTAGCACGATGCCTGAAATCACAGCCATTGCCAATACGCACAATACAACTAAATACGGGTCGATAAGTCACCTCTTTGTATGAATTTTAAAAATTGAAAAATAAACGCGCCATTATATATGAGGAAAGTAGTTTGTGCGTTTAAAAATATTTAATAATGATTATTTTGAATGTGAAATAATTCTGCCTCCAATAAAGGCAAATAAGGCTATTTAAGGCGTATAAATTTTATTTTATAGAATCTAGATTCTATAAGTTGCGATGTATTTTTAAGGGGTGAGGGTGAAAGTTTTTATATTATTATTGATAGGAATAATTTTCATTGTTCTAAATCTTATGAAGCTCTACATTTACAAGCGTTTTATTCGCCATAGCCTCCTTGTGCGCAAATGGGCATTTACAAAATGGATTTTTATCGCGCTGCTTTTGCTTTTGGCTATCGGGGAAATATCGATGTTTGCGGTAAGAGATGTGCATTTTAGCCCGAGCGGATTTTTGCTCATTGGCTCTTGCGTGATTTTTACTTATTGTTTGTTTATGGCGTGTTTGTGCGTGGATTGTGTGAGAATCTTAGTGCGCAATGGAGTGCCTAAATCCTGCTGCAGCCCCACTTCCTGCTGTAACCAAACTCAAAAAGTATGCCTAGATTCTATAAATCCCTCACAAAATGCTCTATCCGCTTCGCCCAAACTGCAAAGCGCTTCAAATGCCTCGCCACTCACGCCGCGCCGCAAATTTTTGCAAGGTATGATTGATACAAGCATTGCGCTTTTATTTGTGTGCTTTAGCGTGCAGGGTTTTAAGAATGCCCTCACTATCCCACCCGTGAAAGAAGTGCGCATAAAGCTAGCTGGCTTAAAAAAGCCAAAGCGCATAGCGATGATAACTGATGTGCATATTGGCAAAACTTTGGGATATGCTTTTCTTGCAGATGTGGTGGCAAAGATTAACGCCCTAAAGCCTGATTTGGTAGTAATTGTGGGGGATTTAATCGATGATAAGATAGAAAATATTAAAGCAGATTTAGAGCCGCTTAAATCCTTGCAAAGCACAGAAGGCGTGTATTATGTGGCGGGAAATCATGAATATTATCATGGCGTAGAGCCAATTTTGGCGCATCTGCAGACCTTAAATCTTAATATTTTGCACAATAAACATATTGAGCTAGCTGATTTAAACTTAGCAGGAGTGAGTGATTTAAGTGCCGCGCGCTTTGGGTATGAAGAGCCTAATTTAGCAGCGGCTAAAGCGGGTTTAAATACGCAAAAGCCAAGCGTGCTTTTAGTCCATCAGCCAAAATTTGTGCGACAAAATGATGTGAGTGATTTTGATTTAGTGCTATGCGGGCATACACACGCAGGACAGGTATTTCCGCTCTCATTTTTTGTGTGGCTTGAGCAACATTATGTGCATGGACTTTATAAACTCCCACAACATACACAATCTACGCACACATCTCAAAATATAGAATCTAAACCTCGCCAAACGCAGCTTTATGTAAGCAGCGGCGTGGGATTTTGGGGACCTGCGATACGATTTTTAGCTCCAAGTGAAATTGTGCTTTTAAAACTAGAGGGGGAATGATGAGTGTTGCATTTTTAATTATTTTAGGCTGCATAAGCGGAGCGGCGGCTGGATTTTTTGGTATAGGTGGAGGTGTTATCATCGTGCCTTGCTTGCTTTTGCTGGGATTAGATATGGAGTATGCCATTGGTATATCCATTATGCAAATGGTATTTTCCTCCACATTTGGCTCAATCATCAATATTTATCAAAAAAAGCTTGCCATACAAGATGGCGTATTTGTAGGTTTAGGAGGGCTTATAGGCGCGGCATTTAGCGGCATTATCGTAGATAGCCTCTCCTCTCAAACATTGCTTTTATGCTTTTTGCTGCTTTCTTGCGTGAGTTTTTATAAATATATCTTTGATGTGAAAACCACCGCAAACCCTACTCCGCCTATCACAGAGCCTAAAAAACAAAAAATGCTTATGATTGCAGCAGGCTTCATCACAGGCATTTTTGCTGTGAGCTTAGGCATAGGAGGAGGGCTTATTTTAGCGCCTATTTTGGCGTATTATTTGGGCTTTAATTCTAAAAAGGTGGTGCCTATTTCGCTCTTTTTTATCATTTTTGCTTCCATTTCTGGAAGTTTATCACTGGCTGCACATAATCTTATTGATTTTAAAGCGGGCATTATTTTAGGCATTGCCTCGATGTTTGGCGTGGCGTTTGGTATTTATCTTATAAGTAAAATCACGCTCAAAAATCACCGCTACGCGCTTATTGGCATATATGCGTTTTCTATTGCGCTCACATTGTGGAAAGTAGCGCAGACCTTTCATCTCATATAATTTTTATATGTCGTAGGCGCGCAAAATTAAGGTAGAAATGAAAATAATTAAAATCTTAATAATTAAGAATGGTTATTAATTTATATTTAAGCTTTGATGTATTATAATCACACTCGTTTTTAAGATGAACTTTCTAACAAAGTCGTTTCTTTAGCGATTTGGTAGGGCTGGGTGGGTTAGCAAAGCATCTTTTTCCTTCCTTATTTGTTGTTTGATTGCATAAATAGGCTATCTTAATCCCAAAGGTAGCCTCTGTGCAACCTTAATCTTTCTTAAGGAGCAAATATGAATCCCCAGAGTATCATTCAGCATATGAACGACCATCACCAAGCCGAACTTATTGGGCTATGTAAAAAATATGGCGAGCCTAGCGCACTCATTAATGGAGAAGTGCAAAATGCTGTGCTTAAAGGTGTGGATTTTGAGGGCTTAGATATTGTGTATAATGATAATGTTTCTTTGCGTGTGGAGTTTCCGCAAAAAGCGAGTGAAAGCACACTCAAAGATGCAATTATCGCTCTATGCCAGTGGGCAGAAGCCCCCAATGCTAGCGCGGTAGCTCAAGAAATTGCAGAATTCAAAAAGACATTTGGTTCAATCATCATCGCTAGTATTGATAAAAGCGACAATGCACTTATCTCGTATGCACCGCTTATTCAAATTGATAATAAAGCCTATATTTACATAAGCGAAGTAGCCGACCACTATCAAAGCATTTCTGCAAATCCTAACAAAATTGAAGTGATGTTCCTTGAAGATGAGTGCAAGGCAAAGTCCGTTATCTTACGCAAACGCTTGAAATATCGTGCGCATGCACGCTTTGTCGAGCGAGAAAGTCAAGAATTTGAGCATGCGCTCAATGCTTTAGAATCTGCCATGGGTGGAGCTGGTGGGGTGAAAACCATTCGCCAAATGACAGACTTTCACCTTGTAGAGCTGCAGTTAGGTTTAGGTCGCTTTGTTAAAGGCTTTGGGCAGGCGTATGATATTCTGCCAAGTGGTGAAATTAAGCATGTGGGTGGCAGTGGGGGTAATCCACACTCTAAGGCACCTCATGGACATGGTTCGCCTCACGGGCATGGTGGGCATAATCCGCATAAGCACTAATCATAAATTGCTAGCTTTTTACAATAATCACCATCTGTGAAAACAAAATGTGGCTTGTGTTTGCTATTTTGTCGGCTATTTTTGCCGCTCTCACAGCAATATTAGCAAAACTTGGAGTTGATGGCATAAACGCTAGCATGGCTTTGCTATTTTAAGGCTCTCCAACTTGGCGAAGTAAGCAAAATAGCAGTGATTGACAAGCTTAGCGTGGTTATTACTATAATTTTTGCGCTCATATTTTTGGGTGAGAGCCTCGATACAAAGGGCATCATCGCTACGATTTTAATCACTGCTGGCGTCATTCTCATGGCGATATAGAATCTAGATTCTATAAACACAAAATAGCGTAGCATTACAAGCCAAAAAGCGGGAGTATTATCAAGGCTTATTATGAAACAAAAAAATCGATATATCATTTTTATCCTTTTTGTGCTTGGCGCGTATGTGATAGCTGTGGCTGTGGCAATGGCGCTAGGCGATGAGGTGTGGAGCATAGGAAGACTTTTTGCCGTGCTGTGCGGGGGTGGTGAGGAGGTAGATAGGCAGATTCTATATGATTTGCGCCTGCCGCGCATAGCCATGGCAATTCTTATTGGCATGCTGCTTGCCTCCTCTGGCGCAGTAACGCAAAGCATTTTTGCAAATCCTATTGCTGACCCCTATATCATAGGCATTGCTTCTGCGGCGAGCTTTGGCGCGGTAGTAGCCTATATCTTGGGGCTAGCGGATTTTTACTTTGGCATATTTGGCTTTGTATTTTGCGTAGTGTTTAGTCTAGTGATTTTTAAGCTACAAAAATATGCCAATATCACTACACTGCTCATCATTGGCATTGCGATTTCTTCGTTTCTTGGCGCGCTTACTTCGCTTTGTATCTACTACATTGGTGAGAATTCTTTTAAGATTGTGGCGTGGCTTATGGGGTATTTGGGGCTTGCCTCATGGGATAAGGTGGGCTTGCTGCTTGTGCCGCTTGTGGTGTGTATGGGCTATTTTTATGCTAAACGATATGAGATGAATATTATCCTTAGCGGCGATGAGGAGGCGCGCAATCTTGGCGTAAATGCCAAAGTGCTTAAGCGCAATCTGCTCATTGCCTCATCACTTGGTGTGAGCTTTGCGGTGGCATTTAGCGGGCTTATTGGCTTTGTGGGGCTTGTGATACCCCATATCGTGCGATTGCTTGTCAAAGACTATAATAACGCCATTGTGCTGCCCCTTTGCACGGCTTTAGGTGGGGTTTTCTTGCTCTGTTGTGATACCCTAGCGCGCAGTTTGCTTAATGTCGAGCTGCCCATTGGCATTATCACGGCATTTTTTGGTGCGCCTGTGTTTTTATACCTTGCCTTACAGACAAGGCGCGTTAGCGTGGGCGTATAAATGAGTGTAATTAAGGTAGAGAATCTAAGCTTTCGCATAAGAGGCGCGCAGATTCTCAATAATATTAGCTTTAGCGTGGGCAAGGGCGAGTTTGTGGGGATTTTAGGACCAAATGGCTCAGGCAAAAGCACGCTTTTAAAGCATATTTTAGGTATTTTACCTGTGCAGAGCGGGAGTATTTCGCTTTTTTCTAAGCCTATTGCAACTTATAGCATTAAGCAGCTCTCCCAACTTATAGGCTTTGTGCCGCAAAAATCCCATATCACGCTGCCGCTTTTGGTGCGCGATGTGCTGCTTATGGGGCGATATAGCGCGCTTAAAGGCTTATTTGCTAGCTATTCAAGCACAGATTTATTAGACCTAGAGCAAGTAGCCAAAGCACTCAATATAGAATCTTTTTTAAATCGCGATGTGCTTTCACTAAGCGGCGGAGAGTTTCAGCGAGTGCTTTTAGCGCGTGCCTTGCTTAAAAAGCCAAAGATTCTCTGCCTTGATGAGCCTACAAGCGCGCTTGATGTGAATTTCGCCCTAGAGCTTTTAGGGCAATGTGAGGCATTTATTAAAAACGAGGGCATTAGCGTTGTGGCGGTGCTGCATGATGTCAATCTTGCCGCGCTTTTTTGCCATAGAATCTTGTTTTTAAAAGCAGGCAGGTTGCGCTATATGGGTGCGAGCGAGGAGCTTTTAGAATCTAGCATTTTAAAAGAGATTTATGGTATAGCATGCGAGGTGATTACGCATAAAAGTAAGCCTCATATCATCATTTCAAAGGAGTGTTAATGAATGTAGTTAAGATTTTAGGGCTTGTGTTAAGCCTTGTGTGTGCGGTGGTGGCAAAAGAGCGGCTAGTGGTGCTAGACCCTGCAAGTGTAGAGATTATCTACGAGCTAGGCAGTGGGGAAGAAATTGTAGCCATTGCACATCTGCAGCAAAGTCAAATCGCGCCTGTGGAGAAAACAAGTAAGCTTGCAAGTGTGGGGAGCTTTTCAAATCCTTCTATTGAAAAGATTGTAGCACTTAAGCCTACGCTTGTGATTGTGAGCAGCTATTCACTAGGCTTGCAGGATAGATTAAAGCAGTTAAATATTAAAACACTTTATTTAGAGGCAAATAGGCTTAGTGATTTACAAAAAAATATTACCGAGCTAGCTAAGATCTTGCATAAAGAGCAAGCAGGTGAAGAGCTAAAAGCGCGTGTAGAAAAAGAGCTAGCCGCGCTCTCACAAAATCCGCTTAATAAAAGCGCGGTATTTTTATTTTCTAGCAATCCGCTTATGGGCTTTGCTGATAATTCGGTGATTGCTGATATTTTGCGCGTGATTGGCGTGAAAAACCTCACCCCAGAAAGTCAAGTGGCACGCCCTATTATTTCAAGTGAGTTTATTTTAAAAGCAAAGCCTGATATGCTTATCCTTGGCATTGAAGCAAGGGATTCTAAGACCTTGCTTGAGCAAAACCCCGCATTACAGAATCTAGACGCGGCAAAAAATAATCAAATCTTTTTCTATCCGCAAACGCACTCTTTAATGCGCGTAAGTCCTAGCATTGTAGAAAAGATTAAATCCCTGCGCTGCTTTCTTGAAAATAGCTGCCCTGCTAATGCGCCTAGCGCGCGTCATACACAGGCGCACTAGTTAGTCTAAAGTGGTGTTTATATTTTAAAGTAAGCCATATATTTTTTTAGCGCGTTTGAAATGCTTTCAAGCTCATCAATGGTCTTGCTGGCATTTTCAAGCGATAGGCTGGTTTCTTGTGAAAGGGAGGAAATGCCCTGCATATCGTCTGAAATGCTTTGCATGGTGCTTTCTTGCTGACTTGATGAAGAGGCTACGGATTTGGCTTGCTGGAGTGAATCTTGAGCTTGAGTTTGGATTTCTTGCAATGTCTGCACAGAATCCATAATGAGCTTTTGCCCCTTATCAATTTGAGGCACAATAGCTTCGATAGCATCAACAGAAGTGCCTATGCTATCTTGAATAAGTTTAATCATATTAGCAATTTCAGCTGTGGTTGAAGCAGTGCGCTCTGCAAGCTTTCTCACCTCATCTGCCACCACCGCAAAGCCTCGCCCATGCTCGCCTGCGCGTGCGGCTTCAATAGCAGCATTCAAGGCAAGCAAATTTGTTTGGTCTGCAATTTCTGCGATGAGATTAGCGCTGCCGCCAATTTCCATAGACTGCTGCTGAAGTCCGCGGATATTATCGGCTGAAGAGCTAATCATCTCTGTGATTTTGCCAATTTCTTGCGCGGTAACATTAATGATTTCCACACCTTTGGTAGAGATTTCCACACTTTTTAGTGAGTTTTGCTCTGTTTGCTTAGCGATATTTGATACTTCAATCACTGAATTATTCATCTGCCCGATTTTCTCAACTACCTGCTTTGAGCCTTGCATTTGTGTATGTGCTGCGTCTTGAGCTTTATGCGAGGCTTGAGATACTTTGAGGGCTACATCATTGATTTGATGCGATGAGTGCGTGATAAATTCTACAATTTCTTTGAGTTTTGCCTGCATTGAGGCAATAGAGGCAAGCATAGAATCTTCGCCCTTATACGTCACTTTTTCGGCTAAATTTCCGCTAGCAATCCTTGCAATAATGCTTGAAGCCACGCGTGGTTCGCCACCTAGCATACGCAAAAGCTGGCGTATAATCACAATAGCCAAAATCACACCAAACACAATACTACACGCTAAAAGCCCTAGAAGTAAGATTCTAAACTCCACCACATCACTTCTTAGATTTTGCGTAAGCTCCGTGTTTGCACGCTCCTCATAATTGATAAATTGATTGATATCAAATAGCCATTGCGTAAATTGAGGAGAGAGCGTTTTTAAAATCTCTTGAGCCTTTGTGATATTCCCCGAAAGTCGCGCTTGTAGCACTTGAGTGATGAGCGGCATACTCTTAGCCTGCACAGATTCTATATTGTGCAGCATAGTAAGCTCATCTTGATTAAGCATATTGGTTTTTACAAATTTTTCTTTCATGTTATCTTCAGCGCTTTTATAGGACTTCTCCAAACTACTAATTTGCTCCAAAAGCTGCTGCAAGCCCTGCTTATCCTCATCACCAATAAGCACCACATCGCGCACAGCAATCGCCCTATCATGCACACTGCCACGAAAATCAATAGCATATCTTTGCGCCACAGCGTTAATGTCATTAATTTGTGTGAGCGAAGTATTAATACTATTCACGCGATTAATACTTATAAACACCATAACGCAGCAAAATACGATTAAAACCCCAAAGCCAAATCCAAGCATAAGTCCTACGCTCGCCCTCTTTTTTGGCTTAACTGCTAATTCATTAGACATCATTGTCTCCTTAATGTATTAAAATTGAAGGATTGTATCTTGTAAAAGTATATTATTAATAAATATTATCCATTTATGAAAGATAGCTCAAAGCGGCTTATTTGCTTACTTTGAGCCAAATAGTTGGAATGCGTGTTAGCTAATGAGTGCATTAAAGGCTGCTCTAATGCTATCTATAGAGCGCGGCTCAATCAAGCGCTCGCCCACCTCTTTGGCATTTTTGTAAAATATAAGCGTGGGGATTTTGCGGATATTTAGTTCATTTTTAAGGGTAGATTCTGTATCAAAGCTTATTTTATAAATGCTCACTTTCCCAGCAAATTCTTTGTCTAATATCTCAAGCATAGGTTCAATATGCCTGCAGTCAGGACACCAAGACGCGCTAAAATCCACCACGCAACACCCCTGCTTAATCACCTCATAGAATCTAGTGCTATTAATATTTTCTATCATATACGCTCCTTAGGATAAAGTATGAAAGCATAGTGCATAAATCTAACGCGAGGTAAATTTGTGAGGTGATTTAGATTCTATAATTTCCACGCTATTGAGCTTAAGCTTTAGCTAATCTATCAACTTGTTTTTTGAGGTTGGATTCTATAAATTTAAGTTGAGGAGTTAAAGAATGGTGGCTCGAGGCGGAATCGAACCACCGACACGGAGATTTTCAGTCTCCTGCTCTACCGACTGAGCTATCGAGCCACAAAAGAGGCGCATTATACCTTAATACTTTAAATTCTTGCTTAAAACCTCCACATAAGCGACACATCGCTTTGAATATTTAACTCATAGTAGGAGAGCATATAGCCTATATTCGTGCGCGCGATGAGATGAAAGTGCTTAAAGCGCAAAATCCCAAAGCTTAGCTCGCTAAATATCCCATTGCTCACGCCATCGCTATCATATACAATGTTGCCATTGGCTAGCACGCCAACGCTATTGCCAGAAATATTAAAATCGCTCAAAGCCCCCATATTTAATCCTAACTCAAGCCATTTTGTATCCCATATGTGCTTTAGCCCAAAAATAGCATTCATACCCCCATCAATGCGACGATGAAAGTTACTGCGCGCGGCGCGATTAGGGAAAAATACATAGCTTTCCACGCGCAAGTATGGGATTAGCGTATAAAGCCCATTTATAAAGCCATAGCCATATTCAGCATTGAGCATAAGCGAATGTTCATCAAACTCGCTCACACCTCTTATGCTGCTCGCACTGCTTTGTCCTTTTAATCCTGTGGAGTAGCCAAAGTCAAAGCTTAGAGCATGATAGCCTTTGTGCGTTTGATTAAACAGCATATCAAGTGTGGCAAATGTGCCTAAAATAGAGCTTTTATCCCGCGTAGATTCTATAGAATCTACACCCATTAAGCCCATATTGCTATTTGAAATATTATAAGGAGCGTTGCGCGGGCGTAAGGAGGCATTGGCAACATTAAAATTATAGCTTAGCACGATGTCGCTTTTTGGGGTATTAAGCAAAATAGTGTTGTATTCTAGCGCTAGCCCATGGAGAGTTATATCAAAATGTTTGTGGCGCATATAGCCATTAAGATAATGCAGCGATAGGCTAGAAGTGCTAGCATTTTGCTTAGCAGATTCTGTATCTGCTTGCGCGGAGGGAGGTAATATAGAATCTAGATTTAAAAAATCTAAAAACTCTTCAATGTCCATATAATCATCATCTCTCCCAAATGCCTCATCATACAAGGGTATAATAATATCCGCGCCAAAAGCAAAGTTTGCAGTAAAAATAAGGGGTGAGAGCCTTAAAAAAAGCGATTTAATCAATATGCTCCCTTTTTCTATACACGATAATCCCAAAAGCAAGAAATAGCACAAAAGGCAATATCTCGCACATCGTGCGCGCCACGCTTGCAAAGTCTAAGCCATAGTTTGCCACCTGCACATACAGCTTTAAATAGTGGCTAATGGGCAAAATACTATGCCAAAAGCTTGCAAAAGCTCCCATTGAATTTACCGGAAAGGTTAAACCTGCAAAGGCAAAGCTAGGCGCGCAGTAAATTGCAGCCGCAGAAAGCGCACGCGTATGGTCTCTTAGCACCGCATAGGCAAACACTCCCACCCCACCATAGGCAAGCAGTGTTAAAAACATACCGCAATACAGCGTAGCATAGCTTCCTCGACATTCAAAGCCAAGTGAGGCAAAAAACATCATCATCACCGCCCACCACAGCGAAAAGATTGCCACATACGCAAATACTTTGGTTAGAATATACACTCGCGCACCCACCTCTGGCATTTGAGACTTTTTGCCTTTGATAAAGCCTACATCTTGCTCATCACGCGCTAGCGCATTAATCACGCAAGTAATCATAAGCATAATAAGTGAGCAGGGCAGAATGCCTGTAAGCAAAAACTGCAAGTAGCTATTATTGATATTATAAAGCGGCGTGATTTGGCTAAGAATGGGCGAGCTTTTAGCAATGGCGGCATTGAGATTGTAGGTATGAATGAGATTTTTAGCAAGCTTTGCTTTGACATTGCTTGTGAGGATTAGCTGCTTAAATGAAGCCTCAATAGCTTTTGCAATAAGGATTAGCTGTGCGTTGTAGTAGATAGGAATTTCAGTTATTACGCCCTTTTTGCTATGCATTTCAAGCCCTTTAGGAAAGACTACTACAGCATAAATTTTGACACTGCTTATATCTGCTTTAGCCTGCTCTAAGCTCTCATAGTTTCGCGATACACTAAGGGCAGGTATGGCATCAAGATTCTGTGCTAGCTCCCTGCTCAATGGGCTTTTGTCTAAATCCACGATACCAATAGGCATATTCCGCACAAAACTTTGGTTAAAAACTCCCCACATAAACAGCCCAATAAGCAAAGGCGCGAGCGTGCAAAGGAAAAGTGAAAATCTATCATTTATAAATCCATTAAGCTCACGCTTAAAAAAATGTATAAAATTTTTCATACATCTATATCCTTGCTTAATTGCGCGTTTTTTTCACATTTTAAAAGCCATACAAATACTTCTACAACGGCATTATACATATCTGGCGGGATTTGAGAATCTAAGGGCAAAGAAAGCAGCGAATCCACAAGCAAGGCATTGCAAAAAAGCGGCACATCAAATTCTTGCGCTTTTGCGATAATGCGCAATGCTAGCTCATCTCTGCCCTTTGCCACGACCCGCGGGGCATTGTCATTTTGTGCATTATAGGCGAGTGCCACAGCTTTTTTATTTGTCATCATAATCCCTTATAGAATCTAGAGCCTTTAAAATCCTAGTGAAATGCTATCAATCTCCCGCCAAGTAAGGCTTGCATCATTTGTAATACCTCGCGTATCAAGGATATGCTTAAGCGTGCTTACCACACTGCGCGTGATAATATCTGTCTCAATATTTACGCGCCGCCCTACTTTAAAGTCCCCAAAAAGCGTGTGTTGCAAGGTATGCGGGATAAGTGTGAGCTTAAAGGCATTGTGCGTAGATTCTGTAATAGTTAGACTTATGCCCTCCACGCATATTGAGCCTTTAGGCACGATAAAAGATAGAATCTGGCTGCTAGATTCTATCCAAAAATCACTCGAATGCGCATAATGCTTGATACCACTCACGCGCCCTACGCCATCAATATGCCCCTGCACGATATGCCCATCAAGCCTATCGCCCACCTGTAGCGCTGGCTCTAAATGCACATGCTGCCCTTGTGCGTAGTTTTCAAGCGCGATAGTTTGCTGCGTGTGTTTGCTTAGCTCCATTGCTATGCCACCTTTAAAAAAATCTATGGCTGTGAGGCATGCGCCATTGATGGCAATAGAATCTCCGATACGCGCTTTGTGTGTGGTTATAACTGCAAGGGTATTGCGCGAAAAGCTTTTTACTTGCGCGATTTCTCGAACCAATCCGCTAAACATTTAAAAATCCTTAAATTTTATAAAGATAATTATGATAGAATCTTGCCTTTTATTTTAACATAAATCAGCATAACATAAAGGATTTTTGCACGCGATGAGCCACTTTGATTATATGATAGACACGCATTGCCATCTTGATAGTGAGCAATTTGACAATGATTTACAAAGTGTCATCGCGCGTGCCAAAGCTAGCAATGTGCGTAAAGTCATTATCCCCGGTGCGGATATTACCACACTGCCCAAAGCTCGGCGCATAGCTAGTGAGTATGCGCATATATATTTTGCTGCGGGCATTCACCCCACTGATATTAATGGCTTTGATAAGACAAAAATTATAGAATCTGCGCAGGATAAAAAATGCGTGGCTATCGGCGAGTGCGGCTTAGATTATTACTATTTGCCAAAAGAAGGCACGCAAGCAGAAATTGAGCATATAAAACAGGCACAAAAAGAGGCGTTTATAGCCCAAATTGAGCTATCTATAGCTTTAAAAAAGCCTTTAATTGTGCATATTAGGGAGGCAAGCGCTGATGCGTTTGATATTTTGCAAAACTATCCACAAGCTTATGGCGTGCTACATTGCTATAACGCCGATAGAATCTTGCTCAATTTGCAGGAGCGGTTTTACTATGGCATTGGCGGTGTATGCACTTTTAAAAACGCGCGGCGACTTATTGAGGTGCTGCCACTTATCCCAAAGGAACGCATTGTGCTTGAAACAGACGCGCCCTATCTTACGCCTCACCCTCATCGAGGCACACGCAATGAGCCGCACTATATTCCACTTATTATGCAAAAAATCGCGCAAGTGCTAGAGACTAGCGAGGCAGATATTATAGAATCTAGCACGCGCAATGCTTTAGAACTCTTTGGAGCATTATAAATGCGTGGGGAATGTATGGGGTCAATAAAGTGGCGTAGGATTCTAAGGAGGAGAGATGCTTAAAACACTTTGGAATACAAGCCTTTGGAGCATAAGTAGGGGAAGCTTTTATAAGCGGGCATACAAACATTGTCTTGCGTGGATTTTTCTTAGCTTTTGCGCACTAGTGGCGGTGGCGGAGGATAATGACTTTTATCCTATGACTTATAATGCTTATACTAATAATGTGCTTAACTCATTTGGCGTGCGTGCGAGCTTTATCACCGCTATTGCCGATAATGCAAAAGCACAGAGAATCCAAGATAAATGGCAGTATTTCGCCCAACGCTTTGAGCATAGCTATGAGTTTATCCCCACGCTTAAAAATATGATTGCAAAGGAGCAAATCCCACAAGAATTCCTCTTTCTTGCTATGGCAGAATCTGAATTTAATGCGAGCGCTAAAAGTAAGGCAAAAGCCATAGGGATTTGGCAGATTATGCCTGCTACGGCGCGGGGATTGGGGCTAGAGATTAGTGATTATATCGATGAGCGCAAAGACCCTATTAAAAGCACAGAGGCGGCTATAAAATATTTAAAATACTTATATGAATCTACAGGCGAGTGGTATCTGGCTGCGATGGCGTATAATTGTGGGCTAGGGCGATTAAAAAGAGGTATTGAGGAGGCTGGCGGAGATAAAAGCATAGAGACGCTCTTAGATGATGAAGCGCAATATATCCCGGCTGAAACGCGCAATTACATACGCACGATTTTGGCTATGAGCTTGCTTTTTAATGATGTGGATTTTTTAAAATCACAAAATATGGACTATTTGCTTAATCGTGGCGCGACAGATAGCATTGCAAGCGTGAGTGTCAAAGGAGGCATTTCTCTAAGTAGCATTGCAAAGAGTGCGAAAATCTCTTTAAGTGAATTGCAAAAATACAATCGCCATTTCACGCGCTCTATTTTGCCTCCGGGGAATAAGCGCTACAATGTGTATTTGCCCTATGATAAACTGCGCACTTTTAAGCAAAATTTTGATGAGAGCAAACAAAAGCAATCAGTATTTATCACGCATATTGTGCAAAAAGGTGAGAATCTAGGCTCTATTGCGCGCGCTTATAAGACTTCAGTCAAAGAGCTGCAGGCGGTAAATAATATTAAAGGCTCGCGTATTGTGGCTAATCAAAAGCTTACTATTCCTATTATGAAGGCTAAACTTGCCGATAGACGATAGTGGGCGATAATATTGCTAAAGGAGTATGAAAGCATATGAAAGCATATATGAGATTTTGTGTATTTGCTCTATGTTGTGGTGTTTTGGGCGCGTTTTTAGGCTGTGCGGAGAAAAGCACGCCATGGGGGCAAGAGAGCGGCACAAAGGCGAAAGGCTTTAATGATAGTTTTGATGATTTAGATGCGTTTAATCAAGGTATTACGCCAAATATTGGTGGCACATCAATGAGAGAATCTCCTGCCATACAAGAAGCCACTATGCGCCCTTATCAAGTGGCAGGCAAGTGGTATTATCCTGAAAAAGTGAGTCTTGGAGATAAGTTTGATGGCTATGCGAGTTGGTATGGACCTGATTTTCATGCAAAGCAAACTTCAAATGGCGAAACTTACAATATGTATGCCCACACAGCTGCGCATAAGACTTTCCCTATGAATACAGTCGTAAAAGTGCTCAATGTCGAAAATGGCAAAAGCACCATTGTGCGCATAAATGATAGAGGTCCATTTGTGGAGGGACGCATTATTGATTTAAGCAATGCCGCCGCGCAAGATATTGATATGGTAAAAGTTGGCACGGCTAAAGTGCGACTAGAAGTGATTGGCTTTGGCGGGGTGATTAATAAAGAAAGCAATGTGCAAAATGTGCAGAGTGATGATATTATCGGCGGTGAATTTAAAGTAGATAATACGCCAAAATCTGTAAGCGGAGGGGATTTTGCTATTCAAGTGGGTGCATTTAGGCGCAGTGAGGGTGCGCGCATAACGCAAGAGCGATATTCACATATGCCGCCATATCAAAGTGTAATGAAAGAATTTGAGCTTGATGGCGCGCCTATTTATCGTGTGTTTTTGCGAGGATTTAAAAGCGAGCAAGAGGCACGCGATTTTTTAAAGAAAAATACGCAGATTCAGGGGGGATTTTTTATCCGTGATTAGAATCTAGGACAACTAAAGGAGCGATAATGCACAATGCAGATGTGATAGAGCTTACACGCAAAACCAAAGAGACAGATATTGCGCTTTCACTTTCAATCTATGGCAGTGGCAATGCGCATATACAAAGCGGGGTTGGATTTTTTAATCATATGCTAGAAGCACTCACTAAGCATTCGCTTATGGATTTAAATTTGCAATGCAAGGGTGATACGCACATTGATGGACATCATAGCGTAGAGGATTGTGGCATACTCTTAGGGCAGGCATTAGCTCAAGGGATTTATCCGGTGCAGGGCATTGAGCGATTTGGCAATGCAAGTGTAGTAATGGACGAAGCATGCGCAGAGTGTGATATTGATGTGAGTAATCGGGCATTTTTAGTCTTTGATACGCATGCGTATAAATTGCCCTTTAAGGGTATGGTAGGGGAGCTTGATGTGGAGCTTGTGGAGGAGTTTTTCCGTGCGCTAAGCTTTAATGCGCACTTAAGCGTGCATATTGTGCTAAAAAGGGGTAAAAATTTGCATCACATTATTGAGGCGATGTTTAAGGCTTTTGGCGTGAGTTTGCGCCGCGCGCTGACTTTAAATCCTAGAATCCTCACTCCATCGACAAAAGGTGTATTATGATTAAGCTTTTAGTATTTGATGTAGATGGCACATTAAGCGATGGCAAGGTGTATTACACGCAAAGTGGGGAGGAGATAAAGAGCTTTGATATACGCGATGGGTTAGCTATTAGCGTGTGGAATCGTTATCTAGCGCGTCCAAGTGCTATTATCACGGGCAGAGATTCTCAAATCGTGCGCAAACGCGCTGCTGAAGTGGGTATAGAACATATTTTTATGGGTGTGGAAAATAAGGCAGAAGTGCTAAGAAATCTATTAGCACAACTTAATCTTGCAGATTCTGAAGTGGCGTGCATAGGCGATGATTTGAATGACTTAGGTATGTTTAGAATCTGCAAAAAAGCCTATATGCCAAGTAATGGCGCAAAGGCTTTAAAAAAATATGCCTATAAGATTCTCAAATCGCGCGGCGGAGATGGCGCTGTGCGCGAAATGATAGAAGATGTGCTAAAACTCAATGGAGACAAAAAGCTTGAAAAATATTTCTTATAGAATCTACGCATTTTTTATAGCACTACTTGTTGCAAGTTTAGCCAGCATTGTATTTTTCACGCAAGAAAATGCCACACACAAGGCTATTGGCAAAGAAGTACCAAATATTGAAATATCAAATTTCACACTTTATATGCTTGATACGCAGTATTGTCGGGCGATTTCGGAGGGGGTTAGGGCGTTGCGATTTGAAAACCATGAGGAAATTTATGACATTTTTGTTAATCAAATCAATAATAAGCTCAATGAATACATTTACGCGCCCTTTGTGTTAAGCAAAAATGGACTTTATACCTTTTCTCAAGGGGCAAATTACTTGCGCATTGATGGATTAAGCTTTTGGAGTAAATGGGGAGTGTATGACTATCAAAGTCGTAGTTTTAAAGGCAGAGGGGATTTTGTCTTTGCTAATGAAAATACGCAAGCCACAGGGCAAAATATTTATTATGATACGCTTAAAGGCGATATGCGCGCAGATTCTGTAATCGCAGATATGGCAATGGGGGGCAAGTAATGCGCAAAATATGCTTGATATTATGGCTATGTGTAGGTGCTTTGGGAGTAGAAGAAAAGCTTGAAGTGAGTGCAAAAAGCTTCCAAAGTGATTTAAAAAAGGGCGTTACAGAGCTTAATGGTGAAGTGGTGGTGGTTAAGGGCGGGGATAAACTATGGGCAGATAAGGTCATTATCCAAACAGATAAAAAAAATCAGCCGCAAAAATACACCGCCATAGGCAATGTGAGATTTCACACCAAAATGCCCGACAAAGAAATGAAAGGCAAGGCAGCAAAGGCTATTTATGATGCGCTTAAAGATGAGTATCAGCTCATTGATAATGCCATTATCGAGGAAGTAGGCAAGCAAAATACCATTAAAGGCAATATTATTGTGTTTAATCCAAAAACTCAAGAGGCTTTCATTAAAGGCTCTAACCAAAAGCCGGGCATGATTACTTTCATTATGGAATCTAAAGACAAAACCAGTGAGTAAAGCATATGATACAAGTGGTGCAATCTCATTTTCTAAGCAGCGCGAGCAGCATTTTTAATGCCCCGCCGCCTGTAGATTCTGAAATTGTCTTTTTAGGGCGCAGTAATGTAGGTAAAAGCACGCTTATTAACGCACTCTTAAATAAGCCATTGGCTAAAAGCTCCTCTACTCCGGGCAAAACACAGCTTATTAATTTTTTCTATTCGCTTTGGACTTTAGATAAGCAGCCCTTACCCCTTACTTTGATTGATTTGCCCGGCTTTGGGTATGCAAAGGTAAGCAAGACTTTGCAAAAGCAATGGCAAAAACATCTTATGGATTTTTTGCTCGCGCGCGGCTCTATTAAATTATTCTTGCATTTGCTTGATGCGCGCCATACGCAAATGGAGATTGATATATCTGTGGGACAAATGCTTGAGCGTATCTGCCATAATGACCAATATATTTTGAGAATCTACACTAAAGCCGATAAGCTTAAGCAAAGCGAGCTAAACGCGCTTAAAGGGCATTTAGCACAAGATAAGGCGCATAGGGCTTATATTTTTAGCGCGACAAAAACTCATCATAAAATGACTTCTATCACGCAGCTGCGCGAGGGTATTGCGCAGTATGTGTTAGGATTAAGCACATGGAATTTGTAATCACAAAGCCCACATTAGCTGATATTGAGCAAATGCGCGCCATTGTTAGCATTGAGGTAAAAAATGGTGTGATTTTAGAGCGTAGCGAAGATGAGATGGCAAATGCTATCCGCTCTTATCATTTAGCGCGCTATAAGCAAAGTGGGGAGATAGCGGGATTTTGCGCTTTGTATGTATATTCTAAAGATTTAGCCGAAGTGCGCTCGCTGGTAGTCAAAAAGGAGTTTAGGGGCTTTGGGCTAGGGAGTAAATTAGTGCAGAGCGCGTGCGAGGAGGGCAGGCATTTAGGCTTGAAAGAGATTTTAGTGCTTACCTATGAGGCTAATTTATTCCAAAGGCTAGGTTTTGTTATAATAGAGAAATCACTTTTACCAAATCAAAAAATATGGGCGGATTGTATCAAATGCAAACATTTTCCAATATGCGACGAAGTGGCGCTTATAAACAAACTCTGCTAGCTTTAGCGCTTTTTCTTGCGCTATGTGTTTATGAGAGTGCAGCAGGTATGCTGCTGTGGCTGCCCCCACTCATTGGCGTGTGTCTTAGTTTATTTATGCGCTTTGATAAGGAGGATAATTTTTATGGATTTTTAGCCATACTGGCGGGTATGGCGCTTATTGAAGCAGAGAATGGGCTGCCTATGGGTATGATTTTAGGCTTATTCTTAGTGCTATATGTGCTTATTATCCCACGCATACAGGCTGTGCTAAATACTCCACGCATCGCTAGGGCAACTTATGTAAGCTTAGCATATGTGGGCTTTTATCTATTATCTTGTGTGCTAGATTCTATGTTGGGGAGCAATATCACGCCTAGTGTGTGGATAATGCTTTATTATATGATAATTGAAATATTAGTAGCGATGTTTATATGAGCCTGCGTTATAGAATCTTAATTTTGTTTTTTGTGCTAGTGTGGCTTATTATTAGCATACGCCTTTTTGTGGTGAATGTCATAAACCACGAATATTATGAAAAGCTCGCAGAGAAAAATGCGCTAAAAACCCAAGTGCTTGTGCCAATGCGCGGGCTTATTCTCGATAGAAATAATGAGCCTTTAGCCATTAATGAAATAGGATTTTCCATTTCGCTTATGCCAAAAATACGCAGTAAGCAAGTAATAGAATCTGAAATTACGCGCATTGTCTCTTTTTTGCCTGAACTTGATAAAGATAATCTCCTTGCCATTTATACAAAAAATAATCACGCCTATAATCATGTGCCTGTGGAGCTTGTGCCGTTTGTGCCTTATGCGCAAATGCTAAGTATTTATGCGTATTTGAAGCGCTCTCCGTATGTAATTGTAGCGGCAAATACGAAAAGATTTTATCCCAATGAAAGCGCGGCATCGCATGTGATTGGCTATGTGGCAAAGGCAAATAATAAAGATATTGAAAAAAATCCGCTTTCACAATTTAGCAAAGTCATTGGCAAAGAGGGCATAGAAAAGACCTACAATAACTACTTGCAGGGTGAGGCTGGATATAGAAAATCTCAAATTAACTCTTTGTATAAAGAAATTAAACTCCTGCAAGAAGATAATGTCTCAAAGCGCAATGATTTGCGGCTTTCATTAGATTTAAAATTACAAGAAAGCATTGATGCGGAGTTTATTAATCGCTCTGGGGCTGTGATTGTTATGAATGTGCATAATGGCGAGATTTTAGCTGCGGGGAGCTATCCGGAGTATAATATTAACTATTTTGTAGATGGCATAAGCCGTAAAAACTGGCAAGAATTAACGCAAAATGTGCATAAACCGCTTATTAATAAGCTTGTCTATGGGCGCTATCCACCCGGCTCTGTGATTAAAATGGGTATGGTGCTAGCTTTTTTAGAGTTTGCCAACATTAGTGAATACACCACTATCCAAACGCCTCCTTTTATTGAGTTTGGCAATCGCAAATTCCGCGATTGGAAAGCTTCTGGGCATGGGAGTTCGGACGCTATTAAAGCCATTAGAGAATCTGTTGATGTGTATTTTTATATTCTCTCCCAACGCACGGGTATTGAAAATATCGCTAGCGTATTGCGCCAAATGGGTATAGGTGAGCCAACAGGCGTTGATATACCAAATGAGGTGAGCGGCATATTACCCACACCTGAATGGAAATTGCGGCGATATGGTGAGCAGTGGTATGGAGGGGATACGATTACTACTTCTATCGGGCAGGGGTATTTTCTCTCCACACCTATGCAAATTGCGCGCTACACAGCTCTTATCGCTTCTGGTAAGCTTGTAACACCGCATTTTGCTAAGGATTTTAATGGCAAGCCTGCGGATTTTCCTACAAAAGATGTGCTGAATGATTTGCAAAAGTCAAAACTTGAAGTTCTGCGCAAGGGTATGTATCAAGTCTGCTCTATTCCGGGAGGGACGGCGTATTTTCGCACACAAGGCACAAGAGTAAGCCTAGCGTGCAAAACAGGCACAGCTCAAGTGGTGGGTATCCCTCAAGATGTGCAGAAGCGTATTAAAGAATCTGAAATGGAGTATTTTCATCGCTCACACGCATGGATTACAGCATTTTTACCTTATGAAAATCCGCAATATGCCGTTACTATTTTAGTAGAGCATGGCGGTGGCGGTGGAGTAGCAGGAGGACCTATACTTGTAACAATTGCTAATAAGCTTAAAGACTTAGGCTATGTTAAATAAAATAAAGGAGCATATATGTCGCATTTGGTAGATTCTAAAACGATTTTGGTTACAGGCGGCACGGGGAGCTTTGGCAAGAAGTTTGTCGAGCGTGTTTTAAAGCAGCATAATCCTAAAAAAATCATCATTTACAGCCGCGATGAACTTAAGCAATATGAGATGGCACAAGTCTTTAAGGATAAACGAATGCGCTATTTTATCGGCGATGTGAGGGATAAAAGCCGCCTTGAGGTTGCGCTAAATGGGGTAGATATTTGCATTCATGCCGCAGCGCTCAAGCATGTGCCCATTGCAGAATATAATCCTATGGAGTGTATAAAGACTAATATCGATGGCGCAAGCAATGTAATAAGCGCGTGTTTAAGCAATAATGTCAAACACATTATCGCGCTAAGCACGGACAAAGCAGCCAATCCCATTAATCTCTATGGCGCGACAAAGCTATGCAGCGATAAGCTTTTTGTAACAGCAAATAATATTAAGGGGAGCAAAGATTCTAAATTTAGTGTAGTGCGCTATGGCAATGTCGTGGGTTCGCGCGGCTCGGTCATTCCATTTTTTCAAAAGCTTATAGAGCAGGGCGCAAAAGAGCTACCTATCACTGATGAGCGTATGAGCAGGTTTTTTATCACTTTAGAATCTGGTGTAGATTTTGTGCTAGAAAATCTTGAGCGAATGCATGGCGGAGAGATTTTTATCCCTAAAATCCCAAGTGTGAAAATCACGCAGCTAGCCACTGCACTAGCCCCAAACCTGCCGCATAAAATCATTGGCATACGCCCGGGTGAGAAATTACACGAAGTGATGGTGCCGCGAGATGATTCTCATTTATGTGTAGAATTTGAAAAGTTTTATATCATTATGCCAACTATCAATTTCCAAACGCCTGTTAATTATCATAAAACTCTTAAAAATGAGTATGGTAAAGATGTTGAATCAGGCTTTGAATATAGCAGCCAGACGAATTCTTGGTGGCTTAGTAATGATGATATTCTCAAAATAATACAAAAATGATAAAATTTTAAGGATAATTTTAGGAAATAGAATCTACAATTCCGTCGTTTTTAAATTCTCATTAAAGGACGGAAAATGATTTCAAAAGAAGTTGTAAAAATGCTCAACGAGCAAGTGGCAAAAGAAATGTATGCAGCAAATCTCTATTTGAGTATGAGCTCTTGGTGCTATGAAAATAGCTTTGATGGTGCGGGGTTATTTTTGTTCCAACACGCAGGTGAAGAGAGCGACCACGCAAAACGTTTAATCACTTATCTTAATGAAACAGATTCTAAAGTGAGCATTGGGCAAGTGGCAGCACCTGAAACAAAGTTTAAAGGATTGCTTGATGTGTTTGAAAAAACTTACGCGCACGAGCTAAAAATCACGCAATCTATTAATGATTTAGTGGATTTCACATTGCAAAGCAAGGATTATGCGACATTTAATTTTTTGCAATGGTATGTCAAAGAGCAGCATGAAGAGGAGGCTTTATTCCGCGGCATAGTGGATAAAATTAGGCTTATTGGCTCTAATGGCAATGACCTCTACCACGCTGATAGATTTATTAAAGACCAAGTGAAATAACCTCAAAATAAGCTCCCTTATGCTAGATTACAGAATCTAGATTCTATAAGGGAGAGCAATGCGGCCTATTTTTACCCATCAAAAAATCCTAATCCTCATAAGCGGCTCAATCGCTGCATATAAAATACTTGATTGCATCTCCCAGCTTAGAAAGTATGGCGCACATATTAAGGTGGTGATGAGTAGTGAGGCTTGCAAATTTGTCCAACCCTTAAGCTTTGAAGCCCTAAGCGGCAATGTCGTTTTATGCGAGCATAATCAATCATGGAGCAATGATGTTAATCATATTGGCTATGCAAAATGGGCAGATGTGGTGCTTGTCGCTCCTGCTAGCGCTAATACGATTGCTAAAATTGCCATAGGTGCGGCTGATAATGTCCTGCTCGCCACACTTTTAGCTAGTCAAGCTAAAAAAATCATCGCTCCAGCTATGAATACTACCATGCTCTATGCTCCCCAAACACAGGAAAATCTGCATAAGCTTGCGGGTTTAGGATATGAGATTATCCCTCCTCGCGCAGGGTTACTTGCTTGTGGTGATGAGGGTGAGGGCGCGCTTGCAAATGTGCAGGAGATAATATTTAGGCTAGGCAGAATCTTACATACTAAAACGCGCTCGCTTTGGCACAATAGAGCCGTGATTGTTACAGGTGGTGGCTCAAAAGAGAGCATAGATTGCGTGCGCTACATTTCTAACTACAGCAGCGGCAAGCAGGCAAGCTATCTTGCTATCGCGCTCTATATGCTAGGCGCTCAAGTAAAGCTCATCGCAAGCAGTGCATTAGAGCTGCCTTTAGGGGTGGAATATGTGCAGGTGCAAAGTGTGCAAGACTATGCACGCGCCACAAACGAAGCACTAAATGTGCGCCTAGATTCTATAAATGCCAAAAATGCAGATTCTAAAACCTCTAAAACGCGCCCAAAAGCATCTCATAGCCTAGATAAAGCACATAAACATATTGTGTTTATGGCAGCGGCATTAGCAGATTATGCGCCTAGATTCTATAATGGCAAGCTAAAAAAGCAGCAAGTGGGCGATGTATTAAAACTACAATGCTTCAAAACACCAGATGTGCTAGATTCTATCCCTGCGCATAGTGCTTTTAAAATTGGCTTTAAGGCTGAAAGCGATGAGGCAAGTGCGCAAGATTACGCGCGCGATATGCTAGCAAAAAAGCATTGTGATATGGTGTGCTTAAATGTCATTGGCGCGGATAATCCCTTTGGCAGCGAGGAAAATCACATACAAATTATCACACAAAATAACATTCAAGCAGTGAGCGGCTCAAAATTTGATGTGAGTTTAGCCATTGCTAGCGCGTTTGAAAGATTCTATGATGAGCTTTAAATATGATAGAAAAGCTTCAAAAAATCGCCGCTACGCTTAAAAGCGCGCAAACTCCAACGACCTATAATGCTTCACTGCCTATGCTCATTAAGGTTATGGCTAAGCTTAAGGGTGATTTGTATCTTTTGCAAATTGGCGCGCAGCAAATCCAAACCAAAAGCCATAAAGAGCTTATCGTTGGGCAGCGCTATTGGGGGGAAATGGGGCGCAGTAGTTTGGGGCATATTGCCTTGCGCAATGTCATTGCGCAGCCTAAAATCTTAGAATCTTTTGCCCACGCGCCGCTTAAATTTAGCCTGCAAGATTTAGAGGAGCTAGGCAAAAATAACGATATATTTGAGGGATTTAAGGATTTTGTGGCGGATAAATTAGCGCAAGCGCAAAGCAAAGAGGAGTTTTTGTTTTTAAGTAATCTCCTGCTTGGGCTTAAAAATGGCGTGCTGACTTTGGTGATTAACCAAAAAGATGAAGTCTTGCAGCTTAAAAAAATAAGCAAAAATAAGATACGCTTTAGCGCGATAATGCCGACTTTAGGGATTATCGAGGGTGAAATTGGTGTGTTTAAAGAGGGCAATACACTTGATGTAAAAGTGCTATATGAAAGCACAAAGGCAGTGCTAGAGAAAAATCTTTCTTTGCTCCCACATTTTAAGGTAAGCAATATTGTGGTTGATGCACATCTTAAGCCATTGTATGAGTTTAGAGAATCTTTGCTTGATGTCCGCGGATAGAATCTAGATTCTGTAAGTTAAGCCTCTGCATCTATTTTTTGTATCAAAACACGTGTAAATTGTTTTTTCTCATTTATATAAGGTACATATTGCGTAAGTTGCACGATTTTATATCCGCACTCTAGCACACCATTTAGAATCTGCCTTGCGGACACGGCAAAAGGCTTGTCATAATCTATTGGAATGTAGCTATTATTCACTAGCAGAGTCCCGCTATCATCATATTTTTTAAATACATCTGGTATTTCATTTAAAGGCAGGAATTTTAGCCGCTTGATAGTCGGTCTATTTTTGATAGTAATATTTGTGAAAAAATGCCCAGCAGCCTGCACTAACTGCATTTTTGGATTTAAATACCAATCTACGCGATTATATCCCGCCCACGCTTTTTTATTTGCAAAATATGGTATAAACCCAGTATTTACACAATTTGTAATATTTGAGATAATGATAAATTTCTTTTTACTTTTAATTAATAGTTGCCAATATTCTGTCGCTTTAGAAAAAGGCGGATTCGTGCAGACAATGTCCGCCTCCTCATTTAGAATCCTAACTGATTCTTTCTCCTCAAAGCTACCTGTGTAATTTGGCGGCTCATTTTTTATCTCTTTAAAACCATCTTTTGTAAATATATAGCCTGTCGCCCTAGTATTAAAAAGGTCTATTCCGCCACTATAATGCGTGCAAATTAGCTTTTTTAATTTCAAACGATGAAAATGCTTTAAAAAATATAGCGCAAATGCTGATGAATCTGTATGGTCGCGCTTTTGCCCCACTGGGTCATCGCAATTGCAAAATACGCATTTATCTTTCCATATTGTTAGAGGATATTTTGCAAATTCTTTTTCTACATCTTCGTAACGTGTGTAAAATTCATCATTTGGGTAACGCATAGCTTTATCTAATAATAATTTTCTTGTAACACCCCTATCTTGCATACTACGCGTTGTAAGCGGCTTCACTATTTTTTTATCTTTTGGCGGCTTGTAATCGAGTCTCGCAATAAAGCAAGCATGAGATGATATAAAATCCACATACATATCAAACAAACTTGGATTGTAAAAATAAATTTCCCTATTTTCTTGCTCTCTAAAGCCTATGAAATGATTTTTTATATCTTGCTCGATTTTTCGCATATCGCTTACTTCACAAGTAAAAAGGTAGCTATATGTGTTCTCCGCAGATGTGCCTGTGATGGCGTTGTATTCTTTTAGCCGACGATTTAGGTCGTTTGTAATGCCGATTTTGCACTTACTTTTTTCTAAAGATGACTGCACGATATAAAGATACTGCTTCATTTTAAGTCCTAAAAATTTTACTTATTTTATAAAAAATTTATAAAAATTATAGAATCTAGATTCTGTAAATGATGTGCAGTGTGCATTATTTTTGCCAAAATGGGGCTTTTGGTGTAAAAATAGAATCTAGATACTATGGGGTAATGAGTATGTAGCGTTTGGTAATGCGCGTGATGTTTGTGCTGGAAGGGTGCGTTACATTGCCATGTATGTCAAGCAAAATAGTGTTTGCAGTGAGGCTTGTAAGGGCTGTGCGGAAGTGATAGCCATTGGGGAAAAGAAAGGCTTGGCGCTCGCAGGTATGAAAATCGCGCGCTTTTAGGCAGAGTATATTCATCTCTTTTAAACTGCGCGCGTAGAGGTGAAGCTGGACTTTTGCATGCAAACTTGCATGCGTAAAGGAGCGATGATGTGATTCGCGCACATAAAACGCACACGCAATCCCCATAGAAACGATAAACAAAACCGCATAGATGATATAAAATCCATTGCGCTTTGCTTGCCAAATACGTGCAGCGCTCATAGTATGGCTACCATTTCATCAAGCCACACGCCGCCCATTTCACAATGTGCATTTATCGCGCAAATCTCCACTTCAAGAAAAGTGCCTTGTGCAAACGCGTGAGGCGTAATAGAAAAAGAGGTTATATTAAATATAAGCGGCGCGTTATCAAGCCATAGCGTGTTTTGAGTAAATTTTAGCGTATGCATACTGATAGGAAGGGCTAAAAGCGCCTTTGTGGGCAAGGGTTTATCAAAAGTAAGCGAAGCAGAAGTAGTATGAGTGATGTAATAGGGCGTGAAAGGCGCTTTTGTTTGCGCAAAAATATAAAGCGGCGCGCCAATATGCCAACTATGTGAAGTGGCAAAATACAACGTGCTATCATGGGAGCTTTCCACGCTTATGGGGACAGAGGGCAGCAATGTATCATTTTGTGTAGCTGGTGTGGTGTTTTTAAACCCGCCACCAAAGAGTAGATTCTGCTCAATGCTAGCAAAGTGGAGCGATGAGGTAGGCGCACTAAGAGGCTTATTATGTTCATCAAGGATAGAATCTATGAGCGCATTTTGGAGGAGATTTTCTATCTTTAAAAGGGCTATGGTTATGCTTGTGTCGTTGCTTGCGCGCGAAAAAGAGATATTTTTACTAATATTAAGTAGCATAGAGCTACAAATAATGCCTAAAATGCCTAATATCACAATACTCACACTTGCTTCAAACAGCGAGAAAGCTCCTTTTGTGCGATAAAGATAAGCGCGCAGCATTAGCGGATTTGTGTGGGCGAGTAAAAACGCAAAAATTCCCCATTGCTCCCTTGAAAGCTTTGCTCTATGACATCATAAGTTAATGAGGGCTGGGACTGCGTGCTAATAGAGGTTGTAAGCGTGTTGGGACTTAATAAAAGCTGCTTATATATGCGATATGTGGAGGGTTTGGGCGTGGGAGTAAGCGCGTAAAGAAAGCTAAAGCCAAGCGCGAATGCACTTGCACAAATGCAAATTCCCATAGCCGCATCAATGAGCATAAAAGCGGGTGCAGTGCGTGCAGTGGGCAAGGTAGATATGGTAGATAAAGGCAAATTAGGCTTACTCATCGTGATTTTCAACAAAGATTTCAGATTCAAAATACGCGCTTTTATCATTATCATAGGTGATTTTAAGCACTAATTTCCACCGCCCTTGCGGCAGGTGCAGTGCGCCGCTTGTGTAGAGATTATCTGCTTCTTTTTTTAAAATCCCTAAATCCTGCAATTTATTAGCCTCATGCATAGAATCTAAGTAGAGATGAAAGATAGGAGGAGCTTTATCTGTGTTAGTTTGCAGAGCTATATGGAGCGTTATATCCTGCGGGAGGGGTTTGGATTTAGAATCTGGCGCATCTGGCGTGTGTGCTGGAGCCATATAGGGAAAGATAAAAGGATTATGTGCTAGCTCATTGGCATTTTTATCAAGGATTATAGGCTTAATGGTGTAGAGGGCATTAAAGTGATTTTGCTCTTTTATGATGTCATTAATATGCCAATCTACATCGCGTTTTTTGCCAAAGTAGGTATTTTCATCTTGAATAGGATTTTTAAGTGCTATGGTGATAGAAATGCTCACCATGACTACACCAAAAAGCAAAATGGCGATGATGGCGTGGGGCCAGTAGTTTTTATTTTTCATGTAAAACTCCTCTTATTTTCTGCGTGTGAAATAAATAAGCGCTAGGATACCAAACATAATAAGCAGCATAATATACATACTAAAGCGCACAAACTCTTGCCCACCGCTTTCATCGACTTTCATATTATGCTCAAGCTTCACATCAAAATGCGCAGCTATCATATCAGCAGCCTGCGCATAGCCATTCAGCACAATGGCTGATATGCGCTGTGGTGTGAGTGCTTCATCTTTTTGTTTGGGTAAAAGCGGCACCATATATTCAAAATACACCTTTTCTTCATCAAGATAAGTTTGTGGCTGCGAACTGATAATATCCATTTTTTCATCATTTTTCATAAATACAATAAGCGTATAAGGTGGGGAAAGATGCTTGGTAAGGCTTTGTTTGTAATGCTCGCGCGAGGCTTTAGAATCTAGATTAAGTGATGCATCTTGTGGGGTTTTATCCACAAGGGCGACATAAAGGGAATAGCCAGTTTTAGTAAAAAGCTCATTTGAGAGCGTCTGCACAAATGCCACACTTTTGGGGACTAAAAGCCAATCAGGATTATCAAGCACATAATTCTTTGGAGAAGATGAAGCATAAGAAAGCGTGCATAAGAGGCTAGCAAAGGCTAACCTCTTTAAATGTAGGAACATTCTAAACCAAATGCAAAAAGAGATTAGGAACAAAGGGAATGATGATAGTCATAGCAATGGTGATGATGATGAGGGTTGCAAGAACCTTTTCAATAAGTGTAAATTTCATATTCCCTCCTTATTTGCTCACGCGATGTTGCGCGTTTTGCGTATCAATTTGCTTGATTGAATCTATATGCTCAATTTTATAATAATGTGTCGCCTCTGCTTTTTGTATGAGGATAGCGCAAGTGCCTAGCCCAGCAACAATGCTTAGTAAAAGCACCACAGCAACGATAAAGCCTGTTAAACCATTAATTCCAAATAGTCCATTCATACAATCCTCCTTATTCTGCTTGAGATTCTAAAGAGCGAATAAATACATTTAACGCCTCTTTTTGACTGGGGGCAAAGTTTGCGTAATTAAATGATGGCATAGAGCCGATTAAGCCTTTTTTACCTTTGTTAAGCACTTCGGTTAAAAACTCTGTTGTGCCATATTTGCTTAAATCTGGTGCAAAGCCATCTACTCCAGCGCCATTACCTCTGCCCTCATCGCCATGGCATGAGGCACAATACATTGCAAAGACTTCTTTGCCTTTGGCTGCTTCAAGTGGATATTTTGTAGCTTTCACTGCTGAAATATCTTGCATAATATATGCCGCTACAGCCTTTGCCTCCTCATCACTTATCTCTAGTGCTGCCATTTCTCCAGCCATATATTCTAAGCCCTTGCTTCCATGCTTGATAACTTCGATAATGCCATCTTCTTTTGCCCATTTTGTCAAGTCTCTTGCTTTGCCATTCATACCTTCAGCAGTAATTCCATGGCATTGCGCGCATTGGACAAGGAATATACTTTTTCCCATATTGCTTAGCTCATCTTCGCTAAGTTTTTCCCAAATGGGTGCGTATTTTTTGTTATAGCTTTGCACTTCTTGATTGTATTCACCTAGTTGGGAATAGGCATTAAGCGGATAGCCCAAAAAGATATACCAAAAACCCCAAATAATCACACCCAAAAAGCATGCAGCCCAGCCTACAGGGACATTATTTGTCTGCTCGCCAATACCGTCCCAACTTTCACCCACAGCTTCACCCACAGCCTTGCTATCTCTAATCTTTTTAAGATACACTCCCATCACAACAATGGTAAGTATCAAGATAACAAAAGCACCTAGTAACCCTAGCGTAGTTATATTATCTGACCAATTCATCTTAGTTCCCCTTTATTGAATTTTGTTTTCGTGGCTCAACTAATTCATCATCAAGATTATCATCTAATGCCAACTTAGCATATTTCTCATAGTCTTTAACCCCCTTGCGCTGCGAGGAGTAAAGATGATAGACATATCCATACAAAAACGCCACAAGCAAGAGCGTAACGATAAGATATATCTCCTTTTGATAGGCTGTGATGATTTTTAAGAGTTCGGCAGTCATTTTATTGCGCCTGCGATGGAGTTGCGCCCACACGCCGTGATTGCCCTAGACTATTCATATAAGCAATAAGTGCTACAATCTGCTTAACCTCACCTTTTTCAAATGCTTCTTTGACATCTTGGCTTACCATATCATCAACAACAACTTTTGCTTCTTGCATAAAGATTTCCTTTGCTTTAGCAAGCGAGCTTAAATCGCCTTTTTTATAAGATTCTGCGCCAATTTGCACGCCATTTTCAGTATCATAAGGCACACCAAATACCACCTTTTGCGTATAGGCTTCTGCAAATGCGGTTTCAAAATCAGTATTTTTTGTATAAAGATGCTCATAGGCTGGCATAATCGAGCCAGGCACACGCGATTTTGGGTCTCTCATATGTCCATCGTGCCAATCCACAGATTTTAATCTATCTCCTACCCTGTGTAAATCAGGTCCTGTACGCTTTGAACCCCATAAAAATGGTCTATCATAAGCATATTCGCCACTTAGGCTGTATGCGCCATATCTGTCTGTTTCTGCTTTAAACGGACGGATAAGCTGTGAGTGGCAGTTGTAGCAGCCCTCTGCGATATACACTTGTCGTCCCGCAGTCTCAAGCAGTGAATAAGGCTTTAAACCTTCAATAGGTTGAGCTTTCTTCGCAAAACCGGGCAAAACCTCCACAAGTCCAGCAATAGAGAAAACTAACAAAAAAGCAACCGTGAAAAAGAATGGATTTTTTTCTAAAAAACTAAACATCTCAATCCTCCTTAATTATGCTGCCATTGGTGTAGCATTTTGGGGTTCTTTTTCAAGCACCCTGCCTGATGTAATCGTCATAAGGACATTATAAATAAGGATTATAAAACCTATGAGATACATTAAGCCCCCAATTGCACGGATAATATGATATGGAATAATGCGCTCAACGATATGAATAAAGCTATACACTAAGCTACCATTGCTATCAACATCTCTCCACATCATACCTTGCGTAATACCTGAAATCCACATGCTCGAGAAGTAAAGGATAATACCTGTTGTCATAATCCAAAATTGTGCGTCTACAAGTTTTTTAGAGTAAAGCTCTCTTTTAAAGATACGAGGCACCATATGCAAACAAGCAGCAATAATCATAAATCCAACCCAGCCAAGTGCCGCATCATGCACATGCCCGATAATCCAATCCGTGAAGTGCGCTAACCCATTTACAGAGCGAATAGATTGAATAGGTCCTTCAAGCGTGGTAAGCATATACCAAGTTGAAGCAAGAATTAAGAATTTAATCATAGGAGATTCTTTGATTTGATGCCACTGTCCGCGCATGGTAAGGAGCATATTAATCGCTGTCCCCCAAGAAGGTAAAATTAAGATAACAGAGAATACAGAGCCAAGCGTCTGAATCCAGTCGGGCGTAGTTGAGTAAATAAGGTGATGCCCACCCGCCCAGATATAAATAAACATAAGTCCCCAGAATGAAAATAGAGTAAGTTTGTATGAAAATATAGGCTGTCCTGATTCTTTAGGAAGGAAGTAATAGATTAACCCGATAATACCTGCTGTAAATACGAATGCAACGGCATTATGCCCCCACCACCATTGCACCATCGCATCGTTTGTTCCGCCATAAAATGAAATTGAATGCAGCACGCTCCCTATGCCAGCAACGAAATAAGTTGGAACGGAGAGATTATTGAAAATATACAGAGCAGAAATCCCCACAAATGTGGCGATAAAATACCATAACGAAATATAAATTGTCTGCTCACGCCTTACGCCCATACTCCCAAAGAGGCTCACACCCCACAATACCCACACTACTACCACTGCAATATCAAGTGGCCAAATGAGTTCGGAGTATTCTTTAGATTGCGTAAAGCCCCCTAGAAGCGAGATAACCGCCAAAGCCATAAGCGCAATATAAATCCAAAAGTGCGCCAAGCCCACAGCACGCAAGAAAGGGTGTTCTTTATAAGTAATCTTAAGCACCCTTTGCCCTAAATAATACCACGAAGCCCAAATCCCACTCAGTGTGAATCCATAAATAATTCCATTTGTGTGAAGAGGTCGAAGCCGTCCAAAAGTCCCATACTCCGAAGCTAGATAGTTTAAGTCTGGAAATGCCATTTGAAAGGCGATGACTACACCAACGAGCAGCCCCACAAATCCAAATGCCATTGCAGAAAAAACAAATAACTTAGCAATTGAGTAATCATACTCGAGCGTGTTTGTCTGCATACATTCTCCTTCGTTTTGTTTTGAAATGCACGAGTTAGATTTTAATGCCTTTGAAGTTATAGCTACCTTAAAAAGTTAATAAAAAAACAACAAAGCTTTTTTAGAGTGTGAAAAAATGAGCTATTTTCATTGCAAAATCATTGTAAAGTGCCTTGATGTGCTCTTGCACCTCTTTGTCATTTGCGCTCTTATGCGTATTTTGTGTAGATTCTGTATAAGTGCAAAATTCCGCCCAAAACAGCGCGCGCAACTTTTGCGGGATATGATTATTCCTGCATAGTGCCTTGAATGCCTTTGACATCGGCTTTTGTGCTACGATTTGATACAAATTTATAGAATCTACTGCCACAAACACATAATCATCATTGCGCGCAAAAATAATATAATGAATTTTACACGCAAAATTGCTCTTACATATCTCTTTTCGTTGCGCCGCACTTAGCACATAGCCGCATTTTTTAGCTATTTTATCACACTGCATAAGTAACAAATGCTCGCTTTCACCCCTTAAAGCATATACACCAAAATATGCCGTATTTATTTGAGGGCTTTGGCGTGTGATGTTTTGGCGCGTGCCTTTAGGATTTTGCTGCGTGCTTTGGGCGTATTTTTGCGCCAGAGATGACAGATGTAAAATTTTAGGCGCTAGATTCTGTAATAATGCATTTCTATCCTCTCGCAAATACTGAATGCTTTGTGCGATGCCCGGGGCAAATTCCCTCAACAGTGGCGCGCAAAAATGATGACGAAAATAATTGCGCTTAAAAGATATATTTTGATTGCTTGTATCCTCAAAATAGCGTAATTTGCGCCTTTTACAGAATCTATACAATTCATCTTTGCTTATAGATTCTAAAGGGCGCACGATAGGATAATGTGTGCGCTGCTCATCAAATCCTAGCAGATTGCTAAGCCCGCTACCACGCGTAAATTGCATCATAATCCATTCAAAATAATCATTGAGCTGATGGGCTAATATGAGGCATTTGTAGCCCTGTGCGCTTATAATTTCATCAAAAAACTTAAAGCGAAATGACCGCGCATTATGCTCAAAATTAGAGGCAAAATGCGGCGCATAAGCAATGAAGCATTCTTTATTGTGCGCGGCTGCTAAATCTTTGGCGTATTGCACTTCCTCGTTTGCTTGAATGCGCGTGCCATAATGCACAATGGCTATGTCAAAATGAATCTTAAGCTCTGTGAGGATAAAAAATAACGCTACAGAATCTACGCCGCCAGAAAACCCTAGCAAATGTTTTGAGTGCGATAAAAGCTGCGTGGCAGGAGAGAGCTTAGCATAAAGTTCTAGCGACATTTTTAACCTTAAATTTTTTTAGGATTATAAGGCGTAAATCTTAAAATATCGCCTAGAGTTTATTTTGAAGTATTTGCTGCAAATATTCCTTAATAAATTAACCTCTGCTAATTTGTATTAATTATTTTTCATTTACAATCCGCGCCACTTGTAAATTTCACATAAAGGATTGCAAATGTTTAAGTCATTGTATTTGCGAATGCGGATTACGCATATTATCGGTATGGTCGTGCTGGTGGGGAATGCGATTTTTTTTACGCAGGATTTGCTTAGCCAAATCGTGCAGTATGCCCTTGCGGCGGCGTTATTTTTCCACGATTTAGACGAGAAGGTGTGGGGTGTGAATCTCACGCGCATTATCACGCGCGAGCTAGAGGCTATGACGCTAGATTCTAAGCTGAAAGTGGATACTTCATTTAGCCTTGAAAATGGGAAAATTCTGCGGCTAATCGAAATTTTTAAAGAAAAAATAAAAAACATCGCCCATATTATCAAGCAAAAAACACACAGCAATTACGAGACGATTAAGGGTTTGGAGCGCATTTCACATTTTCTTGAATCTTGCTCTAGCGATATGAGCAGGGTCGCCCACTCGACAAATGCCCAGACACGCGCGATTGAAAGCCTTTTGCTTGACTTTATCGCTCAAGTGGAGCGCACGCAAAAAAGCGGCAAAAATATGCTAGAAATTGTTAGCGAGCTAAGCGCGCTTTTAAATAGCATTCAGGCGATAATTAGCCGCATTTCAGGGCAAAATGAGCAGCTAAGTGCGTGTTTCACTTCGCTTGAAAATAACACAAATCAAATCACAAATATTGTCATTGCGGTGCGAAAAATTGCTGAGCAAACAAATCTTTTGGCGTTAAATGCCGCTATTGAGGCAGCGCGCGCTGGCGAGCATGGGCGAGGCTTTGCTGTCGTGGCTGATGAAATAAAAAAACTAGCCGAATCTACGCAAGATGAGCTAAAAGAAATTAGCAATAATGTCAAAATGATGAGTGAGAGTGTGCTTCATTCGCGCAATTCTTTGAATCTAAGTGGTGAGAATATCGCGAGTTTAATGCGCGAAAATGAGAGTGCTAATGGTAAAATTGCGAGGTTTGAGAGCATTTTTGATGATAGTTTTACTAGCATTCAAAATATCGCACAAAATTCGCAAAAAGTTAAAGAAAATCTAACTATCATCGTAGATGACATTCAACAAATCGTAACTTTTTCGAATAATAATTTAAATCATTCAAAGAATATTTCCGCCATTTCGCAAGATATAAAGCAGGATTTTAGCAAGCTTGAAAATGAGATTTCAAGTCTAGGCAAGGTTGGATTTTAAGACTAGATTCTATATCGCAGCCTTGTGTAGCCGTAATTATAAAATAAAATTATATTTATATCTTTAAAGTTGCTCCCATGCAATGCCTTGCGCGTAATGCGCCGCCAAATACGCATTTGCCTCCACAAATACGCCACTCCCCACAAATCCCCTTGCCAAAGGGCTAGGGTGGGGAGCAGTGATAATTTTATGCTTGCTAGCATCAATAAGAGCAGCTTTTTTCTTAGCATAATTCCCCCACAGCATAAATACGATATGTTCCTTATGCGCAGATAATGCCTTAATCACGCCATCGGTGAAAGTTTCCCAACCAAAATGCTTGTGTGAAGCAGGCGATTGCGCGCGCACGCTCAAAATAGCATTAAGCAGCAGCACACCCTGCCGCGCCCAACTGCTTAAATCTCCATGTTGTGGGGGAGTAATATGCAGGCTTTGGGCAAGCTCTTTATAAATATTTTGCAAAGATGGAGGGATAGGCACGCCATGAGGCACACTAAAGCTTAAGCCCATAGCTTGTGGGATATGTCGCCCTTGAACAAACGCGCTGCCATGATAAGGGTCCTGCCCCAAAATCACTACTTTTACAGAATCTACAGGCGTAAGCCAAAAGGCAGCAAAAGTATCGCTCCCTTTGGGATAAATAACCTCTTTCTTATGCAGGGCATTTATATAATGAGCCTTAATGTCTGCAAAATACGCGCTTGTAAGCTCATCTTTAAGCAGCACTTTCCAGTCATTGGGCATTTTTATCGTTTGAAGATTAATACTCATTCAATGATTTTAGGCACGATAAAAAAGTTGTCTTCAGCCTGTGGCGCGTGGGCTAGCACATCTTTCCCCACACAAGAGCCTACCACTACATCAGCGCGAAGCGGCGTGCCAAGCGCATAATCACTTGTATCTTTTTTATCTAATCTATCTGTGATAGAGGCGATATTTTCCACAAATCCTAGTATTTCACTTAGCTGCTCTTGCGTAGCTACGCGCTTTGTCTCATCAATATGCAGCATACTTAATCGCTCAAGTTTGTTTAAGAGTGTGTCATCAATACGCATTATCTCTCCTTGTAATTTATGCTTTTTATAGAATCTAGCCTAAAATATGGACTTTGCCCATTTGGGTAAAACCGCACGGCTTTTTATAAAAAAGCAACCAGCGCGGAGATTATAGAATCTAAGAGCGCGTGAGAATGTCCCAACGCGGTTTTAGCTTGCCATCTACCTCATCAGTGGCGCACATTCCCATAATATTATAGCCCGCATCGACATAATGCACCTCACCTGTTACACCGCTTGATAGCTCGCTTAAAAGATACATAGCAGAGTTGCCCACTTGCTCAATGCTCACATTCTCGCGCAATGGTGCATTTGCCTCATTCCATTTAAGCATAATATTAAAATCACTAATGCCACTAGCCGCGAGCGTTTTAATAGGACCTGCGGATATGGCATTCACGCGTATGCCCTTTTTACCCAAATCATAAGCCAGATATCGCACGCTAGATTCTAAAGCCGCCTTTGCTACGCCCATAATATTATAATTAGTAACATATTTCACGCTGCCAAGGTAAGTGAGTGTGAGGATTGAAGCATTTTTATTAAGCAGCGGCAGCACAGCGCGTGAAAGCTCAATAAGCGAATATACAGAAATTTCCATTGCAGTATTAAAGGCTTCTTTACTCGTTTGGACAAAGTCCCCTTCAAGCGCGTCTTTTGGAGCAAACGCCACAGAATGCACCACAAAATCAAGTGAGCCAAAATCTGCTTTTAGCGCGTTTGTGAGATGTTCAAAATGCTCTTTTTTACTCACATCAAGTTCATACACATACTTTTCCGCGCCAAGTTCTTGCGCAATAGGACGCACACGCTTCTCCAAAGCCTCATTAAGAAATGTAAAGGCTAAAGACGCGCCCTGCTCCTTGCACGCTTTGGCAATGCCATAGGCTATGGAGCGGTTATTTGCCACGCCTACGATTAAGCCCTTTTTTCCTGCTAAAATCCCTGCCATGCAAACTCCTTGTAAAATAATGCGCCATTATATCTAAGCTTCATTTATGCCCGCTTTAATAATCTCCACAAAGCTTTGTAGCTCCAAGCTTGCCGAGCCTACAAGCACGCCGCTTACAAATTTAAGCGATAGAATCTCGCGCGCATTTACCTCATTCACGCTGCCGCCATAAATTAAAGGTGCATCAGTGAGCTGTGTGAGCGTTTCCATAGTAGATTCTATCTGCTCTATCTTTGCGCTCACACCAGTGCCAATCGCCCAAATAGGCTCATACGCAACAATAAGCTTAGGATAAGTAGTATTAATACCTTTTAATTGCGCGCTTAAAAAATCTTTCAAATGCTGCTCACCCTTTTGTCGCGTGCCTAAATCCTCTCCAATGCAGTAAAATATCTCAAATCCCGCCTCTGCATAGAATCTAAACTTTTGCGCGATGAATTCATCACTTTCGCCAAAAAGTGTGCGCCGCTCGCTATGCCCAATAATTAGGCGATTAATGCCAAACTCTTGCAATTGCAATAAGCCTATTTCGCCTGTGAAACTGCCATTTGGAGCAAAATAAGCATTCTGTGCGCCAATGTGAAAATGGGTAAATTTATCATCAAGCAGCGCGCTATTTGAGGGGAAAATATCAATTTGTGGCAAATCTGCGTGCATAGAGTGCAATATAGAATCTAGTTTTTTTGCATAATCTAACACTTGCGCGCGCGTGAGATTTGCTTTAAAATTAGCCGCGATAATACTCATTGCAAGTCCTTTCTTAAGTGGAATAAAAGTGAGATTCTATCCTAAAAGTCGCAATCATTCAAATTTATTATTTTAAGTTAGAATCTTAAGCAGAGCGCAAGGCTTTATCCCTAGCAAGCGAGTTATTATGAATACTTTAAGCATTATTGATACTTTTGGATTTTTTTTTCGTAGCTTTTACGCGCTGCCACCGCTTAAAAACGCGCAGGGCTTCCCTACAGGGCTACTCGTAGGATTCTGTAATTTACTACAATCACTCTATAAAGACCCTTCCTGCACTTATGTGATATTTGCTTTAGAGGGCGGGGGCGAGAATAAAAGGCGCGAGATTTATGAAGCCTATAAGCGCAACCGCCAATCTCCTCCGCAAGAGCTTATCATGCAGCTGCCTGTGGCGATTGAGTGGATTGAGAAAATGGATTTTTTAAATATCAGCGTAGAGGGCTATGAGGCTGATGATGTAATTGCTTCTATCAATAAACTCGCAAATGCGCAAAATATCGCAGTTAGAATTATAAGCCATGATAAAGACCTCTATCAACTTATCGATGGCGATACTTACATTTATGACCCCATTGGTAAAAAGGACATTAGAGAGGCTGAATGCCTCTACAAATACGGCGTTTATCCTAAGCAATTTGTGGATTATCAAGCGCTAGTGGGCGATGCGAGTGATAATGTTACAGGCGTGAAAGGCATAGGCGCTAAAAGCGCGCAAAAACTCATACAGCACTTTGGAAATATAGAATCTTTATACGCGCGCGCTAGTGAGATTGAGCGCATAAGCACCCCGCGTATTGCTAAGCTTGTGCTTGAGGGGAGAGATGATGCGTTTTTGAGTAAAAAGTTAGTAACGCTTAATGATAATTTGCTCACCCATATCGATTTAAGCAAATGCCTTATGCCAGAATCTAATCCTATGCTTAAAATTCTAGATGAGCTTAAAAAGTATGATTTAAAAAATATTATCTCCAAAGTCCAATCCCCCTATGAGCGCTATCAGCAAAAAAGGAGTGCGCAAAAGAGTGTAGGCTCGCCATTTAGGCAAACAGAAAATGTGCAGAAAGATTTTAGCTTTAAAGCACATTTGCTTGATAATTTTGCAGATGTAAAAGCGCTTTTAGATTCTATACCCAAAGGCACAAAAGTAGGCTTTGACTGCGAGAGCGATAGCCTTGATATACAAGAGGCAAATTTGGTGGGATTTTCACTTTGCTTTGATGGGGAAAATGCCTACTATGTGCCTGTTGGGCATCATTACTTAGGCGTGGGCAATCAGCTAAGTAAAGATGAGGCAAAAGCTGCTATCGCGCAGATTTTTACTCACCCGCTCATTGGGCATAATCTTAAGTTTGATTTGAGTCTTATTTGTCGCACACTAGGCTTAGAGCATACGGGGGAAATTTATGATAGTATGATTTTAAGCTGGCTGTATGATAGCATTTCGCCTGTGGGGCTTGATAAGCAAATGCTTAAGTGGTTTAATCACACTATGATTAGCTTTGATAGCGTAGTGCCAAAGGGTGAAAATTTCTCGCAAGTAAATATCGCCACAGCCACGCAATACGCCGCTGAAGACGCCGCAGCGACTTTAGCACTCTACCATCGCTTAGAAGAAGAGTTTATCGCGCGCGAGTGGGGCGGGATTTTAGAGCTTGCAAGAAGCCTCGAATATCCCTTTATAAAGGTGCTTATGGCAATGGAGCTAGAGGGCATTAAAGTGGATATTGCTCTTTTAGAAACTTTATATGAAAAAGCAACAGAAACCATAACGCAACTCACCGCGCAGATTTTTGAGCTTTGCGGTGAGACTTTTAATCTTAACTCCCCCCAGCAGCTAGCCAATGTGCTTTTCAATCATCTAGGCTTAAAAGCCGGACGCAGTGTGAAAGGGGGCTTAAGCACAGATGAGAAAACCCTGCTTGCCATTGCTGATGCGCACCCTGTGATAAATCTCATCTTAGATTATCGCGAGATTAATAAACTACGCAGCACCTACATCGAGCCACTTTTGCGCTTTGGCAAGGCAAATGCGCAGCATAGAATCTACACTTCATTTTTACAAAATGGCACTGCTACTGGGCGCTTAAGCTCTAAATCACCTAACTTGCAAAATATCCCCGTGCGCCGCGAGGAAGGGCGCAAAATTCGTCAAGCCTTTATCAGCAAAGAAGGGCATAGCCTCATTAGCATTGATTATTCACAGATTGAATTACGCCTTTTAGCGCATTTTTGCAAAGATAAATCCTTAATCGATGCGTTTGTGCAGGATAAAGATATTCACTTTGAGACTGCTGCACGCCTCTTTGGGATAGAATCTGCAGCGCAAAAACGCTCCATAGCAAAGTCCATTAACTTTGGGCTTATCTATGGTATGGGCAGCAGGAAACTCTCACAAACGCTGCACATTTCGCTTAAAGAAGCAAAAAGTTATATTGAGAGCTATTTTGCGCTTTTCCCAACGATTAAAGACTTTCTTAGCTCGCAAGAAGAATTTTTGCTTGAAAATGGCTATTCACAAACACTGCTAGGGCATAGGCGATATTTTGATTTTAAAAGGGCAACAGATTTTATGAAGGCTAATTTTTTGCGCGAGGGGATAAATTCTATTTTTCAAGGCAGTGCGGCGGATTTAATCAAACTTTCTATGAATGAAATTTACAAACGCTACGCTAAGAGTAATTTAAAAATGCTTTTGCAAGTGCATGATGAGCTTATTTTTGAAGCGCCAAATGAGAAAGCACAAGCCTATGCCAGCGAGGTGGCGGACATTATGAATCACATCTATAAGCTTGAAGTGCCGCTTAAATGCGGTATCACCATAGGGACAAATTGGTCGGAGCTAAAGTAGATTCTATTATGTCGCACTTGTTGCGCTTACGCGCTGTGCGGTCTTACAATTTCACAGCAGAGCCGCTCATTAGCCCTCAAAGAATAAAATTATAGCTAATCTATCAACTTAGTTTTTAAGGTTAGATTCTATAATTCCGCGCTATTGCTTTTTATAAAAAGCCGCGCGGTCTTGTCTGCGGGCAAGTGAATTGCCCTACACCGCCTAAAGTATAAAGTTATAGCTTAAGCTTTAGCTAATCTATCAACTTAGTTTTTAAGGTTAGATTCTATAATTTCGGATTGCGCCTTGTTGCAGATATATTTTGCGCAATAATTGCATATATTTTAAATTATTTTACATTTTCTTAACTTTATCAAATATGGTAAAATAGGCTTGATAGCGTTCTTATGGCTGTTATGCTTGACTTATTTTTTTTTTTTTTGTAAAAATCTCCCCCGCAGTTTCTGCATAAAATTTTACATTTGGAGGATTGGTTATGAAAAAATTATTTCTCATAGCAATGGGTATTGTATTTGGCGCATCTGTAGCAATGGCTTTTGATATAAAGGGACAAGCTTTGGGCGCAGCAAGCGATTTAGCAAGTGGCAAAAGTGCGAAAGAAATTGCTGATGCAAAGAAAAAAGAGGCTGAAGAAGCAGCTAAAAAAGAGCTTGACAAAAAGCAACAAGAAGCTATAGACAAGGCTGATAGCAAAACAGGTGGTGCAGCATCTGCTGTTGGTGGCTTGCTTAAAAAATAGCTTTTATAGAATCTGCGCTTGCAGATTCTATATATTAAGACAATCTCCCTTTCCCCCTTGAGAGCAAATCACACAGACTATACAACAAGTGCTTACCAAATCTCCCGCATAAGCTTAGCTACGCGCTCACTTTTTATATCCTTATCATCGCAGAAAAGCGCAAAAGCAAGCGCGGCTTGATTAATAAGCATTTGCCCGCCATCAGCGCAGATAAGCCCGCATTGTTTGGCTATGTGTAAAAATGGCGTTTGCTTGCCATAAATAAGCTCAAAAGCATACAAAGCCCCTTTGCATAAATGTCGCAGCAAAGCCTCGCTACATGGCAAAAGATGATTATTAAGCCCCGCACTAGTGGTATTAATGATAATATCATAGTTTTGAGTAGGACTAAAATCACTGCTCACAAAGCATTCAAAGCCCTTTTGTCGAAAAAAATGCAATTTTTCTATCGAGCGATTAAGCAATGTAGTGCGAATATTATGCGCTTTAAGTATCATTGCTACAGCCTTTGCAGAGCCACCCGCACCAAGAATGAGCGCATTTGTAATCTTATAATCCTTAATGCAGTCATAAAATCCCTGCGCATCGGTGTTGTAGCCAATGATTTGCCCTCCTTCGCGCACCCAAGTATTGCACGCGCCAATATCTTTGGCTATACCGCGCACCTCATCACTTTGCCTAAAAGCCTCCTCTTTAAAAGGCACGGTGATATTTGCTCCACTCAAATGATGCGCCTTAAAATTTTCATAAAGCTGCGTGCCATTGTGCAATAAAATGCGCCCATAAAGCGCATCTATACCCAACTGCCTAAAGGCGTAATTATGCAAAAGTGGCGAAAGGGAGTGCGCCACAGGATTGCCATAAAGGGCGAAAAATTGAAGCATTTATTGAGATTCTTTAGTGAGGTAATTAAGCGAAATATAGCCATATTGCTTATTTGGGAGCTGTATTTTGCCCCATTCGCCCTGTGTCTCAAGCACAAACACACGCATATTGTAGCTTAATCGTCCAATGACTGCAGATTGCGCATCTGCGCTTAGTCGGACATTAAGCGCATTTGATTTAACGATATACGCTTCTCCCACGCTTTGAGCTTTTTCAAGCAAATACGACGCCACATAGCCCTCCACCCCAAAGCGACTTCTTACCTTGCTCCACTCATCTTGCACTTCAAGCACCTCAAGGGCTTCGCCTGCGCCTGCGCGTGAAATGATACTTGACTGCATAGAGGGAGTTTGACGAATGTTAAGGCGATATTTTGCATAATATACATTATGCGTTTGTGCGGTGTTTGTGGGTGCTGTAGTTGTAGGAATTATAGAATCTACAGAATCCGCACGCCGTGTAGATTCTATCATGTTAGTTTCATTTGTGCTTTGTGTGTGTTGTGCGAGCGTATTTTGAGATGTATTTGGCGCAGATTCTATAGGGAGCGGATTTGCATTATTTTCATCTGGCTTTGGCTCTAGCGTGTTATAAGGCTCATTTGTATTGGGCGCACTATCTGCGGTATTTTTATCTTTAATCAAATCTGTCCCGATACTATTTACTGGATTTGCTGGGCTTAGTGGCGCATTTGTGGAAGTATTTGCGCTATTTGTGTGGGTAGTAGCAGTATTTGTCGAGGGCTTTGGATTTAGAGCCGCTATTTCTAAATTATTTTCAGATTCTAAAGAAAAATTGCGCTTTGACATAAGAAAATTTTTCTTATCCATAAAAATGACCACTCCCGCATACACGCCAAGCCCTAGGAGGATAATCAAAAATGGAAGCGAATAAAGTTTAAAAAAAGTTCGTGTATTCAATACAAGCCTTTAGTATAAATTAGATAAGTTCCACGCCGCTGCCCTCACACACTTCACCGATGATATAGCCCCCAAAAGTGTGACTTAAACGCAGTATGTCATCTACCTTGTATTTATTTACAGCAAGAATCATACCAACTCCCATATTAAAAGTGCGAAACATCTCATCTTTATAGACATATTTGCCTAATAAATCAAAAATAGGTGGAATCTGTATAGAATCTAGATGGATTTTTGCCCCCAAATGCGCGGGGAAAATACGCGGTAGATTTTCTACAATGCCGCCTCCTGTAATATGGGCTAATGCATGCAAAGCCTCATAATGCGATGAATGATAAATCTCTCTAAAAAGCGGCACATAAATGCGTGTGGGTGCTAAAAGCACATCAATAAGCGCTTGATTTTCAAATGTTGTTTGATAGTCCATTTTTAGATTCTCAAACAGCACCTTGCGCACCAATGAATAGCCATTACTATGAATCCCACTACTCTTTAGCGCGATTAATACATCGCCTGCCTGCACTTTTTGCAGCTGCACATCTTCTCTTTCAGCAATGCCCACCGCAAAGCCAGCCAAATCAAAATCATTTTGCGCATACATACCGGGCATCTCCGCACTCTCTCCACCTATAAGCGCGCATTGGGCTATCTTGCACCCCTGCGCAATACCCTCAATCACGCGCAAAGCCACATCTTTATCAAGCTTGCCCGTAGCATAATAATCCAAAAAAAATAAAGGCAAACCAAAATTACAAATTAAATCATTCACGCACATAGCGACTAAATCAATGCCAATGCTCTCAAATTGTTGCGCCTCAATGGCAAGCCTTAGCTTTGTGCCAACGCCATCAGTAGCTGCTAACATCACAGGATTTTTATACCCGCTAGGCAGCGCATACGCGCCTGCAAAAGAGCCAACCCCACCAATGACATTATGATTAAAAGTTGATTTGACAAGCGGCTTTAGCCCTTCTACTAGGGCATTTCCCGCGTCAATATCTACTCCAGAATCTTTATAGCTTATCATCGCGCAATCCTTGTTTTGCCTTTAAATTTGCCTTAAAAAGTGCGCGATTATACTATAAATACAATTTAGATTCTATGTGTGTTGGGGTTTTTGTATCTTTAATTGCTGGTGCGATAGCGGAACTGCCCATTTTTAAAGACTAGTTTTGCCCCACCTATACCAAAAAGCCATTTGTTTTCGATAAAGTTTTTCAAAAATGCCGCAAACTCCCCACTAATGCCTTTTTTATAAATAATGCCAACGCCATCAGTATGCCCGATAGAACACACCGTGCCGCGATGTTTAAATCTAAAAATCTGCTTTTGTGGCTTATTGTGCAAAATTTTAATAAGGCTTTTTGCCACATAATCACCCATTTGTGCAGCTAGCTGTGCTGTAGGTGCGTGAATAGCGTCTCTTGAAGCATATAGCGCGCAATCTCCCACCACATAAATATTTTTATACTGCGGACATCGCAAATATTCATCAACTTTAATGCGCCCTTTTGTCGTGTGCAGGCTAGATTCTTCTAGCTTGTCATTCCCGCGCACACCCGCGCTCCATAAAATTGTATTACCCTCAATAAATGCTAGCTTGCCATTATGTTTAATCACCACACCATCTTTTCTGCACTCCTGCACATCGCCATTACAGATGACTTTTACGCCAAAGGCTTCAAGCTTTTTTTGCGCTTTAGCACTTGCTTTTTTGCTAAACATGGGCAAGATTCTATCGCTGCGCCCTATGCAAGTAACCTTTGGCACATCGCGCGGAATGCCGCTAATCAAACACAGCTCATCAAGCCTAGAGCCTAGCTCTGCGGCAAATTCAATGCCTGTAAAGCCAGTCCCGCACACGATAATACTTAAATCATTTGCATTTTTGGTATGGCAATATTCCTTAAATTTATACTCAATATTTTTATCAAGCTTTAGCGCAGCGTTAAGCGAAGAAATTTTATACGCGTATTTATCCACGCCTTTAATGCCAAAATCATCGGGCTTAAAGCCTAGCGCAATAACTAAATAATCATACTCATACACGCCGCCATTGCCCTTTACGCGGTTATGCTCTGGCTCAAAGGTATGAATTTTATCCTTAATAAAGCGCACTTTACTTAAATCTAAAATTTTGCGAAAGTAGATTCTAGCCTTGCGCGCGCTTAATGTGCCAATGGCAACTTTATGCAAAAGCGTGGTTTGATAGTGATAGTCGTGCTTGCTAATAAGCGTAATGTCTGCATTCAGGCAAGTAGCATTTTGCAAAGTGATAGCTGTGCGTAAGCCCCCATATCCGCCGCCAATAATGAGAATTTTGGGTTTCATTAGTTGTCCTCTTGTTGTTTGATTGGCGCATCTTATCTTATGTGTCCTTTTAGTATGCTAAAAAGTTAAATAATATTTTATCTTTTGAGCTTTTTACTCATTTTAGGCATACTTTGAATATGGAAAACGCACAGCACAAGGCTCAAATTATCGCCCCACAATGGCGCACGCAAATTTTGCAATGGTATGACAAACATGGGCGGAAGCACCTGCCATGGCGTAATCTCACAGGGCAAAGTGCCGCTTATGGCGTGTATATTAGTGAGATTATGCTGCAGCAAACGCAAGTAAAGCGCGTTTTGCAATCTTTCTACACGCCCTTTATGCAGGCTTTCCCCACTTTGCAAGCTCTAGCGCAAGCGCCTTTAGAATCTGTGTTAAAAATGTGGGAGGGATTAGGATATTACACGCGCGCAAGGCACTTGCATAAAGCTGCGCAAACTTGTGTGGTAAAATATAATGGCGCGCTGCCTTGTGATTATGCGCTTTTGCGTGAGCTAAGCGGTATTGGCGCATATACTGCGGGCGCGATTTTGTGCTTTGGATTTGGGCAGAGCGTGGCTTTTGTCGATGGGAATATAAAGCGGCTTTTGTGTCGCATTTTTGCCCTACAAACGCCTAAAGATAGTGAATTGCAACTTTTGGCTAATTTGCTTTTAGATACAGAATCTAGCTTTAATTATAATCAAGCCTTGCTTGATATAGGCGCGCTGCTCTGCACGCCAAAGTCACCTGCCTGCCTACTTTGCCCACTGCAAGCGCTATGTGGCGGCAAGCATAATCCTACACTTTATCCGCGCAAGCAAAAGCGCATTTTGCAGAATCTAGACTTGCATTTAGCCCTATGCACGCGTGCGCAGTCTATCGCGCTTGTGAAAAGTGAGCAGGCACTCTATCATGGGCTTTACAATTTGCCCTATATGATAGAATCTAAGCGCGATAGTGAGATTTTAGGGCATTTTAAGCACCACTACACCAAATATAAAATCACCGCCTTTGTGTATCGCGCGCGTGAAGATGATATAGAGCCTGCTCAAGGGCTATGCTTTATCCCGCTATCGCAGCTAGATTCTATCCCTCTAAGCGCGCTATGCAAAAAGGCTCTCACCCTAGCAAATCAAAAACAAAGCTTTAACAAGATACAATACGCGCTTAAGTGATATTGGCAATGAAAGGGCGAAGTGAGAGTTTTATATTTATTTTTGGCGTGTGTGCTAGGCTGCTATGGGGATTCTATCCTTGATATTACAGAATCTAAGCCTATTATAGAATCTAGCCCACCATTTAACTTGCAATCAAATTTGTCCGCTCAAAGCACGCCTCACCCTATTTTACAGGGCTTAAATAAAGTATTTTCTAATTTGCATAATGATAATTTTATCTCGCTAGAAAGCCCAAAAAATACAGAATCTAGCCCAGATTCTAAGCTAGATTCTATCCCGCCACAACCCAAAGTGCCAGCATCAAATAATGCAAATAATACTAAACCACCGCACAAGCCAAAAAATCCTAGCAATAAACCAAAAGTGCTTATCATCATGGACGATTTATCCACGCTAGAGCAGATTAAAAGCCTAGAGAAGCTCCCGCTTAATATCACGCCTTCACTTTTCCCGCGCACTGCCTACAGCCCGCATACGCCAAAGCTTGCGCAGCGCTTATCACAGCAGCACAAAAGCTTTATGATACATCTACCCCTTGAGGCGCAAAACTTTGCACAAAAGGGATTAGAGCCTATTAAAAGCGGCGCAGATACGCAATCTATCAAGCAAATACTCATAGCCATTAAGCAGGATTTCCCTAGTCTTATGTATCTTAATAACCACACCGGCAGCAAATTCACCCAAAATAAACAAGATATGCGCCACTTGCTCTCCGCGCTTGATGAGCTAGGGCTTAAATTTATCGATAGCGTTACTACTTCGCACCCAGCGAGTGAAGCGCTAGCCTTAGAGCAAAATCGCCTCATTATGTCGCGCGATATTTTTTTAGATAATACAAGCGATGTCGCCTATACTAAGGCGCAGATTAAATCCCTCATTAAAAAAGCGCAGAAAAAGGGTTATGCCATTGCGATTTGCCACCCTCACGCTAGCACATTTAAAGCCCTAGAGCAAAGCAGCGATGAGATTAATGCTAATCTTGAGTTGCTCTCCCCTAGTGATTTAGAATCTTACCTCTTGCAAAATGCCACTTCGCGCTACATACGCGCGCGCTTTGAGCCATAGAGCAGCAAATAGGACAAATATGAAGCGCGACACATTACCACCGCCAAAACGCCTCCCTACAATCCCACAATCCTTAAAAAATCTGCCTAATCCCCCGCAGCAGCTCTTTTATTGCGGGCAAGATTCTATATTAGACACATTCCTAAACTCTACGCCTGCAATTGTGCCAAAAACCAAAGATACCACGCCAAAAACTCCTCCCACAATTGCACCAAAAATCGCCATAGTAGGAACGCGCAAGCCAAATCCCTACACAAAATCATTTGTCGCGCACATCGCACATAAAATTGCACGCCATAATGGCATTGTGGTAAGCGGCGGGGCTTTGGGCGTGGATATTATCGCGCATATTAATGCTATGCCGCGCACGATTATGTTTTCTCCTGCTAGCTTAGATATACTCTATCCTAAAAGTAACGCGCTAGCTATTAAGCAAATAATGGAAAAAGCAGTAGTTTTAAGCGAATATGAGAAAGATTATATGCCTCATCGCTATAGCTTTTTGGAGCGCAATCGCTTGGTGATTGGCTTAAGCGATTATGTCATTATCCCTCAAGCAGATAAACTAAGCGGCTCTATGCAAAGCGCGCGCATAGCCCTTGAGCTAGATAAGCCCCTCTTTGTGCTGCCTCATCGCATAGGAGAGAGCGAGGGGACAAATAGCCTGCTAGCTAGTGGCAGGGCAAAAGGTATCTATAATGTGGCAGATTTTATAGAATCTATCTTTGGCGCGGTGCATGAGGAGGAGGAAAATGATGAGATTCTATCTTTTTGCGCGCATAATCCAAGTTTTGAGGAAGCCTATAAACGCTTTGGAGATAGAATCTATGAATATGAACTAGCAGGTAAAATCATAAGGGAAGCGAGCTCTATTCGGCTTGTATAAAGCGCGCAAAAGTGCATTATAAAATATATAAAAAAATATGTAAAATAAGTTTTATGCTCAAATTTGCAAAATATCATCTAAAAATGCTACAATCCCAACCTTAAATCTTAGAGACAAGGAGTCTATGATGGCTGATATGGATTTACAAAATAAACTTGAAGAAAATGCTAAAAAGCTTGATGCCGCGTTTGAGCAAAATGCCTCAATTATCGCATATATTTTTGCGTTCTTTGCTACTTTTGTGCCTTTGATTGGCACTTATATCGTGCGCAAGGACTTTGCAAAGCAACACATTAATAAAGCTTCTGGGGTGGCGCTGCTGCAAGCTCTTTTTGTGTTATTAGGCACGCTTATTCCATTCTTTGGCTGGTTTGTCATTCTGCCTTTGACTTACATTATTTTCATCGTGCTAAACATCATCGCCGTGATTAAAGCCTACCAACCTGCTGCCCTACCAGAGAAAAAATGAATGTGCTTGCCTGCGATGTGGGGCTTAAGCGCATAGGCTTAAGCACACTCACGCAAGGCATTATCCTCCCTCTCCCTCCCATTATCCGCATTAATCGTAATCAAGCCGCGAGTGCATTAGATAAGATTCTCCATGAGCGAGATATTGCTATCTTAGTCATTGGCTTGCCTAGTGGAGATACGCCAAAGTATCTGCAAATGCAAGCGCGCATTAGGCATTTTATCGCACTACTTTGCTTTAAGGGTGAAAAACATTTTGTAAATGAGGATTGCACCTCGCTTGAGGCTTTAGATTCTATACAGCATATGAAAAAGCAAAATAAGCATAAAGCCCAAAAAGATGGGCGATTAGATTCTATAAGCGCGTGTATGATTTTAGAGCGATATATACAAAGCCTAAAAGAGCCTGTATAAAGTATCTAGGAGTATTATTACATACTTTTGTTTGTTTTAAGTATGTAGAATGAGGCATATGTTTTGACAAAGGATAATTATGCCACGCACCAAATCACCCCAAAAAACTATCAATAAAATTCTCTATATCGCCTCCAAACTCTTTAGTCAAAAGGGCTTTGAGCAAGTAAAAATGCAAGATATTATCGATAAACTCACCACACTTGGCTTTACTAAGGGCGCGATTTATCATCATTTTAAAAATAAAGAGGATATTTTGCAAGCCATTTTAGCCCAATATGAAGAGCAAATAGAATCTATATGGCGTATTCAGCGCTCCCAAATTAACGCACGCGACAAGCTTAAAAACATTATGCTAGCCCACATCGCGCATACATTTGCGCACAAATCACTTATACGCTCCTCGCTTAAAATCCTAAATTCCCCCTACGCGCTTGCAAATCGTATGCAAATCGCGCATAACAACCTATCGCCCATTATAGAATCTATCATCGAGCAAGGCAATATCGATGGCTCTTTGAGCGTGGCATATCCAAAGCCAGCAAGCCAAATGCTCGCGTGGGCGGTCTATGTGTGGCTTGATAATGCCTTTTATCCGCTAAGTCAAAGTGAATACACGCACAAAATACGGCATTTGCGCATTATGTTTGAGGGCGTGGGCTTAAGTGTGATTGATGAGGAGGTGAGCAGCGAGTTTTTACGCCTATGGCGTGAGATAATCGCGGATTAGATTCTATATTTGCATAATTACAGAATCTAGCATTGTTAGCGCAAGATATATGAGTATTTTGCAGGATAGATTCTAAGCGTTTAAAGGAGATTGTAAGCAAAAGTGCCGATGCACGCACCGACACTTTAAAAGAAATTATTTTTGCGCAGCCTCAAGCTCGATTTTTACATTCACATTATCGCTTACCATCGCATTTGCAGTGTCTGCACCGACATTGAAATCCTTGCGATTAAGTTTGCCCTCAAGTGAAAGCGCGATAACATCTTTGCCTGTTTTTGGGTGCTTTACAGGACCATTAAGCTCTACATCAAAAGTTACTTTCTTAGTAATACCCCTAATTGTTACATTCGCTTCAAGCTTCTTGCCGCTGTGCTTTACAAGGCTTAGCGTGGCTTTATCAAATTTCTTAGCGTCAAAAAAATCTGGCGCATTCAAGTGCTTATCGCGCGCTTCGGAATTGGTATTAATCGAAGCGATTTGCACTTCGCCATCAAGCTTTGTAATTGTCTTGCCATCAAGCTCAACGCTTCCGCTAAACTTATCAAAGCTCCCTTTTACATTGCTCACGCTCATATGCTTTACGCCAAATTCAACTGATGAGTGAGAGGCATCAACCACATAAGACTCCGCCATTAATCCTGCACTGCACGCAATGCTAAGTGCTGCACACAACATAACTTTTTTCATATTTGCTCCTTTTGAGAAATGAATTCGCTTAATCGCGATGTTTTATTTTACTCTACAAAATTAACATATAAACAAATATTAACAAAATTCTATTAATAAACTTGGTAGATTCTATCATATAGGGCTTATGATGACTTTTTACATTCATAAATCCCTATTTTGCTCTAAAAAATTATTTTATGATAGAATCTAGCCCATTACCTAACTCTTACACCAAAGGAAAGCTATGAATCCGCTGCTCTATGCGAGTAATCTCGCCCACAGCTTTGAAACTACCCTCTATGAAAATCTCACACTTAAAGCCAATGAGGGCGAAAGTATAGCCATTTTGGGCGTGAGTGGGAGTGGGAAATCAAGCATTTTAAATAATCTCTCCACCCTACTTCCGCCCAAAAGTGGGCGCGTGAGCCTCTTTGGCATAGAAGATGTGTATAAACTGCCTGCAAAGGAGCAGCTTTTATTGCGGCGGCTGCGTATAGGGATTGTATTTCAGGCGCATTATTTGTTTCGTGGATTTAGCGGATTAGAAAATCTCAAAGTCGCCTCAATCCTTTCAAATCAACCCATTGATGAGCAGTTATTAGAATCTTTTGACATTGCAAAAGTTATCCATAAACCCATAGGCGAGCTTAGCGGCGGGCAGCAGCAGCGGCTATCTATCGCGCGCGTGCTTACCAAAAAGCCAAAAATTATCTTTGCCGATGAGCCAACGGGCAATTTAGACAAACAAACAGCCCTGCGCGTTATGGAGATTATCTTTGATTATGTCCGCGTGCAAAAAGCCGCGCTAATCCTTGCCACACACGACCAAAGCATAGCCAAAGCATGCAATAAAATCTATCATCTCTATGACAAAGCCCTGCACGAAGTGCATTGAGGCGTATTAAAGCGGTGCGCCAAAAGCGCTCATATAGGTATTTATATAAGATTTATTATCATTATGATAGAATCCACAGAATCTGCAGCATTCTCAAAGGAGTAAAATGGAAGATACGATGAGCTCACTTGAGCAATGGGGGTATGTGCTGTTATTGCTATATAGCTTTGGCGGGGGGTATGTGGGGCTTGTTACAGCGGGTGTGATGAGTGCGCTTGGGAAAATGGATTTGTGGCTAGCCATTGTGGTGGCTTGCGCTGGAAATATGCTCGGCAGCTCACTTCTAGCCTTTCTTGCTCGCTATCAAAAAAAAGAGCTTATCACCTTTCTCTCTAAGCATAAACGCAAAATCGCCCTTTCACAAATTTGGCTCAAGCGCTATGGCTCGTGGCTCATTGTCTTTAGCAAATATATTTATGGTGTAAAAACTATCGTGCCGCTTGCCATTGGCTTTAGCCGCTTTAATCTCAAAACATTTCTGCTCATTAACGCATTCTCCTGCGTAGTGTGGGCGGTGATTGTGGGATTATGCGGATATTATGCAAGCCATTGGGTAATTATACTGCTTGAAAAGATTGATGCGCACTCCTATATCGTGCCTTTTGTGCTGCTTGGCATAGGTATATGCGTATATTTACTTATCGCGCAAGCCTCCAAAAAAGTGAAAAAAAGTTTATAGAATCTATTTAAGTTTATGCAACTCATAAAAAATCTTATCAGCTATAAGCCTATAGCCTAGTGGAAGCAAATGCACATCGGGCTTTGCGAGATTAGCCTGCTCCCATTTTTTCTTTCCCCCACTTTCATTGATGAAATCCTCCATATCAAAAAGGAGCGTTTGCTTTTGTTTGGCTAGCTTGTGGATAGCGCTTTTAACCGCTTTAGCATTTTTTGTAAGTTTATAGACTGCTTTTCTGCGCTTTGTTGCATTGGCTACTTTTTTTACCACAGGCGGTGGGGCTAAGAGTAGAATCTGCGCCTTAGGATTAGCCGCCCTAATTGTATCAATCAAATCGCTATAGTTTTTTAAAAACACACTTTCATTAAAAGTATCATATAGCGCGTCATTTGAGCCATAGCACAAAATAAATAAATCCGCAGGCAAAAGCCCTAGCTCCTCTTGAATGAGCCTTTTATCCCACTTAAGCCAAATATCTGCGCGTGCGCCATTAATGCCTAGATTCTCAACAATATTGTTTCCCCCCTCATCATAGATGAAAAATCCGCCCAAAAGCACCTTTTCATTGAGCGCGCGCAAGGTAATGGGATACTGGAGTTTGAGGGTTAGAATCTGCCACACAAAAGGATTTTTCGCGCTAATAATAAATCTTTGCTGCGCGGCGTCTTCTATGATAATCACGCCTTCTTTATTGGGCGATTTAAAAATAATTTTACTAAGCAATTTATCACTTTTTATATTGGGTGTGAGGCTAATGTGTGCGGGTAGCTCCGTAGGTCTTGCCACTATGCCCCCTAGCGGATAATCATCTAGCGCATCAGTGCGCGAATTTAAAATCTCAAAATTGCTACTTTCATATTTTAGGGCAATATTTTGGTGATATGCCGGATAGAGCGGATAAACAAAGCCTAGCGAATAATCTTTAAAAAGCAATTGCCGCAAACGATGTGAGAAAAAATCCCCCGCAATGTGTGAATCGCCCAAGATTCTCACCACAAGCGGCGTTTTTTGCGCTATCTTTTGGGCAAGCTCGCTTGATGTGGGCGAAAAATTAATAATGCCGCGGCTAGATTGTAAAAGCGGCTTGCTCTGCGCGGGTATGGTAGATTCTGTATTTAAGGCTTTAGCAATGGCGCTTAGCGAGTAAGATGGCGCGGCTTTGGCGCAGCAGCACAAGGCACATATTATAAAAACCCTAAAAAGCATTATTCTGCCCTATTTAGCGCAAAACGCATAAGCGCATAATCTTTGCCTTGCATTTTTCCTTGCGCGCGCGATTGTATGGCTGTGCCTTGTGTAGATTCTATGGCAGATTCTGTGTTTATAGAATCTACGCTCTTAGATTCTGTATTCATAGAATCTATAGGCGCAGAATCTGTGCTAGCAGGCTCTATCACAAGCGCGTTTAAAAAGATATTTGCCATAATTTGATAGCCGCGCGCTGTGAAATGCACACCATCATCAATACGCACTTGCACGCTTTTATTTTTTGCATTTTTGATAAAGGCTGAATATTTCCCACCCTGCGTGATTATGCCATTAGTTTGCAAGAAATATTCGCCATTATTTTTAAGTGTATGCTCATAGAGGCTATTAAGATATAAAATTTTATCATTTAGGCTTTTTTCGCGCACTGATGGCACTTCATACCACACCACGCGCGCATTATGCGCTTTAGCAACGGCTATAATCTCACTAATGCGCTGTGTGTAAATCTCCTCCCAACGCGCGCTTTTAAAGGCGATATGCTTTTTCATAGTCCATGGGTCATTTGCGCCTAGAAGCACCACAACAAGGGCAATTTGAGGATTATTCATAAAGGCATCTTTGGTGGCTGCCTCCCAATCAAAATAATGCTTATAAGTTAAGCCTGTGCTGTGTTTGCTAAGGTTTATACCTGTGAGATTAAGTTTCTTAAAGCCTTTAAGAATATAGGGCGCGACGCCTTGCATCATAGAATCTCCTATGAGTAGCACAGATGAACCCTCCATAATGCTAATGCGTGGATTGTTGATTGCTCTTAAAGGTGTGTAACTCTCCTCAATAGGCTTTTGCGGAGGATTTTCTGGGGATTTTTCTGCGGGCTTTTGTGCATTGGCTGGCTCTGGCGTGTCTTTAGATTCTATAGGCTTAGATTCTATGCGGGGGGATTGCGCGGCGCTAGATTCTGTAGCATTAGAATCTGTGGGATTTAATGGTTTAGATTCTGTGGTGGATTCTACAATAGTGGGCTGCGGAATAGTAGGCTCTGGCATAGTTTGGGGTGCTTGCGCGATAGCAGGTATTGTGGGCGTTTTAGAATCTGGCAAATTATTTGTTAGCGTAGATTCTATATCCTCATCATCTAATGGCAAAGGAGCGCTATCAAAAGCATTATTGAAAGTAAAAATACGCGCTCTTTGTTGCTCTAAATCACGCATAACCTCATCGCTTAAAGCAAAAATCGCATAAGGCTTCAAAAAGCTTGCCTGATAGACATCGCCCAATGTGCGCGCAAAAAGGCTATGAGATTCTGTAAAGTTATGGTATTGCTGCTCGATGTAGGTTACAATGGAGCTGTGCAGGGTTATTGTAAGGCTAAGAAGTGTAAAAAATGCGATGAAAACAAACTTTGCCTGCTGCATTAAAAACTCGCATAAATAAAATTAGGTATGCCAGAGGGCATAAACCCAATGATGAGCGTAAAAATCACACAAAGCACAAAGGGCTTAATCACAAATGGGATAAAGCTTAGCACCTTTGCGCACGCCTCCATACTACCGCGCATAAGCGGGTAGCACAAAAAGATAATAAAATACGCTCCAAGCAGCCACCACACATAAAGTGGCGCGCTTTTAGCAAAGCCTTGAGCAAAGGCTACAAAAAAGCTGCCCACCTCATCAAGCGAATGATAATAAAAGAAAATCCAGCAAAAACTCACGAATAAAAATGTGCAAAGCGCACCAACAAAAGGCAAAGCGCTAAAATCTATCTCAAGGGCTTTTAAGCAGTTAAGCCACACTAAGCCAAGCCCATGCAAAAGCCCCCAAAGCAGAAATGTCCAAGTATTCCCATGCCATAAGCCTGATAAACCAAAGGCGATAAGCACAAAGATTTGCGTATTAATAAAGCCCTTTCTATTACCACCTAGCGGGATATAGATAAAATCGCGAATAAAGGTAGATAGGCTAATATGCCACCTGCTCCAAAAGTCTTTAATATTTTTTGCCATATAGGGCATATTAAAATTTGGTGGTAGATGAAAGCCTAGCATAAGCCCAAAGGCGCACATAAGATTTACATACCCGCTAAAATCACAATAAATCTGTATGCTGTATGCAAAAAGCGCGCACAAAAGCTCAAGGCTATGGTATTCAAAGGGTGCATTAAGTATAGGCGAGGCGTAAATCTCTAAATAATTAGCGATAAATGCCTTTTTAACGACGCCAAAAATAATAAGCGCGATTATAGAATCTATACTGCCAAAGGAGCGTTTGGCGTGATATTGTGAAAAGAAAAACCCACTGCGCATAATGGGTCCCGCCATAAATGTGGCAAAAAATGATAAATAAGTCGCAAGTGGGATAAAGCCCTCAATGGCTGGATTTCCCTCCTCATAATAACTATCTTGCATAAGATTTTTACTGCCCTCATACACCGCGCACAGGTAAGTAATAGACGCAAAAGTATAAAAACTAATGCCTAGCGGAAAGATAATATCTGCTTCTATGAAATCAAGCCCTAAAAGGGCTAAAAGCGCATCAAATTCATCTTTAATATTGGCATAATATTTAAAAAAGCACAAAAACAAAAGTGCCACGCACACGCAGCACAAAAACGCAAAACGCGAACGCATCGTATCGATAAAAAGGGCTAGAAAATACACCAAACAAGTATAAATGCACACAATAAGCGCGAAGTAGGGGTTAAACAAATAAATAACTATATAATTAAAACAAAGCAGGGCTAGATTCTGTAAAGTGAGTGATTGAAGTAGCCAATAGAGCATAAAAAATGCTAGCAGCAAAAGGCTAAATTCAATGGAGAAAAAACTCATTTATCTAATCCTATTTCAATCTTTGTTCTGTATCTTATCCCTTAAGCTTTGAATACTTTTATACTTATCAACTTCGTTTTTTTAAGTTAGATTCTATAAATTTAGCGTCCTAAAATCACAAAAGTGGGGATTATAGCATAATTGCGACAAATTCGCGCGCGCAAAATGATAAATTTAAAATTTACTTTTACTTTACTTGATATGTCATTTATTTTTAAATACAGAATCTAAAATTCGCACTTTGTAAGTGTGTGCGTGGCATAGACTTTAATTTTAATTTTAAGGAGTGAAAAATGAAAATCTTTCGTTTAGGCTTACTAGCGGCTTTGTGTATGTGCTTTTTGGAGGCTAAAACACAAATTATTGTGTCATATAGCTATACTTGGTTTAATGAATTGCATAATAAAATTAAGGCAGATTTTGAGCGTGAGAATCCTGATATTGAAGTGAAATTTACCGCCCCAACACAACATTATGAGGAGCAAACTGCAAAGCTCTTGCGTGAAAAGATTGTAAATAAGCTCCCTGATGTGGCTTTTGATAGCTTTAACTACTTGCCTACACTGCAAAGTAAAAATATCCCACAGCCTCTAGATTCTTATCTTACTGACAAAGAGGAGCGCGGCTACACAGATAAAATGCTAAAGCCAACCACACTTAATGGCAAAGTATATGCTATCCCTTTTGCAGCCTCTATGCCTGTGGCATATTACAATATGGACTTAGTAAAAAAAGCTGGCTGGAATAAACCGCTTCCTAAAACTTGGGACGAAGTATTTGAGCTTGCAAATATGATAAACAAGCTACCGGGCAAGCAAGGTGCGTATTTTGCAAACCTTACGCATGTATGGCTACAAATGGCGCTTGTAATGTCTCAAGGCGGTGAATTCATCAATAAAAAAGGCAAAATCGGCTTTGATAATGAAATTGGTGAGTGGGTATTTAAACTCCTAAGCGACTTCCACACTAAGGCTAAAATGCCAAATATTAAAGTGCCTGATGCGCTAAAGTCTTTCTATGCGGGCAATCTTGGTATGTATTTTGAAAGCTCTGCTGGACTTACTATGATGGAAAAAAGCGTGGGTAAAAACTTTGAACTTAAAGTATCTAAATGGCCAAGTGTGAAAAGTGGCGGGCAATTACCCGTTGGCGGTAGTGTGGTAATGCTTACCTCTACTAAAAACGCAGAAGCAGCTATGAAATACATTAAGTATGTAACAAGCACAGCAAATAAATATGTGCCACAATACACAGGCTATATGACTACTAATGCTAAATCTTTGCAAGAGCTTAAGAGTTTCTATGATAAGAATCCAAACTACACTGTTGCGCCTTCACAAATTGAGATTATGGGTATATGGCCTACATTCCCCGGCGATAATGCTCTAAAATGTGCAGAGCTTGTTTATACATATTCTGAACAACTCCTAACAGGTGAGCGCACAGACTATAAAAATGTGCTAAAAGAAATGACAAGAGATGTAAATAAACTCTTGCCTTAACATTTCCATGTGCGACTGTGCGTCCGGTAAAAATGAATGATATGCTTTGACTTTGATGGTGTGCTAGCTGATAGTTTGAGCGCGTGGGAGGAGGCTTGCTCTCACGCTGCAAGGCAAATGGGGGCTAGCGCGCCCTTACACCCTTATGCTAAACTAAATCCCCTCTCACACTATGAAGTAGGCAAATCTCTAGGCTTAGAGCCGCGCACTTTTGAACATCTAGCAAGCGAATTTTTTATCACACAAAAGCTAGATTCTATAATTCCCGCGCTGTTGCTTTTTATAAAAAGCCGCGCGCATCTTACAAATGTAAGCAAAGCTCACATTAGCCCTCAAAGTATAAAGTTATAGCTGCTTTAAGCATCTATCAACTTGTTTTTTGAGGCTAGATTCTATAATATTGGTTTTAAATTTAAATAATATCTATTCTTATATTTTATATTGACTATAATTGATATTTTATGATATAAAATCCGCTCACTTTGAATTAAGGCAAGTGAAAATTTTAGTAAAGGATTGTCCTATGAATATCATTTTTGATATAAAGTATAGTATCACCCCCCCCCCCCGTATAAACGCTATAAAGCTAAAATAAATTTTACCCTAGCGGGTGTATTTGCTTTTTTTCTCCTCCCCCTTTCCGTTCTTTATGGCGAAGATAGTAAAGATTTGCCACATACTCATAAGTTTGATAAGCTCATCACTACAGGTTCAGCATTGCAAAGCGATGTTTCACTTATACCGGGCAATGTAAGTGTGGTAGATTCTCAAACGATTTCCACTATGCCAAACACTAAAATCGCTGATGTGGTTAAAAAGCTCGCAGGTGTGCGCATACACGATGATTTTAGCTTTAATCCTAGACCGCAGATTAAAATTCGTGGCATTAATTATGGCACGCTTGTCATGCTTGATGGCGTGATTTTAAGTGACTTAGAGGGCGAGGCTAGAATCTTAAATCAAATTTCACTCTATGATGTTAAGCGCGTGGAGGTGGCACGCGGGAGTTTTGCTAGCCTTTATGGCACAAATGCTATGGGAGGTGTGATAAATTTCATTACCGATATGCCACAAGACTTTGAAGCGCAGGCTATTATGGGCTATGGACATGAGCTAAGTAAAAACACAGGAGATAATACTTTTAGATTCTATGGGAGTGTTGGCGATGTGTTTTTTGATAAAAAATTAAAGATTAAATTGAGCGCTGGCTACACAAGTAGCGATATAGAGGCTGGATTTCCCACATATTTGGCTAATAATGCCGTAAATACTGCTGCTCTAGCTGGTATGAGCGGGTATTATGTGGATAAAGCAGGCAAATATATACTTGGCACAGGTGGGCGCAGGCAGTTGGAGATTTATGATATTCGCTTTAAGGCGCGCCTTGATATGGGGGAGCGTGATAGTGTGGAAACTATGGTGAGTTTTTCTAATCATAACAATACCTTTGGCAAATGGCGCAGTTTTTTGAGCGATGCAAATGGGAATGCCACGCATCTGGTAAATGGCAGGGATTATTTTGTAGGCTCTGGCTTTGGGGGTATTGGGAGCTATTCGCATCTTTTGGGAAATCTCACCTATACTCATGCTTATGATAACGCATTTTTAAAAGTGGCGCTATCAAGTGTTAATCTTTTCAGCACTTGGCAAGATGCAAATGTGGCGAGTGGGGCGGATAGAAATGGTGGAGCAGGGACGACACAAGATATTAATTCAAGTAGTAATTATCTTGATATAATCTATCAAAACACTTATTTTAGCAATCACACCATATCTGCTGCAACGCAGTTTCGCTACTATAAGCTTACTCAAAAGCAGCGCAATATGACAAACTGGCTCATTAATAGTTCGCGCGGCGATACTTATCGTTCTTTTGGCAGTGAAGCTTTTGTCGCGAGTGGATATGTGAATGTAGATTCTCAATGGACTTCTTCAATAAGCAGCACTTTGGGCTTGCGGTATGATTTGTGGCAAAATTTTAATGGATATTTTTATAATCAAGCCAATACCACACAAAATAGCGACAATCAAAGCAATAGCCTATCTATTTTTAGTCCAAAATTGGGGATAAATTATAATCCTAGCTTGAATGATGCGCAAAATCTTATATTTAAAGCAAGTATAGGCACAGGCTTTAGAATGCCAACCATGCGTGATAAATACTTCACACCCGCGGGAATGATTTGGAGTATTAGCCCAAGCCTTAAGCATGAGCGAGCTATCAGTTTTGATGTAGGTGCGGAATATGCGCTAGATTCTCAAACTTTAAATGGTGTGCTAAATACGAGTTTGTATTATTTTCATATAGAGCTAGATGATATGATTTATCGTGCAGGCAATGGCAGTGCAGCTAATCCAACGCGCTATATGAATGCCGGTAAGGGACGCATTTTAGGCGTAGAGTATGCTTTTTCATTGCCACTTTTTGTGCATAGATTAAGCCTAGATGGAAACTATACGCTCACTCACGCTACTATTGTAGATAATCCCATAAATCCTGCCACAGAGGGTAAGCAGCTAGCCACTATCCCACGACATACGGCAAATTTATCACTTAATTATGCCCCGCGTATTACCCAAAATGCCAAGGGAGGAGGCATATATGGCTCATTGTGGGCATTTTATGTCGCGCCCTTTTATGTTGATGATTTAAATACCACGCCGCTTAAAAATACTTTTGGATATTATGAGGAGCAATTTAGCCTCAATGCTAAAGTGGGCTATGCGTTTAATAATGGGCTTGATGTGTCTTTGAGTGCGTATAATATTACAAACAACCGCTACTATGACTACTATCAAGTTTCAGGTACCAGCCTCTATGCGCAATTGGGCTATAAGTATTAATTATGTAAGAGTTTTTACTATATCGCGCACTTTTTGGGCATTAGCGCCGATGTGTAGATTCTGTGCGGCGTTGTGGGCATTAAGTTTGCGCTGCATAATTTCTTGCGCATTTAAAGCATTAAGCGCATGAGCAAGAGCGGGGATTGAAAAATCCTGCGCGATAATGCAGTGATGTGGTGCAAGATGTTGGATTTGCTTAATGGGTGGCATAAGTATGCTAAGGCATGATTGTGTGTATTCAAAAAGCTTATTAGGCAGTGTGGCGAGCAAATTTTTATTGTGCTTAGGGATATAGAGTAGCCCCACATCATAGGCATTGCCAAAGGGAATGATTTCCTCTAAGCTTACAGGGGGCAAAATCCTTATATGTTTGCCTTGAATGATGAGTTTTTGCACGCTAGATTCTATATATTGGCGAAATTTTGCCTCCCCGCCAGTAAAAATAAAATCTATATAAAAGCGCTCATCAAGGTATTTGCATAGATTGATGAGCTTATGAATATCACGATTTTGATTAAGTGCGCCGTGATAGAGAATCTTAATTTTTTGCGCATTAATGGGCGTGGGAGAGAGATTATAAGCATAGGGCAAGGACATAAGTAGCCGCGCTCTAAGCCCAAAATGCTGTCTATATAGCGCACAAAATGTGGGTGAGACACTAAGCATTATATCCGCTCTAGGCGCGTAACTCGCGCACAAATAAGTAAAAAAAGGCTGAAAAAGTATCCGCCAGCGCAGTGAGCTAGTGTTTTGCCATGGATAAAATTCACGCGCATCAAAAATAACTTTTGTAATGCCCAAGCGCCCACTTTGTGCTAATCCTTGAAATAAAACTGGTAAAAGCAGCACATCATGGCAAATAATCACATCATAATGATATTTTTGCAAATGATATAGAATCTGCATTCGATTATGAATAAAGCTTAGTTTATCCCACTGCTTGCTTAAGCAATGCCACCATAGCCGCATTTCACGCCACAAATTGCGCTTTTTATACACAGGATAGCTAAAGCTTTTGATATGCGCATATTTTTTAGATAAATCCTCTAGCTTTGGCATGGGCGCAGTATCGCTATCAATGCCCATTACGCTTACATCATAATCATCTTTTAATATCTCAACCATACGCATAGCGCGCGGGCATGTGGCAATGTTTGCTGCGGCTAAGATTAAGATGGACTTTTTCATTTAATGAGCTAGGGTAAGAAAAGATTGCGTAAAATCTAGCGCACTTTTTGGCAGCAGATGTATGCCATCAGAACTCACATATTGCGAATACTCTGGAGGGGGCATAAATGCTATGTGTCCAAAATACTGCTTTAAAAGTGCATGTTGTTGTGTTGGCAGTGCTTTGTGCGCTAGGCGCGCATCAATTGGCATTTGAAAAAATACAACTTTCACTCCATTATTTTCAAAAAATGCTACTAGATTCTGTAATTGTGTGAGTTGTGCAGTGTAGTTTGTGAGTGGCTCATCATATTGGCGCAAAAAATTTTGCATATTCATTTCATATACGCGCTCATCGCGCTGCTCGCTCCATTTTGACTTATTTTTTAAGCCAGAATACTCATAAAGCGCGGAATATATAAGATTAAGCGGTTGATATTTTTCAAGCAGTGAGGGGAGGTATTTGCGAAGTGTGTAAAGTGCGGGATTAAAAAGATTATCAATCATCTCTTTATTGTAATCGCGCATAAATAGCGTATTTTCCTCGATATAGATAGCTTTTGGGGCTTGCGCGCCTTTTTGCATACAAGATTTTATAATCATAAGCCCCGTTAATGGGCTATCTCCGCCCAGCGCTAGATTATAGAATCTATGCTCTTGTAATATATCTTTATCCATTCTTACCGCCAAAGAAGAGCCCACGATAATGCTTTGCGATAATGTGCTTGGGGGGGGGGCATAAATGTAATGTTGCGCGGCTACTATATTGTCTTGCCATTGGTGTTGCAAAAGGCTTACTTGCGGTTTAGCAATGGCTAAAAAAAGATTGTAGCCTGCAAATAATGCTAAAAATATGCCTATGATTTTTAAAATAGACTTAAAATTGGAAGTAAATAAAGGCATCGCTCCCTCCGCTGTTCGTGGCAATTAAAAATAATAATACACCATAAGTGAGATTGATATCTAAAAGATTTTTATGATATCTTAGGCTTAATAAGTGATTGGCATAGTATAGCCCAACAGGCAGCGCATAAAAGCAAATGCTTAAAATCACGCGCTTATTGGTGCCACCCTCTGTGTGGATAAAGATTTTATTTAAAAAGCTTAGCGCGTCGCTAAAATTATTAAGCTTAAAAAAGAGCCAGCCCAAAGATACGCACACAAACACAAAGCAAATTTTTAGAATATGTATGCCCAAATGCGCCTTTAGGGTAATAAATTGCTTTAAAAATCGCTCTATGGCTAATAATATGCCATGATACAATCCCCACACGATATATGAGAGCGCTGCACCATGCCATAAGCCCCCTAGAGCCATAACGATAATAAGATTGAGATAAGTGCGAAATGCGCCTTTCCTATTCCCACCTAGCGGGATATAGAGATATTCTTTGAGCCAAGTGGATAATGATATATGCCACCGCCTCCAAAAATCAGCAAAAGAATCCGCCAGATAGGGGAAATGAAAGTTTTTGGGCAGCTCATAGCCAAAGAGTTTTGCCACACCTATGGCAATAAGGCTATATCCTGCAAAATCTGCAAAAATTTGCATACTATATCCAAAGAGCAAAACGCATAATGTGAGTGCATTAAAGGCTTCAAAATATGGATAAGCTATCCAAAAAGTTTGGTCTTTAAGATTATCAGCAATCACCATTTTAAGAAAATAGCCAATGATTATAATTTTAAACGCGCTTAGCCAAGCGATGTTTTGGGCGTATTTGGGACAAATTTGTGGATAAAATTGATGCGCTTTAAGGATAGGACCTGCGACAAGTTGGGGAAAAAATGAAATAAAAAATATGGTGTTGCAATAATGGCGCAAAAAGCTGCGTGTAATTAAGTTTTGATGATTAGCATGGCTCCCATAGCGGTATAAATCAACAACTAGACTAATGCCTTGAAAAGTGTAAAAAGAAATCCCAATAGGCAGTGGAATAGCCACAAGAAACGCTCCTATGCCATCAAGCGAGGCGTAGTAGTTTATCACCTGCGCAAAAAGTGGGCTGTATTTAAAGCCTATCAAAATGGCTAGATTGATGCTCACACCGCAGAGCGCGTAAAACCACCTTTTGGTGAGTGAGGGGCTAAAATAAACTAGATAGCTCACTATGGCATTAAGTGAAGCTGAAATAAGCAGTAAAATAAGCAAACTCGCCTGTCCATACGCATAAAATACAAAGCTTGCAATAATGAGTATATACACCTGCATGGAGCGCAGCAAAGGCAAATAATACAAGCATAGCGTTACACACACAAGCGCAATAAAAGCAAAACTATTAAACAGCACAACAATCCTTATGGTATAGAATCTGGCAGCATAGGTGGCGTGCTGGGCGTAGATTCTGTAAATGTAGATAAAGCCATAATATCTTTAAAGGCTACTACGCCCTCACTTGATTTAATATCATCACCTATTTGTCTGCCCTTTGCTGCGGCATTTTTTAGAATCTGTATGCGCTGTGTGTCATGCGTTGCAAACAGCTCCACTAAAGCCTTGCCTTTAGTTATATAATCTGCTTCGCTAAAGGCAAGAAAATAAGGCGAGTATTCTGCTAAAAGCGCATAAGTTTCGTCATATTCCGTCTGCGTTTTGGGTGAGCCATCGCTATGTGGCAGGGCTTGCCATTTGTCTAAAGCATCTTTAAGATTGCCTAAGCGCAGCTCTTTTGGGGTTTTACTCATCATAAGGCTTAACCCTCCTTTAGCAGCGTATTCTATGCGGCTCTCTCCTTGCTCAAGCGGGAAACTATCTAGCCAAATATCAATAATATGCCCATAAACGCTACTATCCACATAGCCCATAAAATGCACACGCTCTAAAAATGCCTCCCCACTTGCTTTATCTGTAAAGCATTCCATAATGCAAGTGCTAATAAGCGTGCTATTACCCCCGCCACAAGCCACATATATACTTTGGGGATAATCTTGCATAATATCTATTACACACTTCCAATATGCATGTGAGTGTAGTTTCACTAAGCGCCCAATGCTGCCTATAATGATACACTCTTTACCAAAAGCCTTACGAGCCTGTGCTATACGCTCTTTTAGCACGCTATCAAGGGGAGGATTATAGAATCTGTCGAGCATTTTTACAGGCACGCCATAAAACTCATACCCCTCATGCATAATGCGCCGCTTGTTTTGGCAAATATGCGTCATTTTCACATCGATGCAAGATAAATCATACACAAAATTGCCATGCGAATAATAAATCTGCAAAGGTGCGCTGCGTGAGGCAAGGATAAAGTCGCTTATGCCATAGCCATTATTTGGGCTTATGAGAATGTGTATATTATCATTTTGTATAGCATTTTTGAGCGCGAGGGCTTTTTGCAAATGTGAATTATAAAAGCCTTTAGCATTAAATGGAGAGATCACATCAATAACCTTTACGCCTAAATCCTCATAAAGCTTAATAATATGCACATCATCAATACTTTTTTCAAGCAGTTTCATAGTGTAGATTCTCACCTCATACATTTGAGTAAAGGCTTCATCTTGCAAAAGATTGCTTAAAAGGCTGTATTCGACTTTATAGGGGGAATTTGCCACAAGTCTATCGCGTAAAATGGCTATACGCTTTTTTGTGCTTTTTGCCTCACTGCTAGGCATGGCGCAGCCATAAATATTTTGCTCTAGTGCAAAGCGCTCATAATATTCTGCCCCCACTTTATCAATCTCATTACAGAATCTAGCCCATTGCGCTTGGTGCTGGAAATTATTCCCGCACATGTGATACATAAAAAATTGCATATACATTGCTTCATCAATGCCCTCTACACCGCCATTTTCAAGCATTGTATAAAATAATGCGCGCCATATTTCATACAGCTCAAGCCACGCGTGATGATTAAAAAAATGCGAAACATTCCAAAAGCAATGCAGCTGCCAATTAAGTATGCTTCGCCTGCGCATAGCAGGATAGGCAAAATACACTTGCGCTTGAGATTGAGCCTTAATAGCCTCTAAAAGTGTGTGCATTTGCACGCCTAAAGCCTCAAATCGCTCTACAATAAAGCTTGTATGTTCCAATGCTTGGGGCAGATTAATATCTATAAGCATAATAAGCGAGATATATTCACGCATAAGTGCTTGCACATCACACATTTGCGCTAGTGCTTTAGCAAGGACATAAAGCTCAATAAAGAGCAGATTCTCAACATCACTCGCTTGGGGTGCAAAAAGCCCCTTTTGTGCCATATTTATAAACACACTAAAGCGCGTATCCTGCTTAGAATCTAGCGCAAAAAGCAAGATATTCAAATACTTTACATTACAAATATCGCCCTGTGAGAATAGATGAAAGATTTTATCCCGCACAAGGCAAATGATTTCTTGTACCAAATCCGCGCCCTCTTTACTTGCACATATAAGGGCTATGTCGCTATGCTTTATGGCATTTAGCTCATCTATGAGTGCATCGATTTGATACTTTTGTGTGGCTTGCTGCAGTGAGGCTACAAAAATATGCAAAAATTGCATAATCTTTTGTGTTTGCTCATGAGTATGCGCGCTGGAGTGTGTATGGCTTATTTTTGGCATTTAATCCTGCATGGTTTGGGAATTTAGATTTTCTAAAGTCTCTTTTGGTGCATTTTGAGAATCTGGCTGCAAATTTTGTGAATCTGTGGAAGTAAGTTGGGGAGATTCTCTATCAATAATCCACACATAAGAAAGCTCATTAAGGCTACCATAAGGCTTTACATCAGCACTCAAATAGCCATAATTTTCGCGCACATTTTCTACTACGCCCACAGGGATATTTTCCAAAAATATGCCATCAAGCCCGCTTGTAAAAACCTTATCGCCTTTATGAATCTCGATCCAATCAGGTATATAATCCACCACCAAATACCCTTTATTTGAGCCAGAGACAATGCCCATAGCTCTATTTTGTCCGATATAGACATCATAATGACAATTTTCATTGCCGTTTAAAAACCCCTCTAATCTGCCATTTTCTATCACAGCCACGCCAATAGCGACATTATCTTTAACAATGCCAAAAATTTTTTGCTCAGCCTTTTGACTATATGCGCTTAGATTAGATTCTAGCCAGATTCTATCACGCTCACCTAGTGTAGCAAATGAAATCACACGCCCTAAGTGAATGCTCTCGTCCTCATGCGTGATACCGCCCTTGCCAATGAGGTTTGAGAGCTTTAAAATCTCGCTTTTAAGCATTTGTATTTCAAGTGTAAGTTTGTCGTAATCTGCGACTTTTTGTTTGAGGGTTTGTATTTGTTCGGCTTGGTCAAAATGCCTTTCATACGCATTTGCAATGCCTTCTTTAGAATCTAGAAAGAATATTTTTATGTAATCGCTTGCGTTTAGAATCTTGCTTTGAATGGATTTATCCACCTCCATTAAAACCAAAATACAAACAAAAAAAACAATCCCAAAAATAAGGATTTTATATCGCATAGCGGCTTTCTCAATCAAAAGCGAGTTGATTGAGTAAATCTAAATCTTCCATCGCCTTGCCTGTGCCTTTTGCCACGCAAAGTAGGGGTTCTTCACCCACATAAACAGGCAGGCGCACAATATCGGAGAGATATTTATCAAGTCCGCGTATCAACGCCCCACCACCTGTAAGCACGATACCATTTTCCACAATATCGCCTGCTAAATCTGGTGGCATTGATTCAAGCACGCTTTTTAGTGCATTGCTAATCTCGCGTAGCTGGTCTTTCATCGCTTCTCTTACATCTTCGCTCGTAAGCTCAATAGTATTAAGTAGCCCGCTCACTTGGTCGCGCCCACGCACTTGCATAACAAGGGGCTTTTCCATAGGTGAGGCAGAGCCGATTTGAATTTTAATCTCTTCTCCTGTGCGCTCACCGATGAGGAGGTTAAATTTCTTGCGCACATAGTCCATAACTGCCACATCAAGCTTATCTCCAGCCACCTTAATGGATTTACTAATCACCAATCCACCCAAAGAAATCACACCAATTTCTGTCGTGCCTCCACCAATGTCAATAACCAAGCTTCCCTTAGATTCTTGAATCTGCAGTCCCGCGCCAATAGCTGCTGCCATAGGCTCTTCTATTAAAAATACCTCACGTGCGCCTGCACTCATGGCTGATTCTTTAACAGCTTTTTTTTCTACACCTGTCAAGCCATAAGGCACGCACACCATAATGCGCGGACGAATGAGAGTTTTGCGCTTATGGGCTTTCTCTATAAAATAGCGTATCATTCTTTCTGTCATATCAAAATCTGCTATTACGCCATCTTTCATCGGGCGAATGGCTTGAATACCATCGGGCGTTTTCCCTAGCATATCTTTTGCTTCTTTGCCCACAGCCAAAATCTTGCCAGTGCTGAATCTGTCTGCCTGCACCGCGACAACAGATGGCTCATTAATGATGATACCTTCTCCTTTCACTAACACCAAAGTATTTGCCGTGCCTAAGTCAATAGCAATATCTTTAGAGAAAGTCCCAATGAGTCTATCCATTAACATAAATACCCCTTAAAATTTTGCAAAATAATGTGGGAATTATACATTCTAATCCTTTGCTAAACTTTATATTTTATGTTAAATTAAGCTCTTTTTTGCGCATTCTTCTTTTTCTTAACTAAAAGCGGTTTTTGCTTTTTGGTAATGCATTCTCTTGATATAGTAATCTCACAGCCGCTAAGTTCTGGCAATTCATACATTAAATCAATCATGGCTTCTTCCATAATCGCCCTTAAACCTCTAGCGCCCGTATTTCTAGCAATGGCAAGCTCTGCAATGGCTTCAATCGCACCCTGCTCAAAATGCAATTTTGCACCATCAAGCTCAAAAATCTTTTGATATTGCTTAATAAGCGCATTTTTGGGCTGCGTGAGAATCTCAATCATCGCCTCTTTGCTAATAGGCGCAAGTGTGGTGAGCATATGTAATCGTCCAATGAGTTCAGGGATAAGCCCATAATTGATTAAATCATCAGGCTCTACATATTCTAGGAGCGTATTTTCCTCACTTTTGCCCTTTTTTTCGCCATGAAAGCCTAGCACATTCCCGCCCAAACGCCTTTTTATAATATCGCCTAATCCATCAAACGCCCCTCCGCATACAAATAAAATATTGCTTGTGTCAATGGGGATAAATTCTTGATTGGGGTGTTTGCGCCCACCTTTGGGAGGGATATTTACTACACTGCCCTCGATAATTTTAAGTAGCGCCTGCTGCACGCCCTCACCACTCACATCACGCGTAATGGAGCGATTTTCACTAAGGCGCGAGATTTTATCAATCTCATCGATAAATACAATGCCCTTTTCTGCCCTTTCTTTATTCCCATCAGCTGCTTGTAGGAGGCGAGTGAGGATATTCTCCACATCTTCACCCACATAGCCTGCTTCTGTAAGGCTTGTAGCATCAGAAATGGCGATAGGAATATCTAAAAATCTAGCTAAAGTCTGTGCCATAAGTGTTTTACCACTACCTGTTGGACCGATGAGCAAAATATTTGACTTTGAGAGTTCTACATCACTTAGAGCATCTTGCAAAGTGCTAATACGCTTGTAGTGATTATACACAGCCACAGCAAATACACGCTTTGCGCGCTCCTGTCCCACCACATATTCATCAAGCTTGGCTTTTAATTCTTTGGGTGAGGGTATGTTTAGATTCTCAACTTCATTATATTCATACTCTGTCATTTGGTTTTCGTAATCGACTACTTTTTCATACCCCGCGATGATACAATTTCTACAAATATAAATATCTTCTGGGCTATTTGCCTTAAGCAGCGGATTAGATAAACTCTCTTTTTTTCCGCAAAAACTGCATTTTTTACTCACTCTGTGCTCCTTTAAATGGGATACCGCGCGTATTTGATAAGATAAATTCACAAATATAAGCAATAGCCTCGCTTGGATTTTGATTAAGCTGTGCTTGAGCAAGCTCTTTGATAGGTGCGGTGCGAGAGAATAGAATCTTGTAAGCGTGGCTTATTTCATCAATTTCTTCACGCGAAAATAATTTGCGCATACGATGTTTATTTAGTCCCCTTATGTATGCTCTATTCCCTTCAGCTAAGCAATATGGCGGTAAGTCTTGCACTAGCACAGAGCCTCCAGCAAGCATAGAGCCACTGCCGATTTTTACAAATTGATGCACAGGGCTTAAACCCCCAATATTCACATAATCACCAAGCTCGACATGTCCGCCTAGCGTGGCATTATTGGCTAAAATACAATCATTGCCTATTATGCAATCATGTGCTACATGCACATATGCCATAAGCAAATTTCTATCACCAATGGTAGTTTTACCATGCCCACCGGTGGTGCCTGGATTAAGCGTAGTGAATTCGCGTATAAGATTTTCATCACCAATAATAAGCTCTGTTTTTTCCCCTGCGTATTTTAAATCCTGTGGAGGCACGCCAACAGCGGCATTATTATATACTTTATTGCCTCTACCCAAAGTTGTGTAGCCGCTAATATGCACATAATTGCCTATTATACAATCATCGCCAATCACAGCATGTTCATCAATAATGCAAAACTCACCAATTTGCACATTTTTACCAATCTGTGCGCCATCTTTGATAATGCTTGTTTTCCCTATCATAACGCCTCCTAGATTCTATTCTTTAGCATCGGCAATCATCGCTTTGAGTTCGGCTTCAGATACAAGCTTTTCATCGACAAAAGCCTTTGCGCCAAGCTGCCAGACATTGCCCTTATGTTTTAATACTTTTAGTTCATACATGAGCCTATCACCGGGCACCACAGGTATGCGAAATTTGACATTATCAATAGTCATAAAATATACAATTTTATTTTTAGCCTGCTCCACATCTAAGCCAAACATGCTCACAAATGCGAGCAAACCCCCCGCTTGTGCCATACCCTCAATCTGCATAACACCCGGATAAATAGGCTTGCTAGGGAAATGTCCCAAAAACACCTCTTCATTAATTGTTACATTTTTATATGCCTTAATGTAGCCATTGGGGTTGCTATCATCTGTATTCCTCACAAGCTCTAGCACTCTATCAACAAGTAGCATAGGATAACGATGCGGGAGAATCTCGCGGATTTTCTCTATATTCATACTAAACTCTGCATTCTGCATTACTCAACTCCTTAAACTTAGCAAATCCAGCATTTTACCAAAAAATATTTTCAAACAATCTTTGAATGCACAGCGATTGCAAAAATACTGCTTTCTTGAAAATGTGCCTGTATGAGAATCTTAAGGCTATGTTTAATGCGCCTATCAATGATAATGATAGGATTAATGCTATCCATTCCACACAAAGCCGCGCGCAAGGCAAACTCATCTTCATATTTGGGCGGGTGATAGAGCATATCTTGCGCATTTTTATAATGCGTGCCTAGCAGTTTATTTGCATCATGTATGTCAATAAACACGCTATCATCGCGCCTCGCATAGCCAATCTCAATATTTTGGGGTTTAGATTCTATATCCTTTATAGATTGAGGAATATAAGTGATAGTTGATGTTTTTATCATATCTTTGCTACGAGAATGTGTGATAATATATGATGAAATAACCTCCTCTCCGTCAATGCACACGCTGCGTAGATTTCGCCAAATGATTTTATTTTGCTTGTAGAGTGCGTATTCCCTGCTTTCCTGCTCGCATTTATCGCGCAATTCAAATATCGCCTTGCGTTGCTCATTGCTGCCGGGCGCGATTTGCTTGCCGATATTGCTCATAAGCTCTAAGGGCAGCTCTTTGCGAGTTTCTCTTTGTTTGCTAAGGGCAAATTGACAGCCGCAATAAGTCTGCTTATAGAGCCTATCTTTGTTTGCAAGCTCACTTTGGCGCTGTGTGCCGCCATTACTGCGCACATCAATTTTGAGAAAATCTAAGCCATAATGTCTAGCAATCGCATCGCCCTCCGCAAATAGAATCTGCTGTTCTTTGAGCGGACTAGAAAGCAAGGTAGAAGTAAAAATATCAATAGACATTTGGTGCGCGATTTGAGCTGTTTTTTCCAAACGCGAATCAAAGCATTTAATGCAACGCGCACCTTTTTCAGGCTCCTGCTCAAGTCCTTTGACCTCTGCAAACCATTTATTAGTCTCATACTCTCCTTCTATAAGCCTTACACCTAGCATTTTGCAGCTTCGCTCCACATCAAGCAATCGCAAGTCATATTCGCTTTTGGGGTGGATATTTGGATTATAAAAATATCCTATCATTTCTTTATCGGGATATAGTTTTTGTAATTCGCTTAAAAAATGATGACTATCCACAGAGCAGCATATATGCACAAGCATTTTTTGATGTTTTTGTATGTGTAGATTCTCACTCATTTTTCACCTTTCTCTTTTGCTAAATATCCAAAAGCAATAATGCCAATAGCCGCTACCACTGCCAAAAATATGCCCAAAATAATGTCTAAATTCATATCGCTCCTTGTGTTTTTTTGGATTCTATAATACGCTTAAGATTCTATAAATGTTTCTTGTGAAACATTTATAGAATCTACGCTTTTCATATCCACTCTGCTAGGTATTTTATAGCTTTGCGGCTGTTTTAAAGCCGTGCTAGATTCTATCTTTTCGCGTAATTGCCCACATGCCGCACTAATATCAAGCCCTTTAGATTCTCTAATAGTGCAAAGCAAGCCTTTTTTGATTAAAAAATCCGCAAATGCTTTTACATCACTCATCTGCGGACGCTCAAATGCGCTGCCCTTGTGTGGATTAAAAAGAATGAGATTGACCTTTGCCCTAATGCCATTGAGCAAAGAGAGCAGCTTTTTTGCGCTTGCTAAATCATCATTCACACCCTTAATCACCAAATATTCAAACATCACGCGTTTGCGCGTATCCACAGGGAATTTTCTCACTTCAGCAAGCACATCAGCGATATTATACGCGCGGTTAATGGGCATAAGCCTTGAGCGCAGATTATCATCTACTGCGTGCAGTGAAATGGCTAGCTGCACGCCTAGATTTAGCTCGCCTAGCGTCTTAATTTTAGGCGCAATGCCGCTTGTAGAAATTGTTTGCCTTCGTGCGGCGATGCTTAATCCCTCTAGTTCGGATAGAATCTTGATAGCTTGTGCAACATTACTAAGATTGTCTAGCGGCTCGCCCATACCCATAAAGACGATATTTACACGCTTATGCGGTGGAATCTGCGCATGCCTTTTCATTGCTACGACTTGTTCGACTATTTCAGCAGCGCTCAAATTCCGCACAAAGCCGCCTTTTGCTGTGAAGCAAAATGCACAGCCCACCTTGCAGCCAATTTGACTAGAGAGGCACATAGTCCATTTTTCACTTTTATGCTCTGTTTCTTGCCGCATTTGTATAAGCACTGATTCAAAGCTATGTCCATCGCGCGTTTGAAATAAATATTTTCTACTTCCATCGCGACTTTGCTCTATGCATATAGGCTCAATCTGCGAAATACTAAAATGTGTCTGTATAAAATCCTGCATATTTTTAGAAATATTATTCATACACAATACATCGCATTCATAGTGATGATACAGCCAATGATAAATCTGCTTTGCCCGAAATGAAGGCGAAAGCAAGGCTTTAAGCTCATTGAGCGTATAGCCATACAGGCTTGGTTTGCTCATGGCATATCCTTATGATTGTTATGTTTATGCGGTGCAATGGGCTTGTCATCACGCCTAGCAATGATAGCGGCGATATGGTGGATTAATGGGCTTTGCTCGATGAGTATTTGCTTTACGCGCGAATGGTTATTGATAAAGTCTGTATGCGCGTCTTTATGGCAATAATTACTCACGCAGAATATGCCCACACAAGGGATAGCAAAATACTGCGCCACGCTCATCACTGCAAAAAATTCCATATTTTCTAGCATAATGCCAGCAGCACTTAATCGTGCGGCTAAATGGGTATCTGTTGTGATGTAATTTGAGCTATTGATTACTGCTTTTGGGGGTAATGTTTTTAGTGTTTCATGTGAAACAAGCATATTTAAAGTGTCGCTTTGTATGTGATTATCTAGCGGTGTGTAAGCCTGCTCTTGCAAAAAGGCAAGCTCAATTTGTGTGGCACTATCAGCGATATATACATCAAATATATGCGTATTTTGGCTATACGCACCCGCACTGCCTATAAAGATTATAGAATCTACACTCTCCCTAGCGCATATTTGAGAAAGCCTCATTGCGCTTTCTACCAAACCCACGCCAATAGATTTAGCAAAGGCAAAATCCTCGCCATTTCCAGCACATACTATCATTTTTGCTCCATAGATTCTGTATTTAGATTCTTACCGAAATGCCTTCATCATGCAAATAGTGCTTTAGGTCATTGATACTTATTTCACCATAATGAAACACACTCGCAGCCAGTGCTGCGCTCGCTCCATACGAAAATGCATGAGCAAAATCCTGCTTGCTCCCTGCTCCTCCACTTGCAATAATTGGCACATTTACATAGGCATTTACAGATTCTATCATGGCTTTATCATAGCCGTCTTTTGTTCCATCTGTGTCAATGCTTGTCAAAAGTATCTCGCCAGCACCCCTATCGCACACCTCTTTTGCCCATTCAATCATATCTTTTTGGGTATCTATACGCCCGCCATTCATAAATACATGCCATTTATTTGTATCTATTTTTTTTGCGTCAATAGCCACTATAATACACTGCGAGCCAAACTGCTGCGCGCCCTCATTTATAAGTGCGGGATTTTTGAGTGCTGCACTATTTAGGCTAATTTTATCACACCCCGCATTGAGCAAATTAGACATATCTTCTACAGAGCTTATCCCACCACCTACACTAAATGGGATAAAAATTTCTTTGGCAATGTTTTCTACGACTTTAAGCATAGTTTTGCGCCCTTCATGGCTTGCTGTAATATCAAGCAGTACAAGCTCATCAGCCCCTTTGTCATTGTATTTTCTAGCAATCTCCACAGGATTACCCGCATCTTGCAAATCTGTGAAATTCACTCCCTTTACCACACGCCCATTATGCACATCAAGGCAGGGAATAATCCTCTTCGCAAAGCCCATTACTGCTCCTTAAGTGATAATTCTTATTTTATAAAATATTTATTATTTTTGAGAATCTAAAAAGATTGGTGCTCTAAAAACATCTGTGTCCATCTGTGTCAATGTGGGCTGCATAATATCTAAATCCTGCTTAATATAAAGAAAATATTTGCATACTTTAGGATATAATGCACCTCAAAATTTGGGGTTAGGAAGTGAAAGCACATCAGGCAAAAAAGCATTTTGGGCAGAATTTTTTGCAAGATGCTCACTTCATTTATAAAATTGTCCAATCCACTCCCACACTTCCCATTCAGTGCGTAGAAATTGGGGTTGGCTTGGGTGATTTGACACAAGAGCTATTAAAAATAGAATCCTTGATAGCCTATGAAGTCGATTTAGACTTATGTTCTTTACTTAGCAAAAAATTTTCTAGTGATATACAAAGTGGGCGATTAAATATTATATATAAAGATATTTTATCCCTGCACGCGCAGCAAGCGTGGCTTCACACACAAGCATACAAAGTAGTTTCTAATCTTCCCTATTATGTCGCAACGCATATTATCCTGCGACTTTTGCGCGATAGATTCTGTAAAGCCTTGCTTGTGATGACGCAAAAAGAGGTGGCTCAAAAGTTTTGCGCCATTAGCGGAGAGAGTGCCTTTTGTGCGCTTAGTGTGCTTACGCAAAGTTTGGGAGATGCACAGATGCTTTTTGATGTGCCAAATACCGCCTTTAGCCCTGTGCCAAAGGTATGCTCATCTGTTTTTGTTATACACAAGCACCAGATACCACGATTTGAGGGCTTCTCACTCTGCGATTTAGAATCTTTTTTGAAACTTGCCTTTTGCGCGCCGCGAAAAACATTATTAAAGAATCTCTCAAGTGCTTTTGATAAAGCCCTTTTAGCTCAAGCCTTAGAATCTGCTAATATAAAGCCTAACGCAAGGGCGCATGAAGTAAAGACAGAAAGTTTTCACCACATTTTAAAATTTCTTAAACAAAGGACATACGATGGAGGACAAACAAATGCAAGACCAGAGCAATCAAACAAGCAAATTTAAATCTTTCACAGACAGATTTAAGAAAAAAACACCAGAAGAACAAGCAAATGACATACTTAATGAATCTTCTTTTAAAGAAAGAGAGGCTGCTCCTATAGAATCTAGACAAGCGCACAAAGAGCATAAGCCAAAGCCACATTTTCCAAAAACAGATGATAACGCCCCAAATGCTCCTAAGCAAAAGCCATTTGAAAGGCGCAAATGGCAGGGCAAAAATCCAAATGCGCCGCATAATAAAACGCATAATGATGAGAGTAAAGATGGCATACGAGAAGTAAGAGATGTGAATGAAAAGGGTAATCTTGGTTTGCACAAGGATTTAAAGCGCGGTGTGGAGGCAAATAATAGAATCCAGCGCCAAAGTCTAAACCCCCATAACAAGCTTAATCTTAATACCAAAGCTAGCGTGCGCATCACGCCACTTGGCGGGCTAGGGGAGATTGGTGGCAATATTACTGTGATTGAGACGCCAGATTCTGCAATTGTGATTGATGTGGGTATGAGTTTCCCTAATGAAGATATGCATGGTGTGGATATTCTCGTGCCTGATTTTAGCTATCTGTTTGCTATTAAGGATAAAATCGCAGGCGTTATCATTACTCACGCGCATGAGGACCACATCGGTGCCGTGCCTTATTTATTTAAACTTTTGCAGTTCCCTATTTATGGCACGCCTCTACCGCTTGGTATGATAGGGAGTAAGTTTGATGAGCATGGTTTAAGCAAATATCGCTCGTTTTTTAAGATTGTAGAAAAGCGCAAGCCTATTAAAATCGGTGCATTTGAAGTAGAGTGGATTAATATTACGCATTCAGTCATTGATGCTTCTGCGCTTGCTATACGCACAGATGCGGGCGTGATTTTGCACACGGGCGATTTTAAAATCGACCACACGCCTATTGATAATCTCCCTACAGATTTACATCGTCTAGCGCATTATGGAGAAGAGGGCGTTATGCTTTTGCTAAGCGATTCTACAAACTCGCATCGCAGCGGCACGACACCTAGTGAAGCCAGTGTGGGACCTACATTTGAAGCCCTTTTCAAGCAGGCTCAAGGACGCGTGATTATGAGCACTTTTAGCTCAAATATTCATCGCGTGTATCAAGCCATACAATATGGGATTAAATATAATCGTAAAGTGGCTGTTATTGGGCGTTCTATGGAGAAAAATCTAGAGATTGCGCGCGAATTAGGCTATATTGATTTGCCACAAAATATTTTTATTGAAGCGCATGAGGTGGCAAAATATCCTGATGAAGAAGTGTTAATCGTCACTACAGGTTCGCAGGGCGAGACTATGAGCGCGCTTTATCGTATGGCAACAGATGAACATCGCCATATCAAAATTAAGCCAAGCGATATGGTGATTATTTCTGCTAAAGCTATTCCGGGTAATGAAGGCTCTGTCTCTGCGGTGCTTAATTTCCTTATGAAAGCAGGCGCGCGTGTGGCATACCAAGACTTTAGCGAAATCCATGTGAGTGGGCATGCCGCGCAAGAGGAGCAAAAGCTCATGCTAAGGCTTATTAAGCCTAAATTTTTCTTACCTGTGCATGGTGAATACAATCACATCGCCCGGCATAAGCAAACAGCCATAGCCTGCGGCGTGTTGGAGAAAAATATTTATCTTATGGAAGATGGCGACCAAATTGAGGTGAATCCAAACTATATGAAAAAGGTGCGCAGTGTCAAAAATGGCAAGACTTTTATTGATAATCAAATCAATCGCCAAATTGAAAATGATGTCGTGCTTGATAGGCAAGCGCTTGCAAGTGATGGTATTGTGGTAATTTCTGCGCGCATTAGCAAAGAGCGCAAAATTTTAGAATCTAAAATCTCTAGCTTTGGGCTTGTGGCGGATAAAGAGGATAAAGGCTTTGAAAAAGAAATGAATGAAACGCTTGAATTTGTGGTGAAAAACTTTAAGGCAGAGGGCTTTAATGCCAAAAATCTTGAGGCTGAAGTGCATAATGTCTTTAAGCGGCATATTTTTAAGAAAGTGAAAAAATATCCCACCATTGTGCCAATGATTTATGTGGTGTAGCGCGCAATGAAGCTTTGTTACACACAAATTGCCAAAGAAGTGCTTGAGATAGAATCTAAAAGCCTGCTAGATTCTATAAAAAACCTTGATGAGCAGGAATTGGCGCGGATTGTTGAGTGCATTATAGAATCTAAGGGCAAGCTTATTGTGTGCGGTGTGGGTAAAAGCGGGCTTGTTGGGCAGAAAATCTCTGCCACGCTCTCAAGCACAGGCACGCCTAGTGTATTTATGCACCCTACAGAGGCAATGCATGGGGATTTAGGCTTAGTACAGGCAAATGATGTGATTTTAGCCATTAGTTATAGCGGCAAGAGCGAAGAGCTGCTTAATATCCTACCTCACATTAAGCGTATGGGTAATCCTATCATCACAATGAGCAGAGATAGACATTCTCCACTTTCAGCAATGGGGGATTATTTTTTAGATATTAGCATTCATAAGGAGGCTTGTCCGCTTAATATCGCGCCTACAAGCTCTACTACGCTCACACTCGCGCTAGGCGATGTGTTAGCGGTGTGCTTAATGAAAAGGCGTGATTTTAAGGCAAATGATTTTGCTGCGTTTCACCCCGGTGGTGCGCTTGGCAAGCAACTCTTTGTTAAACTCACAGATTTAATGCAAACACAGAATCTGCCCATTATAGAGCCTACTATGCCGCTCTCTCAAGCTATTATTGTGATGAGCCAAAAGCGTTTGGGTAATGCTATTATCGCGCAAAATAATGAGTTATGGGGGATTTTGAGTGATGGGGATTTGCGCCGCGCGATGATGATGAGCGATTTTAATTTAAGCGCGCCTGTGAGCCTCTATGCCACACAGAATCCAAAGACTTGTCAAAACCCCAATATGCTTGCTTATGACGCGCTCAAATTTATGGAGGAAAACAAAATCCAGCTACTCATCATCACAAATAAGCAAAATCATATACAAGGTGTTATACACTTGCACACGCTCATAGCCGCAGGACTCAAATAGCCAAAGGAGAAGAAATGTTTGAGAAAATAGATGAGATTTTTAAAAATATCGAGGACATACGCGATGATATTAATATCTTGCTTAATATTGCTAAAATCTCGCTTATTGATTATATTATGATTAAGCGTGGCTCGCAGGATATGCCCGAACATTTAAGCTTTAGCGTGCTAGCCCAAATTGATGGCGAGGTTGAGAAGCTCAAAGCCCAAATTGATGCGCTCAATAAATTAAAGCGCGAATTGCTTGTGTTTTAATGCGTATATTGTGCACAGCTTTTATAAAAGCAAAACGCGGAAATTATAGAATCTAACCTTAAAAAACAAGTTGATAGATGCTTAAAGCAGCTATAACTTTATACTTTAGGCGCAACGAGCGGCTTTGCCGTGAAATTGTAAGATGCGCGCGGCTTTTTATAAAAAAGCAACAGCGCGGAAATTATAGAATCTAGGAGCTAGATTCTATCCGTATTTGTTGCGCTAAAAGATAGTGTAAAGTCCGTATGAAAGTGAATTATTTCTTGCTTTCATATATAAATGGCACGCTCTTAATGCCCGCCTCCATTACTTTTTGATTAATTTTCATCGTATCTTTGATATCAATATTCATATAGTCAGCTGGCACTTTAGAATTTGGCGTATAGACCTCTCTAAGGGTGGAAAGCTTTTGCTTATCATCTTTGACATCAAGTAATTTATCACGCAGCATACTGGATTTTATAGGTGAGTCTTGCCCTACAAATCCCACAAGCAGCATATACACATCACTATCCTTAAGCCGCTCTTCAATCTTGCCTAATTCCTTTTGGCAGCTAGGGCAATTGGGGTCGGATACGATATAGGTGATTTTTTTGGTATTTTTATTGGGCGAATGCAGGATAATATAATCTTTAGCAAGTTGCTTAAAAAGTTTATCAAGCACGGCATTATCTGGCTTGTCATCTTGTGTTTGTTTAATAAGAGAGCCAACCGCGCCCATATCCTCGCTATTATGAGCAAAAAACACATTTGAAACGCCCATAACCACCTTGCCATCTTTGCTCGCAAAAATAGGCACTTGCATATTACCCACAGCAATAAGCACAAGCTTCACATCAGGCGTAGATTGCAAATTTTGCACTTTTAGAATTTTTACATTTTGTTTGGTGTTAGTTTTAATGGTATTTTGCAGTGTATCCTCAAAGCTCGCGCCAAAGCAAAAGCTAGCCAACACACAAAGCAATGCATAAAAGCTTAAAGATTTCATTATCTGTCCTTTTTTAGAGAAATTTGGGTTAAGATTCTATAATGTTTTCACAATATTTTAATAAATACGACACAGGGAGCAAGTGTGAAAAATGCGCAGATTCTAAGCTCAAAGCATTATCCTTTTAGGGCGTTTACACAACATTTAGAGGCAAAAACGCAGGGGAGAAATATATTTGTGCTAGGGCTTGGCTCAAATATGGGCTATGGTGTGAAAAGTAGCATAGATATTTTAGAATCTGCATTTATGTGGCTAGATTCTGTATCTTACATTAAGATTTTGCGCACTTCACCCATTTGGCGTAATCCCGCCTTTGGCTTTAGGGCGCAAAATGATTTTTATAATGCGGTAATGATTTGCCAAAGTCATAAAAATATCCGCCACATATATGCGCTTATATTCTACATAGAGCGGCGATTTGCGCGTGGGCGCAAGAGGGCGTTTAAAAACGCGCCGCGCACGCTAGATATTGATATAATTTTTTTTAACACATTGCGCCTAAAGTATCCGCACCTGCATATCCCGCATAGATTCTATCATCAAAGGGCTTCTGTAATGCTGCCTTTGAGTTTTATAGAATCTAAGCCATTGCGGACATGATAGAATCTCACCTCAAAAAAACAAGTTGATAATTAGCTAAAGCTTAAGCTATAACTTTATACTTTAGGCGTAAATTCGCGGCTTCGCCGTGAAATTGTAAGATGCGCGCGGAGCTTTAGCTCAATAGCGCAGACATGATAGAATCTAAAACAAAGGCTTATCCATTTCTTTTGGAATATCTAACCCCATGGCTTTAAGCACGCTTGGAGCGATGTTGTTTAAGCCGCCATCATTTATTTTATCCACGCCATCAACAAGCCCAAAGCACCATACTTGCCCAACAGTGTGATTTGTGAGCGTATTGCCCTGCTCATCTTTCATCTCTTCGCAATTGCCATGGTCGCTTGTGATAAAAAGCGCGTAATGATGAGCCTTTGCCGCTTCTAAAATACGCCCAAGCTCTCTATCCACAGCCTCAACAGCCTCCACAGCTGCCTTAAAGTTCCCTGTATGCCCCACCATATCGCCATTAGCAAAATTTACTACAATAAAATCATAGCCCTGCTCTATGCCTTTTATCACCACATCGCCCACTTCTTTAGCGCACATTTGGGGTTGTAAATCATAAGTTTTGACATTAGGAGAGGGGATAAGCACGCGTTCTTCGCCCTCATAAGCCTCCTCGCGCCCACCATTTAGAAAAAATGTCACATGCGCGTATTTTTCTGTTTCAGCCGTGTGCAGCTGTTTTAAGCCATGTTGTGAAATCACTTGCGCTAGCGTATGCTCTACTTTTTGCTTTGGGAAAAGCACAGGATAGGGGAAAAGCGCGTCATATTCTGTCATCGTAGCTATATGTAAAGGGATAAATCGCTGCCTTTCAAAGCCTTTAAATTGGGGATTTCCCAGCGCTTCTACAATCTCTCTAGCCCTATCGGAGCGGAAATTCACAAATATAAAACCCTCATTATCATGCATGCCTTGAAAGTCATTAAAACTCGCAGGCACGATAAATTCATCATAAATTTGCGCATCATATTGGGATTGTATGTAGTCTTTAGGGCTTTTGCGTGCGGGATTTGCGCCAAAGGCTATGCTTTCATAAGCTTTTTGCACCCTATCCCATCGCTTATCTCTATCCATGGCATAAAATCTCCCTGCAATGCTTGCAATGCTTACTTTATCATTGCATATAGATTCTATATCTGCTAAATATGTCAATGCACTTTGTGGCAGCACATCGCGCCCATCGGTGATGAGGTGTAAATATACCCTTTTATTTTGCGCGTATAGAATCTGCGCTAATGCCTTAAGGTGTGCAATATGCGCATGCACCCCACCATCACTTAGTAATCCGCATAAATGCACTACAGAGGCGTTATTTGCCACTTGCAAAAAGGCAGGATTGCTCTTAATCTCATCTTGTTCAATGGCGCGCGAAATCCTCACTAAATCTTGATACAGCACGCGCCCAGAGCCTATGCACATATGTCCCACTTCTGAATTGCCCATTTGCCCGCTAGGCAGCCCCACACTTAAACCAAAAGTATCAATCATACCATAAGGCACATGTTTGAATAAGTAATCATAAGTAGGCTTTTTGGCTTGATAAAAGGCATTATGCGCTGTTTTCTCGCTATATCCAATGCCATCAGTAATCACAAGAATAGTTTTCATATATACCCCTTAAATGTGCGTATTTTTGCATTAACTAATTGTAGCTAAAATCCAAAACCTTTCACCAACTAACCTCCCCAAAGGATTTATATGCTTTACTGGTTTTATCAGCATTTTGATGTGAATATTTTTTCATATATCACTTTTCGTGCAGGGGTGGCGTTTTTTTTGGCTTTTATCTCTAGCGTGTTGTGTATGCCCTATTTTATTAAATGGGCAAAGCTCAAAAAAGCAAATCAGCCCATTTCAGGCTATGTAGCCGCGCATGAAGGGAAGAAAAACACTCCCACTATGGGCGGTATAGTATTCATTGCTAGTATGCTTTTTGCCTCTTTAATGTGCGCGAATTTATTCAATCCTTATGTATTGCTTGGGCTTTTTTGCGTTGTAAGTTTTGGGCTTATTGGGGCAAAAGATGATTATATGAAAATTGCTGCTAAAAGTAATGCAGGTATGCGCGCTAGAGTAAAATTTTTCTTGCTTTTTGTTATCTCTTTTATCATTGCTAGTATTCTTTTATACATCGGGCATAACACTAATCTCTATATCCCTTTTATGAAACACCCACTTTTTGATATGGGTGTGGTAAAAATAGCTGGAGTGCCATTTATTGCGCTTTTATTTTGGATTTTGGTATTTCTTGCCACAAGTAATGCAGTAAATATCACCGATGGGTTAGATGGGCTAGCCACTGTGCCTAGCATTTGCGCGCTTTTTTCACTCTCTATTTTTGTCTATGTAGCCGGGCATGCAGGATTTTCTGGCTATTTGCTTTGGCCTAAAGTCGTAGATAGCGGGGAGCTTGCTATTTTATCAGTAGCGCTCATTGGCGCGCTTATTGGCTTTTTGTGGTATAACTGCCACCCCGCGCAAGTGTTTATGGGCGATAGCGGGAGTTTGGCTATTGGAGGCTTTATCGCCTTTATGGCTATTGTGTCAAATAATGAAATTTTACTTTTACTCATTGGGATTATTTTTGTGATAGAAGCCCTCTCTGTGATTTTGCAAATAGGCAGCTACAAATACCGCCAAAAGCGCATTTTTGCTATGGCGCCTATACATCATCATTTTGAAGTGCGCGGCTGGGCAGAAAATAAAATCATTGTGAGATTCTGGATTATTGCGATTTTGGCAAATCTTATTGCGATTTTGAGCCTTAAAATCCGCTAGCACGATAAAGGAAGCGTATGCACATAAGTATTTTTGGCTATGGAGTTACGACAAAGCCTTTGGTGAAATTTCTTAACGCACAGGGTCAAAAGCTCTATATTTATGATGATAAGTTTGAAAAAATTGCTTATGATGAGCAGGGTAATGCTTTGCTCCCACCTAGTGAGTTTAATGCGCATAATAGTGATATGGAGATTCTAAGTCCGGGCATTCCACCTTTTCACGCACTTGTGCAGAAAGCTAGGCATTTAGTGAGCGAATATGATTATTTTATGAATCTCTTGCATGAGCAGAGCAAAGATTTGCCATTTCACATTTGGATTAGCGGCACTAATGGTAAAACCACCACCACGCAAATGACTACTTTACTGCTAGAGCCTTTTGGGGCAAAAAGTGGCGGCAATATCGGCACACCGCTCTCTACGCTCTATGAGCAAAAGCCTAAGATTTGGGTGCTAGAGACAAGCTCATTTAGTCTGCATTATACGCATTATGCCTATCCTAGAATCTACGCACTTTTGCCCGTGAGGGAGGACCACATTAGCTGGCATGGGAGCTTTAAAAATTATATTGATGATAAATTAAGCGTGCTATTGCGTATGGATAGCCGCACTTTTGCCATTATCCCTAGAGAGCTTAAAGAGCATACTTTTGTGAGAAAATATAAAGGCGAGCTTATCACTTACGAAACAAGCCTTGATTTGGCTAAAGCATGCGGCTTTGATATGGAGACAATTATTTTTAAAGAGCCATTTTTGCTTGATGCGTGCATTGCACTAAGTATTGCTAAGCTTGGCTTTCGTGCAGACAATGTGCAGCGGCTTAATACCTTTCATATCGGCGCGCATAGGATTGCGGAATTTTATGATAAATATAATCGCTTATGGGTTGATGATAGCAAAGGCACGAATGTTGATGCCACCATTCAGGCTATTTTGCGCTATGCTAATAGGCATATTTGCATTATTTTAGGCGGCGATGATAAGGGAGCAAATCTCACCCCACTTTTTGAATGTATGCGCGATAAAGATATTGAGATTTTTAGCATTGGCGCAAATGAGGAGCGATTACTTGAGTTTGCAAGGCGCTATCATATACATATTTTGCCTTGCGGCACTTTGCAAAATGCTATGCGTATAATCCACAAAAAGCGCGCTAAAGATGCACAAGATGTCGTGCTTTTATCGCCTGCTGCAGCAAGCCTAGACCAATTTAGCTCCTATAAACAAAGGGGCGAGCTTTTCACTAAGCTTGCCTTGCAAGATGAAAGCTAGATTCTATATTCCGCTCTATTGCTTTTACTTAACTTATCGCTTTAAGCCATTTACGGTTTGAAGCATAGAATCTGCAGTTTGGATACTCTTTGAGTTTGCCTCATAGGCGCGCTGCCCAGTGATTAGGTCTGTCATTTCTTCTACTAATTTCACATTACTTAACTCCAAAAAGCCCTGTCGTAGCTGCCCAAATCCATCAATGCCCGGCACACCCGCCACCGGGTCGCCCGAAGCGTTAGTGTTAATAAATAAATTATCGCCCAAAGAGTGCAAGCCTGCAGGATTAATAAAATTAACAATCTCAATTTGTCCTAGCACATTCACTTCAGTTTGATTACCCTCAATCACACTCACTGTGCCATCTGTGCCGATATTAATTTGTGTCGCGCCCTCTGGTATGGTAAGCTCTGGGATAAGCCTATATCCCTCTGCATTCACCACATTGCCATTATTGTCAAGTTTAAAGCTCCCTGCGCGCGTATAGGCGATATTTCCATCAGGAAGCTCAATTTGAAAAAAGCCATTGCCCGTAATGGCAACATCAAGATTATTTTCTGTTTCTTTGGGGTGTCCTTGAGAAAACATCTTTTGCACCGCTACAGGGCGCACGCCAAGCCCTACTTCAATGCCTGTAGGCGATATAGTCGTTTCACTCGTGCTTGTGCCTGCATACTGCAATACTTGATAGAATAAATCCGCAAACTCCGCGCGCTGCTTTTTGTAGCCTGTGGTATTGACATTGGCGATGTTATTTGAAGTATTATCAATTTGTAATTGCTGTCCTAGCATACCTGTGGTAGCGGTGTAAAGAGACCTCATCATAGGCGTATCCTTTAGTATATTTATAGAATCTAGAGGCTTTTAAAAGCATCGTATCTTAAGCCAAAGCAAAAATAATTCCATAAATATCCACGCTGCTGCACAGCTTTTATAAAGCACGCTAACTAGATTCTATAATTAGCTAAAAATCTCAAGACTAGGATTTTGTAATTCTAAAAAGTGATTGACAATAAGCGGTGTGTGCGGATTTTCGTCAATAAACACAACGCCATATTGCGCGTTTTTAAAATCTAGCCTAATCTCCTCGCATTCAAAATCAAGCAGCACTTGATGACTAACGCCACGCAATGTAGAAAATGATATATCCCCCCATTTGCCTGTGATATCGCTATGATAATGCCCAAAAAACAAATGCCTAATATTTTTATGCTCATTTAAAATCTCATACAATGCCTTAGCGTGCGAGGGGTCTAGCCCGATTTTATCCATAGATTTTATGCCGGTGTTAAAGGGTGCGTGGTGCATGCAAATATATACATTATGCGCGTGGTATTTGTGAAGCTGCTCTTTTAGCCATGCTTGCCTAATCTCACAATACACGCCACTATCACTGCCCTCATTAAGCGTATCAAGCATAAGAAACACACTTTTGTTAGATTCTGTATCTATTTCAAACGCGTATTGCATAAAGCCATTTGCTAGAGGGTCAATAGTATAGGGCGCATGGGTGAAAATCTCCCTAAAAGCCCCGCGTCTATCGTGATTGCCCAAAATTAAATAATAAGGGATTTCAAGCGTATCCAAATCATGCTTTAAATACCTATACGCCTCCAAATCGCCATAGTGGGCTAAATCCCCTGTGATAAAGCATAATTTTGCATCAGCATGCAGGGCATTGACCTCTGCGATGATTTTGCGCATATTTGCCGCTGGCTCACGCGAGTAAATGGCTTCCTTTGGCTTACCATAATGTGTGTCTGTGATGTGAATGAGTTTCATAAGTCTTTCTTTGTGTGGATTTAGAATCTAGATTCTATATTTTGTAAAAACGCGCGGCATAGAATCTAAAAATAGCCTCTAATAATTGCGCGTGATTTTCCACAAGCACGCTAGATTCTATAAGCATATCTTTATCCTGCCAGCCCCATAGCACGCCAATGCCATAAACTTGAGCGATTTTTGCTGCTTGCATATCGCTTATGCCATCGCCTATCATTATGCTATCTTTATCCGCATATTTTTTTAAAGTCTCGCTTTTTGGCGTATTGCCGCAGTATAAGTGCGCAAAGTATGTAAGCGCATTATGTTTTTGCAAAATGCTTTTAACAATTTGCTCTTCGCTTGCGCTAATAATGCATAGCCTAAACTGCTCATTAAGCCTTTTTAGCATATCTATGCTGCCAGCAAAAAGATTTATAGAATCCACGGGGAATAAAAAAATGAGATTATAACTTCATTTTTATAAATACTCCTAAAAGTGCGCAAAAAAGGCTTATAGAGCTTGCAAATTCTG